>CAZCTM010000018.1:0-42308 GCA_964501925.1 uncultured Zetaproteobacteria bacterium | reverse complement strand
TCCGGCTTATAGCCGTAATCCGAAGCCACCGGCTTTAGCCGGTGGAGCATTCACAAAGGGTGAGATAGAGTCTTGGAGAAATGAGATTCCCCCTTCCATCCGCAGGCTCATTGAAGAACAGTTGGAAGACATTCTTGATTGTTGGGGTTATCCAGAGTGATATCCCCCTTGTTTATTTTTTCCCTGCCCCGTTCTGGTTCAACAATGCTTCAAAGGATGATTGCAGCACATGATGAAGTGTGCTCGGCTTCCGAGCCTTGGTTTCTCCTCCCTTTTCTGTACACGCTACGTGATAAGGGAGCATACGGTGAATTCGGTTATGGGTTGATGCGAGAGGCCATAGAAGATTTTTGCCATAATCTCCCAAACGGCAAGGATGACTATCTGGAAGAGATACATACCCTTGCATTACGCCTCTACAAAAAGGCAGCCAACCCAAAAGCCAGATATTTCCTGGACAAGACACCAAGGTATCATTTGGTCGTAAATGATATAATCCGGATGTTTCCGGACGGAAAGTTCCTGTTTCTGTGGCGCAACCCCTTGGCAGTCGTGGCATCCATCATGGAAACCTGGGGAAAGGGAAAGTGGAACCTCTATGCCTATAAGGTTGATTTGTTCGAGGGTCTGGAAAATCTGGTGAATGCCTTTGAACAACATGGGGATCGGATACTGGCCATGCAGTATGAGGATCTTATTTCCAGTCCGGAAGCCAGTTTGAGAAAAATCTTTGACTATCTTGATCTTGAATTTGATAAGGGGTTGTTAACCCGCTTTAGGGATGCTCGCTTCGACGGCAGGATGGGTGACCCGACAGGGGTGAGGCAGTATCGGAATATCAGTCAGGAGCCCCTGGATAAGTGGAAGGGGACCCTGAACAATCCACTGCGGAAATCGTGGTGCCGAAGGTATCTGAAATGGATTGGCGAGCATCGTCTGATGCTGATGGGATATGATATGGATACGCTGCAAAAGGAACTGGAAGAAATCCCGTTCGGAGCAAACAACATGGCATCCGATGCACTTCGAATGGCCTACGGCGTAGCCTATTGCATCCTTGATCTTCCGATTCTGGGAGAAAAACTGGCTGGCCCTGCAGATTGGCATCGTGTCCACGCCAATTATTGAAGAAAACTCCAGCGGGGGGGAAACACCGCTGATTTCCGTTATTACCGTCTGCCTGAATGCAGCCGAGTTTATCGAACAGTGCATGCAGAGCGTTCTGGAACAGGACTTCGATGACTTTGAGTATGTCGTGATTGATGGCGGTTCCACCGATGGGTCGGTGGATATGATCCAGAAATATCAGGACAGGCTTGCCTATTGGCATTCCAGACCGGACCGGGGACTGGCCCATGCCTTCAATCTGGGTGTGAGGCATAGCAGTGGCAAGTGGTTGTTATTTCTGAATTCGGATGATTTTCTTGTTTCACCTTCTGTTCTTTCAGAGATGGCGGAAAAACTGAAGCATCATCCGGAGGCCGATGTTGTTTTCGGCCAGGTTGAGGTGGTCAGCCGGGAGGTTCGGCCTGTCCATGTGGGCGGGCCTTACGGGAAAGCGTTTCAATGGAAGCGTTTCCTTCGAAGGGATACCATCCCTCACCAGTCGGCATTTACGAACAGGTCGTATTTTTCAAGAGTCGGTTTGTTTGATGAGGCGTTCCGTATCGCCGTGGATTACGAGCACTTTCTTCGGGGCGGAGCAAAACTTCGAGCAGTGTGTGTTTCCTGTCTGGTTTGTAAGATGAGAGAAGGCGGAATGGGGAAAAAATATATCCATCAGAGTCTCAGAGAGTGGAAAGAAGCCCAGATTCGTTCCGGAGGGCGTAACCGTTTTACTGCCAGCATGGAGTGTTACCTGCTTCAGTTAAAGGTCGTTACAGAAAATCTCTGGCGGATGACCGGCAGGATGGGGAAGAAATCGGTTTGAGTACTGTTCGGCAGAGATATCTTACCGGGGCCTATTTGAAGCAGAATCCGGACTGGGACATGGAAGACAGTCCATGGAAGGCAGCGAAGGTATCGGAACTGGTTCATGATGCCGGCTTGAAGCCCGACTCAATTTGTGAGGTTGGCTGTGGAGCGGGGGCGATCCTGGCCGCCCTGAGAGGTCACTTTCCCAAGGCGCGCCTGTATGGGTTCGATATTGCTCCTGATGCCGCCAGATTCTGGGATCAACATGCCCATGCTGATATCATTTTTGAAACCGGTGATTTTCTGGAGATAAACCAGAGAAAATATGACCTGATACTAACCCTGGATGTGATTGAACACGTCCAGGACCCGGCGGAATTTCTCAGCCGGCTTCGTCAGCATTCGGAAAAGTTTATTTTTCACATTCCGCTGGATCTCTCTGCACTGAGTGTGTTGAGGGAACAACCGCTTCTTTATGTCCGCCGCAAGGTCGGGCATATCCACTACTTTACAAAGGGGCTTGCCCTGGCGCTTCTGGATGAGTGCGGGTATGAGGTGCTGGACTGGCGCTATACGGGTGCCGCTTTCTCCACGCCTGTAAAATCGTGGAAAACACGATTTGCAGCATTGCCGCGACGGCTGGCTTACTGGTTTAACAGGGACGTTGGTGTTCGTCTCCTGGGTGGAGAAACCCTGATAGTGCTGGCGTCGCCCAAAGATTGAACGTGACAGACCGGTTGATCATTCATGCGCCAAATGTCCATCAGGGTGGCGGAGCGGCCCTGCTCGTGCCCTTGCTATCCGCAACGGCAAAAGAACATCTTTCGTGTACGGCCATCGTGGACCGGCGCCTGAAACTGGATCACACATTGTCCGGAGACATTGAGGTCATCCGGGTTAACCCGACATTGAGGTCAAGGCTGAAAGCCGAGAAAATGCTGGCCACGGTTTCGAAACAGGGTGATACGGTACTCTGTTTCGGCAACCTCCCCCCCCTGTTCAGGCTCAGGGGCAGGGTCCTTGTTTTTTTGCAGAATCGCTATCTGGCTGAACCCGTTGATCTGTCCGGATTTCCGTGGCCTGTTCGTCTGCGCATTTCTCTGGAGAGACTCTGGTTGCGCAGTCGCACCTCCACGGTAAGCAGGTTTATTGTGCAGTCGCCTTCCATGCAACGCCTGCTGGAAAACGCGGTTGGTCGAGAGGCGATGATCCTGCCGTTTATGGAAGACGCCTCGGGTTATTCGAGAAGCGTTCATAAATCCGGGAGCCGGGGTTCATCGCGATGGGACTTTCTCTATGTTGCCTCGGGCGAACCGCACAAGAATCACCGGAACCTGATAAGGGCATGGTGTCTTCTGGCCGAGGAAGGCATCCGGCCGAGTCTGTGTCTTACGATTCCGGACCATTCTGCGGATCAGTTGCTCGCCTGGATAGAAAGGGAAAAGACACGGAATGATCTGAGTATCGAAAACATGGGAAACGCAACATCCGAAGAAATTCATTCGTTATACGGCAAGTCACGGGCGCTGATCTATCCTTCGAAATGTGAATCGCTCGGTCTTCCCTTGATCGAAGCAAAAATCAGTCACCTGCCTGTTCTTGCCTCCGAACTGGACTACGTGCGCGATGTCCTTGATCCCGAACAGGCTTTTGACCCTGATTCTCCCGTTTCCATTGCCCGGGCCGTCAAACGCTTTATGGGTCTGGAGGAGCCACGCCTGCCGCTGGTTGATGCAAGGGAGTTCGTTCGGAATGTTACCGGTCCGGAAAAGTAGTGCGCATTCTGATTGTCAGTCAGTATTTCTGGCCGGAAACGTTCATCATTAACGATCTGGTTCGGGGTCTGAAGGAACGTGGACACGAGCTGACCATCCTGACAGGCATGCCCAATTATCCGGCCGGCCGGTTCTTTTCCGGCTATGGTTTTTTCTCCCCCGCCCGGGAGGAGTACCATGGATGCAGGGTTGTCCGGGTCCCCCTTGTTCCGAGAGGCGGTGGCAGGGGGTGGCGGCTGGCCCTGAATTATCTTTCGTTCGTGCTTTCAGCCACGCTTCTGGGAAGCATCCGCTGTCGAGGGGAACACGATCTGATCTTTGTCTATGAGCCGTCACCGGTGACCGTATGTCTGCCGGCCATCGTTCTGAAGAGGCTGAAGGGAATACCTCTCATGTTCTGGGTCCAGGATCTGTGGCCTGAAAGCCTTGTCGCTACCGGTGCGGTTCATTCCGGGAGAATCCTGCGCAAGGTTGAAAAGATGGTCCGGTTTATCTATCGCAACTGTGACCGCATCCTTGTCCAGTCCGAGGGATTTATTCCCAGGGTCCGTGCCGTCGGTGCAGGGCCGGAACGGGTCAGATATTTCCCGAACTGGGCTGAGCCCCTGTATCAGCCCGTTGAACTGGAAAAGGACGCACCGGAACGGGATGAGATCCCTGAAGGGTTCTGCCTGATGTTTGCGGGCAATCTCGGCGCCGCCCAGTCCCTGGAGACCATGGTTTCCGCGGCGGATTGTCTGAGAGATTATGCGGATATTCACTGGGTGATCCTGGGGGATGGAAGAAGAATGAACTGGCTGAGAGACGAGATCAGAAAACGCAAGCTCGGAGAAAGGATGCACCTTCTGGGGCGAAAACCCGCGGAGAAAATGCCGAGATATTTTGCCCTGGCGGATGCCCTGCTGGTGACCCTGCGCAGCAATCCGGTCTTCGCCCTCACGATTCCCAGCAAGATACAGTCCTATCTTGCCTGTTCCCGGCCTATACTTGCGGCACTTGATGGAGAGGGCGCGCATGTGGTCGAGTCATCAGGCGGCGGATTTGCCGTCGGTGCGGAAGACGGAAAGGCCCTTGCCGAGGCAGTGCTCAGGGTGTACGGCATGTCGGAAGCGGAAAGGACGGAAATGGGAATCAGGGGCAGATTGTATTTTGAACAGCATTTTGAGCGTGAGCGTCTCCTTACCCAGTTGGAGGAATGGATGCAGGAGGTGACGAAAGAGGGATCATGCGTATCCTGATTCCGGGCGGAGACGGCATGCTGGGCCATCAGCTTCTGTTGCATTTCCGGAACCGGAATGCCTTTGAAGTTCGCGTAACCCTGCGGCGGCATCTCTCGGCCTATGAGCAATTTGGGCTGTTTACCGGAGACAATGCCTTCACGGAGGTCGATGTCAGGGATATCAATCGCGTTTCCGGGGTCATTGAGGATTTCCGGCCGCATGTGGTGGTCAATGCGGTCGGCATCGTCAAGCAGCGGGAAACAGCCAGGGAAGTGGCCCCCAGTCTTGAGATCAATGCCCTGTTTCCTCACAAGCTTGCCCTGATCTGCCGAAAGACGGGTGCGAGGCTGATTCACATGAGCACGGACTGTGTTTTCACGGGCCGTCGCGGCTGCTATACCGAGGAAGACATTCCCGATGCGGAGGACCTGTACGGTCGGACAAAATTCCTTGGCGAGCTTCATGATGAGGGTTGTGTCACACTGCGCACCTCCATCATCGGCCTTGAACTGTCAGGCAGGAAGAGTCTGGTTGAGTGGTTTCTTGGCCAGCGGGGAACCATCAGGGGTTACAAACGGGCCATCTATACCGGTTTGACAACCATGGAGATGGCCAGGGTGATCGAGCGGGTGATCATGCGGCACGACAAGCTAAATGGTGTATGGCAGATTGCGTCCCAACCGATCAGCAAGTATGAGCTTTTGTGTCGTCTGAGTGAAAAACTTGGACGCAGGGATGTGCTGATCGAGGAGGATGAGCAGTTTGCCTGTGACAGGAGTCTGGTTTCCGAGCGCTTTAATCAAGCCACAGGTTACCGGCCGCCGGACTGGGATCGGATGCTGGCTGAATTGGCTGAACTTATTTTGCAAAGGGGTGAATGAATGCTGGAGGGCAAGACAATCCTGGTGACGGGTGGAACAGGCTCGTTTGGCAAGGTGTTTGTCAGAAGATTGCTCAGCGGAGAGCAGGGAACACCCAGAAAAGTGATTGTGCTCTCGCGCGATGAAGCCAAGCAGCATGATATGCGTCTGGAATACATGCACAGGCGCGTGACCACCGATGAGGTCATCTTTCGCAATTTCATGCACACGCTTGAATTTCGAATCGGGGATGTGCGGGATTACGCAACCGTATGTTCGGCCCTGAAAGACGCCGATATCGTTGTCAATGCGGCCGCCCTCAAACAGGTGCCGACCTGTGAGTATTTTCCGGGTCAGGCCGTGATGACCAATTGCCAGGGGGCCATGAACATTGTCCGGGCGATAGGCGAGCATGGGTATGATGTTGAGACGGTGGTGGGTGTCAGCACCGACAAGGCCTGCAAGCCGGTTAACGTCATGGGCATGAGCAAGGCCATTCAGGAACGGATATTCATTTCTGCGAACATCCTGTCCAGGAACACACGCTTCATCTGCGTTCGCTACGGCAACGTGCTTGCCTCACGCGGTTCCGTGATTCCCCTGTTTCACGAACAGATCAAAAGCGGCGGGCCGGTTACCGTCACTTCCCCTGAAATGACACGTTTTCTTCTGAGTCTTGATGAGGCCGTGGATACCGTGTTTGCAGCCATCCGGGATGCTAAGAGGGGGGAGACGTTTATTCCGGATGTGCCTTCCGCAACCATCATGAATATAGCCAGGGCGCTGATTGGTGATCGGGATATCGAGATCAGGATCACCGGTGTGAGACCTGGCGAAAAGATGCACGAAATCCTGATTTCCGAGGAAGAGTGTCACCACGTGATCAGGCGGGGAGATTACTACAGCATTCTTCCCATGCTGCCTGAACTGAGGGATAAAGAGGTCGGCCAGGCCGAGTTGAGCAGGGAGTTGAGTTCCGAGGATGCCACCGTGGACCTCCGCTCGACTGTCGAACTGCTGCGTCAGCACAGTTTGCTGGTTGGCCAGACCTCGTTTTCCAGTGATGAAGAGCTGTTGCGCTGAGAATCTCGTACCATGGAAGATAACAACATGAAGCGTCTGAAGGTCATGACCATTGTCGGTACCCGTCCCGAGATCATCAAGCTGAGTCGCGTGATTGCCGAGCTTGAAAGGCATACCGACCATGTCCTTGTTCATTCGGGCCAGAATTATGACTTTGAGCTCAATGAGGTTTTTTTCCGGGAACTGGGAATCCGGAAGCCCGATTATTTTCTTGAGGCCGTGGGCCAGACGGTGGCTGAAAGCATCGGATTGATCATTTCCCGGGCCGACTCGGTCTTGGAAAAGGAAAAGCCGGATGCGGTGCTCATCTACGGTGATACCAATACGGGCCTGGCCGTGATCCCTGCCAAGCGTCGCAAGATCCCCATCTTCCACATGGAGGCGGGGAACCGATGCTTTGATCAGCGCGTGCCCGAGGAAATCAACCGGAAAATCATCGATCATTTAAGTGACATCAATATGCCGCTGACCGAGCATGCGCGTCGTTATCTTCTGGCTGAAGGGCTCAGGCCCGAGACGGTCATCAAAACCGGTTCATGCATGCGGGAAGTACTGAATTATTCCATGCCATCCATCAGGGCCTCGGATGCACTGACTCGGCTCCAGCTGAGGGAAAAAGAGTATTTCCTGGTTAGCGCCCATCGGGAAGAAAATGTTGACAGCAGGGAGAAACTCCGTGACTTGCTGGATTCCCTGAATGCTGTCGCAAGGGCACATGACAAAAAAATTGTCGTTTCCACGCATCCACGGACGCGATCCCGGCTTGATGCCCTGGTGGAAGAGGGCGACTTAGGTATGGATCAGCGTATTGAATTTCTCAAGCCCTTCGGTTTTGTGGATTACATCCATCTTCAGATGCATGCCTATTGTGTTCTTTCGGATAGTGGCACCCTCACCGAGGAAGCCTCTCTTCTCCACTTTCCCGCTGTGATGATTCGCGAGGCCCACGAGAGGCCCGAGGGTATGGATGAAGGGGTGTTGGTCATGAGTGGTCTGAAAAGCAGTCGTGTTCTGCAGGCCATTGCCGTTGCAACGGCACAGCATGAAGGGGGGGCTGGCTCATTTCCCCACGTGCCGGATTATCAGGCAGACAATGTCTCCAGGAAGGTTCTGTACATCATTCTGAGCTATGTGGATTATATCAATCGTACTGTCTGGTATGTGTGATATCCGCTCAGGCCCGATAAAGCGGCTGATCATCGGGTAATCTCATGTCGCTGAAGGGTGTCACATGGACCCTGGGCCTCCTTTCGGCTCTTTTCGGTGTCGGCATGGCGGCCCCGGCCATGGTTGCGTTTCATTATCATACGGGCCACGTGAGTCATTTTGTTCTTTCCGGGAGCATTACCGCGCTCATCGGTCTCCTCCTGATGCGTAGCACCGGTCCGGCACCCCAGAAACTCAGCCACAAGGACGGCTTTCTCATCGTGGCCCTCGCCTGGGTGATTCTGTCCTGCTTTGGGGCGGTCCCTTTCTGGATTACCGGAACCTGTGCTTCCGTCATGGATGGGTTGTTCGAATCGGCCTCGGGCATGACAACCACCGGCGCCACCATTCTGACCCATCTTGATAGTCAGCCACCCTCCATCCTGTTCTGGCGTTCCATGCAGCAGTGGTTGGGAGGCATGGGCATCATCGTATTAACCGTGGCGATCATCCCGCTTCTCGGAGTGGGTGGCATGCAGCTTTTGCGGGCCGAGACCCCCGGACCCATTAAGGACAAGCTGACCGCGAGGGTGACGGAAACAGCCAAGGTGCTATGGTCGATCTATCTGGGCATGACCGTGATTTGCGCCCTTGCCTTCTGGTATGCCGGCATGAGCGTTTTTGATGCCGTAAATCACGCCATGACAACCCTGTCTACCGGTGGTTTTTCCACCCATGATGCCAGTTTCGGCTATTTCCATCAGCCGGCACTCCGGTGGATTGCGATCATCTTCATGTTTCTGGCCGGTGCAAATTTTACGCTTCATTTTGCGTCCCTGCGCCGAGGTCTCCCCCTGGCCATCTATCTTCGCGACGATGAATTTCTTGCCTACACCAAGGGCGTGCTCATCCTTGTCGTGCTCATGGCCCTGATCGTTATTCCAAACCATACGGGGAGAATTGAGGATATCGTCTTCAATGTCGTATCCATCATCACCACAAGCGGTTTCGCGGCGAACGACTACAGTCTCTGGCCCCAGGGAACCGGCCTGCTGTTTCTGGCCGCCATGCTGATTGGGGGAAGTGCCGGTTCCACATCGGGGGGAATCAAGGTGGTACGGGTTCTGCTCATGTTCAGGCAGGGGATGCGTGAGATCGGTCGTCTCATTCATCCGCACGCACTCATCCCGGTGCGCCTGGGGAAACGTGGCCTCTCCGAAGATATGATGCAGGCCATCTGGGGCTTTTTCGCCCTTTTCATGCTGTGCTTTGGCGTACTTGCCGTTGCGGTGGCTTATACAGGCGTGGACATGCTGACGGCTGTTTCGGCGGCGGCCGCCTGCATCAGCAATACGGGGCCGGGTTTCGGTGAGGTTGGTCCTGCCTCCAACTATGCGGCTCTTCCCGATCCTGCGAAGGGGATCCTCTTTCTGGGCATGATCCTGGGCCGACTCGAGATCTTTACACTCTTTGTCCTCATTGTTCCAAGATTCTGGCGTCCCTAGACCTTTTGATGACACTGATTCTTCTCACCTTCGGATCTTTTCTGGTGGCCGCCGTCCTGAGCAGGCGTTTGTGTGATCCCGCATCAAAATTGTATATCCTCGATCAACCCAATGTGCGTTCTCTTCACGAAGAACCGACCCCCCGGGGGGGAGGGCTGGCCATACTGGCTGCCCTGGCAGTGACATGGCCCCCGGCCTTGTTGATGGTTTCTGTTCCGCCTTCTTTTACGGCGGTCATTGCCGGTTTGCTGATCGTTGCACTCATCTCTTTCTGGGACGATCGCAGCCACGTTCATCCGCTTGTTCGCCTGGTCGCGCAGGTTACGGCGGCCACGGCACTGATCCTTGCCGGTCTGCATCTGGAGACCGTCGCCGTCCCCGTGTTTGGTTCGCTTACTTTGGGCTGGACGGGCGTGCTCGTAGGAATTCTTTATATCGTATGGTTTGTGAACCTTTACAACTTCATGGATGGCATGGATGGTTTTGCGGGAGGCATGGCAGCCATCGGATTTTCCTTTCTGTCCGTGATTGCCTGGGGTGAAGGAGAGAACAGCTTTGCCCTTCTTGCCTTGCTGGTTGCCGCAGCCAATCTGGGCTTTCTCACCCTGAATTTCCCGCCGGCAAGGATTTTCATGGGGGATGTGGGTTCAGCGAGTCTGGGGTTTCTGGCCGCGGCCTTCTCCCTTTGGGGTGAACGGCGTGAGATCATACCCTTGTGGGCCTCCCTGCTGATCTTCTCCCCTTTTCTGGTGGATGCCACGGTGACCCTGATCCGGCGCGTGCTGGCACGTGAGAAGGTATGGCAGGCGCACCGAAGCCACTATTACCAGCGCTTGGTCCGCCTGGGATGGGGACATCGGAAAACCGTTCTTTCAGAATATGCCCTTATGCTTGCCACGGGTATTTCAGCCGTCTGGCTTGTTCACGTTCGGGAGACCTGGATTCTCGCCGGGCTGGTTTTTTGGGCCGGAATCTACACACTTCTGGCCATGAGTGTGCATCGGCTGGAAAACAGGGCAGGTCTGAAGATATGAGCAAGTCAGTGTTTCGCGTTTTGCGTTCACGCTGGGCCGCGTTTGCCCATGATCTGCTCTGGGTGCCACTCGCCCTGTTTCTGTCCTACTGGCTCCGCTTCAACATGGGCCCCATTCCGGAGATCTACTGGTCAGTTGCCATCATGCTCCTGACCGTTGCATTGCCGGTTCAGGGCATCGTTTTCTGGCATTCCGGCCTCTACCGTGGAATGTGGAGGTTTGCCTCGATTCCGGACCTGATCCGCATCCTCAAGGCAGTGGGTCTGGGCGTTTCCCTGACCTTCCTGATTGTGTTTGTGGCGGAGAGGCTGGAAGGTGTTCCCCGTTCAATTCTTCTGCTTTATCCGCTTCTGCTGACGCTTGGGCTTTCCGGTCCTCGCATGTTCTATCGCTGGATAAAGGATCGGCGCTTTGACCTGAGGGAGAAGCCCGTTCAGCGGGCCCTTATTGCCGGTGCGGGCAGGGCTGGTGAAATGCTTGTTCGCGATCTGTTAAAGCACGGGCAGTATCTGGCGGTGGGGTTTGTCGACGATGACCCCTTCAAGCAGGGAAGGGAAATCCATGGCGTGCGTGTTGTGGGGAAACTGGCTGAAACCGCGCAATTGATCGATGAGCTGGACGTAGATGTGGTGCTGATCGCCATTCCTTCCGCGACCCAGGAAACCATGCGGCAACTTGTCCGGATTTGTATGGAGGCAAGGGTTGCCAGCCGCACCCTTCCAACCCTTGCCGAACTTGCCGATGGCAGGGTTGAGGTATCCCGATTGCGGGAGATTCGAATTGAAGATTTGCTGGGGCGCGATCCGATCAACCTTGATGATGCCGGTTTGCATGATTTTCTTGACCAGAAGTGCATTCTCATTACCGGCGCGGGGGGTTCGATCGGCTCGGAGCTTTGCCGCCAGATTCTGCGTTATGCTCCCGGGATGATGATCCTTCTGGATCACAGCGAATACAATCTCTACCGAATTGATCAGGAAGTGCATGATCATCCCAATTGCGGCCAGATACTCAGCCTGCTGGGCGACGTGCGTGATCCCGACCGCATGCGCTGGCTCTTTGAGACCTATCATCCCCAGATCGTGTTCCACGCTGCTGCCTACAAGCACGTACCCATTGTGGAAGAAAATCCGGCCGAGGGTATTAAGACCAACATTCTTGGAACCAAACAGATCGCCGATCTCGCGTCCGAATATCAGGCCGAGAAGTTTGTTCTCGTATCCACCGACAAGGCGGTCAATCCGAGCAACGTCATGGGGGCAAGCAAACGGGCAGCGGAGATTTATTGCCAGAACCTCAATGGGCGGGTGAATACACGGATGATCACGACACGCTTTGGGAACGTGCTGGACTCGACAGGTTCGGTGGTTCCCCTGTTTCGCCAGCAGATCGCCAGCGGTGGTCCGGTCACCGTCACCCACCCGGATGTCAGCCGGTTTTTCATGACGATCCAGGAGGCCTGCCAGCTGATCCTGCAGGCCGCTGCCATTGGGGAAGGCGGTGAGATTTTTGTGCTTGATATGGGTTCTCCGGTAAGAATCAAGGACCTGGCTGAGCAGATGATCAGTCTTTCAGGGCTTGAACCCGGCCGGGACATTGAAATCCAGCTGACGGGCCTGCGACCAGGTGAAAAGCTGCATGAAGAGCTGTTCTATTCCTTCGAGGTGCCTTCCGGCACGAAGCATCCGAAGATCATGCTTGCAGCGGCAAGGGAATATGACTGGCATGGTCTGCAGACCCTGTTGGCCAGGCTCCAGGAGGCGGGAAGGAAGCGGGATGTGGGTATGCTTCACAGAACCCTGAAGGAAATCGTCCCTGAATTTACCGATACCTTTGCCACACAGACCGATCAGAGTACTGCAAGCATCCACTGAGCTGTTTGTGCAGGTGGCGGTATTCTGTCCACTTGCCAGGACCTTCACCTACCTGTGGCCTCAAACGCTCGGTGTGCCGTTGAGGGGCATCCGGGTACGAGTTCCCTTCGGGCGCGGAAGGCGGCTGGGGGTCGTGCTCAAGGCCTCAGCCGAGGCTCCACCCGAAGGCGTAGAGCCAAAAGTCATTCTGGATCGCCTGGATGTTTCACCCCTGTATTGTGACGCGCGCCTGAAGTGGCTTGAACGTGCCGCCCGATATTATCTTGCCTGCCCAGGTGAGATGTATGAAACCGCATTTGCCTGGACACGAGGTGATGACAGGCAACGCTGGCACTGTCCCGACAGGCAAAGGCTGGGGGGGTTCGATCCCGATCTTGCAGCATCCTTTGGAAGCAGATCCACGCTTTCTGTGCGGACTCTGGCCACTTGTCCAGCGGCGCCACCATTTCTCCACCATCGTCTGGCACGGGCCGCTGAGGCGGGCCTGATCGAACGCGTGGTTTCTCCTCTGGGAAAGGATCGATCGGCAGGCTTTGCGTCCGAACCTGTACCCAGGCATCTGTTGCCCGAACAGATCGAGGCAGTCGACAGCATTCTTGGCGCATCAGGATTTTCCCCCTTTCTTCTGTTTGGCCCAACAGGTTCCGGCAAGACCGAGGTTTATCTAAGAGCGGCCATAAAAACCATCCAGGCCGGTGGTCAGGTGATGATCCTTGTGCCCGAGATTGGTTTGACCCCTCAGTGGCTGGGCCGGCTGCGTGCCAGGCTCCCCGATGTGGCGGTGTGGCATTCGGGGCTGGGTGTGCATGAAAAGAACCGGGTTCGCCATCAATTAAATGATATCAAGGTGCTGATTGGAACACGCTCGGCGGTTTTCCTGCCACTGCCGCGTCTGTCCCTGGTGATCGTGGATGAGGAGCATGACACTTCGTTCAAACAGGGAGAAGGTGTGTGTTATTCGGGTCGGGATCTGGCCGTGTTGCTGGCCCAGCAGCTGGATATCCCCATTGTTCTCGGTTCGGCGACCCCAAGCCTTGAAAGCTGGAGGCTGGCAAGAAAAGGGACGTACACTCTCCTGTCCCTGACCAGAAACATTGGGGGAGGAGCCCCGGTGAGGCCGGGGATTGTCGATATGCGTGGCGTTGAAGGGCCCGTTACGGATGAGTTGATCGAGGCCTTGCGTCTGGCCTGCGAGCGTGGTGAACAGGCCCTTCTCTATCTGAACCGGCGCGGTTACGCGCCAGCGCTCATTTGTGCCGCGTGCGGGCATGTACCCGAATGTCCTGCCTGTTCGCTTCGCCTGACACTGCACAGGCGTCGCCGTCAGGTCAGATGCCATGCCTGCGGTTATATCCATCCTGTGCCGGCGGCATGTGAGCGGTGCGGTGAGGATGCCCTTCTCCCCGCGGGAGAGGGCACGGAGAAGGTGGAGGATCAGCTTCGTGCCCGTTTGCCCGGCCTGCGTTTTGCCCGTCTGGACCGGGATACGGTGGGTTCGGGAACGAAGCTGATCCGCATACTTGAGGCATTCAATAATGGCCGCCTGGACTGTCTGATTGGCACCCAGATGGTGGTGAAGGGGCACCATTTTCCGAATGTGACCCTGGTGGGTGTGGTCAACGCGGATCAGGGCCTGTCACTTCCGGACTTTCGTGCCGGAGAGCGGTGGTGGCAGCAATTGACCCAGGTTCTGGGAAGGACAGGCCGAGGGCCAAAACCGAGCAGGGTCATCATTCAGACGCGCAATCCCTCGGCCCCGTGGCTTCATCGGCTGGGTTCGGAACACAGCGAAGATTTCCTGAACGAGGAGCTGGGGATACGTGAGAGCATGGCGTATCCGCCCTTTGGACGCTGGATCAGGATGGTTTTTTCATCCAGGGATTTGATGAAGGCCAGGAGGGCGGTGCAACTGGCGGCGGATACACTGGCAGCAGCATTGCCTGAAATCCATCGGGCGGGCCCGATGCCCTGCCCGATCGAGCGCCTTGCCGGCCGTTACCGTTTTGAGATCATTCTCAGGGATGATAGCCGCAGGATATTGCCATGGAAGCTGGAAAACATCCTGAAGAACCTGCCGGTTCCGCCCGGGGTTCGCCGAAAGGTCGATGTTGACCCCGTGGACATGATGTGAGTTTCGATGGAGATTATGGTTGCCGAAAGCTCTTTCACTGGCTGACAGATCATCCGTGAGTTCATAACATCCACGCATGGCAATACGAGAGATATTGACCTATCCGGATAAACGTTTGCGCGAGAAGGCTCAACCTGTTCGTGAGCCCTCATGCGCGGAGATCAGGCAACTGGTCGATGACATGGTTGAAACCATGTATGCCGCCCCGGGTATCGGGCTGGCAGCCACCCAGCTTGGTGTACCATTGCGTGTTGCCATTACCGATCTGGCTCCCAGGGATGAACCGCGTGATCTCAAGGTATGGATCAATCCGGAGATACTTCATGCGGAAGGAACGGCAACGTTTGAGGAAGGCTGTCTTTCCGTGCCCGGCATCTATGAAGAGATCGAGCGGGCCGCCCTGATTACCGTTGTCTGGCAGGATCTTGAGGGAAATCGGCACAGGGCCGATTTCGAGGACTTTACAGCCGTGGCCCTGCAGCACGAATTTGATCATCTGGACGGCATTCTTTTTATCGACAAGTTACCACCGATCAAGAGGAGGCTGATCAAGAGCCGGCTTCGCAAGCAGAAGAAAAAGAGCCTGAAGAAGAACTAGGGAACCGAATGCGAATTGTTTTTGCCGGAACACCGGGGTTTTCCATTCCTTCCTTGCGGAAACTCCTTGAGGATCCATGGTTTGAGCTCACAGGTGTTGTGACGCAACCGGACCGGAGGTCCGGACGAGGGATGAGACTGACCCCATCGCCCGTGAAATCGTTGGCCCTTGAACATGGTCTTGATGTCATCGCGCCTGCCCGCCTGAGAGGAGATCTGGACGCCCTGGCCTGGTTGCAGGCCAGGCAACCGGATTTTCTTGTGGTTGTCGCCTTCGGTATGCTACTTCCCAGGTCGTGGCTGGAAACACCCAGGCTTGGGGCCATCAATGTGCATGCGTCGTTGCTGCCTCGTTGGCGTGGGGCCGCTCCTGTCGAGCGAGCCATTCTGGCGGGTGATCGGGAAACCGGGGTGAGCGTGATGCACATGGTGGAAGAACTTGATGCAGGTTGCGTCTATGCGAGGGAGCGGGTCCCCATCGGCGCCAGAACCACAGCGGGTGACCTGAGGCAGACCCTGTCGGAACTGGGGGCAGACCTTCTTGCCCGGTCCCTGCCCGCGATCGCGGAAAAAAAACTGGAATGCGTGCCGCAGGATGAAGACATGGCCACGTATGCCAACAAGCTTCAAACTCACGAAAGGAATATTGATTGGACCGAGCCTGCGGAGATAATAAGCCGGTTGGTGAGGGCCTTTTCTCCGCAACCGGGTGCTCGAACCCGATGGCGGGGGAAATGGGTCAAGATCCTTATGGGACATATCATCGAGGGGAGCTGTTCTCTCAACCCCGGGCAACTGCTTGTCCATGACAAATCTCTTGATGTTGCGTGTGGTCATGGCAGTGTGTTCCGCGTTGAAGTCCTGCAGCTAGAAGGAAAGAAGCCTGTGAAGGCGGAAGCTTTTTTGCGGGGAATTCAGCAGCGAAGCGCGGTAGGTTTCGATCCGCAAATTAAAGGAGACGATGGATGAAGGTAAAGGTCATTGCTATTGCTGCTTTATGTGTCGGCTTGGCGGCATGTCAGCAAACGAACAACGTCAGTCATAATGAGAAGGTGGCTGTTGAATTAAAGGATCAACAGGACAAGGTGACGTACAGCATTGGTTACAATATTGGCAATAATCTCAAACAGCAGAAGATTGATGTCAGGCCGGAAGTTCTCTCGAAGGGCATCAATGACGCACTTTCCGGTGGTGAACAGATGATGACCCAGGAAGAGATGCAAGCGACCATGAAAGAGTTCCAGAGTGAGCAGATGGCCAAGATGCAGAAGGAAAGGGAAGAGCTCGCCAGCAAGAACAAGACGGAAGGTGAAAAGTTTCTGGCCGAAAACAAGAAGAAAGAAGGTGTGGTCACGCTGGATAGCGGTTTGCAATACGAGGTCATCAAGGAAGGCAATGGCAACAAACCCTCTGCCAGTGACACCGTCGTTGTTCATTATAAAGGCACCTTGCTTGATGGCACCGAGTTCGACAGTTCATACAAGCGTGGCCAGCCGGCAACGTTCCCTGTCAATGGCGTGATTCCTGGCTGGACAGAGGCCTTGCAACTGATGAAAGAAGGGGCCAAATGGAAGCTGTTCATTCCCTCTGATCTTGCGTATGGCGAACGGGGCGCGGGCAGAGTCATAGGTCCAAATGCCACCCTTATCTTTGATGTGGAGCTTATTGAAATCAAAAAGCCAAAATGACCCTGAGTCATGGATCGGCCGACGAGTCGACCGGCTAGGCGAGGCGGTCCCTTTGGGGCCGCCTTGAGTTCCGGAACAGCCTTTTAAACATTCCACTCCACAAATGATCGGCAGGGTCATGGGCGGCTGGGCAACGCTTCCCTGTTCCTGTAAAATCAATGACGAATGAATCCACGTCTAATCGCTGTCTCATGTCTGGAGCAGATCATCTATCGCAAGCGTAAGGCAACAGCTGTTATCGACCGGTCCTTTAAGGCCAGTCGGATCTCCGAGCCGGATCGCCGCCTGATATTTGAACTCGTTTACGGGGTCTTGAGGCGATACTTCTCGTTGCGTGCCGATATCTTCCGGTTCATTGACAAGTCCCCTCCTGTTTTTGTCCAGTGTGTCCTGCTGGCAGGTGCCTACCAGATCCGCCATATGCGTGTACCGGCGTATTCGGCGGTCGATGAAATGGTCAGAATCGTGAAGCAGTCAAGGCAGAATTTTGCCTCCGGTCTGGTCAATGCCGTGCTTAGGAAGCTCTCGTGCAGCCCCCTTCCGGCATCCCTGAAACCTCATGAACAGTGCGAGCTTCCATTGTGGATGCATGCATCATGGCGCAAGAGCTTTGGAGATGATGGTGTTTGTATGATTGGACAGGCCATACGGACGCAACCATCTGTATGTATTGCACTGCTGGGAAAGGAAAAGAGAGCCTGGATGGAGGGCGCAAGGGTGAAGGGATTCCAGGTCAAGGCGGGGGATCTGGCTTCAACGGCTGTTTTGCTGCCTCCGGGCACGGATGTTACGTGCCTGCCGGGTTATGATCGGGGTCAGTTTGTGGTCATGGATCAATCGGCCCAGCTTGTGGTGGAGGCACTCGCCGTTCAGTCAGGACAGCATGTGCTGGACATGTGTGCAGCGCCGGGTGGCAAAACGGCCCTGATAGCCTTTCAGGCCGGGACATCGGGTATGGTGACGGCTGTCGATTCGGGTGCCGCCCGGATCAGAACATTGAAGGAGAACATGAAGCGTTTGAGACTTGATAATGTCAGGGTCTTTCAAATGGATGTCAGAAAATTCAATTCCGAGCCGGAGGAGTTTGACGCCGTGCTCGTGGATGCCCCATGTTCGGCCTCAGGCATATTGCGGCGCCATCCCGATGCCAAGTTTCTGCACTCGAAAGAGGATCTGGTCCGACACAGAAGGCTGCAAACCGGTCTGCTCAGCCATGCCGCAGATCTGGTTAAGAGGGGTGGAAAGGTTGTCTATGCCGTCTGCTCAATCCATGAGGAGGAAAATGAGGAGGTGGTCACTTCGCTTCTGTCCGCAAAGGATATGGAGCCCGATGCGCTCCCCGACGCCCTGAAACCCTTTGAAGCTGGAGCGGGCATGGCCAGAATCCTGCCCGCAGAACATCATGATGGCTTCTTTATCGCCTGTCTGCGAAAACCGGAGCACGCATTTTAAACCATCTTCTCCTTCTGACTCCTTCCATTTTTGTGGTATATATACACACATGAGTATCCCGTTGATTCATGTGCTTCCTCCTCTGGTGGCCAATCAGATTGCGGCCGGTGAGGTGATTGAGCGACCAGCCTCTGTCGTCAAGGAGCTGGTCGAGAACAGTCTGGATGCGGGGGCCAGAAAAATACGCATTTCAATAGAAGAGGCGGGAAGGCGATTGATTGAGGTGGAGGATGACGGTGCCGGCATGGGACCTGAAGATGCCGTGCTGGCGCTGAAGCGGCATGCGACCAGCAAGATTTCCACCGCCGACGATTTGCACGCGATTGCCAGCCACGGTTTCCGTGGTGAAGCGCTGCCCTCGATCGCCTCGGTATCCAGGTTGACGTTGCATACAGCACTGGCGGGGGAGGGGGCAGGCGTGAAGGTTCTTGTCAATGGCGGTGAGCACCCCAGGGTGCAACCGGCACCCCCCAGACCGGGGACACGCATCCAGGTTCGGGACCTGTTTTTCAACACACCTGCAAGGCAACGTTTTCTGCGTTCGGACCGGACGGAAGAGGCCGTGATCGTGGAGACGATCCGGGCTCTGGCTTTGGCAAATCCGATGACAGGATTTCACCTTGATCTGAACGCAAAAAGACGTTTGAACCTGTCGGCAAGCCAGAGCAGGAAGGCGCGTGTGGCAGCGGTCATGGGGGAAAGCTTCGACCGTAACAGTCGCGAACACGAGCTTGAACATGAAGGTGTTCTTGTTCAGGGGAGTTTTGGACTGCCGACCTATCATCATCGTGATGGCAGTCGTATTCTGACCTTTGTGAACGGTCGAGTGGTGCGGGATCGCCTGCTGCTGTCCGCACTCAGGGCGGCATACCGAGATGTCCTGTTTCATGACCGCTTTCCTCAGGCGGTCGTATGGATTGAGATGGATCCTGCGGATGTCGATGTGAACGTTCATCCCGCCAAGCGGGAGGTGCGTTTCAAGTCACCCCAGAGGGTGCGTGGTGCCCTGGTTGCCTGTGTACGTGCCGCAATCGATGGGATGGGCCAGTTCGTGTCTTCCACGGTGAGCGAGCAGGCGCTGCAATCCATGCATTCGGGAACATTTCGAGGAACACATTCATCCCCGTCCCTCGGCTCCTCTCCATCAGCACTGGGAGGTTTGTTTGCTGCTCCGAAGGTCCATGAACCCGGCCATCCTTACCTACAGGATGAAAGACTTGATCTGGGTGTGCCGCTGGCCCAGATTCATCGCTGTTATATTCTGGCACAGACGGAAACGGGTATTGTGCTGGTTGATCAGCATGCAGCTGCCGAACGTATCCGGTATGAAAAAATGAAACGTCAGCTTGAAAAAGGGGCTCTGGCCCACCAGATGCTGCTTTCACCCGAAATCTGGCGTGTGACGGGTTGCCTCTCCGGCTGGCTGCATGATCATCTGAAGGATCTCTTGCCTTTTGGTTTTGAGGTCGAGGCCAGAGGTGACGAGACGTTTGTCATCCGTTCCGTTCCCGCTTTGCTTGATGAGCTTTCCCCCCGCGAGCTTGCATCCGAACTTGCTGATACCCTCATGACCATAGGTGTGAAGGCGGAAGGTGCTGGCCGCATTCTGGAGCGCTGGCTGGGTAACCGCGCATGTAAAAGCGCGATCAGGGCCGGGCATGTCCTCACCCCAGAGGAACAGGAGGCACTTTTGCGGGAGATGGAGAGAACACCAAACATCGGTCAGTGCAATCACGGCCGCCCAACCTATGTGCGTCTGTCCCTGGCCGAGCTGGAGCGCCTCTTTGGCCGGAAGGAGTAAATGGAGCGAAAAGGGAATTGACGGGCAACGCTCATCCTGAATCCGGATCACCAAATCTTTCCGCCATCGCCCTGATGGGTCCCACGGGTACGGGCAAGTCATCACTGGCCATGGAACTGGCAGGCATCACCCGCCGCTGCATTATTTCCTGTGATTCCGTTCAGGTGTATCGGGGGCTAGATATCGGTACAGCCAAACCTGGCCCGAGTGAACGGCAATCTGTACCGCATTTCCTTATCGACCAGGTTACTCTGCCCCATACTTTTTCAGCCGCCCAGTGGGCAGAGGAGGCTGCCAGCATTATACGCCGGGAGAACAGGGCCGGTCGGATCCCAATGATTGTGGGTGGCACAGGCTTTTACCTGCGCGCCCTGCTTGAAGGGTTTTCGAGCATCCCGCCGGAGGATAAAAATGTTCGCCGTCGCCTGATGGAGGAACTGGCGGAAACCGGTGTGCAGGGAATGCACCGAAAGCTTGCCCTTTGTGATCCCCGGACCGCCTTTCGGCTCAATCCGAATGATACGCAGCGTATCATGAGGGCGCTGGCCGTGTATCAAACAACCGGTGTTCCGCTGTCCGAATGGATCCGGTCGAGGCCAAGGCAATCCACGTTTCATTGCCCGATCTTTGTTCTTGATGTCAAGCGGGACGTGTTGCGTGAAAGACTGGCGGAAAGGTTTCACCATATGATACGTGAGGGCTGGCTTGAGGAGGTACGGTGGCTGGCGGGCCTGAACCTCCCCGGGTCTCATCCGGTCATGCGCGCCGTAGGATACCGGCAGTTGCTTGATTACGTGTCTGGCCATTGCTCTCTTGAAGAAGCCATCCATAAAGGCATCACCGCCACGCACAGATATGCAAAGAGGCAGGTCACGTGGTTCCGTCACCAGACACCCCATGCCGTCTGGGGCAGTGCCGACGAGTTGCGTCAGCGGATCTTCGCTCTGTGAAAGGGATTTCAACCTCCTTGCCCAAAGACCGGGTCATCAGCATCCATCCCCGTTTGACTTCAAGGAACGTGGGTGAGGCTGCCTGGTTATCACGCCAGCAGGAGTTTGACAGCCTCGTGGTTGCAAGCGACTGCCAGTTGGTGGCAAGTCTGTCCCTGCCGGTTCGGCGTCCGCAACCCGGTACGCTTTTTGGCCGGGGCCAGGTATGTGAGATCAGCGAGCTGGTTACCGCTCATCACGCAGATGTGGTTTTCATCGATCACCTGCTTTCACCGGTGCAGCAGCGAAACCTTGAAAGGGCAACCCATGCCAAGGTCGTGGATCGTACCGGTCTTATTCTTGAGATCTTTGCAGCGCGGGCCCGCACAAAAGAGGGCGAGTTGCAGGTTGAACTGGCCAGTCTGAGCTATCAGGTCAGCCGGCTTGTTCGCTCCTGGACCCATCTGGAGAGGCAGCGGGGCGGGTTCGGTTTTCTTGGCGGTCCGGGTGAACGACAGATCGAACTTGACCGTCGCCTGATACGTGAGCGCATTCGTCAGCTTGAAAAGGAACTGGTCAAGGTGCGCCGTCGCCGAAGCACGCAGCGGCAGGGCAGAAAGCGGAAGTCCATCCCGACCGTTGCCCTCGTCGGCTACACAAATGCCGGCAAATCAACCCTGTTTAACCGATTAACGGATTCCGATGTGTATGCTGCAGACAAGCTGTTTGCGACGCTTGACCCGACCCTTCGCCTTCTTGAACTCAAAGGGGGAGGCCGGCTCATGCTTTCGGATACCGTGGGTTTCGTACAGGAGTTGCCCCATGAACTGGTGGACGCCTTCCGCGCCACACTTGAAGAGGTTGTCGAGGCCGATCTCATTCTCCATGTGCGCGATGCCTCCGATCCCCAGGTGGTTGAGCAGGGGCTTGTCGTGGAGAAGACACTGGCCCAGATCGGCCTGAGCGGTGATTCGGCCCCCCCCATCATTGAGATATGGAACAAGGTTGATCTGGCCCCTCACGTGAAGTCCCGTTTGAAGCCGGAAATCGCGGGCAGTCGTGTGGCTGTATCGGCACTTCACGGGACGGGGATGGAAGAACTTCTGAACCTGCTGGGATGCTGGTATGAGCGACAACTGGTTGAAATGGTTTTGCGGCTTGACCTGGGTGACGGCAGGGCCCTGGCATTCTGTTATCAACGAGGTCGCATTATTTCGAAGTCCATCCATCAGGATCATGTCGAGTTGCACGTACGGTTTTCCGCCCGGGACGCGGCCCGTTTCGTGTTGCATGGCGATGTGTACCATTTGAGTAATGGCTGATTTTCCGGTCGATCAGCTCGACTTCATGGTTCGGCACACGGCCTGTCTGCTCGCCAGTTTCCGGCACTGGACAGGGCGTGAGCTTCTGGATGTGCACGGGAGCCCTGAAGAGGTGGCAAGGGCGGTTTTTGAATCGCCCATGATCATCATCTCCCATGGAACCGAAAGAGACCCCGTTCTCAACTACGGCAACCGCGCGGCCCTGGCACTCTGGGAAATGGATTGGAATACACTGACGAGGACGCCATCCCGTCTGACCGCCGAACAGGAGGTTCATGGCGAGCGGGCGGCCTTGCTCAGGAAGGTGGCCCTCAAAGGCTACATGGCACATTATCACGGCATCAGGATCTCTCGCTCCGGCAGGCGTTTCAGGATTAACGATGCCATGATCTGGAATCTTCTGGATGCACGTGGCGGATGTTGCGGCCAGGCCGCTGCCTTTGAACGCTGGTGTTATATCCGATAGCGGCTTCCGGTTAAATGCGACCATGACCCTGAAACAGTGCAAGCGTATTGCCTGGCTGATGTTCGGTATCGAGATGCTGCTGACCGTCTATCCCGATCTCGATCTGGGTCTGATTGTTCAGACGTCCGGTACCGGTGATCTCGGCACAGGAATGGTGTTGGGGGTGCTGGAAGTGGCGATCATCCTCCTGTTTCTCATGGGATCAAGAGTGTGGTGGCTGTACCGGCTAGCCGCCTTGATCATGCTCATCCAGGTGTTGCTGTTCGCGGGCCTGGATCGGCTGTTTGGCCTTGAAACACCAGTCCTCATCAATCACCCCTTATCGTTATGCGTGTGGGCCCTTGTGCTGGTAATTCATTCTTTCAGCGAGCGCGAGTTCCCGGATATGTCGGCGGGATCCTGATGGATCAGCCTCATGATTTTTCTGCGGTTGTTGCCATGATGGGGATGTCGATCCGTGGTTTTTCTTCCAGCATGCTGAGCCTGCGCGCAACCTCTCCGGCCAGATCTCTGAAGACCGTCGCCTGTCCGGAATCAGGATGGGTAACGACAATGGGGGTGCCGGCATCGGAGTCCTGACGTATCTGGATGTCCAGCGGCACATGGGCCAGAACATCAGCATGATATCTCTCTCCCAGTCGGTCAGCACCTCCACTGGCAAAGATATGGCTCTCATGACCGCACGCCGGGCAGATGAAAACACTCATGTTTTCAACAATTCCCAGAATTGGAACCTTGACCTTTCTGAACATGGCGATGCCTTTCTGACAATCGAGGAGGGCGATATCCTGGGGTGTTGTAACCACCACCGCTCCGGTTACCGGCACCTTCTGGGCGAGGGTTAGCTGGGCGTCCCCCGTACCTGGAGGAAGATCGATGATCAGATAGTCCAGTTCACCCCATGCCACATCGTTAAGCAACTGGCTGATTGCTCCGGCAACCATCGGTCCGCGCCAGATCATGGCCTGATCTTCTCCGACAAGAAAGCCGATGGACATGGTTTTCAGGCCGAAGTTGCGCAGTGGGAGCAACCGCTTGTTCTCGACCCGGGGCTTTCTTCCCGCCAGTCCGAGGAGGCGGGGAATGCTGGGCCCGTAGATATCGGCATCCAGCAGCCCGACCGCTGCGCCCGTTTGTGCCAGGGCAGCCGCCAGATTGACTGCTACCGTGGACTTGCCTACGCCACCTTTCCCGGAGGCTATGGCCACAATGTTCTTGATACCCGGAATGGGGTGCACACCCTGGTGAACCACATTCGTGCGTACTCTGGATGTCATGTGGACATCCACATGCCTGACGCCGGGAAGATTCCTTACCACTGCCTCTGCCTGTCGCCTGAAGTCCTCCCGGACCGGACAGGCAGGTGTGGTCAGCTCAATGGTGAAGGCAATCCGCTTCCCATGGATTCGGATATCCTTGACAAACCCCAGACTGACAATGTCCCTGTGAAAATCCGGGTCCACGATCGTGGACAGGGCGCGGAGGACATCTTCCTGCTTGATTTCTGACATATGGCCTTACTCCTTTGAGTGGATGCTGATTGTCCGAGTATTTTTGTCAAGTAATCGATGCAACCGGCTTCATGCGCCCGGACAAGGGTGTCTTTCTTGATGAAAGAAAAGGCATTACGGGCTAACCTTCATCCTGTGATTTCCCCTTAACCCGCTTGCAGATATTGGAGGAAGGAGAGGATGCCCTATTTATCCGTTCGGACCAATGTAGATCTCGATGGACAGCAGCAGGCCCGGTTTCTTGCCAGGGCCTCCACGGAAGTGGCCAGAATGCTTGGCAAGCCTGAAAGGTATGTCATGGTGAGTCTGGAGAGCGGTCTGCCCATGGTTTTTGCGGGGGATTCAACCCCTGCAGCATATCTCGAACTGAAAAGTCTCGGTTTGCCTGCCGATCAAACCGCAGGTTTTTCGTCATCCCTTTGTCGCTTGTTGGCTGCTGAGCTGGCCGTCGACCCGGCAAGGGTTTTTATCGAGTTTATCAATGTTGAGAGGCATCTGTGGGGTTGGGATGGCAGGACGTTCTGATGCGGATCCGGCATGTTTGGCTGCAGACAATCGTGATTGAATGATGGAAAACTAGTCACACCAGGTGGGAGTATATGCAGGAACGTGAACAGTGGAATTCCAATCTAGGCTTTATTCTTGCAGCCATCGGCTCAGCTGTCGGTCTGGGCAATATCTGGCGTTTCTCATACCTCACCTATGATAACGGAGGGGGGGCGTTCCTTGTTCCCTACGCCATCGCGTTGCTCATCATTGGCATCCCCGTTCTCATTCTCGAGATGGGCATAGGCCATAAGGCCAGGGCCGCCACACCTCAGGCATTCGCCAGCATCCATCCTCGATTTGCCTGGATAGGGTGGTGGTCGGTGATATTCGTCATGTTCGGGATCGAGGCCTATTACTGTGTAATCATTGCCTGGTGCGCGGACTATTTTGTCTTCTCACCCACCTTGCAGTGGGGTACGGATCCGAACACCTTTTTCTTTAAGGATTTCCTCAATCTTGGAGATGCGGCGAATGCCGGATCACTATCCGTTCCCAACCTTTCCATTCTGCTTGCCCTGATACTGGTCTGGACGCTCAACTGGTGGATCGTTGGCCGTGGCATCACCCGTGGCATTGAACTGGCAAACAAGATCCTCATCCCCCTGCTCGTGACCATCATTGTGATTCTGGTGGTCTGGTCACTTCTCCTTCCCGGCGGAACCGACGGGATCAAGTGGTATCTTAAACCGCGCTGGGAGTTACTTACCCAACCCAAGGTGTGGGTTGCCGCATTTACTCAGGTTTTTTTCTCACTGTCCGTGGGTTTTGGCATTATGGCTGCCTTTGCCTCCTACCTGCCACGTAAAACCAATATCCAGCGGCATGCGATCATCACTGCCCTGGCCGACTCGGGTGTTTCATTTATCGCCGGCTTTGCCGTCTTTGGCACCCTGGGATTTATGGCCATGCAAACCGGCAAACCGTTCGCCGAAGTCGTAACCCAGAGCATAGGTCTGGCGTTTGTTGCCTATCCTGAGGCGATCAGAAACATGCCGTTTTTCCCGCAGCTTTTCGGCATGCTTTTCTTTGCCGCCCTGTTTATGGCGGGAATCTCCTCTTCCATCTCGCTGATCGAGGCCTTTACGACCGCCCTGCAGGACAAAACAGGAATAACCCGCAAAACAATTATTACGCCACTCTGCCTGAGCGGCTTTATTCTCAGTTGCTTTTTCACCATGGATAATGGCCTGTACTGGCTGGACATTGTTGATCATTTTATTACCAATTATGGGCTTACCGCCGTTGTTGCCCTGGAATGCCTTGTTGTGGGCTGGTTCTTTGGCGGGGGAAAGTTCCACGATTATGTCATTCGGGTGTCCGAGTTCCGCTTTGCCCGCCATTACGAGGTGATGATGCGCGTCCTGCTTACCCTTGGCCTCGTCCTTGCCTGGCTGGGTTTCTTCATGGTTGACAGTGGCATTGGTGCCTTTGTCGGACGTGCCTTTGTGCTGTTCACGCTGCTCGGGGTTTGGGTCCTCAGGGATTGGTTTGACCTTGCCACCCGTTTCGTGATCCCGGCGGTTGCCATTGCCCTGCTCGATCGATCCCTGATCATCGAGATATCCAAACCGTATGAGGGATATCCCTGGTCGCTCATTCTCACGCTTGGCATAGGTGTGCTTGCGGCAACATTGTTGCTGGCAGTTCTGATTGATCGCTGGCAAGGTGGAACAAAGGCGGTGATGCATAGACCGGAGGAAAGTTAACCATGGCTTTGATGATTACCGATGAGTGTGTCAATTGCGGTGTATGCGAACCCGAGTGTCCCAATGAGGCCATCTATGAGGGTGAGGAGATTTACGAAATCAACCCTGACCTGTGCACCGAGTGTGTGGGTCACTTTGATGAGCCCCAGTGCCGGAATGTGTGTCCTGTGGATTGCATTCCCAATGATCCGGATGTTCAGGAGTCCCGCGACGAATTGCTTGCCAAATACCGGAGGTTGACGGGTCAGGCATGAGCGGGGGTATCGGGAAGCGGGGGAATCTGTTTACCATTTCGGGGCCATCCGGAAGTGGCAAGACCAGTCTTTGTGCCGCACTCCTGGAGAGGATGTCCGGTCTTTGTCTGAGCATTTCATGCACAACGCGCCCAAAGAGGCCAGCAGAGGTGGATGGCAGGGATTATTATTTC
The DNA here is from genome assembly GCA_964501925.1 of uncultured Zetaproteobacteria bacterium. GTDB lineage: Bacteria > Pseudomonadota > Zetaproteobacteria > Mariprofundales > Mariprofundaceae > CAYLYU01. The sequence goes on along the minus strand of CAZCTM010000018.1, from coordinate 15,318 downwards.
CTTGATCCTGGCAAGTTTCAGGAGCTCATTGATCAGGGCGCCTTTCTGGAACATGCCGTCGTGCACGGACACCAGTACGGCACCCGACTTGAGGATGTCGAGGCGATGCTGGCGAGGGGAGACGATGTGCTGCTCGAGATCGACTGGCAGGGCGCGGCTCAGGTAGCGGGGAAGAGGCCGGATGTCTGCCGCATTTTTATTCTGCCTCCTTCGCTGACCACCCTGCGCCAGAGGATCGAGTCCAGGGGGCAGGATAGTCCCGATGTCATCCGGCGGCGTATCAATGCCGCGCGAAAGGAGATCCAGCACGCGAACGAGGCCGAGTTTCGCATCATCAACCATATTTTCAGTGAGGCCGTTGAGGACCTGATGTCCGTTGTCAGGGCACACAGGTTGCGCGCCCCTGTCGACGTCGAACACTATTAAAATACCTCGCCCACCTGTATCATCCTGGTCCCTGCTGGCAAGATAAGAGGGCAGTTGCTCTTTCCAGATCTCCCCAAATAACCTATATTAACCTTTCAGGAGGCGATATTTTATGGCACGAATTACTGTCGAGGACTGCATACGACATTATCCGAACCGTTTTGAGATGGTGCTGCTGGCTTCACGGCGGGCACGTCAGCTCATGCGTGGTTTTCCGCCTCTTGTGAAGGTGGAGTCGCACAAGCCGGTTGTGAACGCACTCAAGGAAATTGGTGAAGGGATGATTACATGGGAGTTGCTGTATGACCTTGAAGAGCGCGAGCGCAGACGGCTTGAGTCCGCCGAGCCGAAGGAGGAAGAGGATTCAACCTTTTCCAGCTGGCAAGCATCAGGAGCGCAGTGAGCCGGATATACGAAATTACCGAGAAGGTACTTTCATACTTTCCAAAGGCTGATATTGATCTGATCAACCGGGCCTATGTCTTTGCAGCTCAGGCCCATGCCAACCAGACCCGCCGTTCCGGCGAACCCTATCTTGACCATCCACTCGCGGTAGCCGACATCCTGGCCAGTCTCAGACTGGATGAGGCCAGCATTGTGACCGGCCTGCTGCACGACACCGTTGAAGATACGGACGTGACGCTGGACGATATCCGGGAACGCTTTGGTGATGACATCGCCCGCCTTGTTGACGGGATGACCAAGATTGCAAAAATCCGGTTTCGATCTTCCGAGCACAAGCAGGCAGAAAATTTCCGGAAGATGATCTTGGCGACGGCGAAGGATTTGCGCGTGCTTCTGGTCAAGCTGGCGGATCGGTTGCACAACATGAGAACACTGGGCTTTCTGCCCGAACGCAAACGCTATGAGATTGCCCTTGAAACCATGCAGCTTTATGCGCCGTTGGCCCATCGCCTGGGGATTCACTGGCTGAAACAGGAGCTTGAGGATCTGGCCTTCATTCATCTGGATCCCGAGGCCTATCAGGATCTGAGCAAGCGCCTGTCCGATCATCTGGAATTCTTGAACAGTACGCGTGAGCGCCTGGAGCGGTTGCTTCAGGAGGCGCTGGATCGACAGGGTATCAAGGTGAAGGTGCAGGGCCGTATGAAGCACATGTACAGTCTGCATCAGAAGCTGGAGCGCAAGCATGTGGGGTTTGATGACATCTATGATCTGGTTGCCTTCCGTGTCATCGTGGATGATATACCTGCGTGCTACCATGTACTCGGTGTGATTCACAGCATGTACCGTCCCGTGCCGGGCAGGTTTAAGGACTATATCGCCCTCCCCAAGCCCAATGGCTATCAGTCTCTGCATACGACCGTCATCGGCCCCGAGAATTACCGGATTGAGATCCAGATTCGCACGGAAGCCATGCATCGGAACGCCGAGGACGGGATTGCGGCGCATTGGGCGTATAAGAGCTCCGATGTGTCACCCAGGGATCAGGACCGGTTTCGCTGGCTTTCACAATTGACCGATTTGCTTCAGGAGAGCGAACACCCCGGCGAGTTTCTCGAAAATGTCCGTCTCGATCTGTTTGTTCAGGAGGTGTATGTCTTTACCCGGGATGGAGACATTATGGCCCTTCCCAGGGGGGCCACCCCTCTGGATTTTGCCTATGCGATTCACACCAACGTTGGCAATCATTGCATCGGCGTGCGCATCAATGGGGAGCCCGTGGATTTTGATACCCCGCTGCGCAATGGTGACCAGATCGAGGTGCTGACAAGTCCGGAACAGACACCGAGTCAGTACTGGCTGCAGCATGTACATACCCCCCGCGCACGACAGGCCATCCGGCAGTGGTTTCGTCGTCAGAAGCGCGAGGCCAGCATCCGCCTTGGCGAACAGATGCTGAAGGAGATCCTGGGCAGGAACGTCAAACTCTTGGGCGATGAGGAGCTGAAAGCGCTGCAATGCAAGGATCTGGACAGTTTGCGTGAAAAGCTGGGGCAGGGGAACCTGGGCATTGAGCGGGTGCTGAAGACCCTCAACCAGGAAGCGGCAAAACCGCTTAAGGTAAAGGGACTTTCCCTTGCAGTGATGCAGGCCTCGGATTGCTGCTGCCCCCTCCCGGGCGACCCCATTCTCGGTCATTTTACGCGGGGTCAGGGTATGCGCATCCACCATCGGGATTGCCCTGCGATCCGGAAGGAGAAAAAGAAGTCCTGGCTGGAGGTGCAATGGAAGGGTGAGGAGGGTAAGTTATACCCAACCCTGATCAAGGTGAAGACGGAAAACCGGCGCGGGATGCTGGCCAATGTATCCGGGTGCATTTCGAAGGCGGACGCCAACATTGAAGACCTGAAACTGCGACAACTTGCCGGTTCCATCACGACCCTGCACATTCGTCTGGAAGTTTCAAGCCGGGCCCATCTCGCCAGGATCCTGAGGGCATTGCATTCGCTTGATGGCGTGGTTAAGGTCAGCAGAGAGATGCTTGGTGAAAGTGCGGCCAGGGCGAAGTCACGCAGTTTCACCGAGGCATTCAAGAGCATTGTTCCGTCGTTAACCAGACATTGAGAAGGAGGGGTTCTTGGGCACGATCCAGCCAGTTTTTTCAGCATCAGCCCCCAGGGCGGTCGGTCCCTACAGCCAGGCCATCAGCGATGGCAATTATGTCTATCTTTCCGGTCAGATCGGCCTGGTTCCAGGGGATGGACGCCTGGCTGGGGATGATGTTGAGGCACAAACCAGGCAAGTTACCCGCAATCTGGATGCAGTGCTTCAGGAAGCCGGCTGCCGTACGGGCGACATTCTGAAGGCGACAATCTACCTGACGGACATGAATGATTTTCCTGCGGTGAATGCGATCTATGCGGACTGGCTGGGGGAACACCGACCCGCCAGGGCAACCGTAGGTGTTGCGGCCCTGCCACTGGGTGCGAAAGTGGAGATCGATCTGATCGCTCGCTTACCCCTGAAAACACCTCCTGGAGGGGCATGAACTGTTGGATGTTTTCCGCGTCTATAGATGGACTGGAATTGGCTGGTGGACATTCGGTATGAGTCAGGTTTTCTGAATTCTTATCCATCACTTCCTCTGCCACGGCTGAAAGCAAAACCGGTTTGCGCTGCGGGGAGCTGGCCGCTTCTGATCATGGTCCCCGGCTGCGTGAAGAAGCTGTGTATCGTATAGCTTCCCGCCGGTTCAGTGCCAATGAAACTGTAAGAGAATAGTTGTCCATTGAATGTGGCAGTGGTCCAGTTCGCAATGAAGGGTGTGGGAACAAATGAAAATCCACCTCCCGATCTAAGGTAAAGATTCCTTCCGGCTGGGAGGGTGACCTTAACATACCAATCCAGCACCATTGCAGACGATGTCGTTGTTACCGAGGCGGATAGAATTAATCTGTTGCCGGGAGTGTATGCGGTTCCATTCAGGCTCAATGAGGTTGTGGCCGGGCTGGCAGCTGCGAGAAGGGTATGGAACGGCTGCAGTGGACCTAGGCCTTCTGCCGCCCTGCCACCGGCACCTATGGCGGGGATGTGGAGTATGTCATCGCTGGCTGTAGTTCCTGCCGGGTCGTTTGGATTTGTGAAATCGGGAACGGCGCTTAGGTCGTCACCTGTCTGGCCGTTGGAGACAAAAAGTTGAGGGTGATCAAATGGTGCTTTCTCCCAACGCACACGATCATCGGTAAGTGATGTTAAAAAGGCAACTAGCGCGGCCTTTTCCGACGGGGTAAGAAACAGCTCGGTGATATCCGGGTCAAGGGTGGCGATGTTGGTTTCGTGGAAATCTCCCCCACGGTTATAGAAGTCGACAACCTGTTCGAGGGTGGCCTGGCCACCGTTGTGGAAATAGGGGCCAGTCAGCTCAACGTTACGCAGACCCGGCACCTTGAAGCTACCCTGAACCGCGGTCAGCTTGGTCAGATCGACAAATGGTGGAATAGGGAATCCGATGTTGCCCCCATTCTGGGCAAGCAGGGCGAAGGATAGAGGATCGCCAAAGGGGCCGAATCCGGCAAGCGCCGCATCTTCCGCTGTGGGCCTTACACCGATGTTGTAAAACCCCAAATCGTAGAGGATGGGTTCGATGACATTGATCGATGCGTCAGCAACCTGGGTTGTGCCATTGAGTATACCCACTGCATACGTACCAATGGGTGCAAATGTAGGTGGATTTGTGGGAGCCTGATCAATGCTGATGGTAAAGAGCCGGTTACAATTGGGGAGCTCGAAGAAATTAGCCTGAGCCAGGCCCCCCAGCGGGGGCGTTCCGGGATTCAGAAGGATAGCCAGATTATTTCCGGCTGTGCAGTTGGAGATGGGCTGGCCGGGAAAGATGCCGGAGAACACAATCCTGCCAACTTGATCACTGATATGGATGGCCTTGCCTCGCGGATCAAAGGTGAGAGGAAATGCATTGGGGAAGGGGAAATCAGCGAAGACAAGGGTAGCCATTTGCTGGCCCTGGGCAGCCTGCATCATTTCGATGGGGGCCTCAGGAACTGTTCCAGGCGCAGCCACAAGACCAAGGGCATTAACACCCGCCAGGGTAAGTTCAGGACCCCCGTGACAGTTAAAGCAGAGTCCTTTACCAAAGAAGATATCTTTTCCCAGTTTCTGCTGGGTTGTGAGTGCATTGGGGATTGGCGGTATACCAAGAGTTGTAGAACCGAGAAAGCGATCAAACGGCGTGTCATCTGCAATCAATGTTGCCTCATACAGTTGAATGGAAAGCCCGAAGAACAATCCGAAATTTACTTCCATCAATGTGTATTCATCCGTATTGGCAGGGATACCGACGCCCAGGTCAACCCATGAAGAACCATTCCACATAAACTTGTGACTGGAATTCCAGAACCTGGGATCAAAGGACGCCTGAATCATGGCGGCATAGGTTGTGTTGATCCCGTTTGCGGGAGAATTGGACATGATCCCCAATTCACTGTCATTAGGGTGAACCAGTTGCTTGGCAAGCGGCGGAAGACTCAGCAGTTTTTTTCCGATTTTGGCAAATGTTCGTCCGTCAAATGACATTTCGAAAGGACTGCCGGGTGGTCCAATCGCCTGAGAAGCGAGGCTGGAGAAATCCAGATGAACTGTCTGAGATACGGGGATGGTTGCCGGATTGGCCGGATCAGGGTTGATCAGAACCCTGGCTGTTGGATCAAAATCTCCAAATGGGTTGACGCCATTGAAAAAATGACTTGCCCGGCCATCCCAGAAATTTCGCAGGTTAAAAACAGCATTGATCGTGGTTGGCGTGTTTCTGGGCTCGACACGGCGAACATTTGTGCCAGCAACGGAAAACCCGTCGGGATCCTGTTGATGGATACCAAGATCAACTGACTGGTCAGCGGGATTGAAGATATCCTGGAAAATAAACCTGAAGATGCCCTGAGAGGAAATGACATCATCCGCATCTGAAAGAACGGTGGAAAATCTGTCCTCAGGATCCAGTAACTTGTGTGTGGGAAAATCAGATGCCTTCAACGTGTAGTTTGGGCTGCCGATCTCAAAGGTGGTTGCTGTAGGAATCAGAGGCGCACCCAGGAATCCCGGGCTGATCTGGTTTTTTATACGGTGATCGGCCCCGGCATGAAAATGGCAGCTGGCACAGGCTTGTCTGCCGTCACTCCCCACCTGCATATCCCAGAAGAGGGCCTTTCCGGTCCGGATGGTGGCGGGTTTATTAACGACATATGTTGTCAGATTCGCTGGTTCCGGCCGTATCGCATCTTTCAGCGAAGGCGGCAAGTTGACCTGGAGGATGTTTTCAAACGTGATGACCATTTCGTCAAAACTTGTGCCAAAGCTGTTGGAAGCGGTCAGTCTCAAGGTATATTGACCGTTCCGGCTCAGAAAGACGGTTGTCACAGGTGATGCACTGTTTGCAAAGGTGGCCGTTCCACCTGATGTCCCGCCGGGGGTGCCTGGGGGAGGGATGAAATTCACCAGACGCCACTGAATCACGGCCATCTGGCCGTCTGCATTCCCTATGTTGGTGACAGAGCCGTTAAGAGGTATTCCGTTTGTGGCGATGGTGACAGTCACATCGGGGCCGGCGTTCACAACAGGAAGCCCGGCCGCCCTTAGGTCGCCGGCTGCTGCTATAAAGATACTGGCTACAATTAGAATCGTTACTTTATGGGGTGGAAATTTCTTCATCTCACCCTCCTTCAATCCGGTCAGGAGAGGGTTCATGATATTGATTATCACTCCATGTGTAAATACAACTTTGGTATGACCTTTATAACGGAAGGGAATGTTTCTGATTATGATCCCGGATATCTAAACTTCTTTGGAGGAGGCACCTTGATATTTCTTTTGAATGTCGGGGAGAGCGGGCAATAAAAAAGGCGGTACATGACCGCCTTCTCATTCGGATGATTGTTGCCTAGGCGGCCTTGATCACCTTGCCGGAGCGCAGGCAGCTTGTGCAGACCCGAATGGAGCGTACGTTGCCGGCAATCCTGGCACGCACCCTGTGCAGATTAGGAAGAAAGCGACGCTTGCTAAGGTTGTGGGCGTGGCTGATATGGTTACCGCTCATCGGTCCCTTACCACAGATGTCACAACGTCTGGCCATGTCAAACCTCCTTGAAAAGGGGGCGCACTTTAGGGGAATAAAGATGAAAACTCAACTTGAATTGTTTTCAGGCGGAGGCACCTTGTCCAGCGTCAGTTTGTATTCGATGGCGTCAACCAGCGCCTGGTAACTGGCATCGATGATGTTGGCGGACACACCAACCGTTCCCCATTTCCGCTTTCCGTCGGTGGATTCGATCAGAACACGGACAGCGGCCTCCGTCGCCTTGGACGTTGACAGGACCCGAACCTTGTAATCGATGAGACGCAAATCCTTCAGGGAGGGATAGAAATCCAGGAGTGCCGCACGCAGGGCGCGATCAATGGCATTGACAGGTCCATTGCCCAGAGAGGCGGTGTGGGCAAATTTGTCCCCCACCGTAACCATCACCGTGGCCTCGGCCTGCGGCTTTCCTTCGTGACCATGCTTGACATCGATCACCCGGAAACCTTCCAGTTCAAAATAGTGCCTGAACCGCTTCAACGCCTTCAGGAACAACAGGTGGAAGCTTCCTTCGGCCCCGTCGAAGGCATAGCCCATGTTCTCCAGTTCCTTGACATGGGCCACAATGGCAGCCACTGCAGGATCGTTGGGGTCGAGTTTCTCCCCCAGTGCGGTTTCTGCCGTCTTGAAAATGACATTGCTTCGGCCCGCCTGATCGGATACCACCACCCGCTGGACATTTCCGACCACCTCGGGAGGGATGTGCTCGTACAGTTCAGAGGCCTTGCGAATGGCTGATACATGGATGCCTCCCTTGTGGGCAAAGGCGTGCTGCCCGACATAGGGCTGATGCCTCCAGGGAAGCCGGTTCGCCATTTCATTGACAAAGTTGGAGAGATTCTTCAGTTCCCTTAACCTTTCGGCACTGATGCCGCAGTCCATTCCCATCTTCAGCTGGAGATTGGGGATGACGGACACGAGATTGGCATTGCCGCATCGTTCCCCGATACCGTTAATGGTTCCCTGTACCAGGTTGGCGCCAACACGGGCTGCGGCAATCGTATTTGCCACGGCGAGCTCGCAGTCATTGTGGGCATGGATGCCGATGGTGATTCCCGGAAACCGCTTTATGACCTCTGAAACCACTTCCGCGATCCGGTAAGGGATGTTCCCCCCGTTTGTATCACACAGAACCAGCGAATCGGCCTTGGCTGACGATGCTGCCTCAAGAACCTTCATGGCGTAGTCAGGATCCGCATTAAAGCCATCAAAGAAATGTTCGGCATCAAAGAAGACAAGCGGAAAATGCTTCTTCAGTTCCTGAACGGACTCATGAATCAGTGTCAGGTTCTCTTCAAGGCTGATTTCCAGGGCCTTGGTGACATGCATATCCCAGCTCTTGCCAAAGATGCATGCCGCATCCGCCCCCGAGCTGATCAGCCTCGCCAGGCCCTTGTCATGGCGGGCATGATGCCCGGGACGGGCTGTGGAACCAAAGGCCACGAGCTGACTGTGCGACCAGGATCGATTCCGCATCAGCTCAAAAAAACGATCATCCTTGGGACTGGCACCTGGCCAGCCTCCCTCGATGTAATCGATGCCAAATTCGGCAAGGCGATGGGCGATCCTGTACTTGTCTTCAGCAGAGAAATTGATGCCTGCTGTCTGTGCACCATCCCGCAGGGTGGTGTCGAAGGTGAGAATCCTCCGTTTCTCTTTAACTGCGCTCATATACCAATCTCCACAAGGTTAAGGCTGCCCGAAATCCGGATACGGGTACAGTGGGTTGCTTGTCGGGGAAGATGTTTTTGGCCAGCCTGTTTCCATGTATCAAGCCATGCTGCAGCCTGTATCCATGCTCCCGGGTATCGGTCCAGCCCTGGAAAGGCGCCTGGCCGCCAGAGGGATCCTGCGCCTGGGAGATCTGTTGCTGCATTTGCCCAAGGCCTATGTGGATGATCGCGTGATCATCCCGGTCAGCAGGTTTCAGGAGGGGGTTGAAGTCCGGACAGCGGCAAGGGTGACAGACTTGGAGGCTCGTGGTTCTGGCAGGAGACAGCAGATCCTTGTCCATCTGGCGGACGAGAACGGTGACAGGCTCCAATTGCTGTTCTTCCATTCAAGATTCCTGTTGCGTGATGCCCGGCTGAAACCCGGAAGATGGCTTGCCATACGGGGAACCCCCCGGTTTGGGAGAGGGGTATGGCAAATGCTCCATCCTCACTGGATGCCGATTGAATTGCACCAGCGTGGTTGGCGGGCCAGATACGCTGCACTGGCCGGTCTGGGCGACCGTCGTCTGCATGGCCTGATCCAGAAGGCCATGCAATGCCTGCCTGCCGAAGCGGGGAGCCCCCTGGATCCTTGTCTGTCATCCCATCCCCGGCTGAGAGACGCCCTGCAGGCCCTGCATCAGCCTCTGGATGAGGGGCCGTCAGGCACGGCCATGAGGCTGGCCTTTGAACGTCTCCAGCTGGAGGAGTTGCTTCCCTATTTGCACCTTATCCGACAAAAAAAGAGAAATGCCAGGGTCCCGGCCCGGCCATTGCCTGCCGGGTCGCTGGTTCAGCGTTTTATCCGTTCTCTTCCATACCCTTTGACGCCTGCTCAGGAGGAGGTGTGGCTGGAAATCCAGAAGGATCTTGCCAGCGGTTATCGCATGCACCGGCTTTTGCAGGGAGACGTAGGTTCAGGAAAGACGTGGATTGCGGCACTTTGCATGCTTGCAGCCAGCGAAAATGGCATCCAGAGCGCGATGATGGCGCCCACCGAGGTGCTGGCTGCACAACACGCAGAAAGCCTCAACGGGCTTTTCCGCCCCCTTGGGATCAAGGTGCATCTGCTGCACGGTGGCATGAGTGCATCCGCAAGGAAAAGGATACTGGACGGTCTATCCACTGGCGGTATCAAGGTGGTTGTTGGTACGCATGCCCTGATTTCACGGGATGTGCGTTTTACCAGTCTCGGACTTGCTGTGGTTGATGAGCAGCACCGCTTTGGTGTGCGCCAACGCTGGGAGCTTTCCGAGCGCGGAGAGTCCGTTCATCTTCTGGCCATGACGGCGACCCCGATTCCACGCTCGCTGGCCCTGGCCCTGTATGGCGATATGGATCTGAGTCTGATGCGGGGCTTGCCGCCGGGCCGCAAGCCGGTGAAAACATCGGTCATCTCGCCCAGGGCGATAGCGAAGCTGGCCGACGGCATGCAGCGTATTCTGGACCGGCAGGGTCGAATTTACTGGATTGTGCCGCGCATCGATGAGGATGAAGACGGCGTGTCAGTTGAGCAGCGTAGCAAGTTTCTGGAGAGAAAATTTCCTCAGGCCGGCGTGTGTGCGCTGCACGGACGCATGTCCGGCAGGGAGAAGAAGCAGGTTCTCCAGGCATTTGCCGGCGGCAAATGCAGAATTCTGGTTTCCACCACGGTGGTTGAGGTGGGTGTGGATGTGCCTGAGGCGAACCTCATTGTCATCGAGCAGGCGGATCGCTATGGCCTGGCCCAGCTGCATCAGCTGCGTGGAAGGGTGGGGCGCAATACCAGCCAGGGGTATTGTGTATTGCTACCCAGCGAAGCCGCCTCTCAGGCCGCCGTTCAGCGTCTGAAGATCATGTGTTCCATGCACGATGGCCTCAGCCTGGCCGAGCTTGACCTTAAATTGCGTGGCTCGGGTGATGCTGTGGGCACCCGTCAAAGCGGGGATGCCGGATTCAGGTTGCTGGATCTGGCCCGGGATGCAGAATTGATCCGCCACTGGTACAAACATCTACCCTGTTTCCAGCCCACTGACGCCATGCTCCGGTTCTGGCGATGGTCATCAGAGGGCGTGGACTAGGCCGGTCACAGTCGCTCCTTCAGCCAGTCTTCCAGCATGTTTCTCATTTCATTCAGGCGGGTTTCATTGGGTGCTTCAAAGCGCAGAACAAGCGAGGGCTGGGTGTTGGATGCGCGCAAGAGCGCCCAGCCATCCCTGAATTTAAGCCGCATGCCATCGATATCGATGATCTCATAACCAAGCGAGCCAAAATGGGCCTTGGCCTCCTCGATGACATCGAATTTCTTCTGGTCGGGACAGTCAACCCTGATTTCCGGTGTGGTAATGGTTTGGGGAAGGTCTTCAAATATCCTGGAAACTGGCTGGTTCTGATCTGCAATCACCTCCAGCAGGCGGGCGCCGGCATAGATGGCATCATCGTGACCAAAATAGCGGTCGGCAAAAAAGATATGGCCGCTCATTTCACCGGCCAGAAGTGCTCCAGTTTCCTTCATCTTGGCCTTGATCGGGGAGTGGCCGGTACGCCACATGATGGCATTGCCCCCGTGAGCTGCGATATCGTCGTACATGTGTTGCGAACACTTGACCTCGGAGATGATGGTGGCACCGGGATGCTCCTTCAGAAGGTAACGGGAGAGAAGAAGAAGGAGCATGTCACCCCATATCACCGCCCCTTTCTCATCCACCACACCAATGCGGTCGCCATCGCCGTCAAAGGCAATGCCCAGATCGGCGCCCTGTTTTCGCACGGTCCTGCTTAGATCATTCAGGTTTTCCACAACGGTTGGATCAGGGTGATGATTGGGAAAGTGGCCATCCGGTTCGCAGTAAAGTTTAGTCACCTCACAGCCAAGCCTCTGGTATATGGGCCAGGCCACCGGACCTGCCGCCCCGTTTCCCGCGTCGATGACAACCTTTAAGGGACGCGCAAGAAAGATATCCCGCTGCACGAAATCTTCATACGTGGTGATTGTGTCCAGATGCCGAATCTGACCGGTCGTGGCGGATGGAGGGAGTTTCTGCTGCATGATGCGCCGGAGGGTTCGAATATCTTCCCCATGCAGCGAGTCCAGACCGCGCATCATCTTGAATCCGTTGTAGTCAGGCGGATTGTGGCTGCCGGTAATCACTATGCAGCCGGATGCCCCGAGTTGATGCACGGCAAAATAGGCAAGGGGTGTCGGCACCATGCCAATATCCACGACGTTGCAACCACCGGTAACCAGTCCCCTGACAAGGGCGGCTTGAAGATCTGGTCCCGAGATCCTGACATCCCGGCCGACGACGACGGGTCCCTTGCTGGCATCCTTGAGAAAAAAGGCGTAGGCAAGCCCCAGTCTGTATGCAAAATCCAGGCTGATCTCCTTGCCAAAGATGCCGCGAATGTCATATTCGCGGAACACATGGTTCGGAAGCGGAAGCACTATTCCCTCCTCATCATGATGTTTGTTGCCTGACGATCTCCGGTTTTTCGCGCAGACGATCGGCGAGGAAAAAAGCATAGTTCGGACCTGTCTGGATGACATGCGTAACCTTGTAGAGATGTTCCTGGTCCGAGTCAGAGAGGTTCAGTACCATACCTGCAAAAATGTCTTTCTCCGGCGAGAAAACACGCAGCGAATCAGCTGCCTGCTCAGCTACCACATACCAGGAGGGGACATCCTGCATGATACCGATATCGCTGCCAATCAGGCTGGCCTTCAATGGCCGGTAGTTTCCCCGAAGAAATTCAATCCCAAGGCGCTGTTCCCCCACCTTGGGCTCCTTAAACCAGCGGATGAATCCCAGTTTCGGCTCCCCCTTATGTTGCGGCCATCTCAGGGCAACCATGGCGCCTATGATGTTTTCCATTTTCCTTGAGGAGGTTCTTTCCAGACCAACCCCGGTTTTGCTGATGTCAGTGATCCACCACGCATCTTCGACGGACCACTCAAAGGGCGCAAACGCATAGCTGCTCGGTGACATGGCATTCCTCATTTCGGCAAATTCTCTCTGCAGGTTCCATTCGAGATAAACCCTGGTTTCTCGATACCTGTATCGTCTGGCCCGCTTCTTGATGCTCAAATCATCCAGAATGGCATGACTGCCCATGATAATAAGCTGAAGTTTCTCATCTGTATGCATGTCCGTTTTCTGGAGTTCAGGGTTGTCAAGCAGGTGCTTGGCCTTCCTGACTCCATGGGTCAGCCTTCTGAGGAAGGCATCCATGGGGATGACGATCGAATCGCTGGAAAATATCTCTGGCAGACGGGATGTCATCTTCGGTGCCTCGTTGGGATGAGAAAGTCGGCTTACGAGAAACGCCTTGCCTGACAATGAAGGGAGAGGCTTGCGACGCGGACACAGACTTGGTCGCAGCACATTCGCATGTTCCTCCAGCAGACTCCATATCTTTCTCTGCTCGGTCACGGGTCTGCGGAAGAAATTCAGTGCTCTCACCAGTTCGTGGAGCGAGACAGCCCTCTGCAGGCGGGAAGAGGCATCTCCCAGGCCTTCTGGCAATGCGGGAAGCACACCAAGACCCAGGCGGGCCAGGCTGAATGTCTGCCGAATGGTGATGATCGCAGGCGGTTGATAGGACTCAAGATCATGTCGGAGCAGCTTTACCGCCAGTTCAATGGCAGTGGCCACGACATTCAGCAGGTCAAGATAATATTCCGGTTTGGTTCGGGCGGCCTTCTGAAGCATTTCCACCGCTATTTTATAGGCGTTGAGGACGGCGGCCGTGGTGTGCGAATCAAACAGGTCGAGCTCATGCTCGAGCCTTTGCAGAACCTTGAGGCGAAACTGGAGCGGCAGCAGGGGATTGGCGTTAAGACGGGACAGATAGGCCTTGATACCGTGGCGAAGTTTTTCTGCTTCTGTGGCGGATCGTCTGGTTCGATGCTGATCGAGCCGCTTTTCAAGATCGATAAAAGGAAGAGTGATGGCATCGGTGAGCAATTCGGCCTTGCCCAGCTCAGGATAATGGGTGTGAAGCCTGAGGTCGGTTTCCAGCTCCAGATAGACGGATGACGGTAGGCCTCGATGGTCAGGCTTCATGGGAACCCGTTCATCCTACGATGTTTATTGAATTGGATTACAGACTGCTGATAAGGCACAAGGGAACGGATCAATTCCCGGTCTGCAAACGCTCGACAAGTTCACACACGGTGGGAATATGGCCATTGGCATAAAATGGATCTTCGGCAAATCGATAGGCCGCATGACCTGCAAACATCAGGTTCTTGTCCGGGTCGGCACCGTGTGCGATATCCTGCAGGGTCTTCTGAATACAGTAACTTCTCGGGTCGGCTTTTTTGCCGGTGGTGCCCAGTTCATTCGTGGCCCAGTTACTGAAGAGGCACTGGGAAAGGCAGCCCATGCAGTCCAGCTGGTCCTGGCGTATCTCACGGGCCTTCTCAGGAGTGACAAAGACCAGCGTGGAATCCGGTGTGGGAAGCGGTTTGGTGTAACCAAGTCTCAGCCAGGCCCGCGCCCGCTTGAGATCGGCCTTGGTCACGTAAACCTTCTTGTTGCGGACACCAAAGACAAATTCATGGGTGTGTTCACCCGCCGGATGATTCACAAACGCGATTTCACGGTCGGATCTTTCATAGAGTTCATGCATGAAGCTGTTATAGACGGCTGAGGAATAGAAGCCCGTCGGCGAAAACCTGTTTAATACAATGTCTCCCTCCCTGAGGCTCAGCAACCGCTTCTTCCAGGCCTCCGAGATGGGGCTTTCCCGGGTCAGCAGGGGACGGGTACCAAACTGGAAGGCGATGGGTCCCAGTTCCGGATTGTTCAGCCAGTCGGTCCATTCACGCAAAAACCAGACGCCCCCTGCCATGAAGATAGGTGTGTTGGCCAGGCCATATTCCCTCATGGTCTTTCGCAGGGCGGCCACCCTGGGGTAAGGATCTTCCGGCTTGTTCGGGTCCTCCGTGTTGGAGAGACCGTTATGGCCACCGGCACGCCATGGATCCTCGTAGACGACCCCCCCAAGCCATTCCGGATATTTACGGTATGAACGCAGCCACAGGGCGCGGAAGGCCCGGGCTGAAGAAACGATGGGATAGTAATACACCCTGTACTGGGCGGCGATAGGTGCAAGACGGAAGGGCATGCCGGCACCGCATGTGACACCATGAATCAGGCCCTTTGTTTCCTCGAGAATGCCATGGAGAACGCGTTCGGATGACGCCATTTCCCAGAGGACATTCATGTGAATACGGCCATTACCACCTGCAACCTCGTGGGCCACCCTGGCCTGGCTGATACCCCCTTCTATGGCGTAGGCAATCAGTTCCTCATGGCGGGTACGCCGGCTTTTTCCCTTGAAAACCAGTGGAATGATCTCGCCGTTCTCATCCAGCTTGTCCGCATATACTGCGGAGAAGGTCCCCACACCTCCTGCCTTCGCCCACATCCCGGAGCTAAGGCCATTGGAGATGGCGATACCCTTGCCGCCTTCCACGAGAGGAAGCACTTCCTTGCCAGAGATGTTCAGTGATTCAAGTGAGAAAGACATCATAGTTTTCGGTGCCGATCGTGAAATGGAAGAGAAAAAAAGTCAATGATATTGATGCTCAATGTTAGCAACAAATAGACCTGTCCGGTTTTAAAGCACAAGAGTTGTCCGCATTGG
>CAZCTM010000017.1:0-44420 GCA_964501925.1 uncultured Zetaproteobacteria bacterium | reverse complement strand
TGAATACTACGAACGAAATATCAGGCGTGTTGCACTTCGACCTTGAAACCGCCCAGTAAATACCAACCCCCTATTTGAGATGACGACTTATATTTGGGCAGTGGCACATGGTTGAGGAAAACATCTCCATTTTCGTTTGCTCTGTAAAGTAAAATATACCCTTCATCTGCTGAAAGTAGCTTCCATTCTTCCGTACTTGCATCTCCGGTTGCGGCTATATTTGATATTAATGATTTGAACGCGTTATCTAGCCTGATATTGCCATCTGATTGTTTAGTCTTTGTCCTATCCGCTTTCTTCAACCATTTTACAGCCTCGGCATAATCCTTCTTCACGCCTTGGGCTTTCTCGTACATTAAGCCCAAAACATATTGGGCCTCAGCATTTCCCCCTTCCGCCGCTTTCTTGCACATTGGAAATGCCTGTCTGAACTGTTTTTCCCGGTAAAGTTCCTGACACTGCTTAGCTTGTCCTGCTATTGCATCAACTTTCCATGGTAAAGGTTCAGAGGCATCAAACACCTGAATATCTTTTTGGGGTGCTTTGGCCTTCCACGGCAGAATTTCAGATTTGGCTTCCCGCTTTTCCTTTTTGTTTAATTGCTCCAACCTGGATTTGGCATCGGCATTCCCCTGCTTTGCTGCTTTACTGAACCAAATCTTTGCCTCAGCATTACTCTGCTTCACACCTCTTCCTGCAGCATACATTTGGCCAAGATGTAACTGCGCCTTAACGAATCCCTGGTCGGCTGCCTTTCGGTACCATCTGACCGCCTCAACATAGTTCTTTTCAACTCCAAAGCCTGTCATATACATGTTGCCCAAAGTATTCTCTGCCCCAGCATCTCCTTGCTCCGCAGCCTTATGAAACCACTTTGCTGCCTCAACATAGTCGGGCTTAACTCCTCTGCCTGCAATATACATTGCACCCAGATTATACTGAGCAGCAGCAAGCCCCTGCGCGGCAGCCTTACGCCACATTTTTACAGCCTCGGCATCATCCCTCTCCACGCCTTGGCCTTGTGCATACATAGCACCCAAGACATTTTGAACCTCGGCATCTCCCTGCTCCTTTACCTTTTGAAGCCATTTTGCTGCCTCCGTATAATTCTGTTTTAAGAACCCTCCATAATAATAAGCGAATCCCAGAAATTTCTGGGCCTCTAAATTCCCTTGATCTGCTTTCTCACGAAACCACTTCATTTCTTCAGTATGGTCCTGCTTTGGATTAGATAGCATTTCCAGAATCTTGGCTTCCACTTCAGCTTTATCCTGTCCCTTAGACTGTAGAAACTGATTTCCCTCATTGAGATTGCTCTCAATAGGCTTGGCTTCAGGTGATTTTTCAAGAATGCCATTAGTTGAATGCGATTGCTGATTCTCAATAACGAATTTTTCAAGAGCCTCCTGAACTTGGGGGCTAAGCATAATGTCGCTATGTGATGGCCTATGGCCTAAGACAAACAATCCTCTTGCTATCCCTCCGATCAGAAAAATCAGCATGATTATTTTCCATGTGGAAAAAGGGCTGGTCTTCTTTTGATTATGGATTTGTTGCTTTGCTTTATGAGACTGATTTGTATTGGATTGAGTTTCTTCTTCAGATGGAGGGGAAGATGCTTCGCGCGAAGGAAGAACAAACCATTCACCATTTTCCTTCTCGCCTTTTAGATCTCCAACCATGATCTTTGCTATTATTAAATGTTCATCAACTCCTATCTCATCTCCAAGCTCTTTAGCGGGCATTCGCTTTTCTATTTTTAGGGAAGATAAGTCTATGGTGCTGGAACTCTCTTTTGATGCCCCGTAGCTCCCCTGATTCAGATCATGGTCTGGAACTTCTGACTGGATTACAGCATCCTCAGGCGGCTTTGATTGAGAAGATTGTTGATCAAGATCTGTAGCTGGCGACTTGTTTGGCTTTATTCCTAATGCTTCCATTAAGAATGCACCTGGGAAATAGTTGGCTCGCTTAGAACCATCCGAGTTCCAATGGTGTTTTACCGAGTTAAACCCTAACTTACGCTCTTTGAAGCCTTGACCATTAATTAATGCATCTGTCCAGAAACGCAAATCATTTTCCGAATGATTTGAGAACTTGGAATTGACATAATAAATTAGGAAATTCATCACCCTTATATCAGATTCATTATCTGATTCGGTTCTCATCATAAGTTGATCAAAGTATTCTATTACACCAAGCTCAAATGCCAGATATTTCTTTTTTTGCTCCTCTGTTAAATTAGATAACTCATGCTCTATTAGCATAGATGTAAATAGCATCTGCACTTGAACGAGTTCTGCCACAGAAGAGAACAGGCTTTCCTCCTCCTTACCAGGATCGCTTGATATAGCCTGTTCATGCTGGTAATTGAGTACCTCTTCTTTAAGAAGGTTTTTACATTGTTTGCATTCAACAAACCTTCCTAAATCCTTAATTTGAAACAGAGGCATGTAGTAAAGAGTGAAATATTTCCCCAGCCGCTTTAATTGATAAGAAGTTTCTTTTCGGCATACTGGACAGAAAAAAGAACCTTCCTGTTCTACGAATTCTCGTGCCTTTGAGCCCCATATTATCATCGGTCACCCCTCCCTTATTAACAACTTAGTAAATTTTACCTTCTGAATGGGCTGCAAATATTCGATGGGGCCGGGTGCCATTGTAGTATGACTCTGAATTACAGCCCTATATTAAATTCAACTTTTCTAATTGAATCAAAAAGGGATTGAATATTCGACAAGCCACTACTGTATCTGTTGGTATTGGCCGATACCTCTGATTTGTTAACATCGGCAAGTTCATTTAATTCTCATTTCTATCTTCTTTTCTCTAACTATTTATAATTTTTTTCTAATTCCAGCAATACTCCCGAAGATCAAGTCCCAAAGTTGCTGCAAATTTATTTCCCGTCAGGTTCGGAGTTTTCATTTGATAGTCCGCACCTTGGTTTGGTATTCCTGTCTTGCCTCACGCCATTCATGGAACTCGGTCATGTCAAAATAGCGCCTTCCAGTTGACCATGCCTGGTGCTTCTCAGCCAGCAATGCATCCATTCTGGCACATCGCGATGCCGTATGAAGAGGCGGGGCGTCCATCCCATTAAGCCCTGACCCCCCATTCCTCATAACCCTAATTTCTCAAAAACTGATGCCTTTAGATGAATCGTGGATAACTAACAACCCACCCATACGTCGCCGAACATCACTATTGTCTTTAATTGATTCAAACCACCTATCGACTGCATCAGCTATTTGATTACAGAACACATCAACTTGTAGCTGTAATGTATTGTTCGATTGATTACAGTGAACATAGCACCCTGGCCTTGGAGTAATAAAATGAAAATCTTCTAAAGCTTTTTGGGCACGTTGCTCTTCAATATTGGAGCCACCTTCATGTAGATAGCTGCATCTCAATGCATAACAATCTTCTCCATGAAGAAACACGTGTTCTTCTTCATCCGGTCCAATTTTAAGTGTATATTCAGGCTGCAACCACTGCTGAAACCACTCTACGTATCTGGCTTTAGAACCCATAGTTGGATTTTCAAGTCTTCCGCAAACATCGGGTAAAGTAAGCGCTGTAGATAGCGCTCCATACCAGTCTTGGGCTGCTATTGATTTTCTTATGGATTCTGTGAATCTGCGCATAAGTTATCCTTGCAATTTAACAACATTGCCGTCCGAGCGAGTGCCTTATTATACGCATTATGCATTTCTAATAGCCGCCCTTATTTTATTCCTGAGGCCAGCGTTATTTGTAGAAACATTCAGCCCCTTGCTAAGAACATTATTTGGATAGACACGAAACTTGCTTAAGAATAATTTTAAGCATTCTATTCCTATTCCGTCACCTTCATTACGCTTACCGATGGCATACTCTATAAACTCACGTGATGCACCGACAACAAGGTCAGAAAATTGTAGAATGGTTGAATGCAACATATTTGTATAAAGAGCTGAGTCATGAAACGGCAATTTGCTCAACGCATCAAAATGATAGCCTACACCATTTGCACTTTTACCCCTATTAAAAGCAGAGGTATATTCACGGTCAAAAGGTTTGGCATTCCCACCATCGGGCCAGTCAAGAATTACAAACGCTCTTTCTGGGGCTGATTCTTTTACATGCAGCGCATAACGCATTAGACCATTACTAAACACCCACTCAGATAACCGCTCTTTTACTGCTTTTATATCCTTCCTTCTTTTACTAAACGACTCAATACATGAAAGAATTATGGTAAACTCGCAATCACTGGTTTCCTCAAATATTTCTTTTCTCCAGTCATTTGAAGATTTAAACATATCCCTATACAACTGCTCTTGACTTTGTTTTTGGTGGGTTTTTTTTAGATCTTTTAAATTCCATTTAATTGGGGCACGTTTATGACCATACTTAGCCTTAACTCCCTCGATCTTCTCTCTCAATACAGGTTCGTGTTCAGGCGCAATAGCAACCCCACCAAAAAGCAGAATATCAGGGATGTCCGCCCCTCTAATTCCATTTAATTCTGAATTATCTGCGTACCATCTCATTTTTTTGCGTATGACTTATTATATTAATGTACGTACGTATCTTTTTTCAGCAGGCTCATCGAAAAATCCTTGGCAGGCATTTAATTCAGCGTAGAAGATGAATTCAGCATCGTCAATTTCCAGAAACAGCAACAGGTTGCGAGCCTGTCTATTCAATGACGTATGTTAGGCATTGATATATTTCATTCGAATATCACAATATTTCTTGTGATGGACAAGGCTCGTGCGGTTGGAGAGCAGTACCGGCGCCTTCTGTTGAGCAGGCAGTTTGCGACAGGGAAGACGGCCGGGTTCATACGAGACCGGGCGGAAAAGTTCCTTCGTTTTGCGCGCGATTATCGGGGGAGAACCGTTCGAGCAGGTATTGGCCCGTGGTTCGCGGGCTGAAAACAGGAGCGAAATCCCCGCTGGACATGCCTTGAATGAACTGAAAGCCAAGATCCTGACGCTGGCGGCGGAGCACGGGTTTGATCTGTGCCGGTTCGCGCGGCCGGACGTCCCGGAAACCCATGCCGCGGCCTATGAACAATGGCTAACAGCCGGCATGCATGGCAGCATGGATTACATGGCCGAGGAAACACGCCACAGGCGGCGTAAGCAGCCTGAAACGATGCTGCCGGCGGTTAAAACCGTCATCACCCTGGCCATGCGCTACACACCACCGCCCTACAGCCTTGCCGAGGCGAAAGCGAAAAAGGGGAGGGGAGTGATCGCCGCCTATGCCCATGGCAATGATTACCATGACATCATGAAAAAACGTCTCAAGGCCCTGGCCCGCGATCTGGACGCCTTGCTGGGAAGGCAGGATCAGAAGGTCTATGTGGATACCGCCCCCGTGCTGGAGCACGCCCTGGCCGAATCCTCGGGACTCGGCTGGCAGGGAAAGCACAGCCTGACCATCAACCGTGAAACGGGATCATGGTTTCTGCTGGGCGAAATCTTCACAACAGCCGACATCGAGCCGGACGCGCCTGCCAGCAGTCACTGCGGCTCATGCCGGGCCTGCATGGAGATATGTCCCACCCGGGCCATCGTGGCGCCCTACGTGGTGGATGCCAGGCTCTGCATCTCCTATCTGACCATCGAGTTCAGGGGATTTATCCCACGCGAATTACGGCCATTGATGGGCAACCGTATCTTCGGCTGTGATGACTGTCAGATGGTCTGTCCTTGGAACCGGCACGCGCGGGCACCGGACCCCGACCTGCTTGCCCCCGCAAGCGAAAACATCCTGCCGGAGCTGCAAGCCCTGTTCCGGCTTGATGAGGAAGGCTTCAGAAAAAGGTTCCGCAAGTCTCCCGTCAAACGGACGGGGAGGGGGGGACTGCTGCGCAATATCGCCATAGCCATGGGAAATTCAGGCGACCGGCGCTATATTCCCGATTTGGCCATGGCGCTGGATGATGCGGAGCCGCTGGTGCGCGCTCACGCGGCCTGGGCCCTGGGAAGACTGGGCGCCGCCCGGGAGCTTTCCCGTCTTGAGGGCAGGCTGCAAAGCGAGGAACACAGCATGGTTCGGGAAGAAATTGAATTTGCAATCAATATGTTAGAACAGGATGTTAATGCAATATGACAAAACCAAAAGCCTTTATCTTTGATCTGGACGGCACACTGGTGCACGCCCTTCCCGACATTCACGCCAACATCAACCGGGCCCTGGAAAGGCTGGGGTACAAAAAACGATTGACGCTGGAGGAGACCCAGCCCCATGTGGGAGGCGGAGCGCAGAAGCTCGCCGCCAGCGTCCTCGGACTGCCGATGGATCATCCTGAAACCATGGCCCTGTACCACGCCTTTGCGGAGATCTACGAGCAGAACCCGGCGGATCACAGCGAGCTTTTCCCCGGCGTGATTGAAACCCTGAAAACCATGCATGACAGGGGGGTCAGGCTCTCCGTGGTCACGGCAAAACCGGCCAGGGCGCGCGTGCGGGTGCTGGAAAGCATGGGCATCACGCCTTACCTCACCACGGCGCTTTCCCCCGAGGATGGTTTTTCCAAGAAACCTTCCCCCGACATGCTTCTTGAGTGCTGCCGGCGCATGGGCGTTGAGCCCCGTGAGACATGGATGGTGGGCGACACACGTTTTGACGTGGAGGCCGGCCTGAATGCCGGCTGCATGGGCGTGGCCTTTGTGGAGCACGGCTATCAGGACGTGCCCGAGGATTACAGGGACCAGGTGTGGGAGATCGGGGACTTCCGTCAATTGCTGCAACTGCTTGAATAGGCTCCTGTTTTTCCACGTGATTCAATCCCTTCCCGATTTGGCGACGCTTCCGGATCATGCCACGCAGGATTGAGGGCATATACGGCATCCTTCCCGCCGACCTGCCGCTGGATGATCTCCTGGCGAAGGCGGAGGCGGCGCTGGCGGGGGGTGTGCGCATTCTCCAGTTGCGCGACAAGAAACAGGAAGCGGACCGTCTTGCCGAGCGCGCCCGGGCCCTGCGGGAACTCACACGTGCCTCCGGCGCGCTGCTCATCATCAATGATTTTCTGCATACAGCCATCAGAGCAAAGGCCGATGGCGTGCATTTCGGACCCACTGACTGCCCGAACCTGACGCAACTGCGATGTGAAACCGGCCCGGATCTGATCGTCGGCGTCTCCTGCAAGGCGGACGCAGCCTTTGCCCGTCATGTGTTGAGTTCCGGGGCGGACTATGTCTCGTTCGGGTCCATCTTTCCGACGGCAAGCAAATCCGGTGCGAACGTGATCGGTCTCGCCAGACTGATGAAGGCCAGACAGATCTTTCCGGAGGCAAATATCGTTGCCATCGGTGGAATCCATGCCCGAAATCTGAGGGAAGTAAAACGCGCCGGCGCGGATGCTGCCGCGCTGATCTCGGATCTCTTCTCGGCGGAGGACATCGAGAAAAAGGCAAAAACGCTGGTTCGGATCTGGGAGGAGGGGTGAAACCGGCCTGCCTCACCATCGGCGGATCGGACAGCAGCGGCGGCGCGGGCATCCAGGCCGACCTGGCCACGTTTGCCGGGTTTGATATGAAGGGTTGCAGCGCCATAACGGCCCTAACAGCCCAGAACCCCTTGAATATCAGGAGAATAGAGAAGGCTTCTCTCGCCCAGCTTGAGGCGGAAATTCGTGCTGTCTTTGAATATTACGACGTCAGGGCGGTCAAGACCGGCATGCTGGTTGACGCCGACAGGGTGAGTCTTGTCGCCTCACTGCTTTCAGGGTTGCACGCTGCCAGGGCACTGGTTGTTGATCCCGTCCTGACATCCACATCCGGAACCCGCCTGCTTGATGATGACGGCATCGAGGCCATGTCCGAAAAGCTCTTTCCGCTTGCCACGCTGATTACGCCCAACCTGCCCGAGGCGGAGATTCTGCTGGGAAGACGGGTATCCGACCCGCTGGAGGATGCCGCGGAGATCGCCATCCGCTTCAGAACCGCCGTCCTCCTGAAGGGGGGGCATGGTCAGGGGGACAACCTTCTGGACGTGCTCTATGAGCTTACAGGGGAAATCACGCCATTTGAACACGGCGTCCGGAACTGGAACCGGGAACACGCGCATGGCAGCGGCTGCAGGCTGGCTTCAGCCATTGCCGCCCAGCTGGCCCTGAGTCTGCCGCTGGTCGAGGCCGTTCAAAACGCCATCAACTGGTTGCAGAGGAGGGGGGATTAAGGTCAAAATGGGATTCGCTGACGTAAAAGATACCCTGACGAGGACCTGAATCACCGTATGGACTTCATCAAGCAATACATTCCCGGAAAGCTGAAGCTCGACTGGAAGTTTGTGGTCAAATTGCTTGCCAGCGGCGTGTTCGCGGCCCTGGGGATGTACGAGCTGGGACTGAACCCCGAACTCTATGGCCTGGTCCTGATTGTGGTACCGGTCGCCGGACTGGTCTTCACCTATCTCAGGCTCGTGTCGGACAGAAGCACCATGCGGATCATTGGGGTTGCCGTCATTGCCGCCATACTCGGTCTTTGGCTGCAGTCTTTCTTTCTGGCCGTGGCCTTTTTCCTGATGCTGGAGGGGGCGACCCAGAAAAACTGCATGCGACGATATGAGGACGCCAAATGGGTCCAGATCGCCGAAACCAGGGACTCCATTGACGAAGCAAAACACATGACATCGGAGCACGCGCTGTTTCACACCCTGCCCGAAGAGAAACGGGAAAGCCTGGCCGAGAAATGCAAGATCACGGAGCTGGAGCCCGGTGAGACGCTGATCCGGCAGGGCGAATTTAACCGCTATCTCTATCTGATCGCGAAAGGGAACGTCGATGTCATCAGTGACGGCAGGAAGGTTGCGACCATGGGTGAAGGGGACGTGGTGGGGGAAATATCGGTCATCGGTCTGAGCCTTCCCACGGCCGATGTCGTGGCGACCAGCAAGCTGCTCGCATTCGCCTTCCCTGTCGACGCCATCAATGAAGCGGCAAGCAAGAACCATGCCTTCGCAGAGCAGCTCCATGAGATCGGCATGCGCCGGCTCAGGCCCAAAAAAGCCACCCGATCGACGTAGAGATCAGCCCCCTAGTGCGCGGTCAGGGTGTCCGGCACCGCCGGTGAAATGTTCTCAATCTCGCCAAATCTTGCCTCATACTTGCCGATATTATCCTGAAGCGCCGCCGCAATCCGCTTGGCGTGAGTCGGTGAAACAATGACACGGGCGCTGACGATGCCGGCCGGCGGGGTTGCAAGGATAAAGTCGAGGATGAATTCCTCCTGGGTATGGGCCACCAGCAACTGGTTGGCATAGCAGCCCCGGGCCACATCGGGGGGCACCTGAATCTGCATTTCCTGTTGCTGCGCCTGGGCTGCGGCCTGCTTGGTTTGATCACTCATATATCTTCCTCCTGTGGTTGACCGGTCCCTGATCCAGTGATTCGCTTGGACTCATCATAAAGGGCCTCAAGACTGTCCGGGTCAAGGCTGGAAAGCGAAACATTTTTTTTCCTGGCGAGGTGCTCCATCATGCGGAAACGCCGATCAAACTTTCTGTTGGAGCGCATGAGGGCCAGTTCCGCATTCAGGCCGAGCTTTCTGCCAAGGTTGACCAGCGCAAACAGGACATCACCAAATTCATCTTCAAGTCTCTCCTGGTCCGCCTTCTGGCGGACCTCGGTGGAAAATTCGGCGATTTCCTCCTCGATCTTCTCAAGCACCTCCCCGGCCACATTCCAGTCGAAGCCGGCGCGGGCGGCCTGCTCCTGCTGCTTCTGGGCATAGGCAAGCGCCGGCAGGGGAGGAATGCCGTCCATCAGGCTGGTTCGGTCCTGATGCTCGCTGTCCTTGATTTCGTGCCACTGCCTGCCGGGATCGTCCGCGTCGGTGCTCTCAAAGACGTGGGGATGGCGCCGGACCATCTTCTCGACAATGGACGTGGCAACATCGTGCAACGTGAAATAACCGTGCTCCCTGGCGATGCGTGCGTAGAAGACGATCTGAAGAAGGAGATCGCCCAGCTCCGTTTTCAGCGCCTCCCAGTCCCGGTCGTCAATCGCCTCCAGGACCTCGTGGACTTCCTCCAGGGTGTAGCGGCGCAGCGATTCAAAGGTCTGCCTTCGGTCCCAGGGACAATGTTCACGCAGAACATCCATTAATATCTCTAACCTGTCTATTGCATGGGTAATTTCCTTGAGGCGCTCAGGCATATTCATGTCCCGCCCATTCCCGTAACTTTACATAATATACATTATGCGACGTTACTGAAATGAAAAAATCATTCACCATCGGGCTCCGTTTCAGCTCTTCTCTGCCGCTTCCACGCCTCCATGAGGCGCAGAAGATATCCGGCCATCGCCCGCTGCGGCCCGCGTTCACGCTTGCGCAGCCACTGCTGGACATGATCTTCCAGTTGATCCTCAAATTCCGGCTCAATGTACGTCCCGGCAAGCGCCTGTTGGCGAGCCTGCATCCCTTTATCCATGCCGCGTGCAATCATATCGGTAAATCCGACAAGCAGCGCCTTGTGTGCGCCATCGCGGAGATGAAGCAGCCTGCGTTGTATATCTTCCAAAGCCTCGCTTTCGAGTCTGAGCCTTTCACTGACCGTTTCCCCGGCCTTGAAGCGTCTGATCCAGCCGCGAATTGCACTGTTCACGGGCTGTATGTCGGGCGGCAGCCAGGACTGGAACCTCTCCAGTTCGGCTTCCGTGCCTTTTGGCCTGCCCGCGGCCTTGAGCTTGGTCAGGAGTGCGGCGCTCATTCCCTGATGATCCTCTCAACCGCCCAGTCCACCAGCCGCTCAAACGCCTCCTTGTGTCGTTCTTCCATCCGCCTGATGTCCGCCTCGGTCCTGAGTTCAATTTCCCTGGTTTTCTCCCGGATAATCTTTTCTTGCTCTTGCATTTGCAGCTGATGTTCGGCATCCAGGCTCTCAAGCGCCTCCTTTCTCCTGTTCTCAAGCCTTGTTTTTGCCTGCGTGAGGCGCTTCTCCGATGCCCGCCTGGCCTTGTCAATCATCTTTGCAGCCCGGGCCTCGGCTTCAGATAGCTCCTTAACAACGTCTTCTAACTCTTTCTGTATCAATGGCTTCTCGCTTTTAATCGTTTTGACTGGAAGAGCGCCTCGCGCTCCATTTCCTCCAGACGCTGTTCGATCCTTTTCTTCTCCGTTTCAAGTTCGGGAAGGATGACGTAATTCAGGGCGTTGACCTGCCGCTGGCATCTTTTCAGGGCCATGGCTATGCGCCTCACGTTAGTTTCCAGGTTCATCAGCTCGACCAGTTCAGGGAGCATGGCCGCAAGTGCGCCTCTTGCGCGTTCCGGCCTCAGGCCGCAGTCAAAAAACGCGCCCAGCAGCGCCAGTTTGGGTCCCTGTTGACTGTATTCCGCGATGCTTACGGACATCCAGCGCCTTTCGCCACCCTCAAGCGGGGGCATTTTCGCCACTTTTGCGGCCAGCCTTTCCAGTGTTTCCCTTCTCTCCATTTGAAGGCAATCCGACCACATCTCCTGCAAGCGTGCCCACGAGCGGCTCAGCCCAAGGCGCTTTTCCCTGGCCTTTCCCAGTTGCCTTGCACCTTCCTTGATCAGAAAGTCCCGCTTGTTCTCAAGCAGGCTAAGCCCTTCCCTGGCCATGGAAAGCTCTAGCCGGATGCGGACGAGTTCCGCCTTGGTGGCAGGCCTCCCGGGCCCGTACCTGTTCACAAGGTCAGCTCCTTCCCCTCTTCCAGAAGATGCCTGTGGGCGTCTATCTCCTCTCTGGGAAGTCGTGTCAGCTCGGATTCCGGAAGGCATGAAAGACAGCGCCAGCCAAGATCCAGGGATTCCTCAATGGATCGCTCCTCATCATCATCCTGATGGATGAAGTGTTTCTCGAAAATCTGGCCAAACCGGAGATAGGTTCGATCGATTTCAGGCAGGTCGGTCTCACCCACGATACGGCTCATCAGGCGCGCCCTGTTGGTCCGAGCGTAGGAGGCGTAAAGCTGGCTCATCAGGGGAAAGTGATCGGAGCGGGTCAGACCCTCCCCCACCCCATCCTTCATGAGACGGGAAAGGGAGGGAAGCAATTCAATGGGCGGGTATATCGCCTGCCGGTGCAGGCTGTTGGTCAACACGATCTGGCCCTCGGTGATGTAACCCGTCAGGTCGGGAATCGGATGCGTAATATCATTGTTGGGCATGGTCAGAATGGGGACCTGGGTGATTGAACCCGCCTTGCCCCTGATTCTTCCTGCACGTTCAAAAATGGATGCAAGGTCGCTGTACAGATATCCGGGATACCCTTTCCTGGAAGGCACATCCCCTCGTGCCGTTGCGATTTCCCGCAAGGCCTCGCCGTAATTAGTCATGTCGGTCATGATGACCAGGACATGCATGCCAAGGTCAAAGGCCAGATATTCGGCGGCGGTCAGGGCCACACGCGGTGTCAGCAAACGCTCCATGGGAGGATCATCCGCCAGATTGAGGAATGCGACCGCCCTGCCGCCAATCTCTTCGTAGAACTTCACCGCGACATCATGCTTGACGCCGATCGCGGCAAAAACCACAACAAGCCCCTCCTCGGCCCGATCCTCCCTTCTGGCGTGCAGATCGGGCCTTATTCTTGCCTGCCTGGCGATCTGAATGGCCAGCTGATCGTGGGGCAGGCCCGAGCTGGAGAATATCGGCAGCTTCTGGCCGCGAACAAGCGCGTTCATGACATCGATGGATGAGATCCCCGTCTGGATAAAGTCGGTCGGATAATCCCTGGCAACCGGATTGATGCTTGAGCCCATGACATCCCTGCGCAGTTTGCCGGTCAGGGGTGGCCCCCCATCAATGGGCTCACCAATGCCGTTCAGCCTTCGTCCGATCATATCCGGGTCAAGACTGATGCTGATGGGCTCGCCCAGAAAGCACACCCTGCTACCCTTCTGGGCAAGCTCGGATGTCCCCTGAAAAACCTCCACCACCACCCGATCGCCATCCAGCAGGGCGACACGGCCCTGCCTGACACCCCCCGAGGCATCGACGATCCGTACGGACTCGCCAAAACCAACCTCGCCCAGAGTGCAGCAGAGGGCGACAAGAGGCCCCTTGATGCACTCCAGCTGGGTGTAAATGAGCGGGTCACGCATGAACCTTGTCCCACGTATCCAGAATCTCCGCCTTGCCGGAAGGCACTTCATCTTTCAGCCGGATCAGCTCATCCAGGCGATACTTGCTGGCCAGTGTGTCCACGGGATCACCATCCTCCATGATCTGCCGGGCCACGCGAACGACAAGCCGCAGCAGCTTTGACTGCTTCTCGGGCGAAGCATAGCGGTCATTCACGCTGAATGCGGACTGTTGCAGAAAGGCCTCCTTGATCAGGTGATCCGCCAGAAGAACCTTTCTCTGTTCCTCCGGCAGGCCTTCTTCGCCCATGATCCGCACGACCTGGGCCAGCTCGTTTGCCTCCAGAAGGATGCGCATGGCCTCATCCCTGATCTCCCGCCAGTCGGGATCAAACCGGCTCCACCAGGGTCCGAGGTCCTCGTCATATTCCGAATAGGAATCAAGGGGATGGATGGCCGGGAAAAAGCGTGCGTTGGCCAGCTCCTTGTCCAGAGCCCAGTAGCATTTCACGAAACGGCGCGTATGCAGGGTCACGGGTTCCGAAAAGTCCCCTCCCGGCGGGGAAATGGCGCCAATCGCGCTCACCGAACCCGTATCTCCCGAAAGCGTGCGCACCCTGCCGGCACGCTCATAGAACTCGGCCGTCCGCGTCGGCAGGTAGGCCGGGAATCCCTCCTCGGCAGGCATTTCTTCAAGACGACCGGATATCTCGCGCAGGGCCTCCGCCCATCGGGATGTGGAGTCCGCCATAATGGCAACGTCGAAGCCCTGGTCGCGGAAGTACTCGGCAATGGTGATGCCGGTGTAAATCGAGGCCTCACGGGCTGCGACAGGCATGTTGGAGGTGTTGGCGATCATGACCGTGCGTTCGATCAGTGGCCGATGGGTACGCGGATCCTCGAGATGCGGAAAGTCCATCAAGACACCGGTCATCTCGTTGCCCCGTTCCCCGCAGCCGATGTACACGATGATATCGGCGTCACACCACTTGGCCAGGTTATGCTGGGTGATGGTCTTGCCCGTGCCAAAGCCACCGGGAATGGCCGCAGTTCCCCCCTTGGAGATGGGAAAGAACGTATCGATGATGCGCTGCCCCGTGATCAGGGGTTCGCTGGGCAGCAGGCGTTTCCTGACCGGCCTTTTGACACGCACAGGCCAGTGATGGAACATCGGGACATCCAGGATCTGCCCGTGATCCGTTTTGAGGCGGGCAACGGGCTGTTCAATCGTATAATCGCCTTCCGGACTGATATCACAAATCACGCCTTCCCGGCGGGGATGAAGGATAATCCTGTGTTTGATCAGCGGTGTCTCCTGGACCTCACCGATGACCGCCCCCCCCCTGACCCTGTCCCCTCTCTCAACCAACGGCTTGAAGGGCCAGGCCTTCTCGCGACTCAAGGAAGGGATGGCGATGCCGCGGCCAACAAAATCACCGCTGTCCTCATAGATTGAGGCCAGGGGCCTCTGAATGCCGTCGAAAATGGTCCCGAGCAGCCCGGGTCCGAGCTCAACGGAGAGTGATCTGCCGCTGCCGGTAACCGGCTCTCCCGTTTTCAGGCCGGTTGTCTCCTCATAGACCTGTATGGCCACCTGATCCACATCGATGCGGATCACCTCGCCAATCAGACCGGCCTGTCCCACGGCCACACGTTCGCTCATGGCAAAGGTCTCCGGATGGTCGCATATGACCAGTGGACCGCTTATTTTAACGATTTTGGCCGACATCATTCTTCCAGCGTTGCCAGATCCCGGGCCAGAGATCGGCCAGCCTGCGATCCCATGAGCCATCCACCTGCCTGCCGCCTTCGGGATCGGTCAGGATGCCCCCCCCGAGTATCGGGGTCTCCTTCACCTTCATCCCGTATTTTTGTGCGGACCTGCGCCAGTCCTTTCTGACCTCCAGAACAAGGCCTTCCGACCGCCCTATTTTCTTTCGGGCTGATTCCAGCCAAATCCGGAATCGGCCGGCATCAAAAGGCTGCGCTTCCAGCCTGCGGCGTATGGCGAGCTCCAGCTCCCGCATTTTGTTGCGCTCAAACGCCCATATCCGGGCAAGCCGGGTCTCCTCAACCCTGCGCAACGCCTTTTTCTGACGACTCTCAAGATCGTGCCTGAATTTTTCTTCACGCCTGGCCCGCTCCGAATCAAGCGCGGCCCTGGCCTCAGCCTCAATGCGTTTTATGGCCTTCTGCTCGTCAGCCTTGATCTGGAGCACTTTCTCTCTGGCACGTTGATCGATCTCCGCAAGAAGCCTTGCGAGGGTTTCCTCATGCCTCACAGTCGCAGCTTTCCGAGACCAACGGCGCGGCCCAGCATCTCAGCCAGACGATCGGTTTCAGCAAGGGGGTCATCGGGATCGGGCAGAACAAGGTAGAGGGCCTCATCCGGAGGAAGCTTCCCCCCCTTCCCTACCAGGATGGCATCTCCCCATCCATCCTCCGGCGGCTGGATGCCGATCGACCGGAAGAGGAGCTGGTCTTCCCTGTCACCGATGAATCGCAGTTCAACCATCAAATGCGGGCCAGAATCATGAACGCGATAATCAGGCCATAAATGGCAATGCCCTCCGCGAGGCCAACGATGACGAGGACACGTGCCAGCATCTCCGGCTTTTCCGAGATGGCGGCAACCGCCGCAGCACCCACATGGGCGACGGCGACACCCGCGCCGATACAGGCAAGCCCCGTTGACACCGCCGCCGCCATGTAATAACCCCAGTGCGCGAGATCAAGGGGAACAGGAACATCATTCCCCGCGTCTGCTTCCGGCATGAATATGTACAGCACGGTGGAAAGAATGACAAAGCTAAAGCCTGTCGCGCAGACTCCAAGGATCCACTTGTTCGCCTTAAGGCCTTTCACCATCTTACTCCCTCCTTCATGACCAGCGGGACATAAGGTCTCCCCCCGCCCATAACAAACTTGGTGAAGAATTCGAAGAAATGCAAGCGCACCACCTGGATGCTCACCAGCAGCCCTTCCAGCACGATGATAAAGATGTTTCCCAGAACCATGGTGACTTCGGGCAGGATCGGCCAGCCTGCAAGGATGTCCGCAATCAGAACGACCGCCTTGGAAAGGCCGATATGGGCCAGTGTGAATGCCGCGATACGGGCAAAGGAAATGGTTTGCACGGAAAATTTGGTCACCAGATCGAAGCCTTCCAGAAGACCGAGAAAGACACGTGTCACCATGGCCTCGGATGCCGCCGTCCAGAATCCACGAACCATGATGATCAGGACAGCGCCGAGGCAAAGCAAGAGACCTGCGGGAACAAGAACAGGGGCCTGAAGAAATAACGAGATAACCAGTGCGACCAGACCCGTGTAAAATATCAGCCCTACCGGACCATACTTGTCCCAGAAGATCTCGCTCATACGGCGTCCCCGGATGGCGTTCAGCATCCCCAGCAGGAGCCCCCCGGCGATCATGGCCATACCGATACCGATGGTCGTGCCGAGGTAGAACATGACCTGGTCCATGGGATGAAACCAGAGGGGCTGAATCAGGTCTTCACGGGCAAAGCAGCTTCCAAACATCGCCCCGAAAAACGCGGCGGAAAGACCAATGGGAATCAGAACGTCGGCGACAACACGGGCGGATCTTCCGCGGGCCCAGGAGGGTCCGATCCTGTTTCCTGATGCAAGGAGAAGCAGCCAGCCCAGGAGGGCCAGGAGCAACCCCTGTCCAAGATCGGCAAACATCATCCCGAACAACAGTACAAAGCCGGCCGCCAGGAAAAACGCAGGATCCAGCTCACGATAGGCGGTTGTTCCAAAATTGTTCATGAGAAGGCTGAAGCCCTCCATCCAGGAGGGACGTTCGTAAAGAACCGGAACCTCCCTGAGAGGGAGGCCGCTTTCCTCGGCACTCGCCATCCATACGGCCTCGCCATTGAGCAGCTTTCTTATCCGGCCTTCCGCCCCGGCGGGGATCCAGCCATCGATAACCGACCATGAGGCAACACTTCCCACCCGCTCTGCCGTGGCAAAAAACAGCGCCCATTGCTTCTCATCCATCGACAAGGGAAGCGGAGGTGGAATCTGCACCCTGGCCGGAAAAAGGTAAGGGGTCAGGGTGTCCGGAGGCTCACCCTTTCCCGCCCACAGGAAAAGCCCGTCGTTCAGAACGAACAGGCCTGGCGCGTGAATGTGCCCCATGACCTCGCCAGGCAGAACACCCATGCGGTAATGAAGCAGCGTTGAATCCGGAAATTGCTGCAACATCCTTGTAGCCAGGATGTGCATGCGCGCGTGGCGGTTTTGCCTGTAGGCCTCCTTGAGTCCGGAGATATCCCTCCTGTCTCCCAGGAACACATGGTCGATCAGATGGAAGACACCGGTCTTGGCAAGCGTCTCCAGCCCCTGGGCAAGGCGCTCCTCGGGAACAAACCAGGTCAGACGAAGCATACGGCGGGGAAATAACACGCCCTACCCTCTCCTCGAAATCATGATCGTTGGCATGATTACCTGCATCATAGCAGATAAGCGGCCCGTCAGTTCCGTCTCCGCCCCAGGGCTCGCGATATGGCACTTGCCGCGATGTCCATCAATTTCTCCAGAACCGGAAGCGGCATGTTCAGGGCAGGGACAAAATAGACAACGTTTCCCAGCGGCCTCAGGTAGGCTCCGGCCTTCAATGCCTCATCATAAACCTGCCAGCCGATCGGATCATTGTACCCCTGACCCTGTTCCGGATGGAGATCGACGGCACCGATGAGCCCTGAGTGCCGGTGACCTGATACGCCCGCAATTCCGGAGATCCTCTCCAGACCATCGCTCAAAATAGCCTCGCGCTCAGGAATCCCGGCCAGTATCTTCTCATCCTCATAGACGCGAAGAACCTCCAGGGCGACGGCACAGGCCAGTGGGTTGCCGCAAAACGAGTGGCCATAACGCAGGCTTCGATCAGGCCCGCCTGGCTTGTGGACAAAGGCCTGAAAGACCTTTTCGGTGGCAAGCGTTGCCGCCATGGGCAACACGCCGCCGGTAAACCCCTTACCCGTACAGAGGATATCCGGTGTGATCTGCGCCTGGTTGCAGGCCCACATGGTGCCGGTCCGGCCGTAGCCCGTGAAGATCTCATCACAGATTAGGATTACCCCATGTTTATCAGTCAGTTCCCTTACCTTCTTAAGGTAGGATGGAGGATACATTCTCATGCCTCCCGCACCCTGCACGAGGGGTTCCAGGATGAAGGCGGCAAGTTGGTCGCCCTTTTGCTCAAGCAGCTTTTTCAGTGCATCCAGTGATTCATTCATCCCGTCGGCGGGACTTGGAATGCGTTCACAGTCAAAGAGCATCGACGCAAGCGAGCGGTGGAATTCGGGCATGTCCGAGAAGGATGCGCAGGCCACGGTTTCACCGTGGAAGGCATGTGCCAGTGCGATAAACCTGTTTTTCGATGGCCTGCCTGTCTGCTGGTGATACTGGACAGCCATGCGCGCGGCGACCTCAACCGCGGTCGAACCGTCATCAGTGTAAAACACCCGGCTCAGCCCGGGAGGCGCGACCTTGATCAGTGCTTCAGCCAGCGCCTCCGCAGGTTCATGACTGACACCCGCAAGGGACACATGACACATGATTTCAGCCTGTTTCCTCAACGCCGCAACAAGGCGGGGATGCTGATGCC
This sequence comes from uncultured Zetaproteobacteria bacterium, assembly GCA_964501925.1. Lineage (GTDB taxonomy): Bacteria > Pseudomonadota > Zetaproteobacteria > Mariprofundales > Mariprofundaceae > CAYLYU01. The sequence goes on along the minus strand of CAZCTM010000017.1, from coordinate 25,733 downwards.
CCAGATTGGAGACCCACCATGAACCATTGCCGTCAATGTATCGTCCGCCACGAACATCGATAAGGAACGGGCCTTCAGCCCGGCAAATCTCCAGAGGTGGCCTCACCGGACCCTGACCTGTCATGGCCGTGTACGGGAACCAGAGATGCTTGATCGGGGACATCAGGGCTAGCGGATGCTGGATACGGAAACCTGATGGATGATGTAATCCCCTCCCCGATTGATAATCGAGAACTGTCCGAACCGGCCCCGGACCCCCCGGTCCACGGTACGCATGATCTGCCGCTTATCAAGGTAGACAATCATGCTTCCGTCACTTCGGCGCTGCCAGATGACCTGATGTTTGCGACCATCTTCAAGCAAGTTCCCGCGTTCATAGGACTCAACAATGGATGTGTGCCCCCGGGAGATGCGTTGCAATTCAATTGCGGGCCTGGTCCCGGGGTAATACACAAGCCGATAACCGGCAGAGTCGATGGCCTTGCCCTCGCTCAGCCCCCACTCCAGCTGCCCGGACGTCTGTTGCCGGCTCATGGAGGTCACGTCCATGATGACCGCAAAGGCATTGCCGGTTCTGACACTGGCATGGATCCTGGCATAATCCGCCGGTATGGCCTGAACCCCATCCTTGGCCACCTGGTCCAGGAGCAGTTCCAGCAAGACTCCCTTTGTGTCCTGTCCCCCCTTCCCGCGTACAGGCTGCCCCCTGAAGCGGCTTCTCAACCCCTCACGGATAACCCGGAACTCCCCTCCCTCACTGGTCCAGACCGGATTTCGCGTGAAGTCACCATCCCTGAAATTGTCGAAGAGAACGACATTTCGCCACGGCCAGTCGTAACGGCGGGTAAGGTTGCGTAGCTGATTCAGGAATTGCGGGCTGGCCAGCCTTTCCCGTTGACCCTTCTGGATGAGCCGGTTCAAATCGTTGATCAACTGTTGCGTGGTGTTACCCACCCCCGGCTGGGTGGCCAAAACCGGCCGGGGGGAAATAAGCAGCATGCCGACAAACATTAGGGATAGCCTGGACAGAGTGGTCATGGATGCGTCTCCTTCATAACATTTCAGAAATCATGGCCGGACACACTTGTACACATCGAAGGATTGTTCACCCTCCTCGATTCCCGATATCGGCACAATGCTATCCCCGCCCATGTTGCCGGCACTGTTTCTTGCCAGGGTCTCAAGCTCTTCCCTGACCAGTTTTTCACTGCGACTGGCAAACCCAACCTTGGCCAGGACCGACACGGTGGTCTTGCCTATCTTCTTGCAGGCTGAGACCTGACCGGAACCAAGGACCCGCACCTGTTCGCCCTCGGGTGTCAGCTTTACCCATGCACACCCGGAGGTCACTAGCATCGCCGAGAAAATCAATAGAAACAGTCCCTTCTTCATGGTTATCCCCCGCCATTGACCCTGGATCTGGACATGGATATGCAGTTGATCCTGCCTGCACATCCATGGCTGCCCGGATCAATATAATACGGAGAGAATAAGAAGCCATCCGCTGAAGAACAAGACAGGATTGAACACCGGTTTTCATGATTGGCCATGATTGTGCTATAAACAGGATTTACTGTTGTCGAGGAGGGAGGATCTGCCATGCGGACAAGGAAACTGCACTTCAAGAACACTCAGGGTCACAAACTTGCAGCCAGCCTGGACATGCCGCTCAACAGCCCTCCGAAGGCCTTTGCCTTGTTCGCGCATTGCTTCAGTTGCTCAAGAAACCTGACCGCCATCAGTCAGATCAGCCGGGAGTTGAACGGTCACGGCATCGCCGTATTGCGCTTTGACTTTACCGGTCTTGGTGAAAGTGAAGGAAACTTTTCCGACACGAACTTTTCCTCCAACATTCAGGACCTGATTGCCGCCGCCCGCTTTCTGGAGCGTGAATACCTTCCACCACGCATTCTTGTCGGTCATTCCCTCGGGGGGGCAGCTGTGCTGATGGCGGCCGGAAAGATCCCCTCCTGCAAGGCAGTTGCAACCATCGCGGCCCCCAGTGACCCGGCCCATCTTGCCCACCTTTTCGACGCGGACCGGGAAACCATCGAGCGTGATGGCGTTGCCAACGTGTTGCTGGCCGACAGGCCCTTCCGGATCAAGAAGCAGCTTCTCGAAGATCTTCGCGGCGTCCGCATGCTTGACGCCATCCGCAATCTCGACCGTGCCTTGCTGATCTTCCACTCCCCCGAGGACAAGGTGGTCCCGATTCTGCACGCAGCCCGTATTTATACCGCTGCCCGGCATCCGAAAAGTTTTGTTTCCCTGGATCGGGCCGATCACCTGCTCAGTGATGTAAATGATTCCAGATATGTGGGTACGGTGATTGCCGCATGGGCCGAGAAATACCTTGATGTCCCCGAGGTAAAAAAACCAAAAAAGGCCGGAGATGACAGGCTTGTCGCCGTACGTATCGGGAAAGACAGGTATTTCACCGAGGTGGAGGCGAGAGACCATCGACTGGTTGCCGACGAGCCCCTCTCCTCGGGTGGCGGCGATCAGGGGCCAACCCCCTATGAACTGCTTTCCGCATCGCTGGGCGCCTGCACGGCCATTACCCTGCGAATGTATGCCGACCGGAAGGGCTGGGATGTCTCTGAAATCAATGTCTTCCTGAAACACCGGAAGATCCATGCCGAGGATTGCGAGGGCTGTCCTGAATCAAAGCCAATGATGGATCACATTGAACGGGAGGTGGAGCTGATCGGCCGCCTGGATGACGGTCAGCGAAAGCGCATGCTTGAGATTGCCGATCGATGTCCCGTGCACAGGACCCTTCTCCAGAGCGTCAGAATCACGACACGATTGAAGGGCTGAGGCTCCCGGTCTCAACCGGGAAGATGCCTTCAGGCAGATGAGTACCCCTTTACCGGCTCGCTGAAGAACATGCAGCAATGAAGAATTACGATTCACCGGCAGCACGGCGGTCGACGAGCCACAAAGCATCCTGCACCATCGCCGCCGGCAAGCTTTCACCGGACATGATGCGGTGGAGGGCATGACGCTTGCCAGCACCTGTCACCATAAACACCTTCTGCCTTGCCGCATTGAGAACGGGAAATCCCAGTGATACCCGTTCCGGAGGCGGCTTGGGCGCGTCGAACACCGGCACCACGGGGCGTGGATCGGCTAGCGTGGGGTGCCCCGGAAAAAGACTTGCCACATGACCGTCCTCCCCCATGCCCAGATGAACCATATCCATTACTGTCGAACCCACTAGAAGGGCATAGACCTCAGCCGCCCTCTCCGGTCCCAGCTCGGCCTGAATGCGATGGATCTGATTTACCGGTATGCTCACGTGATTGAGCAACACCTCATCGGCCATGCGATCGTTACGTCCGGGGTCATCAACAGGCAGACATCGCTCATCTCCAAACCAGACATGGACCTTCAACCAGTCGATATCCATGTCACGCAAGTGCATGTAACAGATACGCGGCGTCCGGCCACCGGCAAGCACAAGATGAAAGATCCCCCGTGCCTCCATCGCCTCACGGGCCGCTGTTTCCGTCAGGCCGGCGGCAGCTTTTCCCAGAGCCTCCGCATCGTCATGAATTTTCAGGTTCACGACGCAAGACCTGCTCCGTATCCGCCGGCTTGATGGCATGACCACCAAACCCGGCCCTCATGGCATTGACAACCTTGCCCGCAAAGGCATCCCTGTCGCGACTGCGAAAGCGCATCTGCAAGGCCAGCGCCAGAACCGGCGTGGGTACAGCAAGATCAACCGCCTCCTTGACCGTCCACCTTCCTTCACCGGAATCGTCCATCCAGTCGGACAGGGAGGACAGATTATGGTCCTGCTCCAGTGCGTCTCCGATAAGATCGAGCAGCCACGAGGAAACCACTGAACCGTGCTGCCATATGCGGGCAATCTGGTGCATGTCGAGATTAAAATCCTCTTTGCTTTTCATAAGCTCGAAGCCCTCGGCAAAGGCCTGCATCATGCCGTATTCAATACCGTTGTGGACCATTTTCACGAAATGGCCGGATCCCACCGGTCCGACATGACCCCAGCCCCTGCCATCGTTGGACGCAAGCGTGGTCAGTGCCGGCGCGATCAGGTCAATCGCCGCTTTTTCGCCCCCGATCATCAGCGAATAACCGTTCTTCAGTCCCCAGATACCCCCCGAGGTGCCGCAATCGGCAAACATGATGCCATGCCCCTCAAGCCGGGCCGCACGCCGCTGTCCCTCCCTGTAATTGGAGTTGCCGCCATCAATCACCAGATCGCCGGCCTGCAGGCCCGCCGCAAGCAAGGCGGCAATCGTGTCATCGACAAACTGATGCGGCACCATGACCCAAACAACACGCGGCGCATCCAGTTTTGAAACCACATCCTCCAGATCGGCTGCGGCCGATACCGACGGAAACTCGGCGGCCAGCGCTCTCCCGGGTGCGGGATCCACATCATAGGCCACCACCTCATGCCCTCCTCCGGCCAGTCTCCTTACCATGTTGCCGCCCATGCGGCCCAGTCCAATCATTGCCAGTTGCATCATCTTCTCCTGTGCGTGGTCTTTTATCCGTCCGACATCAGCTCATCGGCCTTGACGATGACGTTGTACCGCTCCCGAGCCACCTGCATCATTCGCTCGGCAAATTCAGGCCTGTCCTTGAGCACCTTGCAGAAATCCCGTTTGCTCAGCATATACAGCGCGCAATACCCAAGCGCACGCACCGTGGCCTGGCGCCTTTTTGTCATCAGAAGGCTGAGCTCCCCGAAGACCTGCCCCCGTCCCAGTCGGGCCTTGACACGTCCTTCCGGATCGATCACCTCAACCTCGCCATGCTCGATGATAAACAGTTCGGCCCCCTCCGAGCCGTAGGTGACGATCTCATCGCCGGCATCATAAACCATCGGTTGCAGCATCATCGCAAAAGGGGTGAGCATCGCATCGTCACTGCCGGCGAACATCGGCACCCGTTCCAGGGCCTTGCGCGGCGAACGCGCCAGCCACCGCCGATGATTCCTGGAAAGCAGGCTGAAGGCCGCCTTCGGACCCCAGGTGCCGAAGGGGTAATTGGGAAAGTCTCGCGCCTTTTCCTTGCCCCATACATCCAGCACCGGCTGAACGATCCTCCATGCCGCTTCCACCAGGTCACTGCGTGAAAACAGAGAGGCATCGCCGTGCATGCAGTCATAAAGCATGGTTTCGTAACCGGTGCCCGGCTGCACGGTGAAGGCTTCATCGTATTCAAAGTGCATCTGGACCTTGCGCATATGCATGGAGGGACCCGGACGCTTGGCAAGAAAACGCAGTTCAATGCCTTCGTTCGGCTGGATACGGAAAATCAGCTGGTTGGCTTCCAGTTGATCGGCTGCAGGTGTGCCCTTGAAGGTGAATTCAGGCGCCCTCCTGAACTGCACCACAATCTCCGTCGACTTGGTCTGCAACCCCTTGCCCGAGCGCAGGTAAACCGGCACCCCATGCCATCGCCAGTTATCGATGCGCAACTTCAGCGCGGCAAATGTCTCGATGTTCGAATCCGGCGCCACATTCGGTTCCTGCCGGTAGGCCACGGCGGGTGTGCCGTCCGGCTTGATCCCGGCCCCGTACTGACCTCGCACGGCATTGTCATGCACATCCTCATGGGTCATCGGTCGGATGGCGCTGAGCAGCTTGTATTTTTCATTTCGAATCGCATCAGCGTCAAACGATGTCGGTGGCTCCATGCACAGATAGGCCAGCATCTGGAACAGGTGATTCTGGATCATGTCCCGGATCACGCCGGATTTTTCATAATACGCGCCCCGCCACTCCACGCCGACCTGTTCCGTGGCTGTAATCTGGATGTGATCGATATGGGTACGGTTCCACAGTGGTTCAAATATGCCGTTGGCGAAACGGAAGGCGAGGAGGTTCTGTACCGTCTCCTTCCCCAGGTAATGGTCGATGCGATAGACCTGTGATTCCTTCCAGAAGGACAGAATCTCCCGGTTCAATGCGACCGCGCTCGGAAGATCCGTGCCAAAAGGCTTCTCAACGATGATTCGACGCCAGCCACCATCCTCGGAGTTCAGACCGACGGCCTGAAGCTGGCTGGAGATCGTGCTGAACAGTGACGGAGGTGTGGCCATGTAGAACAGGATGTTGTTTCCCGTGCAGAATTTCCGATTGAGAACATCGATACGACCCTTAAGCCCGGCAAAGGCCGTGGCCTCATCAAAGCTCCCCTGAAGATAGTGGATCCGCCGGCTGAATGCTGTCCACGCCGCATCATCGAAGTCGCTGCGCCTGGAGTACCGGCGAGCATCCCTGCTCATCTTCTCACGGAACGATTCATTATCGAATCCGTCCAGCGCCATGCCAAGTATGGCAAAGGATGGGGGGAGAAGCTGATCGCAATAGAGATTGAACAGGGAGGGTATGAGGAGACGTTTGGTCAGATCGCCCGAAGCACCAAAGATCACCATCAGGCAGGGATCGGCCGGACTTTCCTGCAGACTGAGCACCGAATTAATGGCGGCAGGATGATTTTCGCCCTGCCGTTCGCATACGAACTTCTCTTCCAAGAAACACCCTCATGCCAGGTTAATGTCCGATGATCGCCCGAACTCTACCCCAGCCAATATACCCCCGCTCTGCCTCATGACAAGCCTGGCATTTCTTGCAGTTAATCTCCGACACTTGGAGCGATCATTCCATTTGGAAAAGGTGCCTGGCTTTCATATCTTGATAACTTCATCGGTGATTCTTTCCATCATTGCTCGCTCCGGCGGACAACGCATACTGCCATGCTTCATTACCAGCCGGGTTGGCAACATGTCGTGCCTCCCCGGTCTGTGCATCATCGCCAGGCATTCGGGCGTTTCATTTGAGCTGCCATGAAAATCAGCCCTGAAGGATTTATCAGTATCCTGAGCTATGAATTCGGCGTATCGTGCCCCGGCCGCATTTCTCCGCCAGGAGCATCGCGCGAGAACAGCCCCAGCAGTCCCAATGTAATATCAAGATATGAAAGCCTGACCCCCACGCATGACCCCCACGCCCTATGTTGACTCGGAGGCTCCTAATGGGTGACCCCTTTCTCGCTACCTCTTTGATTATTCCCGAGTACCTACTGAATAATAAACGAATAATAGGATTATTATTATAATATTATATGCGATAAAGGTTGCTAATCTAATTCTATCATCTGAGCCTGGAACCAACCTCCCCGTGTAACCGGCATGCATGACTTCGCCCTTTAAATATTGAACAATGGGGATCAAAAAGACATACAAGAGCGCACCGCCAAAAACCCAGTATTCTGGATCATCCCATGATCCGATAAGCAAACTCAATGGGACCATTAGCATGAGCAATGCTACCCCTGCTAACAAGAAGGTTGGGATCCTTTTTATTCCCAAAGCTACTCCCTTTCACCATATCCCGGGGAAAATTCAATAGCTTTGTCTACGGTTACGGATGTTGCAATACCAGCACGAGCAGCTGTTGCTCCGCTAGCAATGTTGCCTATTCCAGAAGTCATAGCTCTGCCAAGGCCAACTGGAAACGCATGCGCAAAATTTCCATCTTGATAAATCTTTGCTGCTGTAATTCCCGGATCGATAATGTAGTCAAATACGATTCTTACCCCCCTAATAGGAGCAAAGACAAACGAGACAGCATTCCCCCAGAACTCTGCAGCCGCCAAATAATGCCTCGCCGTTGCCCCTGGCACATCATATCCCATTGCCTCACGAACAGCTCCGGCTTCTGCCTCTGCTGCTGATTTATACTCATGATTAAACAACCTTGCAAAGGCACCTGTCTGGAACCCATCCCAGAAGTCTCCGCCTGCGACTTTGGCTGAAACGCCGCCGATGGCCCCAGCCATAACAGTGCGCGAGAATACACACGCAAAGTCATCTCCTCCAATGACGCCAATCCGGGTACCAAAAGCTCCGGGAACAAAGGCGCTTAAGAAACCGGTTCCAATATCCCCGCCTGACAGCGCGCTCATCCCCGAACCTACAAAGCCGTGGGCCATGGAGCGCTGGAACGTGTCCGAAATAATGTTCTCCGAAAATTCTATCCCATGTATGCCACTGAACATGCCGCCGGCAAATGCACCAATCAGAGCCCCCCTGGCACCTCCGTTGATTGCTCCTCCAACAGCTCCCGCGCCAATGCTTCCCCAAATGCCCGGCAGCAATTCATATTGCTGGAATGCGAAGGCAGCTGCAATCGCCACAAACGGTTTAACGGCCTTCCAGAAGTTCTTCAGCTTCCAGTGCCCCGTCGGGTCAATGTAGAGCAGCGGATTATTGTTGACGTAAGCGTACCGGTTGAAGTCCTGCATGTTGCCCGGATTGGGCACGATGGTGTCGGCGCTGATGAATCTCCCCAGAACAGGTGAATACAGTCTGGCGTTCATGTTGATCAGGGACAGCTCCGAATCCATCTCGTGGCCGGTGAAGCCGCGTTTCATCAGAGCATCCCTTTTCCTGTGATCTTTCAACCCCCGGGATGAAGGCCCTACCTCATACCCTACATGTCTCACATGTGTCTGAACCAGGACAGAAAAAAGCCTGCAAACACGAGGCCTGCAGGCTTGTATCGGACGCTATTGGATTCCTGACTGGTACTCCCAAGGGGAATCGAACCCCTGTTTCCGCCGTGAGAGGGCGGCGTCCTGGACCGCTAGACGATGGGAGCGCCGGGAGGCGGGTTTGTACTGAAATAAACCGTGGGAGTCAATCAAAATCGTGGCCTGGGGAGTACCGCCGGATCAGGGTTTCAAGTAGGCTGTCCGCCATGAACCCCGCTCTCGGATACGCAACAGAACTGATCCGGCGATCTTCCGTCACACCGGACGATGGGGGCTGCCAGGATTACCTGGAGTCCGTGCTGACACCACTCGGCTTTACGCGCCAGCGTGTGGATGCAGGCGACGTGACCAACAGCATATATGAGCGTGCCGGTGAACTGGAAGGCACACTGGCCTTCGCAGGTCACACGGACGTGGTCCCTCCCGGACCGCTTGAACTATGGGATGTTCCACCGTTTGAGGCCAGGGTTGCGGATAACATGCTGCACGGCCGGGGCGCCCAGGACATGAAGGGGGCCATTGCCTGTTGCCTGGCCGCAATCGAGTCCCTGATGGCAGAAGGAACCCCCCTGCCCTCACTGCAACTCCTGATCACCTCCGATGAGGAAGGGGAATCCGTGGATGGCACCGTGCGACTGGTCGAGCGGCTGCGGCAGGAAAAACGACTTCCGGATGTCGTCATTGTCGGCGAGCCGTCTTCATCGGAACGGGTCGGAGACACGATTCGCAGAGGAAGGCGCGGGATCGTACTGATTGAAATGGAATTTGAGGGTACGCAGGGGCATTCGGCATACCCGCACGAGGCGGACAATGCCATCCATCATGCCGCGCCGGTACTGGCCCGAATTGCCAGCATCGACTGGGGGGAGCCGGCCGAGAACTTCCCCCCCACCTCCTGCCAGATCACCAACGTGCAGGGCGGCACGGGTGCGACCAATGTCATTCCCGGCACATGCAGGGCGATCGTGGATATCCGCTACAACCCCGCCAATGACTTTGAGGACATTCAGCACAGGATCGGTGAGGCGTGCAGGGGCGCAAGGGTCAAACTCAACTACCAGCATCAGGGCACAGCCTTCTACACAGAGGACGGACCATGGCTTGACCTGGTGGCCGAGAGCATCCGAAGGACGACTGGCGTGGTCACCACCCAGGATACGGGCGGCGGAACCTCCGACGGCCGTTTTCTGGCGGCCGTGGGAGTTCCGGTCGTGGAGCTGGGCCTGACCAATGACACCATTCATCAGATCAACGAACGGGTAGCCCTTGATGAGCTGGAGACCCTTACCCGCATCTATGCGGATATTATCAGGCGTTTTGGAGGCTAGAACATGCCACTTACACCTTCCAGGGAGATGGAGACCTTTGCCAATCCGAATCCCGAGCGGGATTACAACATCCACATCGAGTGCCCCGAGTTCACCTGTCTCTGCCCCAAAACAGGACAGCCGGATTTCGCCATCATCACGATTGACTACACGCCGGACAAACGATGCGTGGAGTTGAAGTCACTGAAACAGTACATCTGGAGCTTCCGTGACGAGGGCCATTTTCATGAAAAGGTGACCAACATGATTGCCGATGACCTGATCCGCTTGCTTGAGCCGCGAAAACTGCGCGTGGAGGCAAAATTCAACGTTCGTGGCGGCCTCTATACAACCGTTATCGTGGAACATGAAAAATGACCATTCTTCCCTTCATCAAGATGCACGCCCAGGGCAATGATTTCGTGATCCTGGATGGCCGCAAACACAAACTGCCGGAGCCGAACAGGGCATTCATCAGAACGATTGCCGAAAGGCGTTACGGCATTGGCTGCGATCAGGTGCTCATCCTCATGCCGGACAAGGAGGCCGATGCCTTTATGCGCATCTTCAACAACGATGGTTCCGAAGCGGAAAACTGCGGCAACGGCCTTCGCTGCGTAGGCAAGATATTACTTGAGGAAACAGACGCAAGTTCTGTACATATAAGGCTGAATGACCGAAAGGTCCTTGTAGAGAAGGGAGAAAACGGTCTTCGTGTCCACATGGGCGCTGCCCGCATTCTCGAGACTGCCAGGGCTCACATCGACGTTGACATGGGCAACCCTCATCGGGTTTTTTTCGAGGCCACCGAGGAATTTCCCCATGACCGGAATATCGAGATCGTCAGTGGCAGGATTGGCGATGATGTCTATGTGGACATTATCGAACGCGGGGTCGGCCATACACCCGCCTGCGGGACAGGGGCCTGCGCCGTTGCTGCCGCCATCTGGTCAAGCGAGAAGCACCAGCACCCCCTGAACATTCACATGCCCGGCGGGGAAGTCCGCATTTCAGGCACCATGAAGGACCTTGTCCTTGAAGGAGAGGTCAGGACCGTGTTTGCCGGCCAATATGAGCTCGGCGAGAAGCCGGATGAATCCTGATCATGGCAGAGGCATGATCTGAATCATTCGTCCATCGCCAGATCAAGCCATTCCAGATATTCCTGACGGGGGATCTCACGGGCCCCGAGGCTGGCCAGGTGATCCGTGTAGAACTGACAGTCGATCAGCAGCCAGTCCTCACGCCTGGCCTTGCTTGCCAGGTGATGCAGGGCGATCTTTGAGGCGTCCGTGCGTCTGGAGAACATGGATTCGGCAAACCAGGCCCTGCCCAGATGCAGGCCATAGATCCCTCCGGCAAGCCGCCCACCCTCCCAGATCTCGACAGAGTGGGCGTAGCCAAGATCATGCAGGCAGACATAGGCATCGATCATTTCCGGATGGATCCAGGTCCCCTTTCCACCCTTCCGGGGAGCGGCACATCCCTCTATCACCTCCCTGAAGGCGAGGTCCTCGGTCACTTGATAACGGGCCTGCCGGATGCGACGCCTCAACCTGCGTGAAACGTGAAACTCATTCGGGAAAAGCACCATCCGGGGATCGGGAGACCACCAGAGAACCGGTCCGCCGGCCCGATCGTACCAGGGGAAAACCCCCTGTCGATACGCCGCAAGCAGGGTCTCGGGGGCCAGATTGCCCCCGGCAGCCAGAAGACCCTCCGGCGTCGCATTTTCCGGGTCCGGGAAGATCACCCGATCAGTCACATCGCAACCACTGCTTGCAATCCGATGACGCCAACATGAATATCTCCAGCCCTGAAGGAGACAGGATGGTTCATATCAAGACACCCGAGGAAATCGAACAGATGCGACCGGCCTGCCGCATGGCGGCCGATGTCCTGGTCATGATCGAGGAACACATCAGACCCGGCATCACCACAGAGGAGATCAATCGCATTTGTCACGACTACATTGTATCCAGGGACGCCTATCCATCGCCACTGAACTATCGTGGCTTCCCCAAATCCGTTTGCACCTCTGTCAACCATGTGGTCTGTCACGGCATCCCCGGACCAAAAAAACTGAAAAGCGGCGACATCATCAACGTGGACGTCACCGTCTACCTGCACGGATTTCACGGGGATATCAGCAAAACCTTCTATGTGGGCAAGCCGTCCATCAAGGCGAGGAAGGTGACCGAGGTTGCCCGACGCGCGCTCGAAATCGGCATCGAGCAGGTCAGACCGGGCGCCACCCTTGGCGACATCGGCCACGCGATTCAGCAATACGTCGAATCCGAAAGGTGCTCCGTGGTCCGCGATTACTGCGGGCACGGTATCGGACGCAATTTTCATGAAGAACCGCAGGTCATGCATTTCGGCAAACCCGGCACCGGCATGGAGATCAGGGAAGGCATGGTGTTCACCATCGAACCCATGGTAAACCTTGGCAAATATGCCGTGAAGGTCCTAAACGACGGATGGACAGTGGTCACCCGCGACAGATCCCTTTCAGCCCAGTTCGAACACACGCTCGCCGTCACCCCTCATGGGGTGGAGATTCTCACGCTTCCCGGTTCCGATTCCCGGGAGTCCTTCAAGGCCATGTAATCCCGCGCTCATCCTGCCGACAGATAGGCAAAAGGAAGTTCGGAGGTGAGCATTGAACGGCGCGATTTTCAGGATCGGGGTGTGCGGCTGGGTTTCATGGCTGATGCTTTCCGGTTTCAGCCTGAATCCAGGCCTTGTCCCTGTCGATGAAATCGTGCCGGGCGGGCCGCCCAGGGACGGCATCCCCGCCCTCACGGATCCGGCCATGGAGTCCGGAAAAGCAGCGAACCGGTGGCTGATGGGCAACGACAGGGTTTTGGGACTGGTGATCAACGGGCAGGCACGGGCCTATCCCGTTCGTATTCTCAACTGGCATGAAATCGTCAAAAATAGCGGGAAGCCCGTTATATCTGGCCGCTGCCGGAAAAGTCCGCCTGAAGGAGGCCCAGAAGACTTCCATCGGGAGCCGGTCGAAATCCCTTGAGCCTTGGGCCGGATACCGCAATGACGGGCTCATACCACAGGGGGATATACACCATGTCCTTCATCATCTGCTTCTGGACCCGGGCATAGAGCCTCTTCCTCTCCTCCCGGCTTTCCGAGTGTTTGGCCTGATCCAGCCAGGAATCCACCTGGGGATTGGCATAGCGTCCCCTGTTTGCGCCTGCCGGCGGCCACATGCTCGAGTGAAGGATCCAGCGGTAGATATCCGGATCCCGGATGCTGACCCATGCCAGAGAAAACAATTGAAAGTCCCCTCTCTTGATGCGGGCGTAAAAGCCCCCCCACTCCATCGATTCGATCCTGATGCGCACACCAATCTTTTCCCACTGGGATGCGATTGCCGTCACCAGGCGCAGTCTGGTTGGATCGGTGCTGGTCCGGTAGTTGAGGTGGAAACGCACCCCGTCCGGCCCCCGCTTGAAACCTTCCGCATCGAGCATGGATTCTGCGGCTTCGGGATCAAAGGGAATGCGAGGCAAGGACGTCGTCGCCCAGTGTGAAGGGGTCAGGACGGTTTCAGCCAACACGGGAAGATCATTGAGCAGCGCCTTCTTCAGTTTTTTCCTGTCCAGCGCCATGGCCAGGGCCCGGCGGACACGGACATGGCTCAGATAGGGATCATGCAGATTGATGCCAATATAGCTGAAGGTGGTGGAAGGTGTCGTCCGGATATCCAGGTGGGGCTGCCCGTGAAGGTATCCGAGCAGGGCCGGCGGGAGGTCATTCTGGGTGAAGTCAATTTCACCGCGCGCAAGCTTCAGGCACCGAGTCACAGGATCCTTTACTGTCAGAAACCGTATCCGCCTGAATGAATTTTTTCCGGCTGAAGAAACACGTTCCAGGACCAGGCCGTTCTGGTCCCAGTGATGCAGACGAAAAGGCCCACAGCCGGTCGTTTCCTTTGCGGACTGGGGGAGTGATGCCAGGCGGGCAGGAAGTATGCCAAGGCTCAGACGGGTCAGAATCGACGCATCCGGCTCATGCAGATGAATGGTAAGCTCCGTATCGGAACTGGCCTCAATGGACTTGATGGAGCCAAACCCGGCCCGCAGGGGACTGGCCAGCTTCGGATCCAGGATTGACTTGAGAGTAGCCACCACATCCATCGCTGTCAGCCTTGATCCGTCATGAAAACGGATGTTATCCCGAAGGATGAAATGCCAGGTGACAGGATCCGGGTGATCCCATGTCCTGGCAAGATCGGGCTGGGGAAGAAAGTGGTCATCCAGACGCACAAGTCCGCGATGGATGAGTTCCTGAATCCGGTGGGAGGCGGCATCCGTCGCAAAACGCGGATCAAGACTCATCGGCGGCTGGGAAAGACCGACGCGGAGTTCGCCGGTGGCCGGTTGCTCACCGGAACAGGCGGCACAGAACATGGTCAGGATCAGGAAAGATGTTCTGAGCATATCGCCTACCTTGTCCAAAGACTCATGGCCTCCACGTGGCCACTGTAGGAAAACAGATCCAGTGCCCTCAAGGCACGCAGACGGTACCCCTGTTTTGCCAGAATTCTGCCGTCACGGGCACCGGATGCGATATTGCAGGATATCATGATGATCCTTTGAGGCAGCAGTGCATTCATGGACTCGCATACTCGCCTTGCCCCCTTACGGGGTGGATCAAGAATCAGCACATCAGCACCCGCAAAAGGAGCCGGATCAAAATCTCCCAGCAGGTCGGCCACATGATAACAGGCGTTAACGCCCAGCCTGCGGGCATTGGCGTTGGCAGCCTGAACACTCGCGGAACGGATATCCGCTCCGGTCACTTCAAGGCCCTGTGCCGCAAGGGGCAGTGAAAAATTGCCCGCGCCGGCAAAAAGGTCCACAAGCCTGCGGGCATGACCGGACCAAACCCGCACCTGCTGAATCATCTCGCTGTTAATAAGGCTATCGGCCTGGACAAAGTCGCCCGGACCGATCTGCAACGCCATTATCAAATCCTCGGCAAGGAGGAGATGATCGTGAAACTCCAGCTTACGCCTCCTTAATGGAAGGATCCATTCGCCCGTTCGCCACCACCACTGAGTCGCCTTCCTGTCCAGTAACCCGTCAGGCAGTTCCGGCCGGGTTTCCGTTCCCGTCTCCAGAATAACATGGATGCCGTCAGCCAGTCCGATCATTGAAACCCCGTCAACCTCTCTGGAAACACAGGGTTCAAGCGCCATGCGAAGTTCATTCAGTGACGGCAGCAGGAGCATGCATTGCCGGTGCCGAACGACCCTCTTCCCGGCGCGCGCCCTGAATCCCAGATGGCAGCCCTGCTCATCCTCGCCACGATGCCAGCGAACCTTCCTCCTTAGCCCGATCCGTGGCGGGGATGTGACAGGCAGCCAGTCGGCAGAGGACCCCATCAGTGACGAAAAGGCATCCCGAACCCATCGGGACTTGACTTCAGCATGTTGGCCCCTGTCCAGAAATTGCAGGGAGCATCCACCGCAGCCGGCCGCATAAGGACAGGGGGCCGGAACACGATGGCTGGAGGCGTCAAGCACCTCGACGAGCTCCCCCCTGAAGGCGCCACGTCGCCTCCCCTGATCGCGGAAGATGATTCTTTCACCGGGCAGGACATTGGCAACCAGATAGATCATGTTTCCGCATCTGACCGTTGTCTCACCGCCCGGCAGCAAACGTTCGGCCCGACCCTCCAGAATTCGATCCTGCATTTACCCGGGAAGATCTCTTAAAAGCCAGGAGCCTGTCGGACCCAGGGTCATCGTAGCGAGCAGGTGGGGAAGCGAGATCAAAATGGCATGATTTTGAGGCGCACAGTGGCAACTATGTAACGATAAATCGGGACATTTTGGGCCGCTTTCCCTGCCGCGCAGTAGGTTTCTCATACGTCCGACAGGCGCCTAGGCCAGGGCATCCAGCCGATTGAACCTGGAAAGATAAGGAGGCGCATCCACAGGGGCATGACTGGCCTGAACATACAGCTTGAAGATCTCTCCCATGCCAAACGGCAACATCAACCTCTTGAGATGTGACATTTCATCCAGATACTGATCGGGGGATGCGGCCATGTTTTCTATCCATTCTTGCACGGAAGGGCTTTGAGCCAGCCATGCACCCTGGGACATGAACGTGACCGGCAAGAGACCGTGTTCAATGCCCGCCAGCCGCAGGGCGCTGAAATCGACATGAGCGGTGATATCCATGCTTCCGGGATCGGTCAGGACATCCTCACGCGTCCGGTGCCCGCTGTGCGCAAGAAGGGTGCCCTCACGCCGCTGGGGCCGATAGTACTCCTTCCGGGGGTAACCGTAATCCACGCAGAAGATATACCCTCTCCCGATCGCAGACGCCACTTCCCGCTGCCAGTTCTCAAGTCCGGGGTTCCATTCGCTGATGTACCCCTCGGTCCATCCGGATCTGATGTCCTCCGGGATGCGTGGCCCACCCACCGTCACTTCCGGTCCCCTCTGCCAGCCAAACCCTTCTCCGGCGTTGATCACACCACGTTCGTATAACTTTTCACCCGCATATTCGAAGCAGCGGACAGGCATGGCATCCAGAAGTTCATTGCAGAACATCAGGCCGTTCTCACATCTGTCAACATCACTCAGTCTGGCAACCTGTTTTACCTCGATACCGGCCAGATCATAGTTTTCTCGCTGGCGCTCACGCATATGCTCACTGGCTTCCACGGCAATCACCTGTGCAGGTTCCCTCAAGCCACGCTCACGCACCAGTTGAACCAGATCCACCAGCAGCCGTCCGTCTCCCCCGCCCTGTTCGATCAGGCACCAGCTATCGGGAGAACCAAGGCGGCGCCATCCCCAGTCAATCAAATCCATCAGCGCGAGTGAAAGCCAGCGCCCCATGGAGCTTGCCGTAACAAAATCCCCACGCTCACCAAAGGCCTGTTGGCTCTCGTAATAGCCCAGCCCGGGTTCGTAGAGCGCTGCATTCATGAACCCATCAAAGGGAATCCAGCCGCCTGCTCTGCGGATCCGACTTTGCAGTATGCTCGTCAGCTGCCATTTCCTGTCAGTCATGGTTGACGCCTTTGATTCCCCCTACTACGGTTTAATACTAACTCATAAAGCGCGAGGATACGTCATGGCATCGAATAACAATATCATTCACGTCACCGATGAGAGCTTTGAGGCCAATGTGCTCAAGGCCCCCGGTGCGGTTCTCGTCGATTTCTGGGCGCCATGGTGCGGTCCATGCAAACAGATCGCCCCGCTTCTGGACGAGATTGCCTCGGAAATGGAGGGAAAAATCACCATTGCCAAGATCAATATTGATGATAATCCGAACACGCCCAGCAAATATGGCGTCCGCGGCATTCCGACCCTGATGCTGTTTCGAGACGGGAATGTTCAGGGTACAAAAGTGGGTGCCATGAGCAAGGCCAAACTGACAGAATTCATCAAGGAACACATAACCTGAGCTGAACCTCCTGATGTAGGGATATCCGCTGTCATCGTGCACGCATGTCAGCCCATCTTCACATCGTCCTCTACCAGCCACAAATCCCGCCAAACACGGGCAATATCGCTCGCCTGTGCGCCTGCACCCATTGCCAATTGCACCTGGTTCATCCCCTCGGTTTTCACCTGGATGACCGTCAGCTAAGACGGGCGGGGCTGGATTACTGGCCCTATTTGGATGTGCGCGAACATGCAGGCTGGCAGGAGGTCCGGACCTTCCTTGCCGACCATCGACGCTGGTTTGCCCTATCCACAAAAGGAAAAAGCTCTCTCTGGGAGGTGAAATTCAGGCTGGGGGATGTTCTGGTGTTTGGTTCCGAGATCTCCGGGCTTCCCTCCGGAATCATGGATGAGATTACCGGCATACGAATCCCCCTGCGCGGCGATGCCCCTGTGCGCTCCCTGAACCTGTCCACGGCTGCCGGGATTGCCGTATATGAGGCCTTAAGACAATGCAGACCCGTGGATTTTCGCTAGATATCCACTGACACAGGGGCTACTCGCATTTTATTAAGATCCCTTAATGTGATCGTGGCAAGTCTGAACATATTTGCATATCATATTAATATTAAAGGATATTCCATAATGATTAATTTTTGTGCACTTATCGCCGGTGGAACGGATCTCTCTACTTGTAATGTTTTCCGCGGAGTTGTCCACAATTTCATCCACAGTTTTTGTGGATACAATTCCAAATCATCCAATCGGTGAAATTTTTACACGGTGAAAAAAACCTTTACCCGGCATTCATCATACGTCATAAATGCATGATGCACTGGACCTTATCCAATCAGCTCACTATTTCCCGGGTGATGTTGATCCCCCTGTTTGCCATTGCCTTCTATTTTCCGGGCCTGTGGGGATATCTGATCTCCACCCTGCTGTTCTCCCTTGCAGCCCTGACCGACTGGCTTGATGGTTATCTGGCGAGAAGCCGAAATGAGGTCACTCCCTTTGGCCGATTTCTCGACCCTGTCGCCGACAAGCTTCTGGTCGCCACAGCCCTTGTCCTGCTGGTCGAGGCGGGACGCATCCCCGCACTTCTGGCGGCCATCATCATCGGGCGTGAAATTGTGATCGGCGCCCTGCGTGAATGGCTGGCACAGCATGCCACCGTGGTTCACGTATCGATACTGGGAAAGTGGAAAACCGGCATGCAGATGGCCGCCATCATTACGCTCCTTTTGCATGTAACCATCCTTGGCATGAACATGCATCTGATCGGCGTTGTCCTGCTGTGGATTGCAGCTATCCTGACCTTATGGTCCGCCTACGAGTACCTGCGCGATACATGGGATGAACTTATGGGACGTGCAAAGCCGAAAGGGGAAAATCCGCTATAGACGGGCGACAACAATCGCGGCGATTTCCTCGTCGCTCAACAGGACGGGATTGGTCTGCATACTGGATCCCCTGCTGTTGGCAACGATCCTGTCAACATCCTTCCCCCGCACACCATAAACGGAAAGATGCGGGAGCTTCATGGTTTCAGTCCAACCGCGAAGGATTTCCAGCAACCTCTCCCTTGCGACCCTGTCGGACAAACCGGGATCTCCTGACAGCCAGCGCCCGATGTCTGCGTATCTTCCCAGGGCGGGATTGTCTGGCTCCCTTGTCAGCATGGCCTCCATATTGATGTGCGTAGCCTCTGCCACCAGGGTTCCGCAGACGACACCATGCGGGATGGGAAAAAATGCGCCCAGAGGCGAAGCCAGCCCATGAACCGATCCGAGCCCCGCATTGGCCAGCGTTAATCCGGAGACAAAGGCGGCGTAGGACATCCCCGCCCTGGCCTCGATATCTGTTTTCCCGTTCTCATAGGCCCGCATAAGACAATCCCTGACCTTTTTGATACCACTTTCCGCCAGGGCATCCGTCATGGGGTTGGCCTTGCTCGAAACATAGGACTCGATCAGCTGGGTCAGGGCATCCATGCCACAGGCTGCGGTTAATTCCGGGGGGCAGCTCAGTGTCAGTTCAGGGTCAACAACAATCGCTTTCGCGATCAGTTGCTCATGTCTGAAGGATTTCTTGAAGCCGGCCTCTCCCTGAACAGAGAGAACGGCGTTCTTGCTCGTCTCACCACCGGTTCCCGCGGTGGTCGGAACGGCCACAAAAGGAATGGAGGGACCATGATAAGCCAGGCCTCTGCCCACACCCTCAAGGTATTCCATGACGGAATGGCCAATGCTTAGCAGGCCTGCAATGGCCTTGCCGGCATCAATGACGCTGCCGCCACCAATGGCAAGCACCGCGTCGATCTGTTCCGGGTGAAACGCTCTGACCGCATCGTCCACGAGACTGGGGGAAGGCTCACCGGCGACGGAGAAACGGAAAAGATCAAACGGTTCAAGAGACTGAAGAATACCCTGCCCCGGAGGTGACGACTCAAGGGAGGTGGAGCCGGTAATCAGAAGAATCCGCCGACCAAAAGGTGTGAGTATATCCGGGATGACCGCTCGCCTGCCGATACCGAAATGAATCCGGGGGGTCGAGGCAAAGGTAAATTCAGCGATCATGGTCATGCCAGCCGACAGACATGATCCCTGTCCGGACCCGTGGACAGCATTGTGACAGGACAGCCGCAGACTTCCTCGATACGCCGCAGCAAGGCCCGGGCATTGACCGGCAATTGCTCGATGGACGAGAGGCCATAGGTGGACTCCGACCAGCCCGGCAGGGTTTCGTAGACCGGCCTGCACCTGGCCAGGGTGGCACTGTCTGCCGGCACCGAAACGAGCTTCTTTCCATTCCTTTCATAGGCCACGCACAGTTTTACCTCAGGCAGACCATCAAGGACATCAAGCTTGGTGATTGCCAGATCGGTCACGCCATTGATGCGCACCGCATGCTGCACCACGACGGCATCGAACCAGCCGGTCCGACGTGGACGCCCCGTCGTGGCACCGAACTCCATGCCCTTCTCAGCCATATGCCTGCCAGAGACATCATCCATCCCCTCGGCGTTGTACAACTCGGTTGGAAAAGGACCTGCACCCACCCGCGTGGTGTACGCCTTGCAGATACCCAGCACCTTGTCCACCTGGCCGGGGCCAACTCCGAGGCCTGCGAGCGCCGCCCCTGCAACCGTGTTCGATGACGTGACAAACGGATAGGTCCCGTGATCCACATCCAGCATGGAGCCTTGGGCCCCTTCAAACAGGACCCTGGCACCTTCACGTATCCGCTCCTGCAAAAGCGGGGGGATATCGGCCGCCAACGGCAGCAGGCGCTCCCGTGCCAGATCAAGGGCCCTGTCCACCTCATCGCGATCCACCGGCCTGGCATGCAGAAACTCGCTGAGGACAAAGTTGACGTAGTGCAAATTTTCACGGATGCGTTCATTCAGGTTATCGCTTTCGAGATCCACCAGCCGGATACCTCGACGGGCTGTCTTGTCCTCGTAGCATGGACCGATGCCGCGGCCGGTCGTTCCGATCTTTTCCCTTCCCTTGGCCGATTCGCGTGCGGCATCCAGGGCCCGATGATACGGGAGTATCAGCTGGCAACGGTCCGAAATGCGCAAACGCTCCTTCACCGGGATGCCGGCATCATGCAACATATCCATCTCTTCAACCAGCCTGAACGGATCAACCACCGTCCCGTTACCGATCAGGCACAGGATGTGCGCATGCAGGATGCCGGAAGGGATATGATTCAGGACCGTCTTTTGATGACCGATCACCAGGGTGTGCCCGGCATTGGGACCGCCCTGGAAACGGGCCACGATATCCATCTCCGGGGCCAGCAGATCCACGATCTTTCCCTTGCCCTCGTCACCCCACTGAATACCAATGGCAATGATGTTGGCCATATCTTATTCCCCGGAACCGGGGCGCATCGCACCGGCATCCAGCCACATCCAGAGGTCGACGGAGAATCCGGTTGCCGGCATATCCCGGCCATGCTGGGCCATCAAACCGTCGTAACGGCCGCCATGAAGAAGGGCCTGGGAAGCACCTTCTGAAAAAGCGGAGAACACAATACCGTCATGGTAGAAGAATCGGGGAACAACGGCCGCATCCAGCTGGACGCTGACCTCACCTTCAAGGCGTTGACGAACATGCCGGACAAGCGTCTGCAACTGTTCACTGGCCTTCCGGAAGTCATCAGGCAAGGTGGAACCGACCCCTTTCAGCCATTCCTCATCGGCATGCCCCGAGGCCATGTCCAGCAAGGCCCGCTTGCATGCATCGGGCATGGATGACGCTGAGAGCATTTGTTCCATGTCTTCGGGAGAACGCCGCCGAAGAAGCTCCGCCCACGAGCCCATCGGTTTGTCGCTGCCTGCCGTCAAGGCCTGCAACAACCCTGTGTGACCCACCTGGAGCACGGGACGGCGGAAACCAGCAGCATGCAGGCACAGGGCTGCCAGGTGCATTACCTCGATGTCGGCCTCTTCACCGGCAACCCCCAGCAACTCCACACCGGTCTGCCACTGTTGCCGTGTTCCCGACAGGGAATCCGGCCTGGCCAGCAACACCTGGCCCGAATAGCAAAGGCGAAGTACGGGCTCTTCCCGCAGGCGGGTTGCGGCAATCCGTGCGATCTGGGGCGTCATGTCCGGCCGGACGGCCAGCAGCCCGGCGCCTGCCGGGTCACTGAAGATCATAGTCTGATCCGCGAGAAACCTGCCTGCTCCGCTGCTTAAGGATTCCGGCCGTTCAAGCAACGGTGGAATGACCTCTTCATAGCCTGCCCGGTCAAAAATGCCCATCAGTTCCGACTGGAGCCTTCTGAGCTGCCTGGCGCGCAGGCCAAAGGCATCATCCAGGCCAATGATCGGCCGCAATCCGGGCTCAGGGTTCAAAGTTCCGCCAGTTCCACATAGTGAACGGTCAACATGTTGGGCAACTCACGAAGTTTTTTTAGCACATGTTCATCCGGTTTGGAATCCACCGTGACAACCGAGATCGCGGTTTCCCGATCCGATCGGCGCCCCAGCCGGAAATCGGCAATGTTGATATTGGCGTTGGCCAGGATTGTTCCAATGGCCGCCACCACGCCCGGACGGTCAACATTTTCCAGAAAGATCATGCGCCCGGCCGGGGCCATCTCGATCTCACACGTATCAATGCTCACCAGTCTCGGACGCGTACCATCGAACACTGTACCGGAAACACAGCGTTTGCCCTCATCACCCTCAACTTCAAGCCGGATCAGGGTGGTGAAGTGATCGGACTGTTCCCTAGCCACCTCACTCATGTCAATTCCCCGCTCCTTGGCAAGCAGGCTGGCGTTGACCGCATTGACCTCCTCCATGCTCTGGGAAAGCAGGCCCTGCATAACGGCGTTCATCATGGGCTTCCGGTTCAGCCCCGAGACATGGCCTTCAAAATGGACCGTCACCCTGTCATAGCCCGGCCGCATGATCTGGCCGATAAACTGACCCAGACGTTCGGACAGTTGCAGATAGGGAAGCAGAACCTTGTGTTCCTCCTCGGAGATCGAGGGCACATTGACGGCGTTACCAATGATGCCCATGAGAAGATAGTCGGCAATCTGTTCCGCAATCTGCACGGCCACATTCTCCTGGGCCTCGTCCGTGGAGGCCCCGATGTGCGGAGTGCAATACACGTTGTCCAGCTCGAACAACGGGTTGTCCCTGGCCGGCTCCTCGGCAAACACATCCAGTGCGGCGGCGCGAAGGTGTCCCGACTTGCAGGCATCATAGAGCGCCTTTTCATCAACGATTCCGCCCCTGGAGCAATTGACCAGAATCGCCCCCTTCTTCATGCGGGCGATTATGTCCGCGTTGATCAGGTTGCGCGTGCTTGCCAGAAGCGGGATGTGAAGGGTCAGGATATCGACCTGAGCCACCAGCTCCTCCAGGGAGTCCACCTTCGTCACCCCCATGGCGGAGGCACGCTCGTTGCTGATGTAGGGATCATAGACCAGTACCCGCATGTGGAGACCTTTAAGCCGGTCACAGACAATGGCGCCGATGTTGCCGGCACCCACGACCCCCGCCTTTTTACCGGTCAGTTCCATGCCCATAAAGCGGGACTTCTCCCATTTGCCGGCCTTCGTGGAGGCATTGGCCAGGGGAATCTGTCTGGCAGCGGAGAGGATGTGGGAAACAGCCAGTTCGGCGGTGGTGATGGTATTCCCGAACGGTGTATTCATGACCACGATGCCGCGTCTGGAACAGGCCTCGACGTCAATGTTGTCCACCCCGATCCCTGCCCGACCGATCACCTTCAGTCTCTCCGCTCTTTCCAGCAGGTCTCCCCTGAGCCTGGTGGATGAGCGTACCGCGATACCATCATAATCCGCGATGATCTCTTTCTGTTCTTCGGGACTGAGACCGGGCCTGTAATCCACATCAATGCCGCGCATACGAAAGACCTCTATCGCGCGCTGGCTCATCTTGTCGGCAATCCAGACCCTGGGCATAAGCAGTTCCTTACGGGGCGGGAAAGCGTTCGGCCAGCACTTCCTGCGCGGCGGCCACGCCCTCGCCCATTCTGACCGGATACCCGAAACGGTTCAGCGCCAGCTCAACAGCGCTCAGGGCCGTGGTGATGTCAAACACATCGTAATAGCCCAGATGTGCGATACGGATAATCCTGCCCTTCAGATGATCCTGACCGCCCGCAAACGTCACTCCCATGATGTCTCTCAGATACTTCACAAAAGCGCCTCCATCAACGCCATCCGGCACATAAGCTCCCGTTGCGCTTGTTGCCGGCGCCATCGAGACGGGTTTCATCCCGAGCGCGGCCACGCCGGCGCGGGCGGCCCGGGCCAGGATCCGGTGACGGGCATAGAGGTTCTCAAGGCCCTCCTCGAACATCATTTTCAGGACCTCATTCAGGCCAATGATCAGGGATGCTGCGGGCGTCCATGCCGTCGTGTCCTTGCCCTTTCTCTGATTCTTTCGCTCCGTGGGCAGGTCAAAGTAGAACCTGGGACACCTGGCCGACTCGGTGAGTTTCCATGCCTTGTCGGAAAGCGCGATCATCGCCAGCCCGGGTGGGAGCATGAACGCCTTCTGGGAGCCGGATATGACCACATCAAGCCCCCACTCATCCATGGGCATGTCGATGACGCCCAGGGCTGTGATGGCGTCCACAACGATGGCGCAACCGTCCCGGCCCGCTGTCAGCCGGGCAATTTCACGAACCGGATGCTCCGTGGTTGTGCTGGTCTCGGATGCCTGCACAAACACGCCCCTGGCCTCCGGATGGTCATTCAATGCCTGTTCAACGGCAGCAACGTCAACCGCATGACCCCACTCGACCTTGATCTCCACGGCATTGACCCCATGCCTGGCGGCAATCTTTCCCCAACGCTCACCAAACTTGCCCCCGTTGACATAGATGATGGTGTCGCCGGGGGAACAGAGATTCGTAACCGCGGCCTCCATGGCGCCCGAACCCGAGGATGAAAGCATCAGGGCATCATTTCTGGTCTGATAGACCTGTTCCAGCATTTCCTTCGTCTCGGCAAAGATCGCCGAAAACTGCGGGGTACGATGATGAATCATGGGGTGGGCCATCCGAAGCAGCACACGCTCTGGCACGGCTGTAGGACCGGGTGAAAGCAGATATTGTTTTATCAAGATTAAGAGGCTCCGTAGCGATTTATGTCAGGAATTGTCTTCCGCGCGGGCATGCTATCGACAGGCACTCGCAGGTCAATGAATGTGTGCCGGTTCACTACATTTTGAGAACACCACGCTGGGTGACATGATGGGGAAGTCCTGGAACAATGGCTCTTGCCATGCGTGCCAAAGGAAAAGGTGCCAGGCTTTCATAGCTTCTGTCTGGTCAATAATAAAGATAATAAATTGCACCTAATGCCAATATTAGCAGTACAAAATCCAACGCCGCTGCATTCATGCGCAGAACTTTATTCTCCTCTGTCGGCTCTAAGGTTCCTGCATGCCCATCAAAAAAAGGCCGCTTTAATAGAACCCCTTTAATCGAAAGACCGAGGTAGCAAATCAAAGCAACCATAGTCCAAAATCCGAGATCAATTTCTTTTTTTGCATATCCAGATAATAAATAAAACACCCCAAATATTACTCCAAACAATAAAAGGTTTTCTTTCGCTAAAGATATCTTCTGCATCATTGGGGCCTTTGCAGTGCTGGTATACCCGCAATCGTATCTACTACAATGCCGGTTCGAGTAGCTGCTGCAGGGCTAAGGATCCCACTGACTGCTTTCGCCCCGTATCGGCCTGTCAGGTTGGTAATAAGCTTCGATGGATCATCTGTCTCAACCCCATGACCAACAGCCACCGTAAGAGAAAGCCTATTCAAGCACTGAGCAGCTAATGTGAATGCTCCACCGGCTAAAGCCGGTGGAGCATTCACTATGGCAAAAAGAAAGGGGCTGTAGTAGCTAAGAGTTAATGATTGGCATGTTTATACCAATGTTTTA
>CAZCTM010000016.1:0-47283 GCA_964501925.1 uncultured Zetaproteobacteria bacterium | reverse complement strand
AAGAGGAAATTTCTATCTGGCACAAAACCGGAAATTTCTACTTTGGGTTGACAGATACTGCAGCTCCTGACCAGGTAATGAAATGACTCACACAAACCAAACGACCTTTTCACTTGGAATCATTCTCTTGCTGACGATGCTGATGACAGGCAACGCTCAGGCCGGCACGCTATCCATTGTTGAAACCGACAAGTGGGTTCGCGTCGAAAAGGTCTTCGACGGTGACACCTTCAGAACCACCCAGGGAGAGAAGGTGCGTCTTCTCGGAATTAATGCCCCGGAAATCACTCACGGCACCGAACCGGGAGAACCCATGGGCCGACGGGCTGCAACCCTTTTGAGGCAGCTGATCCTTGGAAGGACCGTTCGTCTGAAAACGGATGTGATCCGGCGGGATGCCTACACTCGTCTGCTCGCTCAGGTCTATTTGCGAGATGGAACGTGGATCAATGCCAGGATGGTCAAAGATGGGATGGCGTATGTGTACACGTTTGTCCCCAATGTCCGGTGGGCCAAGGAGCTGATCACCTATGAAAAGGAGGCGAGGAAGCAGCGAGTCGGTATCTGGAACACCAACCGTTTCAGGATTCTTTCGGCCAACGAGGTCAAGACCAGGCATGTCGGCCAGTTCCGCCTGATTCAGGGTCGCGTTCTTGACGTTCAAAAGAATGGCTACGGTTTCCGGATGGGCAAACTGTACGTCACCGTTCCCCGTGTCTATCGACAGTATTTTGAATCGGGACTCAACATCCGGCGTGGTATGTCGGTACTCGTTCATGGAACCATCCGTGCCCATGAAGGCAAATGGTTCCTGGCCTTGCACAGCCCCACGGACCTGGAGAAAATGAATCCATGAACAAATCAAAGAGACTGTTGATCCTGTTTGCTTTAATGCTGTCGCTCCCCTCCTGTGCCACCAACCCTGTCAGCAAAAAAACAGAATTTGTCCTGATGAGTGAGAAACAGGAACTCGAACTTGGCAGGAAAATGGCCCAGGAAGTTGAAAGGGTGATGCCTCTGCTGGACAAAAAGGATCCATTGGTGCGCTATGTCGACTTTGTCGGTCAACACATAGCTGCTGTTTCAGACCGGAAAGACCTGTATTACCGCTTTCATGTTGTGGACGATGCAACCATCAACGCCTTTGCGCTGCCCGGTGGTTACATCTACATCCACCGGGGACTTCTTAACCACATGAATTCAGAAGCTGAACTGGCTGCTGTGCTGGCCCATGAGATTGGCCATGTCACGGCGCGCCACGCCGTCCAGCGCTATACCCAAATGCAGTCGTACAACATCGGCATGGTGATTGCCTCCATCTTTGTTCCCATACCCCAGGCCGCTGGCCAGTTATCCAACCTGTTGGCTGGCGCCATCATTCAGGGGTATGGACGGCAGGCCGAGCTGGAGTCGGACGAACTCTCGATCCGATACATCCGGCAGGCCGGTTATGACGTCAAGGCAACCATAAGGATTCTGGCCACGCTGGAACGCCTGAACAAAATCGATGAACAGGAAAAAAAAGAAGCGGGAGAAAAGCTCGAAAAGTACCACGGGGCTTTTTCCAGTCATCCTGAAACCAGGAAGCGCATCGAACAGGCTGTCGCGACTTCACTGACTGTCCGCAGGCCCATCGGCTTTGTGGGGCGTGAACCACTGCTCAACGTCCTCAATGGGCAACCCTACGGAGACAGCCCAAAAGAAGGGGCTGTGGTTGGCCAACGCTTCCTTCACCCCGATCTCGGCATTCAGTTGGAGTTCCCTGAGCGCTGGGTCATAAGGAATACCCCAGCAGCCCTGACCGCCCGGGTGCGAAAGCGTAAGGTCTATTTCCAGCTAACCACCCGAGAACTGCAGAAGCGTCAATCGGCCAGGGAGATCCTCGAGGATTTGTTTCCCAAAAGAAGGTTGGGACCGATTAGCCAGAACCAAAGGGATGGGTTTGATGTTGCCCATGCCGTTGCCAGGGTGTCAGCCCCCCATATATCCAGGGCCAGCGTGTATGCAAGCGTGTACCGCGAGGGCCCGCGGGCATTTGTCATGCTCATGTGGTCCGAACGGGATGCCTTCAGGGAGAACCTTGCGGACTTTTCCTCCATTGAAACGTCCTTCCGCCATTACAAGGCAAGTGAAGATGGGGATGTTCCCCGCATTCGTCTGCATGTATGGCAGGAAAGCGATACCTGGCAGAAACTGGCCACAAGCTCGGGAAACATTCTGGGGCGTTTTACAGCCGAGCGTCTTGCCGCACTCAACGGGCTTGATCCCGACAAATTTCCATCTCCCGGGACCTTAATCAAGGTCGTGCATTGATCTTGCTACAGTTCCTCCCCTTTCAGGGATGACGTCAATGTGTGGCTTGCAGTGATTCCCCCGTCTCTGCCAGGGTATCCTCCGCTACACCAATGTTTACAAAAGGACGGGGAGAAAACCCGAAATCCCGTGCCGCATCCGTATGGTCAAAAACAAGATCCTGGATAATACGCTCGGCCATCTCCGGAGTCAGGTATTTGAACTTGGGCAACAGGGACGCGAAAAAGATTGCCAAGCGAAAAAGGGGGAGAGGAATGGACAGAAACCGGGGTGTGCGATTCATCGCCTTGAAAATGGCCTGGACCATTTCCTTGTAACTCAGGATCTGCCCGCCACTCAGATTATACGCATGGTCAAATGTGGCAGGATTGTTCAGGGCCGACATGCAGGCATCGGCCAGATCATCCGCATGCACGGGCTGCCTTAGGCCACTTCCCTCACCCACGAGGGGAAACACGCCATATTTGCGAATCACATTGGCAATAAAGGTGATGTTCTTATCCATACCGCAACCGTAAATGAGGGTGGGGCGAAAGATTGTCCAATGAATGCCGCGCGAGCTACACATCTTTTCTATTTTTTCTTCGGCGTTCACCAGCTCGTCAACCAGCCGTTGCTCCTTGAGGTTGTGAGAATCCAACTTGGTATAACGGCTGGTGGAGCTAAAGGCGATCACTCGCTTGAGTTCCAAACCTGCCAGAGTATCAACCAGTTCCGGCAACATGTGCAACGGTGCCAGATGAATAATGGATGCCGCTCTGGGCAGGGGGGGAAGGTTATCGGGCTGGGCAATATCCGATTGCACCCACATAATCTCCTGGTTGACCCAGTCAGGCCTGACATTGCGACTCAAGGCGATCACGCCAAAGCCTGCTTTCACCAGCTTCGGCAGGAGGAAATATCCGATCTGGCTTGTTGCGCCAAAAACAATCACCCGCAAGTTAACCGGTATCTCATTCAGTCTGGCTGTAACCGCCCGGTATGTGGAATCTGCCTTCGATGGCGGTGACCTTCGAATCACCTTATCCGTGGGCGTCAGATTATTCCCGCCCAATACCAGCGCGCGAGTGGCAAGAAATACAAATCGAGTCCATACCCCCATGATTACCAGCCACATCAACAGAAAGGGGTACTCCCTGCGGAAAAACTTGCGGTAAAACCTCACCATGCCCTTGTGCATGTGCCACAGGACAAACACCTGCCGGCCGGAGCTGCAGGCGCCCTTATCGTGAATAACTTCAACGTCAGGGACGAAACCGATTTTCCACCCCTTATCCCGAAAGCGCATGCACCAGTCCAGATCCTCGCAATGCATGAAATACCTGTCGTCCAGCGGCCCAACCTCATCAAGGGCCTGGCGACGAACAAACATAAAGGCCCCCGAAATGGCCTCCACATACACAGGGCGATCAGGCAGAGGCTGATCCGTTAGAACGAAATTCTGAAACCGGCGATGATTCGGAAACAACCTGTCCAGGTGGGAGACGCGAACAATCGATCTCCAGGGTGTGGGTATGCTTCTTCGACAGCCAGCCTGTTCACTGCCGTCAAGATTCCGGATAAGGCACCCAGACATCCCAACCTTTGGGTCACTCTCCATGTACTGGCACATCTTCTCGATGGTATCTGGCTGAATGACGGTATCGGGGTTGAGGAACAGAACAAAGTTGCCTGTAGTTTTCGGAAGAACCACATTGTTTCCCCGGGCAAACCCGAGATTGCAGCCATTGTTCACGATGACAACACGATCATCGTCACCCACAGCGTTCTGGAGAAACACAATGCTTCCATCCGATGATCCGTTGTCCGAGACGAAAACTTCCACGGGAACGGTTGATGCGATCACCGACCTGACGCATTCGGTCAGCAGTTTGCCACCGTTATAATTGACAATAATGACAGATACTTTTTTGTTGCCCACAGTCAATCCCTTTCACCATCTTGTCCACTGTCCACTCAAGGACTGGAAAGGCGAATTAAGAAAGCCTGGATCACATGGATTTTCCATTGATCCCATCTAATTGACATCCATCAGGGTTATTGGACCTGAAACAAGCCATAAACACAATATTGTCTGACATGCCTGTCCATCCATCGTGATTTGAACGGCATATGGAATATCCTGATGGGTGCACATTGAAATCCATCCATTGTCTTCACAAGCATCTTTTCATCATAAAAACAACAATGGTCGGAATCAGACTGAAACCCTTTCTCACCAGGAACACCAATTAACAGTCGGCCACGGGCTTTGAGCACCCGAAAGATCTCCCGAAACATCGGCTCCACCTGATCCGGTTGCAAGTGCTCCAGAACATTATCCATGTTAGCACAATCAAACGAATCATCCGGAAAGGGATATTTCCCCTCTTTTATCCGATAAGCTTCCAATCCCCTGCTCTTGCAGTACTGGATGTTAAACGGATTGATATCAATGCCAACGGTATTTGGCCTGAATTCCAGAAAATCACCGATACCACATCCTACATCCAGGACTCTCCCAGATAAGCAGGCGGATAGTCTCGGATATAAATAGTGTTTTCGATACCATGTCCCCAACCTGCTTTTCTTCAACAAATAGGAGAAATAAGCTGAATAGTCCGGAGGTCCCATGGTCAACCTGGCACTGCTATCCTGTATGGTTCAGGCGGGCACCGGTTGGATAGTCCTTGCCGATAAGGATGACCTTGTTTGAAGTGACTCCGGCCTTCCGTGCTAATTCTTCAACTTCCTGAACATCACGAGAGTGTGATTTATGATACAATGCCTGTTCTTTCCTTATCTGGGTCAATGACCTTTCAATATTTTCCATTGTGAGACGCCGACCAAAATCAGGATGTTTTTTCAATTGATCTGAACTGTGCTGGAACATCCGGTCAAGGATCATGTCACCGACATCCGGCTGATAATGTGCTGAATCAAGGTAGCCTCTCATCAGATCGGCCTCAGGAACGTTCTCAGTTGTAATACTGTTGTATCCACTGAAGTCCCAGAGAGGGGTCTCTTCACCGTTTGGCTCCGATTCTTCCCTGATCAGCTTCACCAACTCTCTTTTCCACTGCTCGAATACGGGCCAAAGTCCGATGCTGCGAATGGCCTCCATCTGACGTGCATGCACGGGAGAGATAAACAGGAACAATTTAATCCGCTCCTTTTTGCAGAACTGGATGATTTCCCGCAAATCCTTCAGACTCGACTGGCCCGTTGTTGCATCCGAGAAAACATATTCTCGCTTGGGACCGGAAAAATAAACATAGCGTATGTAGGTGTTCTCATTGCGAAGAAAACTGGCATGGGGACGCACTCCTGCCTTTTCAGGTCTGAAATCCTTACCCATTTTCTTCTTCAGTTCATCGTAGCGTGCACGCCTCTTCTTGAGATCAACAACCCGTCCCCGATACGCGAATTTTCTTAAGCCTGTATGGGGGTCAATAATTTGTCCGATGAAATGATTTGTTCCCCATACGGTGGTGATGGAAGACTTCGTCGCACTGAGTGTAAAAAGGGATTTTAGCAGGATCTTCCATTTGAAGCCTGGATTAAATCTTCCCTGGGGATCAACTGCCAGGTTTTCTTCCTGGAAGTCCTTGGCCTGGGGCCGCCTGATATTGAAGGAAAAAAAATCCAGGCCAATCACGACTTCCTTCAGTTTGTTCATGGCGTCTGCATGTTGCAAATACCTTTTCATGAGGTAGGCATCAGCACCGGCCAGGGCCAGATTATAAACAGGTGTATCCGGCCATCTGGAATAGGCCGGGTCAATACCAAACTCGGCCCGGGAACTTCCGAGAACGATGGATTTCGGTCGGACCTTGTTTACCAACATGGCCTTGGCCAGCTTCTCATTCTTTTCGATTTGTACTTTCGGGATGTTGAAGCCTTTGATGGATGCCACATCATAGATTCCGAATGGATCTACAAAAAAATTAAAAGTTAAAACGCTTGCCAGTGTGCCGATCAAATACGCAGTAAACCATTTTAGATACAATGAACCCATTAGAACTGGAAGTAGAGGAATTCACTGAGTTTTGTTAATCCGAGAATTGCTGTCCCTGTCAGAATGGAAACAAACAGGGCCCACGTCGCTGTGGGCTGGAATTCGATCAACGCGGACAAGCGACCGGAACCCATCGGATATTTTGCCTCCGGATTGGGAAGATAACGCATCCACTGTTGGAGATTTGGCATCACCCAAACGATCAGCGCCAGCGAGACAAACCAGATGGCAATGAAGGGAAGCTCATCACTTTTAAACATGTGGCTGGTCAATAGCTGGGCCTGATGAGGCGTAAACATACTACTTAGCATCCCCGTCGCAGCCGAGAAATGCTCGGCCCGGAAAAAAACCCAGGCAACGGTCACTGCGAGAAATGTAAGCGTCCCGGATGCCATCCTTCCCAATAACGTGCTTCGGTGCAGATCATGACCCAGTCTTCGACGCAATGCATGCCAAAAGTGATTGATGGCGAGATACAGGCCATGGAGGCCGCCCCACAGGACAAACGTCCATCCCGCCCCGTGCCAAAGGCCACCAATCAGCATGGTTGACATGAGATTGATATAGCGCCTGGTTGTCCCCTTCCGGTTTCCACCCAGCGGGATATATATATAGTCTCGCAGAAACCTTGACAGGGTCATGTGCCAACGACGCCAGAAGTCAATGATATTCACTGCCTTGTAAGGGGAATTGAAATTAACTGGCAATCGGACTCCAAACATGAGTCCAATCCCAATGGCCATATCAGAATAGGCTGAGAAATCAAAATACAATTGAAATGTATAGGCCAGGGTGCCAATCCACGCATCCAGAAATGTTAAGACGGATCCCCCTGCCGCAGCATCAAAAATTGGGGTTGCATACGTTGCAATCCCATCCGCAAGAATGACCTTCTTGAACAGCCCCATACCGAACATCGTAATGCCTAGTTCCATGGACTTGGGATTAAAACGGAACGTTGAGTCGCGACCGAACTGGGGCATCATTTCCTTGTGGTGAACGATCGGGCCGGCGATTAACTGAGGGAAAAACGTGACAAAAAGACAATAATGCAAAAAGTTGTATTCTTTTGTTTCTTTTCTGTAGGCGTCAACAAGGTAGGCAATTTGCTGGAATGTAAAAAATGATATCGCCAGTGGTAAAATGATGTGTTCAAGATGAATGGAAAAGCCCAGAAACGCGTTGAGGTTTTCCACAAAGAAGTTGGCATACTTAAAGTAGGCCAGAAGGCCAAGATTGACAGTGATACCGAATGCCAACTGGAGTTTGTTTGCATGTCTGCCGCATAAAACGGCCCCCATGCTGTAATTAAACAGCATTGAAAACAGGATCAGGCCCAGGTAAACGGGATTCCACCAGCCATAGAAGAACAACGACATTCCCACCAGCCAGGCGACCGAAAGCCGATGATGCGCCCGTGCGCCAATGAGAAAAAAGACCAACAAGGTAAGGGGCAAAAAGAGGAAAATGAATTCGTAGGAATTAAATAGCAACGTTGCCTCTTTTGAATGTCAGCTCATAACTCATGGTGATCAATTGGAAAGCCAGCTATCCTTTACGATCTGAGGAAGCAAAAAAACGCCTGATCTTACGTAACGGAGACGTCAGGCGCCAAGACCTGGAAGATACTACGCGATTGTAATCATACTGGATTTTGTGAAATTCATTCTCCAGTTTTTGAAGAGCCTCTTTTACCTCACTCCCTGACCGGTCTGGCTCCAAATACTGCTGACGTTTCCATGGTAAAGAAGGAACTGTCACAAAACGTATGCTCATATGCTTTCTTCGGTAAGCAAACATATGGTCATAGAAGATCTTGTCTTTCCAGTGCATCTCGTAAAAACGATCAATAACGCTCAGGGAAATATTGATGTCCGATCTTGTTTTTCCCCTGTTGAGTATCGGCTGGTCCGAAACGGGCATTCCAAGCATTTCTTGAAGTCGGGCTATATCTTCAGAGAAAGTCTCCTGGAAGCCAATGAACCAGAATTGCTCGGGTTGATCGAGTGGCATGAGATACTTTGAACATATGTTGGCCATTTCCGGAGCCAGAAGGAACGTCTCCAGATCCGGCTTCATCTCCAGGAAATATCTACGGTACATCGCTGAATCCTGGGGTTCCGTAACATGCAGCCAGTAAAAAAAATTGGAAATCATGCGATCAAGAGGCTCTCGCAAAAAAGTGACAACCCTGTAGTTTGGGGCAAGATCCCTGATGTTAAAATATTTCATCAGCCAATAGTGGCCATGCACTGCCTGTATGGGTCTTGCTCGTTCCCATTTTTCTATCCCCTCCAGATACGGATAATCAAGGAAAAGACTGTCACCAAATTTCTCTTTCAATACTTTTCCAATGGTTGTCCCACCTGTTTTGGGAATGTGAACAGAAAACAGGATGTCAGGGGATACAGGAGGATACTCGCTCTCCATCAATGCCCTAAAAGCCATTCCTCCTATCCCTCCAGCCAACCGGGATGAATATACCTGTGGTTACAGGAACTCATGGCCATCAGAATGAAATTGCCCATGTGAGAAATCGATCTGCCGTCCTAACACAAGAGTTCACATTCGATCATCAAGAAGAGGTAAAACCTGCCTGTCAGTCCGCTCACCTTCTGCTCCAAACTATTTCCTTCCCTTAAAAGACAGGTATCGATGGGCCAACCAACGAAGGGGTTTTGTCAGCTTCCATGATTTCGATCCTTCCATACGCTGGTATGCCTCTTTCAGTTTATTGTAATTCGATTCGAGTCCAGCATATTCCGTTTTCCATTTCTGAAGCTCGTTTCTCAGGTGAAGGATCTTGTTCCGGTCCACGTCAGAAATCGATCCCACCCTCTTAAATTTGGCGTACATCAGGTCATAAAATGCCTTGTCTCTCCAGTTCAGCTCATAAAATCTCCCTATGACGTCTTCTGGCAAATTCATTTTTGGTCGGGGCTTTCCTGGATTCAGAATGGGTTGTTTGCGAACCCTCATTCCCAGCATCCGCTGAAGCCGGGCGATGTCCTCAGCAAATGTCTCCTGGAAGCCAACAAACCAGAACTGCTCTGGATGATCCAGCGGATGCAGAAAACTGGTACAAATATTGCTTAGTTCCCTGGCCAAAAGGAATTCCTCCAGGCGCGGCTCTTTTTCGACAAAATATTTCAAGTAAACCGGATCATCTTTCGGAACATGTGCCGGTGGATCAAGCCAATAATAAAAATGGGAGATAGCCCGATCCAGCGGCTCACGCAAAAAAGTGACGATCCGGGCGCCCGGAACAAGTTCAAGGTACTTGCTTATCTCGAAATGCCCATGTATGGCTTCAACGAGATCCGTACGCCCTTCAAGGCCTTTCCTGTCGGGGTAATCGCTAACCAGACCCTTCCCGAACCGTTGTTCCAGCAGGTTAAAGAGGGTAATGCCGCCAGTTTTGGGAATATGCACGGAAAGAAGCAGATCTGAAGCAAGTGGAGGATGTTTAGTCATGGTAACCTTCCTCCTTTGCATTCTTGCTCAAGATCATGTCCTCTATTGAAGGGGTCTTAAATCGAGGGCACAAAAGCCTTGCCACGGGAATGATACATTTTTGATATATTAAATTCTGTATCTTCAATCAGGCCCATACCTCGCTTAATGATCACAGTATCATGATTGATTGACACGGATTCAATCAAATCACATCTGGACGCACTAAGCATGACGATTTCAAAAATCAGATTGGTCAGGGCCGGCTGGTCTTTTGCCACCGCCCCTCCTTTCTGCCAGTGCTCTCCGGGCCAGTGGGCCCATCCCCAATCCTCAATGACATAGAACCCTCCCCTGTTTAAATAAGGAAAGAGAATGTTGAACGATGCCTTTGTTTCATCAAATAAATGGGAGGCGTCATCAATCACCAGATCGATCGGCTTGCCAGCCAGTTCATGATCAAGAATCTCCGTGAGTTGATTCCTGTCCGCCTGTTCGACTTCATAAAACGTTCTGATCCGTGATGATAGCTGATGCTCTTCAATGTAGCTTTCAAGCGGCTCACATGGGCCCAAATGATCAATAGCAATAATCTTTTCGGGTTCAAACAATTTGTAATAAAGCAGGCAACTGCCTCCCTTGTATATTCCAAGCTCAAAAATCACGTTGATATCTTTCTTGCCAAACCGAGTCACATAGCTCTCGACCATTGCTCTGGGTTTGGCAAGGACAAAGCTGTTTCCGGTCGACTGTTTTGATTCCATGGAGGTGGTGAAATCCAGAATAAACGTGAGATCATCAATTTGTAACGTATGGTCATTCACCCAGTTTAGTTTTGCGGGTCTATGACCACCCAGCAATCCTAGCAATGATACTTTAAGAGAATGGCAGCAACCCGTGGGTTTCAATGAATCAACCCGCTCCGGAACCCGGTTCTTCTGCTGATTCAAGCACCTTTTTCACAGCTTCCAGATACTTGTAACGATGGATCTCATCCGGTTCAAGATATGTCCCCTCAGCCCATTCATTCCAGGCATTCAAAAATATCATGTGCTCGTTCTGCGGCCTTTTTAATGTACCCTCGACAAGAAGCTTGAACCAGTGCTCAAAGCGTTCCGGACTGGCCCCCTGAAAGATGGTCGCCCTCGGACCATATCTGGCCGAATTATCCCAATCCACAAAGGCACCGGGAAAGGTCGTCATGCCTGATTCGTGCTTTTCCTTAATGACCTGCTTCCAAACGGTGTCATAGTCATAAAATGTCAGGGATTTAAAGTAGCTGGTTCTCAATGCTCTGAGAACCTCCAAAACGGGCTCGGGAAGTTTGCGCATCAGCTGAAACCATTTACTGTGACTCATCCCACTTGCATCAAAGTCCGGCGAATACACCGCCTCAAAGGGCTGGAACTGAACCACGGCATCAAAATACCTCAAAAAATCGTGGTAAGGAAACTCATATTGCTTCATGGCAACGAAATAGAGCCCCTTCAGACCATATTCCTGCGCCTTGCTTCTCCAGAAATCAAACATTTCGCCTATCTTTGGTATCCTGTGAGCCCGGTAAATAATAAAAACCGGCTTGCCATCGACCTTGATCGCCCGCTCATCGGACCATGCCTTGATCAGGTATTCAAAATGCGCCAGCCATCTCTTTTTATCCGGAATGTGGGTCTGCTTTACCAGGATGTGATGATCTCTCCCGTCCCATCTGCGCGACCACGTTTCATTTGCCCATGCCAGACAAAACGGGAATTTCAGCTCCCTGGACTCAAGAAAGATGTTTGTCGGTGTCTGCAGAAGTTGCTTGCCATCAAACCAGTAATGATAATGGCAAAATCCATAAATCCCGTAGGATTTTGCCAGATTGATCTGCCACTCGATCACTTCCTTTTGTGACTGATCGTAATAATTTCCATTCAGAGGAATTCGGGGCTGATAATGCCCTTTGAACTGTGGCTTGCCCTTCTTTACATTTACCCAGTCAGTAAATCCCTTTCCCCACCACTCATCGTTCTCTGGAATGGCATGGAACTGGGGAAAATAAAAGGGTACGAGTTTGATGGTATTGTTGGCATGTTTACTCAGCGCGTCCTCCAATCAAGCCTGAAAATCCTGACTTATACTCCTAATTGCGTCCTCAGTTTACGAAACCAGCTTCCCATCAGCCTCTTGAGTGAAAGCGCCTTGCTTTCAATTGCCCCCTGCGATTCCTGCTCCTGGCGCTTATACGCATCAGATACTCTGTCCCCCAATCCCGAGAAGTAATCAATAAATGTTTGATCCCTTGCCTCATCCGCCATTGCCGTGACCTCTGACGGGGCCTTCTCGCCAACGATCAGAACGCCCAGTCCATAACAATGCTTGAACTCAAAGTGCGGATACGAACCTTTGATGGAATCAAAAAAGGCCTTTACACCAAAATCCTTCGCTGCTTCGCCAACGGTTTCATACGTTGCATTGGTGTCATGGAACAGGATGACACCTCTCTCGGACATTTTTGGCAGCCAAGTATAATAGTCATTACTTACAGCCTCAAATGTGTGTGTCCCATCTATGTGAAGCAGGTCCACAGATTTGTCCTCAAAAAAATCGACGGCATCATCAAACCTTTTTCGAATCAGCACGGCGATGTCGGAATAATGTTTGTCGCAGTAGCCTGAAATCTCCCTGTACAGGGCCTCTTCAAACTCACCCATGTGGATATCACCTTCCCAGGTATCAATCCCATAACATTTTGCATCCAGATCCAAAGCGTCAACAGCCTGGCAGAAGGCACAGAACGAGGCGCCATTATAAACACCGAGCTCAACGATCCTTCGTGGCCTGAGGGTGGCCACCATCTGAAATGCGAATGGAATATGCCCGATCCACCAGGGTGATGGCAGCAACCTGGGTTCCATGGCAGCAAACTTGTATTTCTCGTTGTAATTCACTCGATCCTCCATTGAAATGAGAAACTCCCCTTAATCCAGAAAGTATATGAAACGGAATTATATGTAATTGAAAAACAGCCTATTTACTTGTTTCGCCCTATGGTTGCCTCTTCAGCACCTTCCTGTTGCTTGCCTCGCAAACCATAGGTTGTTTCCAGTTGATGAATGTGCTTGGTCCGGGATTCAAAAGCAGCCTCCAACCGCTTGACCTGCTGCTGAATCTCATTGTATGCCTTCCTTAACTGACAAACCTCCCTGTTGCGGGCCATGTACGCCTCTTCCAGTTTTCTTGCCTGTTCCGTGCGCTCCTCGTATGCCTTCTTAAGTTTACTGATATATCTATCCTTCCCCGGAGAACGATAGGTGTCTTCCAGATGTTTGACCTGTGCCGTGCGAGCTTCATAGGCCTCCTGTAACTTTGCAATATGTTCACCACGGGCCTCATATGCGGCCTCCAGCTGTTTGACCTGTTTGGTACGAGCATCATACGCTTCTTGCAGAAGCTCCACCTGCCTGGTCCTCTGATAAAGTTCGCCAGCATGATTGATTATTTTTATGAGTTCTTCATCCGTCCATCTTCCTTCCCACTTCTTGATGATTCTCAGTGTCGCCTTACTGGAAACATCAGTATTCAGCCAAATATCCGAAGCCTGATCCGATATGCGATATCTCGCACTGATTTTGTTTACATGCAAAAACTTCGTTACGCGGGATGCCTGGATCCAGAAGTCCCAATCCTCACAAATATCCAGTTGTTCATCAAATGAACAACCGGCATCCAGCAGCTCGCGCCTGAAGAGTGCTGCATGGATGGGTATGTAATTGGTGCATAACAAGCGAATGGGGTCATAAGGCTCATTAAATACGATAAAGTCATCCCACGATCCATTGTCATTCTGTTTTATGCAACGGACACCAGCATAGGCCAGCTTACATTTCACGTGAGACCTTAACCTTTCAACCAGGCTTGCAATGTGATCCGGCTCAAACAAATCATCATCATCAAGAAAGATGAGCAAATCCCCCTTGGCATTTTTCAGACCAAGATTTGCGGCCTTGCTGCGGAGCAATGGCTCCCCGCTCCCACAAACTCGAAGAGGATAGCGTCCACACCATTCTCCCATATCCAGATGGCCTGACCCGGCTGCATCAACGACGAGAACCTCAATATTCGGATAGGTCTGCAAGGCAACAGAATCAAGGGCTTCCTTCAGAAAGCGATCCCGCCCAATGCTTCGAATAATCACGGTTACCAAGGGATTGTTTCGTGGATCCAATGTCAGCCCAACCTGGGACTGATGTTCGTATTCCGAATGATAGATATTAAATGGGTCATCGCTAAGCTCTTCTGAACTGGTTACCATATAAGCCTCTGCAGCCAAGACATCTTTTGGCAGTGTGTAAGTTCGGAACCTGTTGAGCGCCAGAATATGGTCATCATAATCTTGAACCTTAAGCTGGGATCTGAAACATGCCATTGCTTCCCTTTTCTTCTCAACCAGATCCGAGATATCCAGCAAAAGATTGGGGCGCAAGGGGATACCTACTTCATACATTGCCAACTTTAGAGATTTATTGCCGCGCCGCACAGCCTCCACAACTACCATTCCCAGCACTCTGTGATCAGGATGCATTTCATATATTGAAGGGGCATACACGAGATCTGCATCCAGATCACTGATTGCTTCCATGACCCGCCTAACCATTTTTTCGCCATACTCAAGGCTTCGGTCCGGCAAATCCCAAAATATCGGGCTCCCATAACCAAGAACCTTTGATGCCGCCTTGGATTCCCGTTTTCGTTGTCGAACATACTCCTCTTGGTCCTGATCATTTCCAGGCGGATACCCGCCATCCGATACAATAATTACATGAACCGGGTCACCTGCGGCAACATGGCGCAAGATCGCACCACCACAACCAAAGACCTCATCATCCGGGTGAGGAGCAAAAACAAGAACTACACCCTTTCCCACCTGGGTTTCCGCCTTATAAGGAATAAACAAAGTTTCCATACATCCTTCTGAATCTTTCATGGTATCAGACAAATTCCTGCGCCGTTTGTCATTACAAGCTTCTAATCTATGTGAAATGCTTATGTGCATCCAGCTTGAACAAGATCACCACTGGTCATGGTCTGATTTGACCTTTCTTTAACCCCATCAATGCTACCGGCAAGGATTGACAGGGCATCACCAAAGCAGATTTGCCGGCAACCCTTTCAGCTGTAGATCGTTCAATGATATGGCGTCATCCTGAATGACGATCTGCTACCATCAAAATGTCGTGGATGTCGCCGTAACGTCATGGATGGTATCGCACA
The DNA here is from genome assembly GCA_964501925.1 of uncultured Zetaproteobacteria bacterium. Classification (GTDB taxonomy): domain Bacteria; phylum Pseudomonadota; class Zetaproteobacteria; order Mariprofundales; family Mariprofundaceae; genus CAYLYU01. The sequence goes on along the minus strand of CAZCTM010000016.1, from coordinate 32,264 downwards.
AAAGGTGAGGAAAGCCCCATATTTCAGGGGCTTATGGACGTTATTGGATGGTGAAAAACACTTATATGGTGGAGGCGGCGGGACTCGAACCCGCGTCCGGAGATCATCAGCCTGTGGTTCTACATGCTTAGTTCGTCCTGACAGCACCCCATGAATACCGGACGAACAGGGCAATCACGGGATCGATTCGTAACTGTTTAACCCCAAAGGCCACGAACCTCCAGCCCTTGGTGGCGATCCCATCTGGATGACCCCTGCTACCCAACCGATGGGCAAGTCAGGCGAGGGGTGACTTACGCGGCGTAAGCCAGTTCTACGTCGTCGTTGGCAGTTATATGCCGTCGCCGTTTTTTACGGGATCAGCAACCCGGCATGCCCCACAGGGTTCAGCATCTCCGTCGAAACCGAGCGCCCCCGTGTACACCTTATATTGTACCGCTTTTGGTTTCAGGGGCAATGCCCGCGAAAAAAGCCCCCATCAGAGCAGAAATCCAAGGCACATCAGGGCACCGGACCAGTGGGACAACTGAAAAAACCGGAAGCTCCAGTCCTCACCAAACCGTAACAGTTTCCAGCTCAGATAAACTTGCCAGCCCGCGCACAATAACCAACCCAACCATGCCCTGTCGTCATACATCAAGGCAGCAAGGGCTAGAAACAATAACATCACAGCTCCCAGAACCACCACGGCAATCAGGCTTCTCTCGCCAAACCACAAGGCGGTGGACCTTACACCAATCTCGTGATCATCCGCTCGGTCACCAATGGCATAGGCGGTGTCGTATGAAAGGGACCAGAACACATTGGCCAGGAATAGCAGCCAAGGGATCGGAGAGTCAGAAACACTGCCGGTCTCCGCGGCCCAGGCCATCACACATCCCCAGCCAAAGGCCATCCCGAGCCATGCCTGGGGAAAATGAGTAAAGCGTTTGAGAAACGGGTAGATGGCTGCCAGCGCCGCTCCGACAAAGGCCAGTTTGACCACAAACATGCCGGTTTGAAGAACAAGCAACAGGGCTATCAACAACATGAGAATAAAGCCGACAAGGGCTGCCAAAGGCGAAATTCGACCGGCTGCAATCGGCCTGTCCCGCGTCCTGGCCACGTGCCTGTCAAATCTCCGGTCGGCAAAGTCATTGATTACACACCCTGCGGAGCGCATCAGAAATACGCCAGCAACAAAAATAACCATGTTCTTCATGCTTGGCTTCCCACCCGATGCCGCCAGCAAACCCCACATCGTTGGCCACAGCAAAAGCCAGTAGCCCACGGGCCGGTCAACCCGAAGCAGCGAAATCCAGTCCTGCAGGCTTCCCCATGGCCTGAGGGCCTGTATCACTGGTTTGGTCTCAGACTCTTCAGACGTATCCATATCTCGGGATGAAAGCACTCCATGATCAGCGCCCGTGTTCCGGACGGTGAGCGCAAGACAGAACGCCTGGCCCAGCGATAGTCCTGTCTGGACTCCGACAGGTGAATGCAGGCGATGCTGAGATCGGATCGCGACAGAGATAATCCCCAGTCGAGCAGCAGATTCCCGAGGGGTTTCTTTCCATCCTGCAAGTCCTGCATCATTTCAATCGGCAACCACTCGAGTGGGAGGACCGACTCGGCATCAAACATGACTGTGCGTCGGTGCAGAAGCGAAACCCTTCGTCTCAGACACGGATCGCCTTCCCGACACTCCAGAAGCTTGGCCTCTCCGGCTTGGCAACGGTCCAGGTTCTGTTCATGCACGTGGAGAGCCAGGGCCATGCCAAAGCGACGGAGAAGAAACCGTGTCAGTGAGCCCGTAAAGGTAAGGACGGCAGCTGCCTCGGGAGTCACCTTTGCATCCTGGGCCGACCATTCCCGTACGGGGATCCATTGCTGTGTCTGGTGCCATGAGGAAAACATCCGCGCATCTTGAAACCTTGGCTGCCAAGGTCAAGAGGGCTTGCGAAGATTTTCGTTTTGCGGCCAAATCCGGATATGAAACGAATGCGACTCCATATCAACTCCCCTCTGGTGATCGATGGAGAAATACGGCTGAGTGAAATGCACGGTCATTACCTGCGCAGTGTGCTTCGCCTGAGGCGCGGATCCAGAATCACCCTGTTCAACGGTGGTGGAGGGGAATATCTGGCGGAAATAATCTCCCTGTCCAGACACAAAACCTCATGCCGGATACTTGCCTTTGATAATGTCGATCGTGAGCTTCCTCTCAGAATACACATTGTGCAGGCTGCCTGCAGAAATGAAAAAATCGAGAGCGTGCTGCAAAAGGGTACGGAGCTCGGGGCGGCGGGGTTTCAGATTGTCGCCTGCGATCGCTGTGAGGCGACATATGGTTTTGTTAAAAGGTGAGACAAGGCGAGATTTAGCGGGCCAGGATGAGATAAGGCCGCGTTAATAAGGGTTTACGGGTTGTTTAAAGAGCCAAAAAATAAAATTGGCCGGAAAAACTTTGAGTAACATGTTTGACTATGTCCGGCGTTTCCGACACTTGGTTTTACTAAAAAGAATCATACTTCCTGGCCGGCCCAGACGACACGCCCGACTATAAAGAGATCGTCAACCTCCCTGGAGCTGAGATGCTGTGTTTCATAGGCCGGATTATCACTTCTTATATAGATTCCGCCGCCGGCAAGGTCAAGCTGCAGCCGCTTGGCGACGAGGTGGCCGTCTATACTTAATACGTAGATTCCGTCGGCCGCCGGCATTTCCTCGGCCGTGTTGACCAGGGCCAGCGCGCCGTCCTTGATGGTCGGCTCCATTGAGTCACCAATGATGCGGATCACCACCAGGTCCTTGGGTTGCCAACCCTTCTGGCGTATCCAGTCCTTGCGGAACGCCAGACGCCCGATCTCGGACTCACGCTCGACCACCCGTCCCCCACCGGCCGCGGCTTCCACCTCGTAGCGGGGCACAAGCTCGAACTGCCACAGGTCCTTTTCCTGTTCGGCCAGGGCCTTGGCCTGCTCCACATCCTCCCGTCGCATCGGGCCTTCGCCAGTGGCGAGCCATTCCAGGTTAACGCCGGCAGCCTTTGCGATTGCCGCAATGCGTCCAGCTTTTGGTTCCGCTTTTCCTGCTAGGTATGTTTCGAGAGTCCTTCTTGGTATGGCAGCTTTCTGCGCTAATGCGTCACCGCTTCCCACAAGGTCTGCGCATTTTCGGATGCGAGAAGCAAGGTCAGCTTTTGTTTCGGAGTTAATCATTGCAACTCCGAAACAAACCTGAACGCTGAGGTTTTTGTTTCGTAGTTAGACAATATCCTTTATATATCAACATATTACATCCCCACATGGCAGGCTTCTGCGCACTGTTGAACTACGAAACGCAAAACCTGCTTGACAAAGAAGCAGGAACCTGCCTACACTCTGCAGCATGTCCAATCGAGCAGCGAAAATAGACAAGCAAAACACCGCGGGACTCAAGCGCGTGCGCCGGCCCCGCAAGGGCTGGCACCCGGAGGATATCAAGTGCGAGCTGCGCAAGCGCGGCTGGACGATGAGCCGAGTATCCCGCGAGCACGGCTATTCATCGCGCGCCGCCGAACGCGCGCTTTATATCCCCTGGCCGGCGGTCGAGCGCATCATCGCCGAACTCCTGGAGCGCAAACCCTGGGAGCTGTGGCCGGATCGCTACGACGAATACGGCCGGCCTGTCGTTCCGGGTACCAAACTTCTCAAGCGTAGCTGGGGCGGCCGTAAGCGCAAGGTCGAATTGCGTGCGGTGGAATAGACATGGTTCGCACCCTCTCTCCAAAACTGAAGGGCGCGCGGGTGCACCCGCCCTCTCCATCCCTCCTCCGGGGCGGGTGCGCCCAAAAACACTGAAGGGTTCTCCAGGTGAGGAGGGATAAAAAAACGCGGGACATGTTCGCGCCGATGCCGCGCCGTGAGGAGCCGCCCGGGAGCCTCAATCTCTCCCACATCATCCCGAACCTGCTGGCCGAGGCGATCAGGGAATCGCCCCACGACCGCTTCGAGATCGCCGCGCGCATGAGCCGCGCCGCAGGCTGCGAGGTCACGAAGGCCATGCTGGACGCCTGGACGTCCACGGCCCGCCGCGCCTGGCGCTTCCCGCTGGAGTTCCTGCCGGCCTTCGAGGCCGCCACGTGCACGCACATCGTTTCCCAGTTCATGGCCGAGCGCTGCGGCGGCCGCATGCTCTACGGCCGCGAGGTCCTGGAGGCGCAGCTTGGCCGCTTCGAGATGCTCAAGATGAAGGCGGACCGGGAGTACAAACGCATCCGCGAGGCGCTCAAGCGCATGGAGGAGGAATTATGAGGATTCTTGATCGGTTTCATCCTGGCGCTCGCCTGGAGGCGTGGGTTCGCCGGATTGTTCGGGATGAGATGGCCCGGATTGAGGCTGAGAATCTGGAGCGTCGGGAGATTCGCCGCGCAATCGCCGCTCATGAGATAGAGCGTCGTAGAGCCGAGATCGGCGACCACGGGCCAAGCTTTCTTGAGCGCCTTTTCCCGGATCCAGAAGATCGCCTACGGCGGCAACGGTCTCTAGAACGCCGCGCCAGCCTTGGATCGCACGAAAAATCGATGAGTCAACGGGGAGGCGCTTCTGGCGCCACTCCACCTCAAGATTCTCAAGGGCAAGAATGATGTTTGCGGCTGTCTTTCCGTCCATCAACGGAAACAACTTCTGGCCCAGCAAGTCCAGCGCCTGCCAGAGCGCGTCCACTTCTTTGGCAAGCGCAAAAGAGAGGTCGTTTTCACGCATCTCATCGATTTCCAGACGGATGGCGTTGATGGCTGCTCGGGTTTCCTTGTCCATATCGGCAACCATAGCACGCGGAGACCGGTCATGAAGTCCTGGTTTTCCGCCCGCGAGCTGGCCGGCCTGCCGGGCCTGCCAGGAACAGATCGAGGCATCCGCAAGATGGCGGAACGCGAAGGCTGGGAAGCACGCAAGAAGCTCGCAGGAAAAGGCTGGGAGTATGCCCTGGGCAGCCTGCCGATCGAGGCGCAGGCTGCGCTCCGCGGCTTTATCCTCGTTCCCGCTCCTAAAACGTTACATAAGCCGTCCAAACAGGAATCAACATCCCTTGAAGCAGGATCTCCCAACGGCGATGCCAGACGTTTGGCACAGCAAACAACGCCGCAGGAGGATAATCGTGGCCGCGGGCATGCTTCAGACACGCGAGCTTGCGCTCAAGCAATTCTAAGCTTTGCCTCAAGGTCTCGATTTGTGGAACCCGAAGAGGTGCGAGCTTTTAAAACCGTAAAACGTCCAGCTTTCGGACCCAGGCAATGGGCAGCTCGGCGAATCCTAAGATGGCTTGCATCCTTCTTTGAAAGAGAGCTGGAAGAAGCAGGCCTGATCCGCTGCCAACACTGTCAACGATACGCCTTGCGCGACGAGCCGCAGCCAATGCCCGTCGAATTTGTTCTGCGACCATCATCCGAGAATCGTCCGGCAAATTGCGAGCCCATTCAGCCAAGGTATCGGTTTCGAGCCGATCGCCAAGACGAACAAGCAGATCAATGATGACCGGCTCCCAGTCTTCGTCATCCATCGTGACGCCGGTCGGCTTCGCGGGCAGGGCCATTGCCTTGCGGATGGTTAGCAGCTCATTCTCGATCTCGTCGAATGTAAAGAGAAATAAAACATTGGAGCGTAGCCGCTCGATATCACGGCCCGTGGCTGCCGGCGCTTCCAGGCGATATATGCGCATGCCGTGGATAGTAGCACGCGGAGACCGGTCATGAAGTCCTGGTTTTCCGCCCGCGAGCTGGCCGGCCTGCCGGGCCTGCCAGGGAGTGAACGCGCAATTCAGATTCGCGCCAAGCGCGAAAGCTGGGAAAAGCGCCGGCGCAAGGGCCGCGGCGGCGGCTGGGAGTATGCCCTGGGCAGCCTGCCGATCCAGGCGCAGGTGGCGCTCTATCGCCGTGAGAAAGAAAACGCCGGCAATCCCGTTCCGCACAGGCATCCTGGAGATCTTACGGACGTCCAGCGTGAGAGCCTGTGGGATGCGTGGGCTCGCAAGCCCGAATCACTCAAGGCTCGCGGCAAAAAGGCTGTCATGGCAATCCACCTGTATCGTGAGTTATGTGCCCGGTCGGACGCGTCCCGGGAGGCCGGACTTCCCTGCGATCCGAAATCCAAGCTCATTGGTCTGGTGGCCGATCAATATGGTGTGTCCGTGCCGACACTTCGTAGCTGGATCAGAAAAGTAAAACACATCCACCCATCGGACTGGTGGCCCATTTTGACGCCAGCCTATTGTGGCCGGGTCAAGACCGCGGAATTCAGTCCGGAAGCATGGAACTGGTTCAAGGCCGACTATCTGAGGCTGGAAGGACCGGCCTCAGCCGCTTGCTACGAGCGTCTTATGCGCGTGGCAAGCGAGAAAGGATGGAAGGTGCCGGATCTACGGACCGTCCAGCGCCGCATCCGTAAAGAGATCCCCCGCGGGGTCCGGATCCTGGCCAGAAAAGGGGTCGATGCCGTCAAAAAGACATATCCGGCCCAGGAACGGGACAAAACAGTCTTCCATGCGATGGAGGCGGTCAACGCTGATGGCCACAGGTTTGATGTGTTTGTGAAGTGGCCGGATGGGGAGGTGACCAGGCCGATCATGGTCGCATGGCAGGATATCTACTCATCCAAGATTCTGTCATATCGAGTGGCGAAGACGGAAAATGCGGACTCCATCAGACTGTCATTTGGCGACATGGTCGAAACATACGGAATACCCGACCATGCCTATCTCGATAATGGCCGTGGTTTTGCCGCGAAATGGCTCACAGGCGGCGCGCCCAACCGGTTCCGATTCAAAATACGGCCTGAGGATCCAACAGGCATCATGGTGACGATGGGCGTCCAGATCCACTGGACAACACCCTATCATGGCCAGGCCAAACCAATCGAGCGCGCCTTCCGCGATCTCTGCGAATATGTGGCCAAACACCCCAAATTCTCGGGTGCCTACACGGGAAACAAACCAGACGCAAAACCGGAAAACTACGGGTCAAAGGCGATTGACCTGAGAGTGTTTCTGTCCGTCCTGTCTGAAGAAATAGCAGCCCATAACGCAAGAATGGGAAGGCGCGGCGGTATCGCAAACGGAAGAAGCTTTGATCTGATATTCGCCGAATCATATGAGAAAAGTGTCATCAGAAAGGCAACATCAAACCAGTTCAAGCTCTGGTTGCTGGCAGCTGAGGGTGTGATGGTCCGGGGGGATGGAAGCGTTCATTTGAAATTCGATCGGAGGAACCGCTATTGGTGTGAGGAGCTGGAAGAATATGCTGGCCACAGGGTCGTTCTGCGATTTGACCCAGACAAGCTCCATTATCCAGTGCATGCATTCACCCTCGACAACCGCTTCATCGGCACCGCGATATGCCTTGAGGCTGAGGGGTTCAACAATGTTCAGGCGGCAAAAGAGCACGCCAGGAACCGCAAGCGATATATACGAGCGACAAAAGCCCAGTTGGAGGCGCAACGTCGGATGAGCGTGTTAGAGGCCGCAGCAATGCTGCCCGATATCGCTCAGGCAGACGTTCCGGACGCAAAGATCGTGCGGATCCATAAACCGAAAAACGAGCCACAGATTGCGCGGCCACTGGATGAGGAGGCGCAGGCACTCATTGAGAAGTGGGAAAAGGAAGAAGCGGATCAGGCGAATAAGGAAGAAGGAACAGTTCTGGAATTCGGTGATGATCCGATCCGGAACTGGCAGCTCTATGAATCGTTCAAGGCCAGACACACGCGGGGAGAAACGCTCAGTGAGCGGGAGCTGGATCTGATGAAGTCCTACGAGCGAACCGTGGAGTTTTCCGCGATGCGGAAATTCGTCGAGGCCGAGTGAGGAGGAATCATGAAATCAAGGATACTGAAGATCAAAAACGTGGCGCGAATGAGCATCGCTGGCGAAGCGTTGACAACCAGAGCATATGGCATGCCGGGAATGGGCCTGGTTTATGGACCAACAGGCTCCGGGAAAACAACCGCGATCGCCTGGTACGTGAATCAATGTCACGGCGTCTACGTGAGAGCAATGGCCCTGTGGTCCCCATCAGCCATGCTTGGCGCGATTGCAGACGAGCTCGATATAGCTCCGGCCAGGAATCTGGCCGTCATGGTGGACAGAGTTGTCTCACGATTGTCTGAAACAGGCAGGGCTCTTTTTGTCGATGAGGCGGATTACGTTCTTGACCAGAAACGCCTGGTGGAGACGTTGCGTGATATCCATGACATGAGTTCCATTCCGGTCGTTTTGATCGGCATGGAGGGAATCCACAGGAAAATTCAGGCACGCAAGCAGGTCTCCGGTCGCCTGGCGGAATGGGTGCGCTTTGAGCCATGCGATTTTGATGACGCCCGCAAGCTGGCGGATGGGTTATGTGAGGTTGAGGTTGCTGACGATCTGCTCACAGCGCTCCACAAAAAAGCAAGAGGACTCGTGCGGAACTTGTGTGTTGGCCTCTCCCAGATCGAAACGCTCGGCAAGAAAAAGAACAAAAAACGGATGACATTGGCCGACTGGCCGGCAGGAAAGGCGTTCTTTGTCGGCCCGGATCACCGTTGATGTCACGCAAACACGGATCCCATACTCGCAAGGTCGAGGTGAATGCTCGATACAGGGCATGGACAGCCATGAGAATCATGCGCCGATTCACATTGCCGGATCTTGAGGCCACGGCGGAAATCACACGATCAAATGTAGATAAGTTTGTCCGGGCTCTGCTGATGTCGGGCCATATACGTATAGCCAGGCCAAAGATCGAGGGGGTCAAGGGAGGGCATACAGTCTATCAGCTTGTGAGAAATACCGGGCCATATCCTCCGAGAGTCAGAAAAGATGGATCCGTTTATGACCAGAACACAGGGGAAGTCACCGTTGTCCTGGATTGATGATCTGAAACGAGAGTGTCAACGAACCAGCCAGGCCCAGGTGGCAGACAGGCTTGGTGTGTCAACTGCCATGATCAATCAGGCCCTGAAGGGCAAATACAAGGGGAATATCGAGCGCCTTAAGGGGTTGATAGAGGGCGTTTACAAGGGCGTTATGGTTGATTGCCCGATCATTGGCGAGATCCCTAAACAACGATGCATGGAACATCAGTCGCGGCCGTTCGCGGCCACGAATCCGTTGCGTGTACAGCTCTACAGGGCATGCAAGACGTGTCCTGAAAACAGATCAGGAGGTAATCATGAGCATTCGTAATCACATGCCACAAATATCCGATGAAAAGCTGGATCTGTATGGGAACAGATTCATTTCCAACCGTGTCCGTGAACTGTGTGGAATCACGTTCGAACGATATCTGTCCAGGCCGGATGACTATGACAAACTGGTCAGACACATGAAGCGTGGCGGTGGTTGCCGGCGCGTTGCCGGCGACATCGTGGCCGCTGGGAGAATATGATGGGAAAGAGAATCAGAAAACAGGCGAATGTGGCGCCGATACCGAAGGACCTGGCCGAGGCCAGGCAGTTTATGCGCCTGATCGGTGAGCATCAGCGCGATGCCGCCCGCATCGAGGCGGACCTGAATGACCGGATATCGGAGCTCAGGGAGAAGTACGCTGCGATGGCTGCGCCGCATAACAAGCATGCGGACGAATTGACGGAGGGGCTGCGCATCTGGGCCGAGGCGCACCGCGACGAGCTGACGAATCACGGCAAGAAGAAGACCGTGGATCTCGGCACGGGTGAACTGGGTTGGAGGATGCGGCCTCCCAGAGTGCTGCTCCGTAACGTCCAGGCCGTGATCGAATCGCTGCAGATGCTGAAGCTGGACCGCTTTCTGCGGCAGAAGCTGGAGGTGAACAAGGAAGCGGTTCTGGCCGAGCCGGAGATCGCCGAGCAGGTCAAGGGCATTACGGTAAAGCAGGACGAGGATTTCTTTGTCGCTCCGGCCGAGGACGACCTCGGGGAGGCAGCCTGATGGCTGAATGGATTCATATCTCCGAACGGCTTCCGGATCCCATGACGGAAGTGCTTGCCGTGGTTGGGGATGAACCGGCTTTCGCGTACATAACGCTGGCATACATGCATGATGATGGACAATGGATCGAGCCATTCCCGGATGGTAATCAACGCCAGAATGTTCACATTACTCAGTGGATGCCATTGCCGCCCTTGCCGGATGGGCTGGCGTAGATGCATCCGCGCTACTGGACCGATGACGAGGATGCGCATGATCACCGACAAATACTGGTTCATCGACATCGTGGGAGGTGGCTGGTGAAGCTCACCTGCCCTGCGTGCGGGTTCGCCGCCGGCCTGGAGGCGTACATCGCCGACGCCGAATGGCGCGAGGCGGTAATCGCCTCCGCCGCTTTTCCCGGCGATTGTGGCGTGCCGGCCGTGCATTACGTCGGCATGTTCCGGCCCCTCAAGCGCGGCCTCACCCCGGATCGCGCCGCCCGCCTGTTCCGCGAGCTAAACGACATGATCACCAAGGGCGTAGATTTCGACCGCCAGCGCATCGAGGCACCCAGCCACATCTGGCGCCAGGCACTGCTGCAGGTGCTGGATGCGCCGAATATCCGGCGTCCGTTGCGCAATCACCATTATCTGATACGCGTCGTCCAGGGGCTGCTGGCCAGGCGGGCCGATGAGGAACAGTCCGCACGCGCGGAGCGCTACCGGAGCCGGACGCGGATCAACGCCGACAAGCTGAAAGGCCTCGGGCATGTGACGCGGGGAAGGGGCGGACCGGTCGATGACCGGACGCTGGATCCTGATGTCAAACTGCCGGAGGGCGAGGCCTATCAAGAGTTATACGCGCGCGCGCGCGAGGACCTGGAGAAAGAAGGTGTCCGCAAGGAGTTCATGAGCAAATACCTGATTGAAGCCCGCATGGCAGACATGCTCTGCGAAGAGGAGGCCAGGAATGAAGGCAATCAATGAATCAAGCGTTCTTGACGCGTTATCAAGGCACATCGGATCGGCCAACGGCGTCACCGCCCGCGACCTGGTGGTGGAGATTACCGGAAAGGCCGACACGCCTGGCGCCACCCGTCGATTGCGTCGAGTGATTGAGTCTCTGCGAGAGAAAGGGATGCATATTTGTGGCCACCCAGGCAGCGGGTATTACATGGCGGCGGACGACAGGGATGTCGCGGCGACCTGTGAATTTCTCTACAGCAGGGCGATGACCTCGCTCAAGCAAATCTGCCGCATGAAGCGCATCTCCATGCCGGATATCCGCGGCCAGTTGAAGCTGCCGACATGATGATCCACTGGCACAACATCTGTATCGCAACGATGTGGTACACGGCGGTACTCACATGGATATGGATATGGGCATAATCCAGGGGGATATCAGGAGAAACAAGAGATGCTCACCGGTGCCTGCCCCGGTTGTTCCATGCCCGATCGCCATCAATACAGACGATGGGTCCAGTCCGGCATGGATTTCCGTCGTTCATTGCCATACATGCGAGCACCTCAGGAGACTGGTTATCGAGAAGAGGGCCGTCTCTGTGGATTGCAAGGCCATAGAAGGCTGACATGATGGATTTCAAGGCGCACCTTGATGAGATGGTGGCGGAGCTGAGCACAGCGCCCAGGGAAGCGCTTGCCTTCATCCTTGCAACCGACCGCCTGGCCAGGGCCTACTTTGCGCCGCGACATATCAGGAGTCCGGCGGCAGATGTGATACTGGCCAAAAAAAAGCTGCGCGAAGACATCGCCGGCGCGACAGAAATGATACAAGAGAAGCGGCATGAACAAGGTAAATGACAGCCGTCGGCGGGAGCTGGCGCGGATCCACATCGCACAGAAGGAACTCGGCATGGACCGGGCAACCTACGAGGATATGCTCTGGACCATCGCAAGAGTCCGGTCGTCGGCGGACCTGGACGCCGCAGGTCGAAAGGCTGTGCTGCATCATTTGAAGGCCTGCGGCTTCAAAGGCAAGCGCGGCAGGAATCCAAGGAAAGGGACTCCGCGCAAGGACACGCCGCAGCTCCGCAAGATCGAGGCCCTGCTGGCCGATACCGGCAGACCGTGGTCCTACGGGCATGCAATAGCCAGGAGAATATGCAAGGTGGAGCGTCTGGAATGGTGCAAGCCTGACGATCTTCGAAAGATTATCGCGGCCCTGGAATATGACAGAAAGAGACGATCATGATGAGATCAAGAATCTTGCGGGAAATACGGGAGGTGATCGGCGAATCAGGGGTCTCTCGTCTGGTTCGCCGCTTTGGCGGGACCAACCTGACAATACCCAAGCGTGTAGATGATACGCACCCGTTAGCAGTTGAGCTTGGGCGTGAGGCCGCGGACAAATTTGTGCGCTATTTTGGCGGCGAGGTTTTATACATTCCCCTATCCAGAAACAACGAACGGAATGAGGAAATACGGCGTATGGCCGGCTCAGAGACAGTAAACTCGCTGGCTCGGCGCTATAACCTCTCCGAGCGCCAGATCAGAAATATCCTGAGGCGCTGATCATAACCCGTCCTGACACCAGGGCTTCCGCTTGCCGCCATGATAAGGTCTGGCAAGGCCCGAACGGATCATGAGCCTTGCCACATCATTCCCATCAACAAAAACGCGCGCATCCACCCTGCCATAATATTTATCACGCCTGATTTCATCCAGTTTGATCTCATTGGCATTTTCCAGGATTGATTTCAGTCTGGCCTTTGCTTTCTTACCAAGTTGTTTTTCACAGACGTTTCTGGTTCGGATTTCAGGAGCGTCAATGCCGATAATCCGGACCTCTGTCCATTTTGGGTCCCTTGGCCAGATATCGGCCAGGGCGGTGAAGGTGTCTCCGTCATAAACCGAGATCAATTCAGCAGTGTATGGCCCGTAAGCCTTGCCAGCGATGGCTGCTGAGGGCTGTATGATTATCAGAAACATAAGGATGCGAAGCATGGTTGCAATGGTCCTGATATTAAGGATTCGTTGCAACCGCCTTTCCCGTGGAAATCTTTCCGCAAGACGCCACAACGATCTTTGTACAAGCATCACCACATGCGGACGATACGGAAAATCATCATCCATTGCGCTGCAACACCCAACGGCCGCGAATTCCACGCTTCGGATATTGATCAATGGCACAGAAAGCGCGGCTTCAAGAGCATCGGTTATCACTATGTGATCGCCCTGGACGGCTCCATTGAGAGCGGTAGGCATGTGGATGAGGTTGGCGCGCACTGTAAGGGTTTCAACCGCGATTCCATAGGGATATGCCTCATAGGTACAGACCGATTCACGCGCCAGCAATGGTCGTCTCTGAACCGGTTATACGGACGTCTGCATGTCCAGTATCCGGATGCTACATGGCATGGTCACCGCGAATTCAATCCACACAAATCTTGCCCCGGATTCGATGTATCCGAATGGGTGTCAGATCCGTCTCACATGAGGCTGGGCCATGTATTGGAGGTATCATGATCTATTTGAAATATATGGGAAAATTGCTGCCAGTATGGCTGGCGATCATCGCCGGATGGCCTCTTGTTGCGATTGCCATTCCGTTTAATCGTGGGCGCGATCACTGGCGCTGGAAATGGTTCGACCGGATCTGGGGGAATCCAATTGATACAATCAGAGGAGACAATCTCTGGAGAAAGAACCAGGCGCCGGACCTTGGTGGGATTGATTCCTTTAGATCGATATGGCTATGGAGCGCTTGGAGAAATCCAGCCAAGGCCCTGCATTTGCGCGTTGGTGTACAAGGCGAGATCGAAACCTTTGAGGTCAAGGGAGATTGGGGCCGTGGCACCGCCATTGTGCGCGCCAGAGTAAGCGGTAAAGATCATAGATTTATCTGGATGGTATACAAATGGCCATTCATTGATCGCTACTTCGAACTCATGTTTGGACCAAAGATATGGCCTGAACATCCTGTCAAAGACTCTGACGGCAACATCATTGCATGGCGCCAACGAAAGCCTGGCGACTACATAGAAGAGGCCGCATTGGCGTTGCGTGTCAGGCCTTTTGTGCATATGGACTGGGATACAACGTCAATCAGCCTTCTGGAGACATGAAATGAGATGGTGGAATGAACTCCTGGTCGCCATTGCGATGATGAGCGCACCTCTTCTGGTCGGAATAGTCGTTGGTATCGTTGTTGCGTGGCTTGCAGGGTCTGAGTTTTGGGGTCTCATTTCAGCACTACTCAGCGTTTTGATTTTCATGGGTGCAATTTTTCATATGCGGAAAAAGTGGGGCGGATAAAATGCCATGTCCGAAGTGTAAATCACTGAGCATCAGCCAAAGGGTTGTTGCAGGCAAGCGAGTATGGCGATGCGACAGATGTAACGCCCCGCATCCCGGGCCTGTCGCGTGATAGCTGGTCTATTGTCCATGATTGGCCAGGCGATCGGTCCGATCACCAGGCTGATTGACGATCTTCACACTTCGGAAGAAGAGCGGCTGAACATCAAGCAGGCCTTGTTTGCCATGCAGGCTGAATTGTCAGCCAGGGCGCTGGATTATGAGAAAACCCTGATGGAGGCACGAACGAGGGTCATTACAGCCGAGGCTCAGGGTCAGAGCTGGCTGCAGAGATCATGGCGCCCTATCACCATGCTGACATTCCTGGCGCTGGTGGTATGCGACGCATTCGGTTTGCTGGCGTTTCGCCTGGCCGATCAGGCCTGGACGTTACTCCAGATCGGTCTGGGAGGTTACGTGGTCGGGCGTTCAGCGGAAAAAATCGTGCCAAAGATCACCGAAATAATGAGGAAGGATTGATGGATTATACAGCCGCGAAATTCTGGCTGGATACATTCCAGCTTGCCGCCACAGGCCTGATCGGGTTTTACGTATGGATATCGAATCGCCACAGAATCACGCGATCACGCATTGAATCGCTGGAGGCCGGGATTGACTCACGGATCAGCAATCTTGATTCCCGTATAACGCGCGTTGAATCGGGCATAGGAAACATGCCCAGTCATTCGGATATCGGGAAAATATACGACCGGGTGGACGAGGTTCATGGTGACCTGCAGCAGGTGATCGGAGGCCAGCAGGCATTGCGGCGAACTGTTGAGTTAATCCAGGAACATCTCCTGAATCAGAAGGTGAGGTCATGAGCGACTTTGCATCACTTCGACGTGAACATATACGTCTGACAATCCTGCAACTGTTGCAGTCCGCACCGGACTACACGCTGCATGAATCATTGATATCCGATGGGTTGAAATCTCTCGGCCTGGGCGTCGGCAGGGATGAGTTGCGGATTCAACTCGCCTGGCTGGACGAACAGGGACTGATTATCGCCCAGCAGGCCGGCGTATGGATCGCCACGCTCACAGTCAGGGGAGAGGATGCCGCAGCCGGACGTGTCCGCATCCCAGGCGTCGCCAGGCCAAGGCCAGGTGTTTGATATGCCTGCCAGGTCCACCGTGCTCAGGCTGCCGCTGGAGGTGCGCGAAGAGCTGAACGCCCGCCTGGTGGCTGGCGGCTTTTCCGGCTACGAGGATCTTGCTGCCTGGCTGGATGGGCAGGGCTACGAGATCAGCAAATCGGCGCTACACCGCTACGGCCAGGGCCTGCAGCAGGACTTCGAGCACGCGATGGCGGATGTGAAAAAAGCCACGGAGCTGGCTCGCGCCTACGCCCAGTCGGACGAGGATGAACGCGCCGCGCTCACCGAGGCCTCGGCGCGCATCGCCCAGGAGCAGCTCTTGCGCATCCTCATCGGCTTGCGCAAGGCCGAGGACGAGCCGGGAAAGGCCGCCCGCTACATGGCCCAGGTCTCCAGGGCCATCGCCGAACTCGGACGGCTGACCATCAGCCACAAGAAGTGGAGAGAAGAGGAGCGCAGGCGCATGGCGGACGAAGCCGCCGATACGGCTGCGGCGGAAGCCAAGCGCGCAGGCTTGTCTACGGACGCGGTGGAGGCCATGCGTGCTGCCATCATGAAGGAGATGATCGGTTGAACGGGTCCATTCTGCTGCCATATCAGAGGCGTTGGATCGAGGACAAGGCCCCGGTAAGGATCATCGAGAAAAGCCGACGCATCGGCCTTTCATATGCCGAGGCGGCCGATTCCGTTCTTCATGCATCCGCTGCGGCCGGTGCCAATGTCTACTACATCTCCTATGACAAGGAGATGACCGCGGGCTTCATCGAGGATTGCGCGTCGTGGGCCAAGGCCTTCAATGCCGGCGCAAGTGAAATCGGCGAGAGCCTGATGCCGGACCCAAAGAATCCGGATCGCGATATCCTGATTTATCGCATCAACTTTGCCTCCGGACATTCCATCCAGACATTCAGTTCCAACCCCCGCAACCTGCGTTCAAAGGGGCGGCCTGGTGAGCGTCTGATCGTGGACGAGGCCGCATTCGTGGATGATATCGAGGAGCTGCTTAAAGCCGCGATGGCGATGACCATGTGGGGCGGGTCGGTGCGCATCATCAGCACCCACAATGGCGATGAAAACCCGTTTAACATGCTCATAAACGATGTTCGCGCCGGCCGCTACGATTACAGCCTGCATCGCGTCACCCTCGACGATGCGCTGGAGGACGGCCTCTTTCGCCGCATCTGCGAGGTGACAAAGCGGCAGTGGTCTCCCGAGGCCGAGGCTGAATGGCGCGAGTCACTGATTCGGCGCTACCGCCCCAACGAGGACGAGGAGCTGTTCTGCATTCCCAGTTTCGGTGGCGGCGCATACCTGCCAAGGGCGTTGGTCGAGGCATGCATGGTGGATGCGCCCGTGGTCCGCTTCGAGGGATCGCGCAGCTTCAATATGGCCCCCGAGCCAGTGCGCCGCGCCGAGACCCAGGATTGGATCAACGATGTCCTGCGCCCCCTATTCGCCCGGCTGGATCCGGATCGGCGCCACGCCTTTGGCATGGACTTCGCCAGAGTCGGCGACATGAGCGATATCGCCCCGATGGAGATCGGCGAAACCCTGCACCGTCGGGTGCCCTTCCTGGTCGAGATGCGCAACGTGCCGCACAAGCAGCAGGAACAGGTGCTGTTTGCAGTGGTGGACGCCCTCCCCAGGCTGCATGCCGGCGCGATCGACGCCACCGGCAACGGCTCCTATATCGCAGAGTCCGCCCACGACAGATATGGATCCTGCATCGAGCAGGTGCACTTCACCGAAGCCTGGTATCGGGAAAACATGCCGAAGTACAAGGCCGCCTATGAGGATCGGCTGATCACCGTCCCGCGGCACGATGACGTGCTGGAGGATCATCGCGCCATCCGCCTGGTGCGTGGCGTGCCGCGTGTACCGGAAGGCAAGACGGACAAGAAAGGGAAAAGGCATGGCGATTCCGCCATCGCCATCGCCCTGGCCTATGCGGCCAGCCTCATGGATGCCGTGCATATCGACTTTGAATCCACCGGCCGCAGGGCCTCGGCATCGCTGCTCAACGATGCCGGCGTTTCCGGCCGGTTGCCGCGCGGCCATACCGGCTGGGGCACGGTCGGTGGCGCCCTGGATACTGCCGGATATTAAAAGGAGAGAAACATGCCATTCAACATCAACACAAATGCACGAAACGCCCTGCTGGACGGGCTCTTGTCCAAATTCAACGGTCAATCATTTGAAATCAGGGACGGCGCCATGCCGGCCTCGGCCGACGATCCCCCGACAGGTAATGTCCTGGCGTCTTTCGTCATGGGGAATCCCGCGTTTGGTGCTGCTGCAAACGGCCGTTCAGTCATTAGTTCACAGATCCAGGATACCGCGGCGGATGCCACGGGGACTGCCGGATGGGCGCGCCTTTTCGCCTCATCGGGCGAACGAATGGATTGGCCTGTCATGCAGAACAAGTCAATCAGTGGCGCATCTCAAGCCAACCCGTGCCAGATCACATGCGTGGGTCATGGGTTCACCACGGGAGACAATATCCTGATAACGGGTGTGGTCGGCATGGTCGAGATAAATGACATGATTCATACGATCACCGTAACAGGCGTTGATACGTTCACACTGGACGGTGTTGATTCAACGGCCTATGGGGTCTACGTGAGTGGCGGCAAGGCTGTCCTGGCCGGCTATCTGGGAATGGACAATCTGAGCATCCAGTTGGGTGGTCAGGTGACCATACCGAAGATTGTGCTGGAGCATCCTGCTTGATTGGATCAGCGATCACGCTGCCGCTGCGAATCCCGGCTGTTTCAAAATCGAGACAGCTGGACATTCTGGAAAAACTGCATGCGGCGGCAATCGCCGAACACAATTATTACGGATCCATGTTCATGGCCGGCGCCGTCACAAGGCAGGAATGGTCTGATTATGAAGACACGCATGACGCCATATTGAAGGCCATAAGGGTGAAAAGGACCTTGATCAATGCCGTTTGAAATCCTCTCCGGATACACGAAATCCGATCCGAACGGGTACATCCTTTTTCCCGCCGCAACGCCGGCCGGATCGATGGCCTCCGCGGACATCAATGCGCCTGCGGATTCGGATGCCGAGGCCATCCTGTACAAGGATGCCACGGCCGGGCATTTCGTGCGGAATACCGGCTGGACTCACCTGTTTACGTTCAGATACACGGACACGACCGGCAATGGCAAGTGCTTCGGGATGTGCTATAGCAACAATATCGGCGACTTCCGGACACACAAGAACAACGGCTGGCCGGGTTGCGGCATCCAGTTCCAGTCCGACGGGGCCGGCAAGGTGGACATCAACGTGTTTACAGCCGGCGCCAATATGAAGGGCAACGGCGTTACCGGCGCGTTTAACGAGAATACGGTTGTCTACGGCAAGATCGTGGTGGATGCCAACAACGTCACCGTGTTTTTCTATTCGGATGCCGCCAGAACGCAGCAAATCGCCACGGACACGGTGGCCCATGATGCCGGGGAACCGGCCACGTATCAGTATTTCTATGCAATGTCGAATGAAAACAAGGGTTCGACCGGCCGCGAATGGGGCTTTGAGATCTGGGACGTGGATCTTCAGGAGGTGTCGTACCAGGTCACCGAAACGCTACAGGATTCTGCCGGCGTCGCCCTCGCGGACGGCATCAATGTCGTCGCTGTGGAGGCCAGTACGTTTGCGTCCGGGCAGCTCAATGTTGTTGGGAGCGCGGCCATCGCCGGAGGTGCCGGATCCGTAACCATAACCGTGACGACAGGTAACGACGTGATGCTCATTCCCGATCCGGTGAACGCGTCCATGCCGCCCGGCAGTGTCGCCCTGAAAGAGACCGTGATCGCCGGACCGATCACGCCGACGGTGGTATAAATGGTCTGGTTCACCAGAGATCCGAAACAGGGCACAAACTGGCGCACCCACGATGCCGGCGCGCAGGGCGGCGCCGCAGCCAGGTCAATCGATTCCAGTTTAATCCAGACCAGTCAGGCGTCCCTGACGGCAGCCGGCGTCATGATTGCCGCAACGATGCTCAGCGTGCAGGCCGGGGACGTTTCCACGGCCCGGGCGGCGTCACAGGTTGGCATCCGGTCATCGGTATCGCAGGCGGATCAAACAGGCGCGGCGGCGGTTCACGCGCAAATCGACGGATCCTCCGTTGTTGTCCAGGAGAATCAGGTCGGCAGCGGATTCATTGCCGCGTCTGTGTCCGCCGGCATGTCCGGGCCGCAGGAACCGGACGCCGGCCAGGCGGCGGCAACTCTCAGGGCGCGCCTCTCCTGGCCCGCAACCCAGGCCGGCGATACGGGAATAAGCGCCGCTTCGGGAGTGATCGCTGCCGGCATGGACTCGACCCAGGCCGGGGATGGCGGGCAAACAGGCGCGGCCGTAACTGCCGGTATTGGCTCAAACGTCTCCCAGGGCGCTAACTCCGGGCAAACAGAGGCTGTCGCGGAAAGCCAGGCCATCCTGGCAGCCGTCCAGGCCGGTGATTCGGGCCATATCACGGCAATCATTGGTCAGGTCCGCACCGCGGATTCGGACATTACGCAGGCTGGCAACATCGGCGTAACGGATGGCGTATCAACCATCTCCGCAAGCATGGCATCAGCGCAGGCGGGTGATACGGGGACAAGCGCCGCTTCGGGAGTGATCGCTGCCGGCATGGACTCGACCCAGGCCGGTGATTTGGGTCATATCACGGCAATCATTGGTCAGGTCCGCACCGCGGATTCGGACATTACGCAGGCTGGCAACATCGGCGTAACGGATGGCGTATCAACCATCTCCGCAAGCATGGCATCAGCGCAGGCAGGCGATAGCGGCGCCGTCTCCGCATACCGCGCCGAGGGCCGATGCCTGGTATTCAGGGCCAGGGGAAGAAACCTCATTGCAAGACCCGGCGAGAGATGGACGGTGATAAGGGCAGAGGGGGCGTAGATGAGCAAGGCGCTTGAGAAAGAGGTTGGAGAAAGCCGGCTGTATGACATCGACATGCACGATGTCCTCGCAGGCGGCCGGAAAACGCCGCACAATATCCAGACGGTGCAATCGGTTACGGCGACGCCGGCAGGGCTGACGATCGGCCCGCCGTCAACGGATAACAGGCAGCTGGTGCGGGCCAACTTTTCAGGCGGCGCGGATGGCGTGCGTTACAAGATCAAGGTGGTGGTGGATACGGCTGAAGGCGATACCGGCGTTGTCGGCTACGCCTGGATGGACGTGAGGGCCGACGTTTCGTGAGGCAGGCTCAACCTTCCGTGGTCTCAGGGGTGTTAAGGAAGCCGTTTGCCGAACAGGTGGCGTTTTTTCGCGGCAAGCTCGGCAAGCTCGTGCCGACCCGGCGATGGGATGATATCAAGCGTGCCGGGCACGATACGGCGTTCATGGTGGCCGGAGCGCAAAAGGCGGATCTGTTGACCGACCTGGCCGCCGCCGTGGATCGAACGATTTCGGAGGGGAAGAGCCTCCAGGCGTTCCGCAAGGATTTTCACTCCATTGTCGAGCGCCGCGGCTGGCACAACTGGACCGGCGAGACCACGAAGGCCGGTCGGAACTGGCGCACACGCGTCATCTACCAGACCAACGCATCCACATCCTACGCCGCAGGCCGGGTTGCCCAGCTGCGAGAAGGCGGCTTCAGGTTCTGGATATACAAGCACAACGATTCCGTCGCCCATCCCAGGCCCCTGCATCTGTCATGGGACGGCATCACGTTGCCAGGCGACCATCCATTCTGGAACACACATTCGGCTCCGAACGGCTGGGGCTGTCGCTGCTACCTGCTTGGCGCCAGATCCGCCGCCGGGGCCAGAAGGCTTGGAGGTGACCCGGGCAGGAAGCTGAATCCGTCCTGGAACAAGCTTGATCCCAAGACGGGCGCGCCGGTGGGCATCGACAAGGGCTGGGACTATCAGCCGGGAGATACTGTTAGTGATACGGTAAGGGCTATGGCGCGTAAAACACAGCAGTGGGAATACGTGCTTGCCAAAGCCTACATGCAAGGAGTGCCGGAATCCGTGCGTGATGATCTCGCGCGATCATACCGTGAACTTCCGTCCGTTGCGGATGATGTGCGCCGATATGCCCAGGCCGTGCTTGCGGGCCGTAAGGTGCCGGAATACAGAACGATGGGGCTGCTTACATCGAAAGACGTGGCGCAGGTCGCTCAACTTGTGAAAGGACTCGATGTGTCGCTATATGACTTCGCCCTGGACAGGTTCGCTCCACGTCATGTGCTTAAAAAGCATGGCAACACCAAGGTGGAAGCAGGGCGCGGCCAGAGATCTGTCACTGCTCATGACTTCAGCTTGATCACGGTCGTCCTGAATGATCCTGACGAAATAGGCTATAGCGGAAAATCGGATGTGGGGCATCCGGTAATCAGATACCGCAAACGGATTCATGATGACCTTTATACCGTGACGTTCGAGGTGAGGAAGAAGCGAAGAATGCTGGCATTGCAGAGTTTATGGATAAAGAAAGGCCGTTGATCCGTCCCGAAACCTGAACGTCCGTAACGATCATGGTATGAGCATGACGGTCGCGTGCCCGAATCAACGGCCAAGGAGAATATAGACCATGCCCGATGGCTTTATCAAGATTGAGGTCGATAATCGGAGAATCAAGGCTGCATTGAAACGCCTGGCAGACGCGGGAAAGGATCTCGAGCCGGCCCTGCGGGATATCGGCGAGTACATGATCAACGCCACAAAGGAGCGTTTTGCGCGCAGTGAAGCCCCGGACGGAACGTCCTGGGAGCCAAACATGCCGTCCACGCTGTCGAGAAAGAAAGGCGACAAACCGCTGATCGGCGAGTCGAAGCGGCTGTCCAGCGAGATCAGCTACGCACTTGCCGGCGACGAGGTGGAGATTGGTTCTTCACTTGAATACGCCGCAGTTCAACAGTTCGGTGCCGACAAGGGAGAATTCGGCTACACATCACGCGGGGCACCCATCCCCTGGGGAGATATTCCGGCCCGGCCGTTCCTGGGCATCAGCGACGCGGACGAACAGGAGATCTTGGCTATTATCGGCGATCATATTATGAAATCCGTTGAATGAGGCGCTCAGATCGATTCTAGGGGCCTCGCTCCCCGTCCCGGCTACAAGGACACCCGGAAAAGCGAAACTCGATTTTTAAACGTGGTTTAAACGGGTTCTGACTGAAGTTTACAGGCAGGGTCAGGCGCATCTCTCCCGTATCGAAAGATTTCCGGGCGACAGGTGGAAACGTTTCAGGTTGATGCCGTGACGGGCAGGCATAATCTCACCGGCGTATGGAGAAGCGGACAGCGCTGATCGCGATAAACGCCAATGATCCGACGTGTCAGATCGATGCGGATACGGTGGTTTGCTCTCTCGATCCCTCCGGCATCAACGCGGATTCACGGGAACAGCTGATTCAGCTCATTCCGGCCGGACCGGATGGCATCATCTCAGGCGTTGACGGCCGCTCATGGGTCATGGACGCCGAGGCCATCATCGCCAATGCCAGGGCAAGCAAGACCGATTTCCCGATCGACTACAACCACGCATCGCTGGACGCGCGCAAGACCGGCGCCAGGGCCCCGGCCGCCGGCTGGGTGGACCGCACCACGCTGGAGGCGCGGCCGGACGGAATCTACGGCCTCGTCCGCTGGAACACGCCGGCCATCAAGCACCTGACCGAGAGGGAGTTCCGGTACACGTCCCCCGTCTTCACTTTCGACCCCAGGACGCGGAAAACGCTGGCCTACAGGGGCAGCGGCCTGACCCATTATCCCAACCTGGGAGAACTCAAACCTGTGGTGAACGCCCGGGATCCAAAGGAGAACAACATGAAAAAACTGATTGAGCACTTGCGCCATTTTCTGAACCTGCCGACCGCATCAAACGAGCAGGATATCGTCAACGAGCTGCACAAGGTTATCGCACGGATCGGCAGCGTGGCCGTCAATGCGAACCTGGATGACAAGGCGACATTGATTGACGCCGTGGAGGCGATCGAGGCGCATGTGGCCAGGTTGAACGAGCAGGTTGCGGCCAACAGCAACACCCCGGATCCGAACGCATTCGTGCCGCGCGCCGAGTTCGACAACGTGTCGGCCCAGCTGAAAGCGCTGACCGACGCAGCGGAGAACGCGCGCGTGGAGCAGGCGGTCAATTCCGCCCTGGAGGCGGGAAAGATCACGCCGGCATCGCTGGACTGGGCCAGGGATTACTGCCGCAAGGATCCGGAGGGCTTTGAGCAGTTCGTGGCCAATACGGCCCAGATCCTTCCGTTGGGCGAATCCTCCTCGGGAGGGGATCGCGGCGGCATGGCCCTGAGCGAGGAGGAGCAGGCGGTTTGCAGCCAGCTTGGCCTGGATCCGGAGGAGTACAAGAAAACCAAGCAGGCCCAGAGCGCCTGAACCAAGGAGATTGAATCATGGCATTGACAGCAGACAGAAACACTCCGGCCCGTGACGGCAACCAGCTTTCCGTCCCGGTTGAGGCGGCAACGAAGATTTACGCGGGGAGTCTGGTGGCCGTGAACGCGGCCGGCAACGCGGTTCCGGCAGCCGACGCGGCCGGCCTGACGGTTCTCGGCATGGCAGAGGGCCAGGTCGACAACAGCGCCGGCGCCGCGGGAGACAGGCGGGTATCCGTTCGCCGCAGACGGACCTTCAAGTTCGCCAACAGCGCAGCAAATGCTCTCACGGCGGCCGATGTCGGCGGGGACGCCCTCGTCGAAGCGGATGACATCGTTGCCAAGGTGAGCACCAACGGCATTGTGGCCGGCAAGGTCATCGAGGTGGACGCCACCGGCGTCTGGGTCGAAATTCAGTAGCAAAATCAAGGAGACAATGAGATGAAGAAGATGTTTAAATCATTCGCAATTTACGCCGTGCTCGTCGTTGCCGCGATCATGTTTTCGGGCGGCGACCAGTCCTTTGCCGCCAACCTGGACACGGATGCGCTGGCAGGCCTGGCGATTGGTGGCCTGGTGGTTAACCAGGCCACGTTGCAGGCGGCACAGACATCGTTCAACACGCTGTTCCAGAACGCCTTCGACAAGGTTCAGGCCTTCTGGCAGATCGTGGCCATGCCCGTACCGAGCAACACCAGCGCCAATGATTACAAGTGGCTGGGACAGTTGCCTGGCCTGCGCAAGTGGCTGGGAGACAAGGTTGTTCATAACCTGATCGCACACGGCTACTTTCTGCCGAACGAGGATTTCGAACTGACAATCGGCGTCAAGCGAAACGATATCGAGGATGACCAGCTTGGCGTCTACAACCCTCTCTTTTCCAACATGGGAGACGCCGCCGCCCGACATCCGGACGAACTGGTGTGGCCGCAACTGGTCGAGGGATTCAATGCCGGCCAGGGGTTCGACAAGGTTCCGTTCTTTTCCACGGCGCATCCGGTCAACGGCATCAACGCCGATGACGGCACGTATGCCAACCGGCCGGCCGTCCTCGGATCAGGCGAGCCCTGGTTCCTGATGGATGATTCACGACCGGTCAAGCCGATGATTTTCCAGCGCCGCAAGGACTACGGCTTTGTGGCCCAGACCGATCCGCAATCGGACAACGTGTTCAATCGTGCCGAGTTCCTGTACGGCGTCGAGGCCAGGGTTGCCACGGGCTACGGCCTGCCGCAGCTGATCTACGGCTCGCGACAGCCGCTGGATGCGGCCGCATACGAGGCCGCGCGCCTGGCCATGACCAGCCTGAAACGCGTGGACGGTACGCCGCTGGCCATCAGGCCGAGGACGCTGATTGTCGGCGAAGGCAACTTCAAGGCGGCCAACATCCTGGTCAAAAACGAACGCGACGCCGCCGGCGCCACCAACCCGTGGCTGGGAAGCGCCGAGGTCAGGAAGGTCGACTACCTGACCGGCGTCTGACAGGCAACCGGGCAATAAAAAATGGCGGAGCATGGACGCTCCGCCATTCAATCCCAGGAGGAAAACATGGCAATTAAAATCAAGGTAAAACCATCGAACGGTCTGGATATCCCGGGTGTCGGGCATCTTCCCTGCGGCGAGCATGAGGTTGACCTGGACGCCAAAGACCTGAAAGGCGCCGAAGGCGTCTCGATCGTGAAACCTGCCAGGCCGGCACAGGGCAAGCCCGCCGCGAAGCAGTCCTGATCCCGGGCGGATGGATTAGAATGCCCTACGCCACATTGCAGGATCTGATCGACCGCTACGGTGAAGATGAGCTGATCGAGCGCACCGACCGATTGGATCCGCCCGCCGGAGTTATCGACGTGGCCATTGCCAACCAAGCGCTGGCCGATGCCGACGCGGAGATCGACGGGTATTTGCAGTCGCGCTACCAGTTGCCGCTGGCCAATCCGCCGGCGGTGCTGAAGCTGGCTGCCTGCAAGATCGCCAGGCATAACCTCTATGACGATGCCGAGACCGAAAAGATCGCGAACGACTACGCGGAAGTCCTCGCCTGGCTGAGAGGGATCGCCAAGGGTGTGTTCAGCCTCGGGCCGGCCACTGACGGTACGACCGCGCCGGAGACGGACGGACCGAAAACGCAGGGGCCGGGCAGAACCTTTACCCGTGAAGGGCTTCAGGTTCTGTGATCACCACCGTACAGGAGGCAGCCATCGCCGCGCTTGCGGCCATCCCCGGCGTCGCCCAGTGCAAACCGTATGACGGTCAGTTCAGTGGTGGCACGACAAGGAAAGTTGCGGTCAAGGCGCCGGCCATCTTCGTGGCGGTCCTCTCCGCTGTTCCGGACGCGGATCCGGGAACGGACCAGCTGGATCTGAAATGCCGCTTCGCAGCCTATGTGCTGGCCAGGAACGCGCGGGGCCATGCGGCCCGCGGCGCCGATTGCGTCAACCTGGCCGAGCGGGTGGCGCTGACAATCCACCAGAACCAGTGGGGTCTTTCCGGCCTGTCGATGGCGGTCGTCGAGCGTCTGGACAGCCTCAGCAACAATATCGCGGACAAGGCGGGCTTCGCCCTGTGGGGGATCCCCTGGCAGCAGACGGTTCGCCTGGGCGCCTCCGTCTGGGACGGTGCCGGCGTCATCCCCACCGAGGTTTACCTGGGCGTTACGCCCAACATCGGCCCCGGCCACATCCCCGATTATTGGAAAGTAAATTGAGCACGGATTTTCAGGATCTCCTTTCTCTGGGCGAGACCGATCGCCGTCACGGTTCGTCGTTCCGCGTCGGCGTGATCGAGGAAGCGGATTACCCTGCACGGAGAGTTCGCGTGCGGATGGCGGCCGATGCCCTGACCGGATGGCTGCCGTTCGCCGCGATCCGGGCCGGCGCGCTGCGCGTCTGGAGTCCGCCGTCGATCGGCGAGCAGGTCATGATCGTGGCGCCTGCCGGCGATCTGAACCGCGGCGTCGTCATGCCAGCAATCTATCGCGACCTGTTCCCGGCGCCGAGTGATGATCCGAACCTGGACATCCTGATATGGGACGACGGGTCACAGGTCTCCTACCACCGGGGATCAAAGCAAATGAATCTTCATTCCGTTGGGATCATCCGCGCCACGGCGCCGGATGGCATCTTCCTGAACTGATGCCTCAGGTTGCTCGCCTGGGAGATACGTCGGATCACGGCGGCGTGATCATCTCCGCTTCCGACGACGTGTTCGCCAACGGCATCGGCGTGGCCCGCCTGGGCGACCTGCACGACTGCCCGATCCCCGGACACGGCGTCACGCCGATCGTCACCTCCAGCGAAAAAGTCTTCGCCAATGATCGCGGTGTGGCCCGCATTGGCGACCAGGCAGCCTGCGCGGCAACCATTGTATCCGGCTCGCCGAACGTGGAGGCCGGATGACCGCCCTGATCGATTTCTCCACGCTGCCGGCGCCGCGGGTTATCGAGTCGCTGGACTACGAGGCGATCCGTGCGGCGATGCTGGACGATCTCAAGGTGCGGCTGCCCGAATGGACGGCGGACCTGGAGTCGGATCCGGCGGTGAAAATCATCGAGGTGGCCGCCTACCGGGAGCTGCTGCTCCGGCAACGTGTGAACGACGCGGCATCGAGCGTCATGATCGCCTACGCGGTCGGTTCCGACCTGGACCAGATCGGCGCCATGTTCAACGTGACGCGACTGGCTGGAGAGACTGACGAGGCATACCGGGCACGCGTGCAACAGGGATACAGCCTGCTGGCGGCTGCCGGCCCGGCCAACGCCTACCGGGCGCACGCTATGGGCGTGGACGCCTCGATCGTGGACGCCTCCGTCACATCCCTGGCGCCGGGCCAGGTGACCGTGACCGTCCTGGCGCCGCAATTTATTGCACCAGCCGAGGCCACGGCCGATGAGATCGCTGCCGGAGGGGCTCTTTTTTCCTCTCTCCTTCCTCCCACCGACAGCGTTACAATTATAGCCCGCAACGACGCGCCGATCATGGACAGCGTACGGCAGGCGCTCAATGCCGAGGATGTTCGTCCGTTGACCGATTCGGTGTCCGTACGTCAGCCGACGCTCAAAACGTTCGACATCAGCGCCGTGCTGACCGTCTATCCCGGACCGGACCAGACGCTGGTATTGAATGACGCGCAGGCTGCCCTGGACGGCTACCTGGCGTCCATCAGGCGCATGGATTACGACGCCACGCGTGCCGGCATCATCGCCGCCCTGACCGTTGCCGGCGTCCAGAACGTGGAGCTCTCCTCTCCGGCGGCGGACATCGTCACCGGTCCGCTGGATCTGGCCGTCTGCCTGACGCAATCCGTAACCATCGGCGGCGTTGATGTTTAGAAAAACGGGGACAGTTTCACTTTTTCCGGTTTCCGGCCATGCCGGGGAAGAAAGTAAACTGTCCCCGCTTTTCGTCGGGCACGGACGTTCCCGAGCGGATGGCTTAAATGTCTGATCTGTTACCCCCGAATAAAACGCCGTTTGAATCGGCGTTAAGCCAGGCTGTATCAGCCGGAGCCGCCACCGATCCGGCCACGATCAAGCAGCTCTATCGCCCCGCATCGATACCTGCCCGCCTGTTGCCGTGGCTGGCCTGGGGCCTGAATGTCCCTGCCTGGCCCGATGACGACAAGGTGCGGCGCGGCATCACCTCCGCCTCGTGGAACCTGCACCGCCGCCAGGGCACGGAGTTCTGTTACAAGGCTATGGCCCGCTGGATGGGGGCCGAAGTCGTGCGGACGATCACGCCTCCGGCCAAGACCTTCTGCGCGCCATCCATGACGCAGTCGGAGCGGAACAGGTTTCTCAATCGTATGCCTCAGCTCAGGCTGTTCAGCTATCGCGACCAGGGAAGCAGGTCCGCCGGCCAGGCGATGCTGTGGGAAGACATACCGGTTGCTGCGGCCGGCCGCGGCATGTTCCCGATGCAGAGCGATGCGGCTGCCAGGTTCGGCATTCGCGCATTTCGTTGGGACCGGGGATCCGAGACGCCTCTGAAAACGGTCGAGCGTAAAACATCACTCGAGGAAAAAGACGCTGTGACCATTTCAGAGGTGCGTGAGCCCGGAAACAAGGGTCACGCGACATGGTGTGGCGGTATCCCGGACTTCATCGTTACCGGCACGGCGGGGCAGAGAATTTTCACCCTGCAACTGGATACGCCCTACATCGATCGCATCGAAACATTGCACAAGCATGCCGTCACACCCGGCCTGGATCCGGTCTCCATCCGCTACGATATGGTGGCGGAGCGGGGCTCCCGCAGATCGATACTGCTGGACGGCAGCTACATCGGTGAGATCGCCTCCCGATCAACCGCGCCGGACAGGCTCTACAAACGTCTCTACCTGTTCGATCCGGCCAGGACCCTGGAGCCGCGAGGCATGAGCACGCATCTTGGGGGCGTAAGACTCGGCATGCCGCCGTATCACGCCGAGGTGGCCGTCCGGATATCCCGGCGAGCCTCTGCGGCGCTTGTGGGCCGGTATATCCGCGGCTATCTGCCGAAAGCGGACAAGAAGCATTATCACGCCGTGCTTGACGCCTTGAAGTTTGCCAGGCGGGAGGCGGACAAAATCATGATCCGGACGCGCACCAAGGCGGTCGCGGCAGCCCGGCGCACCATCAAATCAGGCCAGATCGTCAGCGGCCAGTGGATAGGAGTCCAGTAATGGAGAAACAGGTTATTTTCCGTGATCAGCAGGAGTTTCAGGCGGCGGATCCGAACAATCTGCAGACGTATGTAGCGGACAGCATCCAGCATATCGTCTCGGACGCGATTTCGAACGGCCTGCACTATACCGGGTTCGACACATCCAAGAGCGCGGGAAGCAGCACGAAGGTCGATGTGGCCGCCGGTCGGCTCTTTGACGGCGGCAAGGTGTATGTCAGCGAGCAGGTGTCAACACTGGACCTGTTCAATCACCTGCCGGTCACGACCAAGAAAAAGGTCGCGGTGGTCGTCTGGGGTCAGGAAACGGACACCAACGTCGAACCCCGTGATTTCCTGGTCGATCTCGCCGCCGGCACGACCGAGCCGCAAGCCGTCGCCATGCAGCGGTTGCGGCAGGCAGTCGTCAACGTCCTGCCCGGCACCGAGTCCGCCGATCCGCAGCCGCCGACGGTGCAGGCCGGATCCCTGGCGGTCGCCATGATCACGCTGGATCCCACCGGCATCACCCTGATCGAGATGCAGACGGCGGACAAGCTGCCGAACTCGAACGACCAGGAACAGCGCCTCCAGGCGCAGGAGACATGGAAGGAGCAGGCGGAACCCAGGATCGGGTCCATCGCTACGGACCTTGCCGCCCTGGCCAACAAGACGGCCAACCTGGCCGAGCGCAAATCAATCATCGAGATCTCCGGCGATGTAGCCCGGCTGAAGGAAAAGCTGGGTCTGCCCAGTGCCTACGCCAGCTATGACGCGGACTACTTTGGCGACCTGACGGACACGGACCCGGCCGCTGCGGGTTATTCCGCCCTGGTCAATAACGGCCTGCTCTTCCCGCATGCCAGCGAACTGCTGGCGCCTCTTGAGCTTTTCAATCCCAATGATCCGAATGTGATCCGGTCCGCCTCCGGACTGGTCCTGCCGAAATATACCAGCAAGGTCCGTCTCCGGACTGTCGGCTATGCCGGCGATATTTCGCTGTCGCAGTACCAGTCCCAGGCACTGAATTACTACAAGTTTCTGACCAACCGGTGGAATCACCATTACGGACTGACCTGGAACATGTACCAGCAGTGGTATTCGCGCTGGTACTGGACCTACCATCCCACTCGTCGTTTCAACCTTGGCGACAACTACTGGGATGACCGCGACGTTGATCCCTACCGCCCCGATGTCACGCCGACCTCCGTCAACGGCTCTCTCCTGGCCCAGACCATTCTGGTGCCGAATGCCATGTGGCTGACGCAGATCGGCCTCCAGTTTACCCAGATCGGCGCCACCGGAGATGTGCACGCAATCGTCTGCGAAACGGTAGGCGGCAAGCCGGACCTGAACCGCGCGGTGACAGACGTGACTATTCCGCAGGCAAATCTGCAAGCCTATCCGGCAGAGACGACCGTAGCCATTCCGCCGGCGCTGCTGGATGCCGGCAAACGGTATGCGCTTGTCCTGATCACCCAGGGCGATCACCGGGTAGCCGTGGTCTCCGGCAACAACTACACCCAGGGCACGCTGTTCAACGGCACGGACGGCGACTACTTCGTGGCGGACCTGACCAAGGACCTGATGTTCACGTTCTACGGCGCGGAGTTCTCGCAGGCCAGGACCGAGGTGGATCTGCAGTCCGTATCACTTGCCGGCGGCATCTCGGATCTGGATATCGTCACGGAGCAGGTTGTCCCCGAAGGCACGGAACTGCACTACGAGATCCAGGTTGACGGCAAATGGTACAGGCTGGATGACGGCGTGGATCATCTGGCCGGCGCGCCGGCCATCATCCCGCTGCGCGCCGTCTTCCTCGGCACGAGCGATCTGGCGCCGGCATTCACTGCCGGCATCGACAGGCTGACGGCCAGCAAGTCCGCCGATGCGTTTATTCACTACTCGGCGCAGCGCACGCTGGCAGCGGCGTCCACGAATATCACGGTCGAGGTTGTCGCGCACAACTACAATGCGGCGAATCACTCCCTGGTGGCCTCTCTGGAGGATGCCGGTGCAAGCACGCCGGCATCGCTGACAGAGACGTTTGCGGAGGAAGGAGGCGCGACAAGGTTCAGGTTCACCTTCGCGCCCAGTCCCGGCCTGACCACGTACCAGGTGAAGCTTACCGGTTCGAAGAACGCCGGAACGGCGCCGTTTACCGTAACGGAGCGGATCGATGTCGCGCAGTAAGGCGATCCGGATCAGCGACGGCAAGAACTACCGCGTCAAGCTCAGGGAGCCGGTCGAGGTCCTGGGCCGCACGCTTTATCCCGGACGGGATCTGATCATTCGCGGCGATCTGCTGAAGACGATCAAGGACAAGGTTGAGGATGTCCACGCAGTTTGAACGCTACCGCTTCAGAGATGGGCGGACGCTTCTGAACGAACGCACGTTCAATCCGATCTTCCGGGATATCGATCTGCGGATTGCCGCGCTGGAACAGGTGCAGGCATCGTGGGAAGCGGCGGTCGAACTGCTGACCACCCAGGGGCTGCTCCGGATCAACGAGACGATCCAGCCGACACTGGACACGCTGAACGCGGACGTGGCCGCGGCCCAGGCCCTGCTGGACGCCTTGCCGTCCGTGGCAACGCAGGCCGATAT
Source organism: uncultured Zetaproteobacteria bacterium (assembly GCA_964501925.1). Lineage (GTDB taxonomy): Bacteria > Pseudomonadota > Zetaproteobacteria > Mariprofundales > Mariprofundaceae > CAYLYU01. Next base: position 355 of record CAZCTM010000016.1, on the reverse strand, counting down.
CGCCAAGCCGACGGCCGAGTCAATCACGTACGATGCGAACGGCAACGTGATCCAGGTGGTAGCCACCGTGAACGGCGTTGCCCGCACCACGGACATCACCTATGACGCGAACGGCAACGTGGACACCGTGACCATTAATGACGGGACCGTGCTCCGGACCGAGACATACACCTATGACGCGAACGGCGTGCTGACCGGCATGACCGCGGTGGAGGTGTAATGAGCCTGCAGGCCGTGATCACGAATCTTGCGAACAAGATCAAGACCGATGTCGGCACGCTGCTGACGCGGCTAACCGCGGCCAGGGCCGCGAAGCTGGACACCGTGCCCTCCACGGCCCAGTGGACGAACGCCA
>CAZCTM010000015.1:0-47352 GCA_964501925.1 uncultured Zetaproteobacteria bacterium | reverse complement strand
TCTCAACCGGACAACTCTCGTGCTACTACTTAGGACAGGTTATGTGTTACTGACATGATATTGATGCTCAAAAGTGGCTGTTTTTTTCTGATCTTCCCGGCGTTGCCAGGGATTTCCACGCCAGCGGGCGGATCCCATGCCAGGCTGAAACACGACGTTACTTGCACTTGCGTGTCAATGCCGCTATAAATCCGCCACCAATAAATCCGGCTTTATCAAGAGCAGTGGAGGGTCTGGGCCCCGTGAAGCTGCGGCAACCGGCCAGGGCAATGCAGAGTCATGGCGTTAGGTGCCAATTCCTACCCCTCGGGGAGAGATGAAGCGCGGGTTGAATATCTTCCATTGCGGTCAGTTCCTCCGCATTGCTGTTTTCAACCCCCGCTTTATGTGGGGGTTTCTTTTTTGGCCAAGTCGGGCGGGAGCGTAATGCATGAGTGAAGGTGTTGTTCGATGTTTGAAGTGCAGGGAATGTGGTCAGGAATACGAGATTGCCCCTGTGCATGTCTGTGAGTTTTGTTTTGGTCCACTGGAAGTCGCGTACAATTATGACAATCTGATCGGTACATTGACACGGGAGCTGATCGAGTCCCGTCCACGCTGTATGTGGCGTTACAAGGAGCTTCTTCCGATAAGCGGTGATCCAACCGTGGGCAAGGAGGTCGGTTTTACCCCACTGATCCGCGCCCGGAACCTGGAGAAGGTGCTGGGTGTTTCCGAACTGTACGTGAAGAACGATTCGGTATGTTATCCAACACTCTCCTTCAAGGATCGGGTAGTGTCGGTTGCCCTCTCAAAGGCGGTCGAATTCGGTTTCACGACGGTTGCCTGTGCCTCGACAGGAAACCTTGCCGGAAGCGTGGCCGCCAATGCGGCTTCCGCCGGACTCAAATCCTATGTGTTCATTCCGAGCGATCTGGAACAGGGGAAAATCCTTGGCGCTGGTGTCTATGGAACCAGAATCGTGGCCATCAGAGGAACGTACGATGATGTCAACCGCCTCTGCTCGGAGATTGCGGGCAAATATGAATGGGCCTTTGTCAATGTCAACGTACGTCCCTTTTACGCCGAAGGTTCGAAAACCCTTGGATTTGAGATGATCGAGCAACTGGGCTGGAAGGCGCCGAGGAACATTGTGGTTCCATTGGCTTCGGGTTCACTTTGCACCAAAATCGACAAGGCGTTGAAGGAGTTTGTCAAGCTCGGACTGATCGAAGCTACGGACACGCGGATCTACGGGGCGCAGGCAACGGGATGCTCTCCCATTTCGGCTTCGGTCAAGAAGGGAACGGAGCTTATCCATCCGCAGCGTCCTGCGACCATTGCCAAGTCGCTGGCCATCGGTAATCCGGCCGATGGATACTATGCCAATCAGGTCATCCGTCATTCCGGTGGCTGGGCCGAGGATGTCAGCGATGAGGAAATCGTGGATGCGATCAAGTTGCTCGCCGAAACCGAGGGTATTTTTACTGAAACCGCCGGCGGCGTGACCCTGGGTGTAGCCAGGAAACTCATTGAGCAGGGTCGCATCAACCGAGATGAGTCCATCGTTTTGTGCATCACCGGCAATGGTTTGAAGACGCAGGAGGCCCTTGAGGGTAAAGTGAACCGGCCAAGCGAGATTGGTCCAAGCCTGAAGGAATTTGATGCACTGGTCGAGGCTGACAAAAACCAATGACTGTTGATGATCTGCCGGCAGTTGACAGAAGGAGATTAACATAAATGAGTATTACCGTTCGTATCCCTACACCACTTCGCAAACTTACCGATGGCGCCGATGAGGTGAGCGTTTCTGCAACCAGCGTCGGCGAACTGATCGACAATCTGGAGGCTGAACACCCTGGCCTGAAAGAGCGATTGTGCGATGAGTCGGGGGAAATCCGACGCTTTGTGAATGTTTATGTCAATGACGAGGATGTCCGCTTTCTCAAGGGGAAGGACACGGAGCTTCATGACGGGGATGAGGTTTCGATTGTGCCTGCCATTGCGGGAGGATCGAGGTGAAGTTGCGCCTGTATCTCACCTTTGGTCAGGAGATCGTGCAAAAACCCATTATCTGGCAGCTGGGCAGGGAGTTCGATGTCGTCACCAATATCCGTACTGCGGAGGTCAAGGAAGATATGGGGCTCGTAGGTCTGGAGATTGATGGGGAGAGCGAGCAGGTGGAGGCTGCGGTCCGCTGGCTCGAGGAACAGGGCGTTCACGTGGAACCCATTGAGCAAAGCGTCCTTGCCGGATAAGGGAATCAGGGCCTGCCACTTGTGGTTTGGCCGCATGAATACTAATATACATTATAATAGATGAAATTATTTTATTTAACATAAACAGAGGTGTGATATGCCCGTTTCTCCCAATATCTCAGCAACAATCGGAAACACCCCCCTGGTGCGACTGCAGAAATTCGCTGGAGACGACTTGCCGGCGGAGTTGCTGCTGAAGCTTGAATTCTTCAACCCGCTCAATTCGGTCAAGGATCGTATCGGCAAGTCCATGATCCAGGCGGCTGAAGAGGATGGGCGACTGAAGCCGGGTGGCACGATCGTCGAGCCAACATCCGGGAACACGGGCATTGCCCTGGCATTTATTGCGGCAGCCAAGGGTTACCGTTGCATCCTGACGATGCCGGAGTCTATGAGCCTCGAGCGGCGCAAGCTCCTGAAGATCCTTGGTGCTGAACTTGAGTTGACGCCGGCAGAGAAGGGCATGAAGGGCGCCATCGAGCGGGCAAAAGAGATCCTCAATCAGACCTCGGATGCCTTTATGCCGCAGCAGTTTGATAACCCTGCAAACCCCGAGGTTCACCGCCGGACGACGGCCGAGGAGATCTGGCAGGACACGGATGGTGAAGTGGATGCCATCGTCGCGGGTGTCGGCACGGGCGGCACAATTACGGGTGTGGGGGAGGTGATCAAGTCACGCAATCCTTCATTCCGCGCGATAGCGGTCGAACCGGCAGATTCGCCCGTGATATCCGGCGGAAGTCCGGGACCGCACAAGATTCAGGGTATCGGTGCGGGCTTCATCCCCAGGAATCTGAATGTGGACATCCTTGACGGCGTTGAGCAGGTCAGCAATGAGGATGCCTTCAAGACGGCCCGCCTTTTGGCCAAGGAAGCGGGTATTCCCGGCGGTATCTCCTCCGGGGCAGCCCTTACGGCGGCCCTTCGCGTTGCCCACAAGCCCGAATTCAGGGGAAAGCGAATTGTCGTGGTAATTCCCTCGATGGCCGAGCGGTATCTGACCACCGATCTTTTCAAGGGAATCGATATCTGAAGCTGTTTACTGACGGACTTGAGCCGACAGAAAGCGGGAGAGCGCATGATTGACTTTACAGAAGAGCAGATCGAGAGATACAGCCGCCACATCATCCTGCCGGAAGTTGGGGGCACGGGCCAGGCCAGACTGCTCGAATCCAGGGTGTTTATGATCGGTGCCGGCGGGTTGGGTTCTCCCGCAGCCTACTATCTTGCAGCGGCAGGTGTGGGGACCATTGGTATTGCCGATGCCGATGAGGTGGATCTGTCAAACCTGCAGCGTCAGATTCTTCATAACAACAACCGGATTGGTATGCCAAAGGTGGAGTCGGCCAAGCTGACGCTTGAGGCCATGAATCCGGATGTTGAGGTCAGGACGTATCCCTATCGCATCACGGAAGAAAACATCCGTGACATCATCCGTGACTATGATCTGGTGATTGATGGTTGTGACAACTTCCCCACCCGCTTCCTGGTCAATGATGCCTGCTTTTTTGAGCAAAAGCCCCTGGTGAGCGGGGCAATGTTCCGCTTTGAGGGACAGGTGGCCACCTTCAAGCCTCACGCGGACCCACAGGGACCGTGTTATCGCTGCCTCTATCCGGAACCGCCTCCCGCCGGCCTGGTCCCCTCATGTGCCGAAGCCGGGATTCTGGGTGCGCTGGCGGGGGCCGTGGGCACTATCCAGGCCGTTGAGGCAATCAAGGAACTGCTGGGTATAGGCGAGTCGCTTTCAGGCAGGTTGCTGGTCTTTGATGCCTTGCGTATGGAATGGAAGAAACTGAAGCTGCACAAGGATCCGGCTTGCCCATTGTGCGGAAAGAACCCTGCCATTACCGAACTGAGGACCTATGAGCAGACCTGCGAGCTTCAGCTGGCTCAGGGATAACATTTTTCTGATTTCCTGAGTTTCGCCCCCGTGTTGATGAGAGGAGTTAACGATGTCTGAGAAATTCAAGTTTGTAAGCACCGCCGACCTGGATGAGTATGAGGAAGGTCTCAAGGCCTTTCTGGATGGTCGCATGTCGGAGGAACGGTTCACGCCGTTTCGCCTGCAGATGGGAATTTACGGACAGCGTCAGGATGGGGTCCAGATGGTGCGCATCAAGTTGCCAGGGGGTGCTCTCACCCCCCGGCAACTGGAAGTCATCGGGGACCTCATCGAACGATATGCCGGCAGGCTTGATATGCCGAAACTGGCACACATCACAACCCGCCAGGATATCCAGGCGCATTTTCTTGATATCAGGGACACGTCATCCTTCCTGCGCGGCTTGGCCGAGGTTGGCTTAACTACCCGTGAGGCCTGTGGCAATACCGTGCGGAACGTGAGCTCATGCTTTCTGGCGGGCGTTTGCCCGTCTGAACACACGGATGTGAGTCTGCATGCACGCAGATTTGCCGAGTTCTTTCTGCGTCATCCGCTGACCCAGCAATTTCCCCGCAAGTTCAAGGTCACCTTTTCCGGTTGCGCCACCGATTGCGGTTTCAGTGCCATGCACGATATTGGTTTTATTGCCACTGAAAAAGACGGCAGGCCCGGTTTCCAGGTCTGGGCGGCAGGGGGTCTTTCATCCCAGCCTGTGTCGGCCATTCTGGTTGAGGATTTTATTGAGGAACATGAATTGCTGCTTGTCGGTGAAGCCCTGATGCGGATTCATTTCAAGTATTCCGACCGCAAGCGAAGGGCTCGTGCGCGCATGAAATACGTCCTTCTGAAACTGGGCAATGAGGGCTTTATCGAAGAGTACAGGAAGCAGCGTGCGGCGATTGAGAAGACCCATGCGCACGATGTGGTCCTGAAAGACCCTCAATGGCGCACTCCCTCCGGCCCCCTTCCTTTTGGGGGTGATCCGGTGGTGAACCAGCATGACGGGAAAAAGGCCGTTCTTCTCAATCTGTTCAGAGGTGATCTTACACCACAGCAATGTCATGCGGTTGCAGAAGCAGCGCGTCTGGGTGGATCCGAGAACATCCGCACCACGCCGGAGCAGGGCATCGTGATCACCGACATTCGGCCGGAAAAGGTGGATGCCGTGCTGGAGATTTTGCACTCCGCAGACATACAAACCGACCATGCGCGCGGTCTCTCCGACATTGTCGCCTGCCCCGGCACGGAGACCTGCCGCTTGGGCATCACTTCCTCACGCGGTCTGGCCTCAGCCCTGCAGCCCTTACTGGCTGACCTGAGAAAGGATCCGGCCCTTCGGGACATACGGATCAAGGCGTCCGGCTGCCAGCATTCTTGCGGGCAGCATCATATTGCAGATCTTGGGTTCCACGGACTGGCAAAGAAGATCGACCGCCAGGCCGTTCCCCATTATCAGCTCCACATTGGTGGTTCAGGCCGTGCCGGTGAGCACTTTGCGTTTGCCACCAATCCGGTTCCTGCCAAGCGCGCCCCTGAAGCCGGGATGACAATCCTGAAAACATACAGCGAGCAACGCCGTGACGGTGAATCCATCCACGACTGGGCTCTCCGCCTTGGGCAGGATGAGATCAACAACCTGCTGGCTCCATTTGCCGGGCAGCCCGGAAAGATCGAAGGGTTGATCTATGACTGGAGTGAGAATGAGGCATTCTCGACCAAGGGGACCAAGAAAGGCGAGTGTGCCGGTGCCGTTCTTTCCATGAGTGACGCCCTGATGAGTGAGGCGGAATATGAGCTGCTGCTGGCCAAGGCACACCTGGATGGCATGTTCTGGGCCGATGCCGCAGCCTGCCTGAAGCGGTCTGCCATCTCGACAGCGCGTGCCTTCCTTGTCCCTTATGGCGAGGCACCGCAGGAGGATCGTGAGGTCTTCGGTCTGTTATCTGAAAAGGCTGCTCGGGACAAGCCTGTCCGGGATGGCCTGAATGCCGTTCAACAGGCGCTGATGGATATCGATCTGAGCAATCCGGCTGAAGGCGTCACGCGGCTGTGTGAGATTCAGTCCCGGTGGGTGGCTCTTGCGGCCAGGCGGTTTGCCCCCGTGCCGGTGGGTGAGGAGTCTGAAAAGCCTCCAGCCAGCAGCACGGATGAGGGTCGCGAAGGTTCAGATGTGGAGACACTGGACCTGTCCGGCGTTGCCTGCCCCATGAACTTTGTCAAGACAAAGCTGAAACTGGAAACGCTGCCGGCAGGTGCCGAGCTGCACGTCATTCTGGATGATGGTGAACCGATCGAGAATGTTCCCAGGTCGCTGGAAGAACAGGGGCACAAGGTGCGTGAACAGACCCGAATTGGCGATCACCAGTGGAAGATTGTGGTGACAAAGAGTGCCTAGATTCCGGCGCCCCTATGCCCCTTGCTTCAAGTGAACTGCTGACCAATCCCGGGCTGACCAAACTCGCCCTGGTCAGCTTTGGTGTCGCCCTGCCAGACGGACTGGATAAGCCATCCCAGTGGATCTCCCAGACCAATGCGGGTGAGACGGTGATTGACATGGTGCTGCCAAGCGGGCACTGGACAACCGTACCCGTGGGCCAGCCCTATACGGAATCAAGTCCGATCAGTCTGGTCCGGGAGCGGGACAGGTATTTTATTGAGTGCGGTGGCAAGCGGCTTCCTGTACAAATGCAGCAGGTTCCCCGCTTTTACCGCCAGCTCACAAAACGGGGGGCACGGATGGGGGCCTTTTCGGCCCTGCATGACAAGGTGCTGATCCTGCACCCCTTCCTGGGATGCGGTTTCTTCGCTGTGGAGGGACAGTCATGCCGCTACTGCCTGTATGACTCGATGCTCAACGAGCGGGTGCCGCCCATGCGTGATCCACTGGAGCTTGTTGAGGTGCTTCATGCCGCCCAGAGCGAACGGGAAGTGGATACGGTCTACCTTTACAATGGCTATTCCCCGGATTCGGGATGCGGGCTGTACAGGTTACTGCCAGTCGTCGAGCTGTTGCGCAGGCATCTGCCGGGCAAGCAGATTGCCCTGGAAACCGTGGCCCCGCAGGATGTTCAGGTCGTCGACGAGCTCTACGGTGCCGGCATTGATGTTTTTATCTGCAATCTCGAACTGTATGATCCTGACTCCTTTGCCCGCCTCTGTCCCGGAAAGGAAGAACATGGAGGGCAGACGGCCGTCCGCCAGACCCTGGAACGGGCGGTGCAGACCTTTCCCGCAGGGGCCGTGGTCAGCAACCTGATTGTGGGTCTTGAACCCGTCGAGTCGACCATGGCGGGGGTGGAAGATCTGGTTAGCTCGGGTGTGGTGCCTTTGCTGCAGCCCTTCCGACCATTGCCCGGAACCCCCCTTGAGGATGTTTCGCGTCCTTCACTGCAACAACTGGAGACCGTCTTTCTGCACCTCTACGAGACGCTTCAATACGCCAAGATTCCCTTAAGGCGTTTGCGGAACATGGGACGGGTGATGACCCCCGTGGAGGGGCGGTTCATGCTGGGACGGGAAGCGAGCCTGCGTGAACGCCTGGGGGATCTGGCGCTTTCCACAGTGGGCAGGCGTGTGGGTTCCATGCTCGACAACTGGAGACGGAATCTGCGCGTTCACTATGCAGATGACACAAGTCGTTCCAGTCGGTAACCCATGACAGTTGCCATTGATCGCAGGCCCTTGCCTGCCTTGCTGGTTCGTCGAAGCATCCCTTTTGTCGCTATTCTTATTCTTGCGATGATTACGTGGTGGATGCTGAAGATACAGCCGGCCCAGGGTCTGTCGGAAGCGGGATGGAAGGCGCTGGTTGTCTTTGGCCTGTGCCTGGTTCTGTGGGCGACCCAGCTTTTGCCACTTGCCGTGACTTCCCTTCTTGGACTGGCCCTGATTCCAATGCTGGGAATTCTGCCTGCCTCGGATTCCTACAGTCTGTTTGGCAACACAGCCGTCTTTTTCATTCTTGGAGCCTTTATCCTGGCTGCCGGCGTGATGAAAACCGGTTTGTCCGAGCAGCTTGCGTTGGGTATCCTGAAAAATGTTGGCGGTGGACCAAGACGCCTGCTTCTTGCTGTCCTGCTGCTTCCCGCGTTCATGGCCTTTTTTATGCCGGAGCATGCGGTGGCTGCCATTTTCCTCCCCATTATTCTTGAAATCGTCCACGGCCTCGAGCTTCCTCGCGGTCACCGCTTTGCCACAGGGCTTTTCCTTGCGATGGCATGGGGGGCCATCATTGGCGGTGTGGCCACATTGCTGGGTGGCGCTCGAGGTCCTTTGGCGATCGGCATTCTGGAAGAGGTCAGGGGGGAGCAGATCGCGTTCCTGGACTGGACCGTTGCTGCCGCGCCCCTGGTGCTGAGCATGCTGTTGGTTGCGGCTGTTGTCCTGTTGTGCTGTGTGCGTGGTGTGGATGTGAACATTGCAGGGGCCAGTGAGCGTCTGAGGCAGAAGCAACTGGAACTGGGTCCGCTTTCCAGCAAGGGAAAGTGGATGGCCGCCATCATGCTGATGACCGTGGCGGCATGGGTGATCATGGGTCACGCGTATGGTCTGGCCAACATTGCCCTGGCTGCCGTGGTGGTGATGTTCTTTCTCCGTCTTGTGACCTGGCGGGATGTCGAGGAATATGTCAACTGGGGCGTTGTCCTGATGTACGGTGGTGCCATTGCCATTGGCAAGGCGCTGGCGGTTACGGGTGCGGCGGCCTGGGTGGCGAACTCCCTTCTGCCAGCCGGTATTTCGAGCGTGGCATTGCTGGCGAGCATGGCCCTGGTTACATTGCTGCTAACGGAAACGGTCAGCAATGCGGCAGCCGTAGCCATCCTTCTGCCCATTGCCATTCCACTTGGAGAAGCTGCGGGCATGAATGTGGTGAGCACGACCCTGGCTGTCGCAATTATCGCCGGTTTTTCCTTTGTCCTGCCGATGGGGACGCCGGCCAATGCGCTGGTCTATTCCACCGGTTACGTCAGATTGCACAGAATGATCCGCAGGGGAATTGTGATGTCCGTTTCGGTCTGGTGCCTCTTCATGGTGACGGCCTGGCTGATCTGGCCGCTTCTTGGCAGGAGCTGGTGATGCGGCATATCCTGATGGTCCTGTCCGATGTGGATGAGTCACCGCGTACGGTTGATTTTACCCTGAATCTGGCCCGAAAAGAGGGTGCGTCCGTCACCGCCCTGATCGTTCTGGATGATAAGGCGGCCAAACGCATGGCCTCGCATCTCAGTGATTCGGGCTTTGTGGGCGATCATCCAAGTCAGCGGGTGGTTCGGGCCATCGAGGATGAGTTCAGGAATCAGGGTGAGCGGATCCTTCATCAGTTGAAGGAACGCTTTGCGAAGGAGGGCGTCCCCTTCAGGTCCGAACTGCGGGAAGGGGACTTTATCTCGACATGCCTGGATGTCATTCGTGAACAGAAGATCGATCATGCGGTGGTATGCGGACACCATGTCTCGAACCTGAAGCGAATCCTGCTTGGCTCGCCGGTCGATGATCTGCTTGAGCAGATCAGTTTCCCGGTGGATGTGATTGACGATGAACAAAAAGAGGGGTGACAGCAAGAGATGAGCAAGACTCCCGACAGATCGGATCTGCAAGACCAGTCGATACAATTGCTTCGACTGGCAGTGCGCCGCCATGGCAGTAAGCTGGCATATCCGTGCAGTTTTGGGGCTGAAGGCATGGTGCTGGTTGATCTTATTTCAAGACATACACCCGGCATCAGGATAGTGACGCTGGATACCGGACGACTGCCCCAGGCTACCTATGACCTTATTGATGAATGCCGCAACCATTACAATATTGATATCGAAGTCATCTGTCCTGACGCGCACGAGGTGGAGGAAATGGTGCGCCGTCGAGGGCTGAACCTGTTTTATCATTCGGTGGAGAATCGCAAGTTGTGTTGCGAGATTCGCAAGGTTAGGCCATTGCGGCGTGCCCTGAGGGGCATGGAGGCATGGATTACCGGCAGAACACGGGACCAGTCGAAAGACAGACGGGATATGCAGGCAATTGAGGATGATCCGGTCTTCGGGCTGATCAAGTACAATCCACTGATCGAATGGGGCTGGCAGGACGTCTGGGACTATATCCGTGCCCATGATGTTCCGTATAATCGCCTTCATGATGAACACTATGTCTCCATTGGATGTGAACCATGCACGCGTCCCATTACGGTGGGTGAGGATCCACGGGCAGGCCGCTGGTGGTGGGAACAAGAGGAGCATGCGGCGGCGGAATGTGGTTTGCACATGAATCCCATTCAGAAGGGAGAAAAACGATCATGAACCGGCTAGGGATGGCTGGCGCATGGCGGAACGGTTCCGGAGTAGGAGTGAGCAATGGGTAGCCACAGGCTGAGTCAGTTGAAGGCCCTCGAAAGCGAGTCCATACACATCATGCGGGAGGTTGTGGCCGAGTTCCGCAATCCCGTGATGCTCTATTCGATCGGAAAGGATTCAAGCGTCATGGTGCACATCGCGCGGAAGGCCTTTTTCCCGGCACCCCTGCCGTTTCCGCTTCTGCACGTGGACACCGGTTACAAGTTCAGGGAGATGTATTCATTTCGCGATGCCTTTACAAGGGAGATCGGTGCGCAGCTGATCGTGCACAGGAATGAAGAGGCCATCGCGAAAAAGATGAATCCGAAACAGTATGGTGTGGCACGGTGTTGCGGGGCGTTGAAAACCGAGGCGCTTCTTCAGGCCCTGGAGGAAGGTGGCTACGATGCGGCCTTCGGGGGTGCCAGACGTGATGAGGAGAGGTCGCGGGCCAAGGAGCGCGTGTTTTCCGTTCGCGACGAATTCGGGCAGTGGGACCCAAAGAACCAGCGGCCCGAGTTGTGGGACATCTACAATGCCCGTATCCACGAAGGTGAGTCCGTTCGGGTCTTTCCCCTGTCGAACTGGACCGAGATGGACGTGTGGATGTATATCCGCGAGGAGAGGATACCCATAGTCCCCCTGTACTATGCCAGGAAGCGACTGATGGTGGAACGGGGGGACTTGCTTATTCCCGCGGAGGATGCCCAGCATCTGCTTGAGGGGGAGAAACCGAAAATGATCATGAGTCGGTTCCGTACGTTGGGCTGTGTGCCGTGCACCGGTGCCGTCCGTTCCAACGCGACCACGATTGATGAAATTATTGCCGAGGCTGCCGCGGCGCGACGCAGTGAGCGTGAAACCCGCATCATCGATCACGGTGCCAGCAGCATGGAAGACAAGAAGAAAGAAGGATATTTCTAGGAGTGCAAGGAGATGAAGATCGAAATACTTATCGCCTGTTCCCCCTTCCATGCCTCTGCAATGGGATAAAGGTGTGTTATGACGGAACTCAACTTCAAGCTTAGTCAGGAAATTGAGCTGCTGCGCCTGGTCACGGTCGGCAGCGTTGATGACGGCAAGTCAACATTGATTGGCCGCTTGCTCGTCGATACCAAGGGGGCCTTTGAGGATCAGCTCCTGGCAGTGCGCAAGAAAAAGACCGCCAAGACCGTGGCGTCTGCTGCGGAGATTGATCTGGCCATGCTCACCGACGGTTTGCAGGCCGAGCGTGAGCAGGGCATTACCATTGATGTGGCCTATCGCTACTTTGCCACCCCGAAGAGAAAGTTCATCATGGCGGATTGCCCCGGTCATGAGCAGTACACGCGGAACATGGTCACGGGGGCCAGCACGGCCAATGCCGCAATCATCCTTGTTGATGCGCGCAACGGCGTGCTCACGCAGACAAGACGTCATACCCATATCCTGAGCCTTTTGCGTATCCCCCACCTGATTGTGGCCATCAACAAGATGGACCTTGTCAACTACGACCAGGATGTTTTTGAAGGTATTCAGGACGAATTAAGAGAGTTTTGCGCCCGGCAGGGTGTGCACGACCTGATCTGCATACCCATCTCGGCCCTGCAGGGAGATATGGTGGTCGAACGGGGTGAAAACATGCCGTGGTATGGTGGGAAAACCATCCTCGAGACCCTTGAGACCCTGGAAGTCAGCGCCCGGATTGATGAGCTTGATTTCCGGTTTCCGGTTCAGCTTGTGAACCGTCCCCAGACACCTGACTGGCCGGACTTCCGCGGGTTCATGGGCCGGATTGTTTCAGGAGTGGTCAGGGTTGGGGATGAGGTAACGGTGCTGCCTTCGAATCTCACCTCGAGGGTCAGGGAGATCGTCACCTTTGACGGCAAACTTGAGGAGGCGTTTGCGCCGCAAAGCATCACCCTGACGCTGGAGGATGAAATCGACATTTCCCGTGGCGATATGATCGTGCACAGTCATCACCTTCCCAGGACCGGCCGCGAGATTGAGGCCGTGGTATGCTGGATGGGTGAGGATCCTCTGGTTGAGCGCAAGAAATACGTGATCAAGCAGACCAGCAATTCGGTCAGGGCGATGAACACCGGGATCTGTTACCGCACGGATATCAACACCCTTGAGAGGGATACGCATGCGGATCAGTTAAACATGAATGATATCGGCAGGGTCTCATTCAAGCTGCTCAAGCCACTGGTATACGATGCCTATGCGGAGAACCGGTCCACGGGCAGCTTTATCATCATTGACACGTTTACCAACAATACCGTCGGCGCCGGCATGATCTGCAACTGAAAAGAAGCTACAGGATGTAGCGGCTCAGATCCTCATCGTCGCTGATATCCTTGAGCTGCTTGCGAACATAGGCCGCATCCACTACCAGCTTTTTTTCGTGCAGGTCCGGGGCATCAAAACTCGCCTGCTCGAGAACACGTTCGAGCAGCGTGTGCAGTCTGCGGGCGCCTATATTCTCGGTCTGCTCGTTTACCTTGGCGGCCAGGCGGGCCAGCTCCCTGATCCCGGAGTCCCTGAACACCACCTTTAAACCCTCGGTAGCCAGCAGGGCCACGTACTGCCGGGTCAGGGAGGATTCCGGCTCCACCAGAATGCGGCGGAAATCCTCCTCGGAAAGGGCATGCAGGGTCACCCGAATGGGGAGGCGTCCCTGGAGTTCGGGCGCAAGATCCGAGGGTTTGGCGAGATGAAAGGCGCCGGAGGCAATGAACAGGATGTGATCCGTTCGTACCGGGCCGTAGCGGGTATTGACCGTCGTGCCTTCCACCAGAGGCAGGAGGTCACGCTGCACTCCCTCGCGCGAGACGTCCGCCCCGCTTCCCGAGCCGCTCCGCTGGGTAATCTTGTCGATTTCATCCAGGAAGATGATGCCGTTATTCTCGGCCCGGCTGATGGCCTCCTGCTTGATCTGGTCCATGTCCAGCAGGCGATCGGCCTCTTCCTGTTTCAGGTATTTGAACGCCTCCCTGACAGGCATGCGTTTGCGCTTGCGTTGGCCCGCAATGAGATTGCCAAACATATCCTTGAGATTCAGGTCAATCTCCTCGTTGCCCTGGCCGGTGAATATCTCAAGGACCGGATTGCGGGGAGCGCTTGCCACCTCGATCTCCACCTGCCTGTCATCAAGCTCTCCCTTGCGCAGCCGCTGGCGCATTTTTTCGCGGGATGCCTCGTGGCTGGCGCTCTTGTGATCCGCCGGCACGGGTCCGCTGGGTTGCACGGGGTGGGGAATCAGGATATCGAGCAGGCGTTCTTCAGCCGCCTCTTCGGCGCGCGCCTGGACCTGGATCAGGTGCTCTTCACGCACCATCTTGATGGAGGAGTCGACGAGGTCCCGGATCATGGACTCCACATCCCGGCCGACATAGCCGACCTCAGTGAATTTGGTGGCCTCGATCTTGACGAACGGCGCCTTGGCCAGCCTGGCGAGTCGACGGGCGATCTCGGTCTTGCCAACCCCCGTGGGTCCGATCATCAGGATGTTTTTCGGGGTGATCTCCTCATGCATGGGTGAGGGAACCTGCCGCCTTCGCCACCGGTTTCTCAGCGCGATGGCTACGGCACGTTTCGCATCATCCTGACCAATGATGAAACGGTCCAGTTCACTGACAATTTCACGGGGTGTCATAGAATCGCTCACAACATTTACTCCGTTGACAGGGTTTCGAGGCGTATTTCGGAATTGGTGTAGATGCAGACCTCGGCTGCGATCTGCATGGCCTTGAGCACGATATCCGGTGCGGAGAGGTCGCTGTACCGAAGAAGGGCGGTGGCGGCGGAACGGGCGTAGGCCCCGCCTGATCCGATGGCCAGTACACCTTCATCCGGTTCAAGGACCTCCCCCGATCCGGAGACAAGCAGGGTCCGTTCATGATCGGCGACGATCATCATCGCTTCGAGCCTTCGCAGGTAGCGGTCGGTGCGCCAGTCCTTGGCCAGACTGACGGCGGCCCGGGTGAGGCTGCCGCCATGTTCGTCCAGCTTGGCCTCAAAGCGTTCGAAAAGGTTCATGGCATCGGCGGTCGAGCCGGCAAAACCAGCCAGTATCTTTCCGTTTCTCAAGGTACGGATCTTGCGGGCCCCATGCTTGATGACGGTGTCGCCAAGGGTGACCTGTCCATCCCCTCCGATCGCGACTTTCTTTCCCCTCCGCACACAGCAGATGGTTGTAGCGTGCATGACATACCTCACTGTCTGGTCATTGATGCCACCGCATCCTAAAAGGTGGATTCTTTCCGGTCACCCGAGTATTCACCGAAGGAAAAGTGAAAGCAAATCATTGACGAATTCCGTTGTGAACCGTAAGTTGCGCCGCCTTGAAAGTCCCCAGACTGACGGGGCGTAGCGCAGCCTGGTAGCGCATCTGCTTTGGGAGCAGAGGGTCGGAGGTTCGAATCCTCTCGCCCCGACCATTATTGGGGATTAGGATCGCGTGTCGAGCTGGTGGGCGCCTGTAGCTCAACAGGATAGAGCAACGGCCTTCTAAGCCGTAGGTTGCAGGTTCGAGCCCTGCCAGGCGCGCCAGTCCGGCCTTGCGCAGGGTTGAAATGGTGGACGTAGCTCAATGGTAGAGCCCCGGCTTGTGGTGCCGGATGTTGTGGGTTCGAGTCCCATCGTCCACCCCAGTTGCATGCCATCGGAAGATGCGTAGCATGGCGCCGGGCCGTTAGCTCAGCTGGCAGAGCAGCGGACTCTTAATCCGCGGGTCGTCGGTTCGATCCCGACACGGCCCACCATTTGAGCATTCCAGCAAGATGAACTAAGCCCGTAAGTGTAATAACTACGGGCTTTTTTCATGCCTTGAGCGTATCACTAGCTTTCAATACATTGCAATAAATGGCGTTGTACCGTACAGTTTGGCGTACGGTACATTCAGGTGCAGCAGTACACGGCACTTTGGCGGAGGTGTTTTTTATGGCTTACATCACGAACGATATGCGCCTTAAAGCATTGAAAGTCCCGGAAGGCCAGAAACAGACACGCCAGCCAGTGGGTGGCGGTTTATACCTTCTGGTAAGGCCGAACAGCAAGAGCTGGCGGTGGGACTTCAGATTGGCCGGGAAGCGTGACACGGTATCGCTTGGCAGCTTTCCAGGCGTATCACTTAAACAGGCACGGCAGCGATTGGCAGAAGCAAAGGCATTGCAGCAGAAAGGCATCAATCCAAGAGTCGAACAGCAGAGGATCAAGGCCGAGAACATAGCCAGACAGAAAGCAGCCAAGGCACAACGGTTTGAAGATGCCAATACCTTCGAGGCCGTATCAATGCAATGGCTGGATAAGCATGAAACGGAGTGGACCGAATCACATTACAAAAAACAGGTTAGCAGGCTGAACAGGCATATCCTTCCGGCCATTGGTGACACGCCGATCAAGCGGATCACCCGGCAGCAGGTGACAGGGTTCCTCCTGATACTTGCCAACACCGGCAGGCGCGATACAGCCAAGCGCTGCGGCCAGATCATCACCAATGTATTTGACTATGCCCTTAACGCCGGACTTGTTGACGGCATACCAGTCGGGAACCTGGGCAAGGTGCTACCGGCGCCGGAGTCAAAAAAGCTGCCCGCCCTGACCGATCCGCAAGAGATCGGCGGACTACTTCGCGCTATCCAAGATTATCAGGGCGAGTATGTCACCCGTATTGCCCTGCAATTACTGCCATACCTTGCCGTGCGAGGTGGCGAGTTTCGGCGCGCTGAATGGACAGAGATCGGTTTTGACGACGCCTTATGGACGATCCCTGCCAGTCACCGGAAACTGATACGCAGACTGCAACAGGACCCGGCAAACACGCATTTAGTGCCGTTGAGCAGGCAGGCCGTGGAATTATTGAAGGAACTGAAGCAGTACACCGGCCACGGTAAATATCTGTTTCCATCCTCACGGACTGCAACCCGGCCAATGAGTGAAAACGCAATCAATGGCGCATTGGCGAGGCTTGGGTATAAAGGGCAGATGGTCGGCCATGGATGGAGGTCCGCCTTTTCCACCACCATGAATGCGTTGGGTTTCAATCCCGATGCCATCGAACGGCAGCTTGCACACACCGAAAAGAATCAGGTGCGGGCCGCGTACAACCGGCATGAATATATGAAAGAGCGCACCGAGATGATGCAACAATGGGCCAACTACCTGGACACCTTACGCGATGGCGCGAACGTGGTGCCATTCAAGCGGAAGGCCTGACCGACTGGCCGGGCGGATAGGGTGGAAGTCATGAGCCACCCGACAAGGTAACACGCGCCTTCCGCCTAGCCTTACTTTAGCGTGTGGAGCGTGAACAGTGGTAAAACCTAAGTGGGGCGCAGGTGGCGTAGCAGGCAGCCAATGGCAGTTGAGCGATATGCGCAATGATGATAGACAGTCCTTATACGATGAACTGAAGGTCAATAACATTGAAGCAACCAAAGGGTTTATTGTTGCCGTTGAGCAGTGTGTGCGAGGATATATCGCCAGTAAGGAACTTGATGCACAGCGAGCGAACAAGCAGGAAGTAAATGCCGCATTGCAGCAGATAAGCAGCACGGCGAACAAGTTAGCAGGTATGCTGGGTAAAGTTGATGACCGGACCCGTGCGATAATCAGAACGCGCATGAGAAACACTATCCTGCCAGCGATGCCTATTGATGATCTGAGAAAATATATCGAGACACTATCCTGCCTGACAGCCGATAGCGCACAAGTAAAGAGCAATATCAAAACAGCCCGGTTATTCTTTTGCAAACAGTTGGCGAGTGCTTTCAGACAACATCTGAATGTTGAACCAACAACGACAGAAGGCGGTATGTTTGAGAATGTCGCTGCCACAATCCTAGGCACCGTTGAGGGCGGCGACCCGCCAGACCTTCACAAATATATTTGTGAAGCCTTATCAGGGGGCAACAAGTCCGCATAAAAAAGCAGAGTTATTGCCCTTATTTTATATCCACCTAATGGCATGTTTCGCCTCATTAGTGCAACTAGCGCTACGAGGTAAAGCATGAAGAAGTATTTGCGCGCAGCGGATATTGCAGAATCTCTCGGAATTTCTGTCTCCTGTGTGTGGCGATGGGTCCAACGCGGAATCCTTCCCAGGCCATTCTCACCGACGCAGAGGTCAACATTTTTTGATGCTGAGAAGGTTCAGGAAGCGCTGGACAAAATCCAAGCCGACCAGGCATCTTAACATGGACGCGAAAGAGGTTGCGGCGCGGCTTTCCGCCCGTGCCGATGCGGTAGCCGCATACCTTTTGCCAGCTGGAAAGATCATAGGCAATGAATGGCGAGCGGGTGACGTATCAGGCGCGCCAGGTCAGTCCCTTGGCATTCACCTGACGGGGGACAAGGCCGGTATATGGCAGGACTTCGCGACTGGGGAAGGTGGCGACTTGTTAGACCTATGGTGCGCCGTGCGTGGCGTTGACTTCAGGCAAGCATTGCAAGAAGCGGCGGAATATCTGGGAATGAATACAACCCCGGACAGACTGAAGCCCAAACCTGCTAAGCCCCTGCCACTGCATTCAAGTCCGCCTGATGGCATGGATGGTGTTTCGCGTTTTACCTACACGGATGAGCATAAATGCCCCGTCATTTATGTGACCCGACAGGATACGGCAGACGGGAAACGTATCAGGCAATGGGGACATGGCCCGGACGGCAAGGGCTGGATGCCAAGTCTGAAACATGCACCTAATCCGAGGCCGTTATATCGCCTTCCTGCCATTCTCAAAGGTGGCGGCACTGTTTGTATCCATGAAGGGGAAAAAGCCGTTGTGGCCGCATGTAAGGCCCGGCTGAATGGTATCCATACCACAACCATCGGCGGAGCCGGAAACGCCCACCACAGCGATTTTACGCCGCTTGCTGGCCGTGATGTGGTGATTATTCCCGACAATGACGAACCGGGCAGGAAGCATGCCGAGCAGGTGGCCCGGATGGCAACGGAAGCAGGCGCAGCGTCCGTGAAAATTGTCCACCTGCCTGACCTGCCAGAGAAAGGCGACATCGTGGAATGGTTACAGGCTGGCGGCACGGATGAACAGTGGCGCAAGCTAGGGGATGAGGCCAAGCCGGAACCCGTCAGCCATGCGGATATTGTACGGCTGGCCGATGTAAGGCCGGAGCGCATCGCATAGCTTTGGCCCGGTCGCATTGCCATGGGAAAGATAAACCTGTTTGCCGGTGATCCGGGACTCGGGAAAAGCCTGCTAACAGTGGAATTGGCGGCGCATGTGTCCAGGGGTAAACCATGGCCCGTGGACGGCTCAAAATGTCCACGTGGTGATGTGCTGATGCTTTCGGCTGAGGATGACCTTGCCGACACGATCCGCCCCCGACTGGATGCCGCCGGGGCTGATGTGAACCGGGTGTATGCCCTGCCAATGGTGACGACCTACAGCGATGACGGAAGGGAAGCACACCGCATCCCGTCACTTGCGGATGACGTGGAGCGTATCGGCGCAATGCTGGCTGCGCTTCCTGATATTCGCCTACTGACCATTGACCCTATCAGTGCGTATCTAGCAGGCGTGGACAGCCATAAGAATACTGACATGCGAGCAGTGTTGTCCCCATGGGCTGACCTTGCGTCCCGGTGCAAGGTGGCCATTGTCTGCATATCGCATCTGAACAAGGGGCAAGGCTCCGCGATGTACCGGACGGCTGGAAGTATTGCATTTATGGCGGCGGCGCGTGCGGCCTTCAGTGTGTCCAAGGATAAAGACGACGAATTGCGGCGGCTTGTCCTGCCAGTGAAAAACAACCTAGGCCCGGATGAAGGCGGATTGGCCTACAGGGTGGAAGCCGTGGAGGGCATCCCGCGCATAGAGTGGGAACCGGAGCCCGTGCATATATCAGCGGAGGAAGCGCTTTCGCCCGACAGGGAACACAGAAGCGCGACCGATGAAGCATCAGACTTTCTTCGGGAAGTGCTGGCCGATGGCCCAATGAAAGCAACGGACGTGCAGAGAGAGGCCCGGCAGGCTGGCATCAGCGACAAGGCCCTGCGCAGCGCCCGCGAGCGGCTGGGAATCAAACCGCACAAACGCGGGTATCAAGGCGCATGGGTTTGGGAATTGCCCGGCGAAGATGCCTCAAAGATGCCCAAAGGTGCCAAAGGTGCCCACGATAAAACATGGGCATCTTTGGAGGATGAGGGCATCTTTGGAGGGAATCAGCCCGCTGACCCTGACCCGTATGATGACCCTGAACCATGGCAGGCGGCGCTGTGAAGGCTGCCGATCTTATCCACGAAGTCACCCGGCACGGATGCAATATCACTGTGCAAAATGACACCCTGAAACTGACCGCACCGCGTCCATTGCCTGATGCCCTGATGAACGAACTACGCAGACACAAGCCGGATGTGATAGCAGAACTTTTGCAGTCGGCAAGAGTCCGCCTGACCGTCATCGAGTGCAAACACTGCGGCGCACGCTACTGGCACCACCTTGGGCACCTTACTGACGGCGGAAAGGTAGCAGGTGGCCCGTGTTGTTTCGGGCATGCAGTGCTTACCGTTGCCAAGTATCCGACAGAGGAACAGGCCCGAAAGGTTTATCCCTGGCCGGAAGAAACAGGCGAACCGGACCACGGCCCGTGCTGCAAGTGTGGAACCTTCACCACGGCTTGCGTCACCTATCCAGACGGACGGCTTGAATGGATATGTAAAGGTTGCTATTCCGAGGGTATAGAACCATTGCCGGACACTGAAAAAGCCACTGACGGCGATCTGAGGCGGTCCGATCATGGCTAAGACAGGCCTGCACATTGAGAAAAGACTGTTTCAAGGGCATTGGCCGGTATGGTGTGTTATGAGAGGCGACCAGTGCCTTGCTGTTCGCAAGACAGAAGCAGAAACACGGAAAGAAGCAGCCAATTATGAAGCCGAGCAACAGGCCAGACGTGAGGCGGCTAACCGGAAGCGGAGTGAGGCTGCGAAAGAGAGACCACGCGCAGAGGATGGGACATTGAAAGCGTCCAGTCGTTTGCAACCCTGCAAAACACTGGATAAAGACAACCACGCCCATGAGCAACTAGCCAAGGCCGCCGGAACATCCTCAAGAACTGCCGCTACGAGAGGCAAGCCATGATTACAGCAAACGTATCCGGGCGGCTGGCCTTTGATGCCCGCACGATAGAAACCAGGTCCAACAAGCCTATGACCACGGCAAGGCTGGCCGTCGATGACGGCGCGGATCATACGATATGGATCGACTTGCTGGCATTCAATGACCTGGCCGTATGGCTGGCCCGGTGCGCGAAGGGCGACAGGGTAAGTGCAATGGGATTGTTGAAACTGAACCAGTGGACGGACCAGCGCACAGGTGAGGCTAAGGAATGCTTGCAGCTTGTGGTGGATAACATGCTTTGCAATGCACCAAAACCACGAAAGCAGAAACAGAACAAAGGAGACTACGCATGACAGTGAAACGAAGGGTTAAAAAACTTGAAGAGACGATAGGCGGTACATCGGATTTATATTACGTGTATGTATTCACTGGTGAAGGTGAAACCCGCGAGCAGGCCCTTGAACGCACGCTGAAGGACCAGGGCCTTACGATGGCCGATGTTGGCCGGGCAGCATTCTTCGATCACGAGCAGCCCGATACGATCATTTACCGCCCTGATATTCCGGCGGACTCCCTGCTTGGCCGCGAAGTTTTGACTAACCTGATCAAAGCCGCAGCGGAGAAAACTACACTTGATCCGCCGCATGAAGGAGAAGAAGCATGAATATACAAAGACTTACAGAGAGGCAGGCCACGCTACGAGGTGAGACTTCACAGCAGAAGCTGGCCATTGATGAGATGCGTGATACCTTCGCCAATTTCAGAAGCGAACTGGCAACCCTGAAGGCGCAGGTCCCGGCCATGCTGGTGAGTGAATTAACCAAAGGCGCAAACCCGGAACTGCTACAGAAGCACCGCAACCGCATTGCCAAGCTGGAGGCTGACATTCCGCTTGAAGATCAGGTCCTGCAAGTCATGCAGGATACATTCAACGCAACACTGCGGGAACTGAAACATATCAACGGCGAACTGGACCTTGCGCAGGCCAGACAGAAGCGGTTGGGACTGCTTCAGCGCTACAAGGCACTGGTGGCGAAGGGCAAGCCTGAGAATGAGATCATGAACATACTCGGCATTGACTTCGCCACGTTTGAGAAGTTGCAGATAGACGCGGCAGTATGAAGAAAAAACCTGAACCCCGTAAAGATCGGGCGAAGAACGGGCCTGAGCGGGATTCGCGGGGGCTGTTTGTAGTCGGCAATTCCGGACGGCCAAAGGGTAGGCCAGACAGAAGAACAGCGCCTTTCCGGGAGAAGATAGACAAAGCCTTGCCGGACATTCTGGACACCGTTATACAGGAAGCGAGGAACGGCGATATGGCAGCGGCGCGGATTCTGATCGACAAGTCTCTGCCATCGGTCAAGCCGGTTGAAACGGCAAGGCCGTTGCCTATCGGCGGCAGCACATTGACAGACCGGGCGGCTTCCGTGGTGGATGCGGTATCGACTGGCTCAATATCAGTTGATGAGGCGGCAAGGCTTATTCAGGCATTAGGCTCAATGGCCAGGATACTTGAAGCCGACCAGCTTGAAGCCCGTATATCAAAACTGGAGGCACAATATGGCAGCAAGAATTGAAACCCGACTGAACGCACTGGAGAAGGCAGTACCACCGGCAGAACGGCATGACGCCTTGTTCCTATGCGAAAGGTCCTGCAAATACGGAGAGCATACGGAATGCGATTGTCCAGGCTGTAAGGACTATGCGAAGGCGGAACATAGCCCCGGACGTGGCAATATGATCTTAATTCAAGGAGTGACGGCATGACAAAAAGCCTCAAAGGAAGAGTGGAGAAGCTGGAAGGACAGAGGAATGACACTGCCCTTTACTTTTTCAGCGGCCCGCCTGAAGAAACAGCCAAGAAGGAAGAGCAGGCTTTTCGAGACAGCACTGCGAAACTGACGATTGTCTATACAACCTCAATTGTTCATACGCTGGAGAAAAAGAACAGTTGAGGCGGAACTTGGGAACCGGCAACGAGCAGGAGCAGTGCCTAGCCACCTTCATACCATTCAAAAGCCCTGCCTTCCGGTGGGGCTTTTTTTGTGCAACACTTTGACCATAGGGAATGCTTGCAACCGGGGCAATCCCTGGATCATGCAAGCAGCCTCCTACTCACTGGCCGGAGATTGCGCTACGGGACCCTTCCACCGGGTTGATTGGACTGCACCCTTTCCCAGTGAGTAGGAGGGGGGTAGCGAATCAAAAACGTACAGTGCAAAGTACGGTACATTCAGAATAAGAAGCCTGAAAACATTGTAAATAATATAAACATGGTGGAGACACGGCCCACCAGTAAAAAGGGCCGCTACGTTTCGGGCGGCCCTTTTCCTTTTTTCATTGCAGTCATCTTTTTGCCCGGTTCCGGTTATGGAAAATTTCCGAAGCTGGGAGCGCAAGGTTTGTGTCGCAAGATCACGGAACCAGAATTGGCTGTGAAAGACGGAGAATCCGAGCCCATGTCACGTGTAATCGTGACAGCATAAGACCGGACCGGTACCATATCCCAAAGATAAAACGAGCGGCGAGAGTGGCGGAACTGGTAGACGCGCAGGATTTAGGTTCCTGTACCTCACGGTGTGGGGGTTCGACTCCCCCCTCTCGCACCACGGTGCAGGCAAGCACCGGATTTGCTATTATGGAGACCTTATATGATTCGCACGGAAGTCAAGACCCTGGGAGCGCATGAGCACGCCGTCCATGTGCGGGTGCCGCAAGAGGAATTCGACCGGGTCTATTCCATCCAGGTGGGAAAGCTGTCAAGTCAGGTAAGACTTCCGGGCTTCCGGCCGGGCAAGACCCCCAGACACGTGATCGAAAAGCGCTTTGCGGAAAAGCTGCACGAGGACACCATCACGGAACTGGTCCAGAATCATTACACCACCGCCATCGAGAAAAGCAGTCTGATGCCCGCCATTCAGCCTTCACTTGAGGTGCCTGGCCAGCAACCGGAATCCGGTTTTGAATTTGTCCTGAAGGTGGTGACCTGGCCCGAGGTCGAGTTGAAGGATGTTCGCAAGCTTTCGCTGACACAAACCATCATCCAGGTGACGGATGAAGATATCCGGTCGGTGATCAAGCGCCTGCTCGATTCGAAGGTGCGTTTCGAGGCAGAAGAAGGCCGGGAAGCGGAGATGGGCGATCAGCTGCGAATCGATTTTGCCGGTTTTGTGGGCGATGAACCCTTTGAAGGCGGCAGGGGAGAGGATGTGGAGCTGGTGCTCGGCGAAGGTCGTTTTATCGCCGATTTCGAGAAGGGCCTGGTTGGCGCCAGACCTGGTGAGGAGCGCACGCTCAGCGTTCAGTTCCCCGAGGACTATCATCATCAACCCCTGGCAGGCAGGCATGTCCGCTTTGAAGTCCTTGTGAAGAGCGTCGCCAGGCCGATCAAGGCCAGGGATGAGGCAGAACTTGCTTCCATGCTCGGATTTGATGATGCGGTGGCCCTGCGCGAAGACATCCGGTCCCGTCTGGAAGAAGAGGCGAAGCTGGCTGCGTTTGAAACAAATCGCGAGGCGGTCTTTGATGCCCTGATTGAGGCGCACGAACTGCAACTTCCCGAGGCCCTCATTCAGAAGGACATGCAGAATGCCATCAGACGCATGGTGAAATCGGCGCACGAGAAGGGTCATGAGCCCGATCCGGCGATTTTCCGGGATGAGGCCTTTCTGGCAGAGGTTCGCAAACGTTCGGAGAAAAGCCTCAAGCTTTCCGTTCTCGTGGATGCCCTGCGTGAGAAATATGGTCTTCAGGTCAGCAAGGAGGATGAAACGGAAGAGATTGATCGTCTGGCCGAGGAATATCCTGAAGACCAGCGGGAGCGTTTCAGGGTCTGGCTTCGGGAGCAGACCGAGCAGATGGATGCCCTGCGTGACCGCCTGCTCGAGAAAAAATGCGTGGAGTTCATCCTTTCGCAGGCCAAGGTAAAAAAGGTGAATATGAGCCTGGAGGAATGGCAGGCCCAGCAGAACAAGGACAGGGAGAGTGCATGAATCTGGTACCTATTGTTGTTGAACGGACATCAAGGGGGGAACGCTCCTACGACATTTATTCGCGGCTTTTAAAGGAACGCATCATTTTTCTGGGCGGGCCGATCGATGATGCTGTCGCCAACACGGTCATCGCCCAGATGCTGTTTCTTGAGTCCGAGGCGCCGGACAAGGACATCTTTCTTTACATCAATTGTCCCGGCGGGCTGGTGACCTCGGGGCTGGCGATCTTTGATACCATGCAGTACATCCGCAGCGACGTTGCCACTCTCTGCATGGGCCAGGCGGCCAGCATGGGGGCGCATCTGCTGGCGGCCGGCGCAGCCGGCAAGCGCTTTGCCCTGCCGAACTCCCGCATCATGATCCATCAGCCCCTGGGCGGATTTCAGGGTCAGGCCAGCGACATCGAGATTCACGCCCGCGAAATTATCAAGCTGAAGGAACGCATGAATCTGATGTTGTCCGAGCATACCGGCCAGCCTCTGGAGAAAATCAGCGAGGACGTTGAACGTGACTTTTTCTTGACGGCGGAAGAGGCAAGGGAATACGGTTTGATTGATCACGTGTTGGCAAAGCGCTCAGACGTTGCCGCCCTGAGCGGTTCCACCGACGATGGAGGTGAAAATGGCAACGGAGAATAAAGGCAACGACAGCACCCTTTATTGCTCGTTTTGTGGCAAGTCGCAGCACGATGTCAAGAAGCTCATCGCAGGGCCAACGGTTTTTATCTGTGATGAGTGCATCGAGCTTTGTAACGAGATCATCCAGGAAGAGCTTGCCGACGAGAGGGGTCCGGTAGATCATGAAAGAGGGATCCCGAGGCCGGCCGAGATCAAGGCCTTTCTCGATGATTACGTTATCGGTCAGGAACAGCCCAAGCGGGTTCTCTCCGTGGCGGTCTATAACCATTACAAGCGTATCGAGCACAACAAGAATTCGGACGTCGAGATCGCCAAGAGCAACGTGCTCCTCCTTGGCCCCACCGGTTGCGGCAAGACACTCCTTGCCCAGACCCTGGCGCGGGTTTTCGATGTGCCCTTTACCATGGCGGACGCGACAACGCTGACCGAGGCCGGTTACGTCGGTGAAGACGTTGAAAACATTATTCTCAAGCTGTTGCAGGCCTCCGATTACGATGTTGAGAAGGCCCAGCGGGGAATCGTTTACATTGATGAGGTGGATAAGCTGTCACGGAAGTCCGACAGCCCTTCGATCACACGGGATGTGTCCGGTGAAGGGGTGCAGCAGGCACTGCTGAAGCTCATCGAAGGGACAGTGGCATCCGTACCGCCACAGGGCGGTCGTAAACATCCCCAGCAGGAGTTTCTGCAGGTGGATACCACTAACATCCTGTTTATTCTGGGTGGTGCCTTTTCGGGTCTGGAAAAGATTGTGGAGGCGAAAGGCAAGCAGAGAAGCATCGGTTTTGGCGCCAGGGTGCAGACGGACAAGGAACGTGACATCGGTGAACTTCTTCGCCAGGTCGAGCCGGAAGATCTGATCCGCTACGGACTTATTCCCGAGCTTGTCGGCCGTCTGCCTGTCGTGGCTGCGCTGGACGAACTTGATAAGGATTCCCTCGTCAAGATTCTTACAGAGCCGCGGAACGCGCTTGTGAAGCAGTACAAGGCATTGCTTCAGTACGAAGGGGTGGAGCTGGAGATTACCGATGACGCCCTGGCCGAGATCGCCAACAAGGCCATCGAGCGCAAGACAGGTGCCCGGGGGTTGCGCGCCATCCTGGAATCGGTGATGCTTGATGTCATGTATGACATCCCCTCCATGGGAAATGTGAAAAAATGTCTTGTCAACGCCGAGACGGTCAGGGGTGAGGTCAAGCCCCTGCTGGTCATTGACGGTGACGAAGCCCTGGTTGAAGCTGGCTCCTAGAAAGATTACCCAAAAATACCGGTTGATTTCTGGCACGGGAAAATTACCCGTGCCGGATCGAGGAAATCATGAATCACGTGAAGAATAAGGAAAAACAAGAAGATCGAGCTAAGGTCCTGCCGATTCTGCCCCTGCGCGACATTGTGGTGTTTCCGCACATGATCGTACCGCTGTTTGTCGGTCGGGATAAATCGGTGAAGGCCCTTGATGAGGTGATGAAGGCCGACAGGCAGATTGTCCTGCTGACGCAGAAGGATCCGGCATGTGACGATCCGGCAGCCGGTGATCTGTACACAGTTGGGACGGTGGGCAACATCCTCCAGCTCCTGAAACTGCCGGACGGCACGATCAAGGTGCTGGTGGAGGGCTATGATCGGGTACAGGTCGGTGAGATCATGCAGGCCGATGACTGTCTCTGGGCGCACTATCAGGTTTTGCCTGAACCCCAGGAGGATCAGCGGGAAATCGATGCGGTGGCCAAGAACGTCATCAAACAGTTTGATGCCTATGTAAAACTGAACAAGAAGATCCCCCAGGAAGTGCTGGCTGCCGTGAACACCGTCGAGGACATGAGCAAGCTTGCCGACACGATTGCCTCTCACCTGAATCTCAAGATCGAGGAGAAGCAGGAACTGCTCGCAATGGCCGGCGTTATCGAGCGTCTGGAACAACTCTATATCCTCATGGAAAATGAGATGGAACTTCTCCAGATCGAGAAACGTATTCGCGGACGTGTCAAGAAACAGATGGAAAAGAGCCAGCGGGAGTATTATCTGGGTGAGCAGATGAAGGCCATCCAGAAGGAGCTGGGCGAAGAAGAGGAGCAGACCGAGCTCGAGGAGCTGAAGGCCAGGATCGAATCAGTAGGAATGTCCAGGGAGGCACTTGCCAAGGCGAAGGCCGAGTTCAAGAAACTCAAGATGATGCCGTCAATGAGTGCCGAAGCGACGGTGGTCCGGAATTATATTGACTGGCTGGTTTCCATTCCCTGGCAAAAGAGGACACGGGTCCGTCGTGATCTGACCGCTGCGGCCGAGATTCTGGATGCTGACCATTATGGCCTGAAGAAGGTCAAGGAGCGGATTGTCGAGTATCTGGCCGTTCTGCGCCTGGTCAGGAAGATGAAGGGGCCCATCCTGTGCTTTGTTGGTCCTCCGGGGGTTGGAAAGACATCCCTGGCCAAATCGATCGCCAGAGCCACCAACCGCAAATTCGTACGGATCAGTTTGGGCGGCGTCAGGGATGAGGCGGAGATCCGGGGGCACCGACGCACCTACATCGGCTCCATGCCCGGCAAGATTATCCAGTCCATGAAGAAGGCGGGTGTAAAAAATCCCCTTTTCCTTCTTGATGAGGTGGACAAGATGGGGGCGGACTTCCGTGGCGATCCCTCATCTGCGCTGCTGGAGGTACTGGATCCCGAACAGAATCACGCCTTTAACGATCATTTTCTTGAGGTGGATTATGATTTATCGGAGGTCATGTTTATCACCACAGCCAACACGCTGAACATTCCGCCGGCACTGCTTGACCGCATGGAGTTGATCCGTTTGCCTGGATATACGGAAGACGAGAAACTGATGATCGCCATGCAACATCTGCTGCCACAGAAACGTAAGGCCCACGGGCTTACTGAAAAGCAGCTCAAGATAAGCAGGCAGGCGATTATCGACATTATCCGCTATTACACGCGTGAGGCCGGTGTTCGTAATCTTGATCGCGAGCTCGCCAGGATTTGTCGGAAAGCGGCCAGGGAGGTAGTGCAATCCGGTACGAAGCATAAGCAGGTTACCGTTCATGCCAGGGATCTGGAACGCTATCTCGGGGTTCGCCGTTATCGCTTTGGCATGGCTGAGAAGGAAGATCAGGTCGGGGTCGTGACCGGCCTTGCCTGGACCGATGTGGGCGGGGAGCTGCTGCAGATCGAGACGGCTCTCATGCCGGGAAAGGGCAAGCTGACGATTACCGGGCAAATCGGCCAGGTCATGCAGGAGTCGGTCCAGGCCGCCCTGACCTATGTACGTTCCCGTGCGGATCTTCTGGGTCTGGATCCTGACTTCCACCAGAAAGTCGATATCCATGTCCATGTCCCTGAAGGCTCGATCCCCAAGGATGGTCCCTCGGCCGGACTTGCCATGGCGACATCCATTGCCTCGGCCCTCACGGGGATTCCGGTCAAGCGTGATGTCTGCATGACCGGAGAAATCACGTTACGGGGGAAGGCATTACCCATTGGCGGACTGAAGGAGAAATTGCTTGCCGCCCGCCGCGGTGGCCTGACAGTTGTGCTCATTCCGGAGGATAATGCCAAGGATCTGAAGGAGATCGACAAGAATGTTCTCAAAGGACTTCAAATCCATACCGTCTCCGACATGGATGAGGTTCTGGAATACGCCCTGCATCATGTTCCCGAGGGGTTTCGTACTAGTCCCAGGGTCGTTCCCCGGGTCATTGCAGACATCCGTTGCAAAAAGGATGGCATAAGGGCTCATTAGTGAAAAAATCGGTTGACATTGTATGGGGTAAAACGCTTATATTCCTGCTTCTTATTTTCCTAATCAGGGAGGAAGCAATTGAACAAAGCTGAATTAGTTAATCACGTGGCCGCAGCAGCGGGCCTATCGAAGACTGCTGCCGCCAGTGCAGTCGAAGCGGTTATCGGCGGGATCACGGATACCTTGAAAAATGGTGGAACTGTCAGTCTGGTAGGATTTGGCACCTTTTCGGTCAGTGAAAGGGCTGCCAGGACCGCACGTAATCCCCGGACAGGTGAGATCATCAATGTTGGTCCATCAAAGGCGCCGAAGTTCAAGGCTGGCAAAGCCCTGAGAGACGCCGTAAAATAGATTTGTAAACGGGTGGGTTGGGTTTCCGCCCGTAAGGGCGAATAGCTCAGCTGGGAGAGCAACGGTCTTACACACCGTAGGTCACAGGTTCGATCCCTGTTTCGCCCACCATATGGAGCGGTAGTTCAGTTGGTTAGAATGCCGGCCTGTCACGCCGGAGGTCGCGGGTTCAAGTCCCGTCCGCTCCGCCATTTCGGTTTGACATGTAGGGCCTGCCGATTAACCGACTGGTTTCAAGTGGAGGCCGCCAGATATGGATATCACGCTCAGTAAAATTTCACGGGAGGGCAAACATGGCAGTGCCATGATGCCCATTATCCAGGGGATAGGCAGGGCCGCGGTTGAAATTGCGACCCTGCTCCGTGGCGCGGTTTTTCGTGGCGCGCTGGGCGTAGCGGGTTCGGAGAATGTCCAGGGCGAGCAGCAGCAGAAACTTGACGTGTTATCCGATGAAATCTTTTTTGATGAGATGCGTTCAACCGGCCATGTCTGTGCCGTCGGTTCGGAGGAACAGGAGGAGCTTCTCGTTGTTGAGGAGTATGCTTCTGCAGACTGGATTGTGCTGGTGGATCCGCTGGATGGATCGTCCAATCTCGATGTGGACGGCCCCGTCGGAACCATCTTTTCCATTGTCAGGCGCAAAACGCAAGGCCATGAGCGACCTCATGTTTCCGACACCCTGCAAAAAGGCCGTGAAGTCGTGGCTGCCGGCTATGTATTGTATGGACCCGCCACCATGCTGGTTTGTTCCGTAGGGGAAGAGGTCAACGGCTATACATACAATCCAGCCGGTTCTCGCTTTGAACTGAGTCATCCTGACATCCGCATCCCCGAAAGCGGAGGTTACTATTCCGTGAATGAGGCCAATTCCGCCCAGTGGTTGCATGGCATGGCTGATCGGCTGGTGACCGCAAGACATGTTGAAAAGCTGGGTATGCGGTATGTCGGGGCCATGGTTGCCGATGTCCATCGCACCTTGCTGAAAGGCGGGATCTTTCTTTACCCGGCCGATGCCAGGAATCCCAATGGGAAATTAAGACTGCTTTACGAGGCCATTCCCATGGGCTTTCTTTTGGAACGTGCAGGCGGCTGGGCGCACACGGGTTTCATCCCGGTTCTGGATGTGGAACCTGAAGATCTGCACCAGCGTGTACCCGTGTATCTCGGGTCGGAAGCGGCGGCACGCCATTTTATTGTTTAGTGTCCGAGCGCTCTGAATTTCTAAGCCATTACCTGCAAGCCGTTGGCGTCACACTTCCCACGCTCTATGTACAGGAGATGAGCGCTGAAATCGAGACTCCTGACCTGGATGAGCTTTCCAGGCAGGCTTCCACCTGTACGGCCTGTGCGCTGGCGGAGGGTCGGACCCAGGTCGTGTTTGGCGTTGGCAATCCCCATGCGGGTATCGTCTTCATTGGTGAGGCTCCCGGCAGGGAAGAGGATCTCAAGGGTGAACCGTTTGTTGGCAGGGCGGGAAAACTCCTCGACCGTATGCTGGCGGCCATTGGACTGGATCGCTCCAGTGCCTATATCATGAATGTGGTGAAGTGCCGTCCCCCCAAAAACCGCGACCCCAGGCCGGATGAGGTTCAGGCATGTTCAAGGTGGTTTAACGCCCAGTGGGATGCCATTTCTCCCAGGATGGCCTGTCTGCTCGGCAGGGTTGCGGCCCAGCACGTCCTGAAAACGGATGCCCCGCTTGCCTCACTTCGTGGCAGATGGCACGTCTACAGGGGGGTTCCTGTGTGGGTCACTTATCATCCCGCCTACCTGCTTCGTTCACCCAATCAGAAGCGGCGCGTCTGGGAGGACCTGCGTATTCTGATGAGACGCTATCGGTCATTGATCCATGATTAGGCAAGCCTGCACAGCCGGACCCTCCGGATTTTCCGGCCGCTGAGTTCAAGGATTTCGATGTGCAGCTTGTCCAGTTGCACACATAATCTTCCCTGAGGCTGTTCCCCCAGCAGGTCAACCAGATAGCCGCCAATCGTGGTTGCACCCTCCTCAGGCAGGTCGATCTCCATCATTTGATTGATGTCATGCAGCCTGCACGTGCCGGAGACGATCAGTGAACCATCCGGTTGTAGCCACATCTCTTCCGTTTGCGGCAAATCGGACTCATCCGCGATTTCCCCGACGATCTCTTCAATGATGTCCTCAAGCGTGATCAGCCCCTCGATGTCTCCATATTCATCGACGACAATGGCCATGTGCTGGTGTCTGGCCTGAAAATCAAACAACTGGGCCAAGGCGTTCTTGCTGGCCGGAATGTAAGGCGGATTTTGCCAGACCATCGCCTCGGCCAGCGTGCCTTTCTCATCCTTTACGCGGATAAGGTCGCGCAGGTGGATGATGCCAAGCAATCGATCGCCGCTGCCACTGTATACCGGGTACCTGGAATGGGGTTGCCTGATCGCCTCTTGCAGGCATTCGCCCACACTCTTGTCCGCGTTCAGCATGACCATGCTGTGTTTTGGCGTCATCAGGGCCTTCACGGGCACCTCGTGCAGACTCAGGCTGTTGGCCAGCATTTGTTCGCGGGCCGCATCCAGGTGTCCCGTTTCGGCACTCATGTCGATAATGGTGGCCAGCTCCTTGTGATCCAGACCGGTGGGCTTGTTCTTGGGGATGCGGAGCAGGCGTTTCATAAGGTCCACAATGGTCATCAGGACGGCGATCAGGGGCGCCAGCAATCGCATGATCCATTGCATGGGTGTGGAAACATGGCTGGCAATCGTTTCGGCATGGGCGACGGCAATGGTCTTGGGAAGGATCTCGGAAAACACCAGGATCACAACGGTCATGGCAACCGTGGCATAGATGACGCCGATTTCGCCAAAGGCCTCAACGAAGATGACCGCCGCCAGGCTGGAGGCGGCAATGTTCACAAAGTTGTTGCCGAGCAGGATGGCCGCGAGCAATCGTTCGGGGGTTTCCAGCATTTTCTCCGCACGCTTTGCTCCATCATTGCCCTCCTTGGAGCGCAGGCGAAGACGAACACGATTGGCGCGCGTTAACGCTGTTTCGGAACCTGAAAAAAATGCGGAGGCCAGCAGAAGGAAAACAAGAATCCCTATGGCGGCTGGCCACCCTAGGCCGATAAAACTCATGTGTGGATGGTCAAGGACTGGATGTATCTGACACCAAAGTAGGCGAGAAGGAGAAGCCCATACGAAATCAGCACCATGATGCTGATCCGCCTACGGTGCCAGCCACTGCGCTTGCTTGCCACGTGCAGCCATAGCAGCAGGCCCCAGGCAAACAGGGACAGCAGCACCTTGTGATTCAGAATGGAAAAATGGGCTGACTCCTCCCACTGCCAGCTCAGGCCCAGGGCAATTCCGGCTCCGAGCATCCACACCACCCAGCGTACCTGTGCCGTCATGTGCGTACCGATTTCGTGCAATGAAGGCAGGTGCCGGATCAGTTTGCTGATACGTTTTCGCTTTAAGGCCCGATCCAGAAGCAGGAACATCAGGGCGTGGGCCGCTGCCAGTGTCAGCACTGCATACGAGAGGAGCGAGATGAGAAGGTGTCCGCTTTCGAGGGCGGACTTGGTGTGTATCCATGCGAGAGGGGTGTCCGGCAACCAGGGCAAGAGCAGGAAGATGATCCCGGTCAACGGGAGGATGATCAGACCAAGTCCACGCACACCATGTCGCAACAGTCCGACCATGTAGATAAGCAGGACCAGAAGCATGCCAATGGCCACGGCCGAGCTGAGCCGGAAGCGTATACCCTCCGGTGTGACCGGCTCCATTTTAATCAACGCGAAGACGACCAAACAGACCGCAACAGTGAGCAGGGCAACCAGCGGCTGTTCGGAAAAGCGAGGCTGACGCCACACACTTTCCCAGACGATGTAGGCCGAGACCAGGATCAATGTCCCTGCAACGGGCAGTAAATATGTTGATATCATACCCTTCCTGAATCAGTAAATATCGATACGAGCCTTCGACTCAATACAGCGTTATATCGAATGGCAATCGTACCAGCAATTGCACTGAGAAACACGTAAGCCACCATCATGTTGTAAAATTCCTTTCCCCATGTCTGTGAGACGGCCAGGGCGGCGATGACCAACGTAAACTCCCCCCGCGGGGTCAGCATCAGGCCAAGGCGAAAACAGGATTGTTGTTTCAGACCCCGGGATTTTGCCCCGAGATAACCACTCCATATCTTTGCGGCACTGGTTACCAGGACGAGAGGAACGATCATGGGAAGGAAGCCGATCATCAGTTTCCAGTCACTGCCTGCACCGATGGCAGCAAAAAAGCCGACGGCCAGGAGTTCACGATGTGGCACCAGTAGGGCCTCGATATGCTGCTTATTGCCGCTCTCGGCAACCACCATTCCCGCCAGGAGCGCGCCGACTGCCGCCGATATCCCGGAAGCCTCTCCAATCCCTGCAATCAGGCACAGGAGCGAAAAGCTGGCCAGAAGGGTAAGGTCACTTGCAGGCTGACTCAGCCAGCCTGCAAGGTAACCGCGACGTGCGGAAAGCATAAGAAGCATCAGGAAGAGGAAGCCAACAGCCAGGGTTAGAAGAACCCCTCCTATCAGGTGCAAGGAACCGGCCTGGAGAATCAGTACGCAGAAGGGAAGAAGCAGGGCCATCATCAGGTCTTCCACAACCAGAATCCCCAGGCACAGGTCGGCCTCGGGGAGCATCAGCAGTTTGTTATCCATCAGGCCCTTGGCAACGACAGCGGAGGATGAGGCATAGACTGCCA
This sequence comes from uncultured Zetaproteobacteria bacterium, assembly GCA_964501925.1. GTDB lineage: Bacteria > Pseudomonadota > Zetaproteobacteria > Mariprofundales > Mariprofundaceae > CAYLYU01. The sequence continues at coordinate 13,385 of CAZCTM010000015.1, read as the reverse complement.
GGGCGAAGACAGATGCCTCAAGCAATTCCATGCCGAGCAGGTAGGCGGTCACAAAGGCAAGGACCATGTTGATCAGGGCATCCCACAGTGACGGTCTGATGAGGGTTTTCAGCCGGCTTCCCAGCCCCGTCGGGGAAAATTCCAGACCAACGAAAAACAGGATAAGCATGGCACCAAGGGTGGTGATGATGTGCAGAAAGGTTTCCGGTATCTCGAACCAGGTTCCCAGCAGAACACCACCCATAAGATATCCCGGTACGGAAGAAATGCGTAGACGGATGCCCAGGCTCCCGGCCAGGACCAGGAATCCCAAAGCAGCTGCCAGCCCAAGCAACCATGGGCCGGCATCCGGGATGTCAGTCATGTGGTCTGATGTGTAAAATGAGGCCCCGACGATCCTCATCTGGTCCGAGGATGTATAGGATGTCTCCAGCCTGTACCTTGTGCCTGGTTGCCGGCAGCAGGCAGGTACCGTTGACGGGATCAACTGCGACGACAAAGGCCTTGCCGGAGGTGATTGCAGCCGCCTCTTTTCCGAGATGGGGGGAATCCGAGGGGACAACAACACATTCGATCTCTGGTCCATGGTGCTGGACGTTTGTCTCCCCAACGGAAGGGAAGGCAGTGCCCAGGGCTTCTGCTTCCTCATGGGTGAGACGGATGGCCGAGCTTGGCAGCTCTGCACCCAGCGGGGTCAGGTAGATTTCGTAATCACCACTGTTGTAGGCAATGATCGAAATGCGCTCCCCACCCTGGGTCTGAAGCCAGATTTTTTTCCCGATGCCAGGAAGGAGCGCTTTATTGATTTTGCTCATGCCGATGAGCCTAATGGCTTGGCATACATTCGGAAAGCGGAAGCTGAATCTGATTTGACCTGCGGGAAAAGTGCTTCACAATCAGCTCATGCGGGTTTCGGTCCTTTTGCTTGCCGCCGGTTCCGGGTCACGTTTTTCACGCGAACTGCCCAAACAGTACGCTGTGCTGCAGGGCCTGCCGCTGATTGTGCATTGTCTGAAGAGCCTGGGTCGGGATCCACGCGTTTGCTGGGTTCAACCGGTGATTGCCGAAGGAGATCTCCATTTTCAGAAGGCCGTAGCCGGACACAGCTTTTCTTTCGAATTACTCCGGCCCGTGAGCGGGGGTTCCGAAAGGGGGCAGTCCATGGCCAATGGTTTGGCGGCTTTGCCAGCAGAGATGGAGTGGGTTGCCGTCCACGATGCCGCGCGACCCATCCCTTCGGCAGCCATGCTCAGAGAGGTCTTTGATGCGGCCAAACGGTATGGTGCCGCCGTCCCAGGTCTGGAAGTCCATGACACCATCAAGCAGGTGGATGCAGCCGGGAGGATCGTGGCTACCCTGGACCGGAAGTCGCTGCGGGCTGTCCAGACACCGCAGGTGGCTCGTCGATCATTGTTTGAACGGGCGGTTCAGTCGCATCGGGCCACGCTGGGAGAGTTCACCGATGATGCCGCCCTGCTTGAGGCTGCCGGTTTTGATGTTTACGTCAGCCGGGGAGATCCGTACAACCGGAAAATTACCACACCCGAGGATTTTGAATGGCTTTCCGGTGTGCTGGCGGCCGGAAAAACATTGCCCCGGGCCTAGCTGGACGCCTCTCTTCCCGGAAGGAGAAGCACGGGGTCGCCGAGGAAGCCGCCGACGTCGTAAATCGTGATTTCCTCCTTGATTCCCTTGGGTGACACCCTCATCTCACCGTCGATCCTGATCAGATCCCCGCAATCGCGGCGGGTATTTTCGGAAACAAGAATCTGCCCCCCCTTCGTATAGGATTCGATTCGGGATGCGATGTTCACATGCCGACCGACCACGCCATATTTACTCCGTTTCTGGGAACCGATGTTGCCAACAATCACCGTACCCGTATCGATTCCAATGCCCATCTCGACATTGGGATATCCCAACTCGTTAAAGCGGCTGTTCACCTTCTGCATGGCAAGCTGCATTTCCACTGCGCACCTGACCGCCCGCTGGGTGTCATCCTCCCTCAGAATGGGGGCCCCGAAAATCGCCAGAATGGCATCCCCGATGAATTCATCAATGGTCCCCTTGTTCGCCTGGATCACGTCGGTCATTACGCCAAGGAAGATGTTGACCATATCCAGAACGGTTTCGGCGGGAAGCTCCTCTCCGAGTGTCGTAAAGCCCCGCAGGTCAGCCATCATGATGCTGACCTTTCTTTTCTCACCGCCGAGTTTAAGTCCCTGGGGTGAGTCAATGAGTGCATCCACGATTTCATCGGACAGATAGCGGCCAAAGGTTTGACGGATGAACTGATACGCCGAGCGCAATTTAAGATGAGTTCTGACCCGGGCCAGGACAATCGCAGGGGTTACCGGCTTGTTGATGTAGTCAACACCCCCGACCTCAAAACCGAGCACTTCATCACAGGTGTCGTTCAGAGCGGTGATAAAAATGACCGGTATGCCCTCGGTTCTGCTGTCCGCCTTCAACCTTCGACAGACCTCGAAGCCGTCCATTTCAGGCATCATGACATCCAGAAGAATCAGGTCCGGAGGCCTGTCTGACAGGGCGATCTTGAGAGCCTGACTCCCATTGATGGCAACCTTCACCTTGTAATAGGGACTGAGCAGGCCCCTGAGAACATCGATATTTTCGGGCATGTCATCCACGACAAGGATGGTCGCCTTCCTTTTTTCCTTATTCTGCATCTTTCGGCTCATGCCTGGTTGATAATCCCCGGCCATTCTTCAGATGGGGATCCAGGGCTTTCTCCACGTGTTCCAGCGCCTTGAGTGCGGACTCAAAATCATAGGCGTCCAGATGTGACTGCAGGACCCTGATCTCCCTTGAAATCATGGAATCAGCCAGGCTGGCCTTGAGTTCTTCCATAAGACTGACCGCATGACTGTCGTAATCTTCCAGGCTTTCGCGCAACTGTTTGATCAGGTTCCTGATCATTACGGGATCCAGGGAAACGTCTTCTTTCCGGGGCTCGGGTTTGGAGCCAAAGCATTTTTTCAGGCCATTGATGACAAGGGTGAATGCCTCATCCAGGTGATCAAGCAGGGCGGTGTCCACATGCTTACCTGCCCTGATCTCCTGCTCAATCCTGCCGGAGATTTCATATATGGTCATGGCACCAATGTTTCCAGCCATGCCTTTCAGGCTATGGGCAAGTTGCTGCGCCCTTTCCCGATCACCATCCTTTAGGGCCTGTTTTAACTGGGATACGGCCTGGCTCTGGCTATCCAGAAACTTCCGGAGGATCTTTGTATATTGCTCCTTGTCCCCCGCCAGGGTTTTCAGGCCTTTTTCCATATCAATGCCCTCGATATCCGCCAAGGAAACCTCATTTTTCTGAGGGACGGCTTTTCCCTCCGGTTCAGCTCCCGCCCCCTTTTTGCGGGAAGGCCTGATCCACCGGCTCAGCGTCGCATACATTTTTTCGGGATCGATGGGTTTGGCAATGTAGTCGTTCATGCCTGCCCTGAGGCATCTCTCCCTGTCTCCTTCCATTGCATTTGCTGTCATGGCAATAATGGGGATGTCCCTGAATCGCTTATCCTCCCTGATCTTCCGGGTGGCTTCGAGCCCGCCCATCACCGGCATCTGCATGTCCATCAGCACACCGTCAAAGGCCTCCTCCCGGATGGCTGATACCGCCTCCTGGCCGTTTGTTGCAAAGCGCATGGTGATTCCTGCCCTGGTCAGCAGGCCTTCGGCCACCTGTCTGTTGATTTCATTGTCTTCGGCGACCAGCAGGTGGGCGCCTCTGAGATGGGTCAGGTATTCCGGGGAGATCTTTTTGTGGAGATCTCTTGCGTAGGTCAGGTCCTTTTCGATATGAAAGGCCTTTTGGATGGATTCAAGCAGCCTGGAAGGAGAAACGGGTTTGACCAGAAAACCGTCCATGCCCGCCGCTTCCGCTTCGACCCCCAGTTCTTCACGCCCGTAAGATGTTACGAGGATCTGTTTGGGGGCCTGTTCGGGGTCAAGCTCCATGATCCTGGAAGCAGCCTCCATACCGTTCATGTCGGGCAATTCCCAATCGATCAGCACGAGATCGAAAGGTTTTTTCTTCGGCGCCTTGCGTAATGCGGAAATGAGTTCCGAAGCGGATGCCACCGGAAGGACCTCCATATCAAACCGCTTGAGGTATTTTTCAAGGATGTTACGTGAGCCAACATTCGGATCGGCGATGATGGCGCGCAGACCTCGAATTTCCTCGGGCGCGATCAACGCGCTTTCGGAATGTCGTCTGGCTGTGGCAAAGCGGATGGAGAAACTGAAGCAGCTGCCTACACCTGGCGTGCTTTGGACCTCGATTCTGCCACCCATCAACTCCACGAGCTGCTTGCTGATGGTCAGGCCAAGTCCTGTGCCGCCATACTTTCGCGTAGTGGAGGTATCCGCCTGCGTGAACGCCTGGAACAGCTTTTCCATCTGATCCTCGCTGATACCGATACCGGTATCCGTGACCGAAAAACGAAGGTGAACCATGTTGCTGTTTTGCTCCAGCACTTCGGTTTCAACATTGATCTCTCCCTTGTCGGTGAACTTGATGGCATTGATCGTCAGGTTCAGCAGAATCTGGCCCAGACGAAGCGGATCGCCGATCAGGACAGGGAGCTCGTCCGGATAATGGATCTTGAGCTTGAGCCCCTTCTTCTCCGCCTCTTCCCGACTGACGCTTGAAAGGTTGCTCATCACCTCTTTGAGTTCAAACTCGACCATCTCTATATCCATTTTGCCCGCTTCAATCTTTGACACATCCAGGATGTCATTGATGATTCCGAGGAGCGATTTGGCGGCACTGTGGATCTTCAACAGATAATCACGTTGCTTTTGCGGGTTCGATTCGTGCTCCAGCGCCAGGTGGGTCAAACCAATGATGGCATTCATGGGTGTGCGTATCTCATGGCTCATGTTGGCAAGGAACTCGCTTTTCGCGCGAGTTGCGGCAAGTGCCTTGTCCCTCGCCTCAGCAAGCTCCCGCGTCCGCTTTTCCACCTTGTCCTCAAGGGTATGACTGTAGTCCTCCAATTGCGCATACGAGCGTCGGAGACTTTCAGCCATTTCCTCAAGAGACGATACCAGCACGCCAATTTCATCGTTGGTACGCGTGCTCAGGTGAGGGGTGGCGGAAAAATTCCCGCCCGCCAGTTCATGAGAGAAGCGAACCAGCTCCTGGATCCGCTGGGTCCACTTGCTGGCCAGGAAAAAGACGGCAAGAGCCCCCAGGATGATGAAGAGAATGGCCGTTACCGTGGCGTGGATGACCACCCTTTTCAGTTCCTCGTCAATGGCGGCCTGGGATTCGGCCATCGTCTTCTTCAATTCATCAAGCGGGAATCCCAGGCGCAAGACGCCCCAGTGCTTTTCGTCGACCTCGATCGGTACAACCGCCTCTCTGAAGGAAAGGCCTTCAAGCTCAAAATCATGCTTTGTCGGGTTAACCTGCTGAAGGGCGAATTCGGCGACGTGCCCGCTCAGAATGGTCATCCTCAGTTCCCTGCTGAGATTGATGCCGAAGGCGACAAGGGGCTTCTTCCCCTTCATCAGGATCACGTATCTGAGATCCTCGATATCGCGAACAAAATCCTTGATGTACTGGTTTACCTCGGAGAGCCTCTTGGTGATGATGAGCCTCTGCAAATGACGTGTCATGGCTTCGGATAGCTTGTCGGCCTTCTTGTTCATTTGCTCTTCGAGAAAGGAACTTTGCATCGACAGATGCTTTTCCATGGCGATTTTCTGGCTTCTCACCTGCAGCAGGGTGAGCGAGGAAACGATGGCCACAATCATGCCGGCCATGGCGACAACCAGTTTCCAGCGAATACTGTTCCTCAGGCTGACGATGGGGCCGGTATCGCGGTGTATTCTCTCATTCATAGCACGTACCCGAAAACCTGGGGATTATTTTCCGTCGGCAGAATTCGGAACAGGGTTCAAGGCAGCCTCTCATTGCGAATGTTGCACCCGCCCATCCATGGGCATTCCGGGCAAGTCAAAACACTAGTACATCGTGGCTGCTTTGGCATGCTCCCGGTTTCTCCATGCCGAGTTTGCGACTTTTACGAAAGCGACAGGCATATTTTATGCCTGAAACGCCGTTTTCCTGCTCCATTGCTACGTGGGTAGGGGTTGCCAGGATAGCTCCCACGGTTATCTTTTGCTGAGACGTGGATCACTGACCATGTTGTTTCGGGGACAGACCGACCTCTCCAGGGGATGGCGACATGAGCATACGGATTGGACAAGGGTTTGATGTGCACGCCTTTGCGGCGCGTCGCCGTCTCATTCTTGCAGGCGTGAACATCCCTTCACCCGTCGGTCTGGCCGGACATTCCGATGCGGATGTGCTCACACATGCCGTGATTGATGCCCTTCTGGGGGCAAGTGGCCGGGGCGACATTGGCAGGCTCTTCCCGGACTGCAATCCGGCGTTCAAGGATGCCGACAGTCTGGTTCTGCTCATGGAGGTTGTTCAGGGGCTGGCAGACGAAGGCTGGAGAGTGGTGAACGTGGATGCCACCATCGTCGCCCAGGAGCCGAAGATGGCCCCCTATATCCAGGCCATGCGCGAAAATCTGGCAAGGGTGTTGCAGGTCGAGTCAGGATCCGTCAACGTCAAGGCCACCACCACGGAGTTTCTGGGCTTTACCGGCCGCAAGGAGGGTATTGCAGCCATGGCCGTGGCGCTGATCGACTCTGCGATTGACATGTAAGCCATGGTGAAGACCCCGGATGCAGGCGGATGGCACGGTGGATCAGGGTTGTCTGGGTACGGCATCCAACGAAAACCGGGTGGCTCCGGCAGGAACATCTTCCAGAACCATGGTGAATTCTCTCGCACCGCCGGGCAACACCGGCAGCGTGTTTTCGGGTGGCGGGATGTACGGTGAGCGCTGGATGGCATCTCCCATCGGCTGAAGGGTCATGAACCATGTGAATTCCTTCAGGGCCTTATCGGGCACCTCGTCCGCATACATTGAAACCTTGATGGCAGGGGGAGGAAGCGTGCTTTGCAGCAGGTTTTCCACCTTTCCCTTGATCACCAGGACCAGGCTCTGATCACGTCGGACCACCCATTGGGCCTGCACGTAGTCCGGAAGGATTTGCCAGTCCTTGTGCAGAACCCGGCTTTTGAAACCGCTGTTGAGCAGGAAGCTGCGCGTCCACGGCTTTTCCATCCAGGTGTCCACGGTCAGCCACAGCCCCGAAAAAATGATGAATGCCGCGATCAATGCCTTCCATCCAGGTCTGAAAGCGGTCCTCCTCCACCTTCCCTGATCTTCGACAGGCGTGGTAAGCGGCGTTTCCGTGTCAGATTCTTCGGTGGAGATAACGCTCCCACCCTTGTCTTCGGGAGGATGGTTCTCCTCAGGGGAGGAGTCGTCCCGGTCGATGGACGGTTCGGGGGGCAAATCTTCCAGTTCCTCCCGGTAGGTTTGCTGATCGAGCGCTACTTGGGCATCTGATTCGGCAGGCTGGATTCGAGTTCCGGTTTGATCGGGTTCGGTCTTGATGATGGTCTTGCCATCCGGCTCAAATTCAGCCTGGCAGCGATGACAAACAAGAATGACATCCTCATCCTCAAGATCGATTTCATAGACTGAACGACAATCGGGACAGCGCACACGCATGATCTTTATGCTGGCGATCGGAATCAGGTTTGCAAGCGCGTTTGGAGGCTGACACCGGTTCAGGCCGTGGTTAGGCTTCCTCTGTGATCCACATGCGTCAGCTCATGCTCCGCTACCCAACAGGGAGGACAGCCCTTGCGGGCATTACCTTGGACATTGCCAGAGGGGGTTTTTATTACCTCACGGGTGAAAGCGGGGCGGGCAAGTCTTCATTGCTGAAAACGTTTTATGGAGGTGTGCGTCCCACGTCGGGCTGGCTTGAGATCCAGGGGACGGACATGAGGAAGGCCTCACGGCGGCAGGTTCAACGGCTGAGGCGTCATATTGGCATCATTTTCCAGGATCATAAATTGCTTGATCGACGGACCGTTTTCGAAAATGTGGCGTTGCCGCTCAGGGTTCAGGGGTGGAAGGCCAATCGTCTGGTTGGCCGCGTGCGCAAGGTTCTTGGATTTGTCGGTCTGGAGGATCGCATGTGGTCCTATCCGGAAGCCCTCTCCGGCGGAGAGCAACAGAGGGTCGCCATTGCCCGCGCCATGAGTGCGAATCCCCCCCTGATCCTTGCAGATGAACCCACGGGCAACCTGGATATCGAAACGGCCCGGAGGATCCTTGATTACCTGCTGGCACTGAATCGGCATGGAACCACGGTGATCATTGCCACCCATGATGTGTTGCTGATCCGGTCTCATCCGGCTCCGGTGATTCATCTGCACGCCGGCGTTCTGGCCCGGTCGGGCAAATTCAGCCCCGGGTAAATCTCTTGCCGCAAGTCAAGCTTCCCGCTGGTGTCAAATACAGACTGCCGGGTGGATTTCATCTTCCTCCCTTTGGTATCCATCAGTTTCTGGCCTCGATTATTGTCAGTGTGGCCCTGTGGCTGGCGGCTTCCTTCTGGCTTGGTGTGCAGGCCGTCGAACAGTGGATGGGCGGCTGGCAGCAGGATGTGCGATACCATGTGTACCTGTCCACAGATCTTCGGGAGCGACTGGATGAGCTGGCAGCAGGTTTACGCAAGCTTCCCGGGGTGCAGGGAGTAGAAGTCCTACCTCAGGAGAAGGCGGTCGAATGGATACAGGGCTGGCTGGGGGGTACCGGCCTGAGTGATGCGGAGCTGGCAGGACGTCTTCCCCTGAGCCTTGAAATAAGTCCTGCACCGGATGCCGATGATCAGTTGTTCGATGAGATCAGAAGGGAATCTGAGCGTTTTGGTGGGGAGGTCAACGAAAGCGAGGTAACGCTTGGTAAGGCCCACCGCTGGTTGCAGGATGTCAAGCGTCTCCTGATGTATGCCACCCTGGTCATGGTGCTTGCCATGGCGATGATTATTTCCAACACCCTTCGCATGAGCATTGTTGCACGGGCGGATGAAGTCCGGTTGATGCGTCTGCTCGGTGCACGGGAGTGGTTTGTTCGCTTGCCGTTCATACTCGAAGGGGTTGTACTCGGCGCCGGCGCCGGTCTGATATCATGGCTGCTGCTGTGGCCCCTGGTGATGGTTTCGGGAAAGTGGCTTGATTCTGTCGAGGTTCATCTGGATACTGTCGGCTTGGTACTGCCTTTAGTGGCTTCAGGCGGCTTGATAGGGTGCCTTGGGGCCGTGATTGCAACTGCCCGGATCCCCTCTGATTCGGGCGAATTCATTTGACAAAATTTGCTGTTTATGCTACTAGAATTAGCGCTTAGAGAGTGGGAGTGCTAAAGAAGGAGGTGATATGGGAAATATGGCGATTGCACCTGCATTGGACATGTCGAGTCTGGCGCTGTTTCGTCGGGAGATCCGGCGATTCCCCCGTTTGAGCCGAGAAGAAGAGTACCGTCTGGCCAAGCGCTGGCGGGAGAATCGGGATCGCGAAGCAGCGAGGGCACTGGTCTGTGCCAATCTTTACTCCGTGGTTGCCATTGCCCGTGAATACAGGCACTTCGGCTTGCCGGAAATGGATCTGGTCCAGGAAGGCACGATTGGTTTGATGCACGCCGTGAAACGCTTTGATCCGGATCGGGGTTTCCGCCTGATTACGTATGCCTCCTGGTGGATACGGGCAGCCATCCATGATTTTATTCTTCGAAGCTGGAGCATCGTTCGTGTCGGAACGACCAAGCTGCAACGGAAGATCTTTGCCGGCCTTAAACGGGCGAAGGAAGCCATCGCAGCCATGGAGGGAAAGGGCAGAGGGGAAGTGGCGGAACGTTATGGCATCAGCGAACATGCCTATCAGGAGGCGGTCAATGCCTACCTGCAACGTGATATCTCCATAGATGCGGACGAGGAGGGGCGTGCCCTCGTCGAAGCCCTTCCTTCTCCGGAGCCCGATCCGGAGCAGAAAGTGCTGACCGAGGACTGGCGAAATTATCAGAACCGAAGTCTGATGGCCGCACTTTCAACATTGCCCGCTCGTGATCAGCTGATTGTCCGGCGTCGGCATCTGAGCGAAACTCCCGCCAGTCTGAAGGAGTTGGCAGCCGAGCTGGGCATTTCAATTGAGCGGGTGCGTCAACTGGAAGCCCGGGCCCTTCAGAAGATCAAGGCCCGGCTTGCCTGAATCAGGGATGATTTAATGCATTCCTAGTCCACCATTGAGAACAACGGGTTAACCTGAAAAGGTTGGCCCGTTTTTTTGTTCGGAACCAGCGAAAAACAGCTTTCCCCTTTTCATTCTGGCTGATTGCCAGCATCATCCACGTCCAGATCCTCCAAGGAGAAAGAGTCGGTGTCCAAGCGTTACGAAGCACAGGCAATTGAAACCAAATGGCAAAACATATGGCAAGAAGCCGGCATTGATACGGCCAGTGATCTTCCAGAGGAAAAGCGCAAAAAGTATTACTGTCTTGTGATGTTTCCATACCCGTCCGGCCAGCTCCATATGGGGCATGTTCGTAACTACTGTTTGGGTGATGCGGTTGCCCGTTACAAACGCATGCAGGGATTCGAGGTCCTTCATCCCATGGGATGGGATGCCTTTGGCCTGCCTGCTGAGAATGCCGCCATTGAACGGGACATCCCGCCTGCGGAATGGACGCGTGCCAATATCGATCACATGCGTTCCCAGCTGAAACGGCTTGGATTGTCCTACGACTGGTCGAGGGAACTGGCAACCTGCGATCCCGACTACTACCGGTGGGAACAATGGCTGTTTATCCGGCTTCTGGAAAAAGGGCTGGCCTACCGCGCGGATGCGGAAGTGAACTGGTGCGGGCACTGCCATACGGTGCTTGCCAACGAACAGGTTGTGGACGGTTGCTGCTGGCGTTGCAACAAGGCTGTGGTCAGGAAGAACCTGTCTCAGTGGTTTCTGCGGATTACGGATTATGCCGAAGAGCTGCTCACCGATCTGGATGATCTGGATGGCTGGCCGGAACGGGTCAAGGAAATGCAGAGGAACTGGATCGGTCGATCCACCGGCACGGAGGTGTCATTCAGGATCAAGGGAGAAAGCGAGCATCTGAATATTTTTACCACCCGGGTGGATACCCTGATGGGTGTAACCTATATGGCCCTGGCTCCGGCGCATCCCCTGGCCCGGAAAGCGGCGGAAAATAATGAGCGGCTCAGGAGATTTCTGGACGAGTGTGCCCAGATATCCACCAAGGAAGCAGATCTGGCCAGCATGGAAAAACAGGGCATGCCAACAGGCTTGACGGCTGTCCATCCCGTCAGTGGCGAGGAGATTCCGGTGTGGGTGGCCAATTTTGTCCTCATGTCTTATGGCACGGGTGCCGTCATGTGCGTACCTGCCCATGATCAACGCGACTTCGAGTTTGCCAGCAAATATGGGCTGCCCATCAGGCAGGTGATCACTTCGGAGAAGGCTGCCAGGGTTGACCGTCTGGAGCAGGCCTTTGAGGAACCCGGTATGCTCATTGATTCAGGCGAGTTTACCGGCCTGTCTTCCGGGGAGGCCAAGGTGGCCATCACGGATTGGCTGCAAAAATACGGAAAGGGGAAGGCACGGGTCCAGTACAGGCTTCGTGACTGGCTGGTTTCACGTCAACGTTACTGGGGCGCCCCTATTCCGGTTATTCATTGCGGTCAGTGTGGCATTGTACCGGTGCCGGAAGATGATCTGCCGGTGAAGTTGCCCGAAGGACTGAGGCCGAAGGGTGGCGCATCACCACTGGTAAGCTGCAAGGAATTTGTGCACGTAAACTGCCCCCGGTGTGGCAAGGCGGCCAAGCGGGAAACGGACACCTTTGACACCTTTATGGAGTCTTCCTGGTACATGGAGCGCTACACCTGCCCGGACACACGCGAGGCCATGCTTGACATTGAGAAGGTAAGGCGCTGGCTGCCAGTCGATCAGTACATCGGGGGTGTGGAGCATGCGGTTCTGCATCTGCTGTATGCCCGCTTCTTTCACAAGCTGTTGCGCGATGAGGGCCTGAGCGTGGGGAATGAGCCGTTCGCTCATTTGCTCACCCAGGGCATGGTCCTCAAGGACGGCACCAAGATGAGCAAGTCCAAGGGCAATACGGTCGATCCTTCGGCAATCATTGATCAATATGGGGCCGATACCGCCCGCCTGTTTATCCTGTTTGCAGCGCCTCCCGAAAAGGATCTCGAATGGTCGGATGCCGGCGTGGAGGGGGCCTACCGCTTCCTCCACCGGGTCTGGCGCCTCATTGACAAGGCCGATCCGGGTGTGCGAATCAGGAGCGGCCATGAAAAGACAACACGGGCCAGGGAATTAAGACGCCAAATCCACGGCACCATTCAAAGGGTCACGCATGCCTTTGAACATGGTTTTGCCTTTAATGTCGCCATAGCAGCACTGATGGAGCTGAGCAACAATCTGCACGCATTCACACCGGAGTCGGATTCGGATGAATGTGTTTTCCTGGAGGGTGTGGAGGCCCTGGTAACCATGCTGACACCTTTCGTGCCCCATTTTGCCAGTGAATGTCATGAGCGACTTCGTTTGCCGGGTATGGCCGTGGTTTCTCCCTGGCCACAGGTTGATGAGGCCGCCCTTGCCCGCGAGAGAATCGAACTGGTCGTCCAGGTCAACGGCAAGAAACGCGGTGAAATCCTTGTCCCCCCCGATTGTGATCAGGAAACTGCCCTTGCGGAGGTCAGATCGAACCCAAAACTTGATCGATGGCTTGAAGGTCAGCAGTTGATCAAAACCATCCTGGTGCCAAACCGGTTGCTTAATCTGGTCGTACGTCCGCGATGAGGCCTGGTCCACTGACCTTTCTGGCCGCGGTGTTCCTGGTTTCGTGCGGTTATCATCTGGCTGGCCAGTCCGAAGGGGTTATCCCGCCGGATGTGCATTCGCTGACGATCATTGCCGAAGGAGAGGATGCCCGGCCCATGATCCCCGTATTTCATCGCCACCTGCTTGCGAAGGGGCGAGAGTATCGGATTGTTGAGAATGCTGGAGCCGATGCCGAACTCAGGATTGGACGCGTCCGTGAATCATTCAGGCCGGTCGCCTTTGATGTCACCGGCATTGCCATTGCCTATAACTATACCTTACGCGCAGAGCTTGCCCTTTGGCGAGCGGGTAAACGACTCTGGTCCAGCGGGCTGATCCAGGTTCAGGGCGATGTTTTCGCGGAAGGTGGACCGGCCAGTATTGAGGCTTCGCGAGAGCGTGTGACGGAGGATCTGCGGAAACAGTGGGCAAGAGAGGCCTGGTCAAGGCTATCTTCCGGGTTCTGAGATGCCGGCATGAAGCTCCATCCTGCCAGTCTTCTCTCGGCCGAGAGATCGTTTTATTACCTCTTTGGTGAAGACCGTGATGCCATTTTCGATGC
>CAZCTM010000014.1:0-47409 GCA_964501925.1 uncultured Zetaproteobacteria bacterium | reverse complement strand
CCGCACCCGAAACGAAGTTGCCGTTGGCATCGTAGCTGAGAGTGAATCCGGCCACGCCGGACACCGCGTGCGGGTGATTCGCGTTATAGGCGTAATAGCCGAGACCGGTCTTGAAAGTGATGTTGCCGACATCTGCAAGTGCCAGCCGGACGCACTAGGCCTTAAACTTCATTTCATCCGCAACGTATCCGGCCACCCCTAACCGAATGAGGGCTGCATGAACTTCTCGTGTCTCATATTTGATGAACCAGCACAGGTGCTTGCAAGCGGTGAGGGGAGGCCACACAATCATCACAGGCCTGAACTGGAGGGCAAGGCGGGTGTCATGAGGGAAGCAATATGTCAGTATATACTAATCTGAGCCAGCAGGATGTGGCGGCCATCCTGGCCGGTTACAATCTGGGTGGCCTGCTGGGGTTTTCGGGCATTGCTGCCGGGATTGAAAACAGCAATTTTTTTGTGGACACCGAGCGGGGACGCTTTGTGTTGACGATCTTCGAGCGCATGAACACCGAAGAGCTGCCTTACTTCATGCATCTGATGTGCCATCTTTCAGCAAACGGGTTTCCCTGTCCCGCCGTCCAGGCCGGCCATAACGGTTCCCTGCTGTTCGATTATCGGGGCAAGAAGGGATGCCTTGTTTCCTGTCTTCCTGGCCGGACACTCGACGAGCTCGACCTCAAACAGCTCGAGTCCGCCGGACATGTTCTGGGTGAATTGCACCTGAAGGGCCTTGATTTCCCCGAGCGCCGTGCCAACCCCACATTTCTCGAATGGATCACCGTAACCGGCAACAGTCTGCTGCAAGAGGTGCGGGACCGCTATGGGTCGGATGCCGCAGGTCTGCTCGAGGACGAGTTGGCATGGCAGCGGCAGGCTGCAGCGGGATCATTGCCTTCGGGTGTGATCCATGCCGACTATTTCTGCGATAACATTCTGTTCGTGGGGGATGAAGTCAGTGGCGTGATTGACTTTTATTATGCCTGCGACGGTTTCTTCGCCTACGATCTGGCCATTGCCGCCAATGCCCTTGCCATCCGGGCGGGATGCGGGGACAGCCACAGGATCGAGGCCCTGCTCAGAGGGTATGAGAAGGCGCGCGGACTGACCGCCGCAGAGAAAGAGGCATTTCCGGGTTTGCTCAGGCTGGCGGCACTGCGTTTCTGGGTCTCACGCCTTTACGACGCGTTCCATCCCAGGGAGGGGTCAATGGTCCGGATCAAGGAACCGGAGGAATACCGGAACAAGCTCCTTTTCTGGCGCGGATTCAGGTTCGAATAGCCGCCAGCTGTCCACGGCTCCTGTGGGTGATGCGGTTATCGCCATCCACATATACCAGTTCGGGTTTGAATACCCTGGCCTTGTTTATGGAAAGCTCGCAGTAGGTGCAGATAATCACCTGATCGCCGGGGCCGGCCTTGTGTGCCGCGGCACCGTTCATTCCGATGGAGCCGGAGCCTCTGGCTGCCGGGATGGCATAGGTGGTAAACCGTTCACCGTTTGCGATGTTGTAGATGTGCAGCTGCTCGAAGGGGAGGATGTTTGCCGCCTCCATCAGATCCTGGTCGATGGCGCAGGATCCTTCATAGTCCAGTTCGGCATGCGTGACCGTGGCACGGTGCAATTTTGATTTCAGGATGGTGACTTTCATGGTTGCTCCAGAGGAATATTATCAATCAGACGGGCCTTGCCAATCCTGGCGGCGATGAACGCCCGGGCGGGTTTCGCTCCCAGGGTTCCAAGCGTTTTCAGCGTTTCCGCTTCCCGTATTTCGAGGTATTCGGGTTCAATGCCGTTGGCGGCAAGACGGCTGCGCGCCCGCTCCACGAGCTGGGGAATGTCCCTTTCTCCGGCACGGATGTCCTCATTGATCTTCTTCAGGGAACGATACAGGCTGCCGGCGATCATTCGCTCCCTTTCGTCCAGATACGTGTTTCGACTGCTGAGCGCCAGACCATCTGTTTCACGGACGGTGGGGACGCCGATGACCTCCACCGGAAAGGAAAGATCCGTCACCATGCGCCTGATGATGACGAGCTGCTGATAGTCCTTCTCCCCGAACACGGCGACATCCGGCTGAACGAGGTTGAACAGGATGGCTACAACCGTGACAACGCCGTTGAAGTGATGGGGCCTTGACCTTCCGCACAGGCAGTTGCTCAGTTCCGTGACCCGGAGGGAAACCAGCGGACCATCATCGGCATAGAGTCGCTCGGGCATGAACAGGACATCCACTCCCGCATCCCGGCAGAGGGAGATATCCTGGTCGGGGGTGCGGGGATACTTTGTGAAATCCTCAGCAGGGCCGAACTGGGTGGGGTTGACGTAGATGCTGACCACCACGAAGTCAGCATGTTTTTTTGCCACATCAACAAGTTTCAGGTGCCCCTGATGCAGGCAACCCATGGTCGGCACAAGGGCAATCCGTCCCGTTTCATGCAGGCTCGGAAGGTAAGCACGAAGCCGGTCCGGTGACTTGATGATTTTCACGACTTGTCCGCCGGAAATCTGCCCAGACGCACATCCTCTGCCCAGTTTCCTATGGCCGACACCATACGTTCGCGTACACGCTCGTAGGCCGGGGCGAAGGACGGGTTTCTTGCCGACATGCCAAGCAGGTCGTGCCAGACCAGGACCTGCGCGTTGCAGCCCGCACCGGCGCCGATGCCTACCGTCGGAATGGAGAGACTGGTTGTAACCTCGGTTGCCAGGCTTTCGGGGATACACTCCAGGACGACAGCCACTGCCCCTGCCGCTTCGACGGCCAGCGCATCCTCAATGATGGCCTTGCGCTCAATCTCGTTTGACCCGCGTTTGCGGTAGCTGCCAAACTTCTTGACCGACTGAGGGGTTAAACCGATGTGCCCGACAACCGCAACACCGCGGTCTGCCAGGAACTGGATGGTCCCGGCCATCGGTTGACCGCCTTCCAGCTTGACCGCATCACAGCCGGTCTTCTGCAGAACATGGGTGCATGTGTCAAAGGCCTGTTCCGGGCTTTTCTGATAGGTGCCGAAGGGGAGATCACAGACCACCCAGCTGTTTTCCCTGCCGCGCACAACGGCCGCAGTGTGATGGATCATCATGTCCAGGGTTACGGGGATGGTGGAATCAAGACCCAGGCAAACCATGCCCAGGGAGTCACCGACAAGCAGCACATCCACCCCTGCCTGCTCGGCAATGCGGGCAGATGCTGCATCATAGGCCGTCAGCCATACGGTTTTTTCGCCACGCTGCTTGGCGCGCAGAAGCGTCGCCGCCGTGACGCGTTTTTTCTCACTCATTGAACCTTCCGCTTCGGTCCGTTGCCGGTACCGTCTTCAGGATGACCCCCATTCTAGAGCAGCTTCAGGAATTGTGCCACGATGGGTTTCGGCTGATGCAGCCGGATGATGAGGGCTGCATCGTGAAGCAAGCTTCCAGGTTAAGGACGCCCGCGGGCAACGAGGTGAGGCTGTCTATAATACCATTGATATGGGAGAGCCAACCGCTTTCAAGCAAGTTCGCCGCGTTGAACCACAGCGCCAGCCGGTCAGGGAACGCCTGAGCCACTGGCGGGAGTTCGTTTCAATCCTTACAACCGGGCAGTGCGAGAGACAGAGCGCGCGCTGCATGGATTGTGGCATCCCCTTTTGCCAGCAGGCCTGCCCGACCCACAATCTGATCCCCGACTGGAATGACCTCGTCTATCGGAAACGGTGGCGGCAGGCAGCCGAATTCCTCCACAGCACGAACAACTTTCCGGAGTTTACCGGCCGTGTCTGTCCGGCACCCTGCGAGGAATCATGCACCCTGGAGCTCTCCCGGGCTCCTGTCACCATCAAGGCCATTGAAAATGCCATCATCGAGCATGCCTGGCGTTGCGGATGGGTCACACCGGAGCTGCCCAGGCGCAAGACGGGCAGGCATGTCGCCATCATCGGCTCCGGGCCGGCCGGCCTGGCCTGCGCCCAGCAGTTGGCGAGGGTCGGGCATGCCGTGCGGGTGCTGGAAAAGAACACTCGCATCGGAGGGCTGCTTCGCTTTGGCATCCCTGATTTCAAGATGGAGAAGTGGCTGATTGATCGTCGTCTGAAGCAAATGAAGGCCGAGGGGGTTGAATTTCACACGGGCGTGCACGTGGGCGTGGATGTTCCTGCAAAAAGGCTCCTGGAGGATTTTGATGCAATTGTTCTTGCCTGCGGTGCCGAACAACCGCGTGATCTTCACGTGCCTGGCAGGGATCTGGAAGGGATCCATTTCGCCATGGATTATCTGGTTCAGCAGAATCTGCGCATTGCCGGTGATCCCATTGAGGGACCAGCGATCAGCGCGAAAGGCAAGGACGTGGTCATCATCGGAGGTGGGGATACAGGTTCCGACTGTGTGGGGACCGCCAACCGTCAGGGTGCACGCACAGTCACTCAGATCCAGTATCACACCATGCCGCCTCTGGATGTGGATCCGCTTACGGTCTGGCCGGGCCCCTCTGGCAAGGTACGCACATCGGATTCACATCGGGAGGGCTGCCAGCGCCTGTGGGGGTTTAATACCATTGGCTTTGTTGGTGACGACGGGCACGTCACCGCTGTCGAGATGGAACGCATCAAGTGGGTGCGCCGTCCGGGTGGTGGCTGGGACAAGATGCCGGTCGCGAACTCCCGGCGCCTGATCAACTGCCAGCTGGTGCTGCTGGCCATGGGATATGCCCACCCCGTTCATGAGGGGCCAATCGAGGAACTCGGTCTGAAAAAGGATCCTCGTGGCAATGTTTCAACATCGTCCGGTTTTCTGACCAGCGTTGATAAGGTGTTTTCCTGCGGTGATATGAGGCGAGGGCAATCCCTTGTGGTGTGGGCCATTCGTGAAGGCAGGCTTGCTGCCCGGGCCGTGGATGCCTGCTTGATGGGTGAGACCGAGTTGCCGGATTGAGGCTTTGAAGTGGAATCCTTGATGATTGAATGAGGATGATGTTGGCGCCTACCAGCTCTCTCCAGGATCCAGAGGCCTGTTCCCGCAGGCGACCAGTTCATTCAGCAGCGTCCGCGCCGATTTTCCCAGTTTGGGATGGATCCAGTCCGGCAACACATCGCACATCGGCTGGAGGACAAACATGCGCTCATGCATCCTGGGATGGGGGAGTATGAGCGTCTCCGAATCAAGCACGATGGCATCGTAGGCGATCATGTCCAGGTCAAGTGTGCGAGCAGCCCAGCGTTCCCCGCGAATCCGGCCGTATTTGCGTTCGATTCCCTGCAGGATGCAGAGCAGTTCTTTCGGGTCCCGGTCCGTTCTCAGCAGCAGCACGGCGTTAAGGTAGTCGGGCTGTCCGGGCGGACCAAGCGGCTTGCTCTGATAAAGGGCCGAGGAGTCTATCGCGGTGGTCCCCTGCAGGGCCTCTAGATCGGCTCGCGCGGCAACAAACCCGGTTCGCACATCCCCCAGGTTTCCTCCCATGGCGATGACGGCTAGGCCCATGCGACCGATCCCCCGCGACGCGGGTCTCCCGCGCCATGGGGCTGACCCCTGGCATCCATGCTGATCGCATGCACCCCCCCAAAATATACGGATTTTTCTGGCCAGTCGCGCAGCTCCCAGCCAATTTTACGCAACCATGGCCGCTCCTCCTCTGCGACCGCCCCGGGCTCACAGTCCAGGACGCTGTCTTCATTATGAATGCGTGGCGCGTGTACGGCCATCTCGATGTCGTCTCCGGCCAGAATATGCCTGCAGAACACCTGCAGGATTGCCCCCCTGAGTCGATTCGAACCTCCGCTTCCCAGTATCAGGGCCGGCTTTCCGTCCTGGATAAAGATGCTCGGAGCCATCATTGAGGACAGGGTTTCTCCGGGGGGAAGTTTATGAAAACCAAGCGGGTTGATGTCTTCCTCTCCCAGCATGT
This sequence comes from uncultured Zetaproteobacteria bacterium, assembly GCA_964501925.1. Lineage (GTDB taxonomy): Bacteria > Pseudomonadota > Zetaproteobacteria > Mariprofundales > Mariprofundaceae > CAYLYU01. The sequence continues at coordinate 41,528 of CAZCTM010000014.1, read as the reverse complement.
TGTTGAGGTGGATTCCCGTGCCGGGCACGACAACACCGGAGCCTTCCCCGTTGCTTGTTGTTAGTGAGACCGAAAAGCCGTTTCTGTCCACCACGCTGATATGGGTTGTGCTTCCATGCTGATTTTCGGCTTCTGGCAGGCTGCCGGAACCCCCGTGCTGCAAGCGGTGCATGGCTGATTCAAGACTCCGGCGAAGGCGCTCCGGGGAAAGAAACCGCTCCTCGATACCTGCAAGGTGGATCTGCCGGTCAAATCCATCGCTTCTGGCCCGGCTTGCCGCCCGCAGGCTTTCCGCCAGGAGGATGATCCAACCGGTTCGGGGCATCCGTTTTCGCATGGCTTCAAGCAGATGAAGGCTGAAGGCCAACAGGCATCCCCCTGAAGACGGGGGCGGATTGGTCAGCAGGATGCCTCCCGCCGCATCCAGTTGCAGGGGTTTGCGGATGTGAACCTGCTGGCCGGCAAGATCGTCCTCCCCAAGAAGACCACCGGGTGCGCACGCCCTGACGATGGCCTTGGCGAGATCCCCCCGGTACATCTCATCAATGCCATCCCGTGCGAGCATTTCGAGGATGTTGGCCCAGTCCGGATTCCGGAAGCGATCCCCTTCCTCCGGCAGCTTGCCGTTTGGGACGTAAAGATCGCGGCAGGCCGTGCCGCTGGTGAGGATGGGCTCAAGCAGTTTGAGGAAGGATGCCTGCAGGCGGTTGAGGACAACCCCCTCGCGCGCAAGGGATATTGCCGGTTGCAGCACTTCCAGAACAGGGATGCGTCCGTGCTCTTCCTGCACCTTGAAGAGCATGGCCATCAGCATGGGTGTTGCCACCGAGGCCTGACCAATATGGAAGCCTTGTACCGTGTTCCCGAAGTCCACGGGAATTTCCCGGAAGTCCAGGTGATCCGGTTCCCTTGCATGGCGACTTGGCATTCGGGCAAACCCGTCGTACAGCGCCGACCTGCCATGTGGATCGCGCAAAAGCAGGAAGCCGCCACCTGCCGGTCCCGTCAGCACCGGTTCCGAGATAAAGGCCGCACAGATGGCCGCGACCGCTCCATCGACTGCGTTGCCTCCTGCCTTCAGGATCTCGGCACCTGCTTCCACGGTTGCCGGATGGCCCGCAGCGACCATTCCCTTCCTGATGTCCGGCGTCACTTTTTGATCACGAATCCTTCCAGCTTGAGTTCGGTTGCGAGGCGTTTCTTGATCTTCTTGGCTTTGGCGCGTGACGGCCAGGGTCCGACCCAGACCGCATGCATGCCCTTGCCTTTGGGGACGACGTTCACATTCCAGCCGGCCCTGATCAGCTTCTCTTTTTGCGCACGGGCCCGGTCCGGATCCCTGAAGGAGCCCACCTGGACATAAAAACCCTGTACAGGGGGGCTGATGGCGGGAGCCGGTTTCACCGATTTGACAGGTCTTGTCTGGATCTCTTCGGCTTGAGGTGCCGGCTTCGCCGGTTTTTCTGCGGTCCGGGTCCGGCTTTCATCCGCCTTGGGAAGAGGCGCAGGCCTGGGCGGAATCTCGTAGAGGGTTTCCTTTTGCGGTTCATCCGCGGTGGTCGCTTCCCTTTGGGGGGATTCGGGCCACAGCAGGGCAGCGATCACGGCAATTATGCAGATTCCCGCAGCTGCCAGGATGAACCTGTATTCAGACGTGCTTGCCATCCATCCTTCCTTTGGTGCCATTTCCGATTTATACCAGCCATTGAAGGTTTACAGAAGCGCGGGATCACTTTCCCCGGCCGGAGTTTCCATTCAGAAATGGATTTGTGAAAGCTCAGGGCATGGTCCGATCAGGGGGATGGAGGCGATTTCAGCCGTGGTTGTCCTTTGACTGGTCCCTGATGGTTTTCAGTCGCTCCCACTTGCGCTTGAAATCGGTTTCGGACGCCTGCTTCAGATCGGGAAACCTCCTGCCCCAGATTGCCGGGGCATGAATGTCGATGAGCATGAGATGTAATTCGGTGACGGCAGTGACTGTGACAGCCCGTTTCCCCTCGGAAACAGAGGCGGCATCACCCAGAAGGTCGCCCGGTCCGGGGCGCTCCAGGATCAGTGTTTTTTTCTGCTGGCGGGGTGATTGGCACGATGTTTCCGCCTTGCCTTCAATGATCAGGTACATGGCGTCAATATCCGTGTCCCCCTGCACAAACAGGGTTTCGCCGGGGGCAAGACGCATGTATTCCGCATTGCTTAACAGGACGTCCCGAATCGGGGTAGGCAGCCTGGATAAAACCGGATTGATGGCCAGCGCGTTCGCAGCCGATCGCTGTTCGGCAAGGTGAAGCAGGGCAGCGCGGAATGCCTCGTTCTCACTGATCAGCTTACGAACCGGTTCCACAGGGATCTTGACAAGCACGCAGGGATTGACCGTCCGGACCTCCGCATTTGCCAGAGTATTCAGCGCAATGGCTGTCTCGCCAAAGATGTCGCCCGCTGAGATGGTCCCCACCTCATGGACCTGATTGCTGTGGCGCTTGCTGACGAGAAGTTTGCCGGACTTGACGAGATAGAGTCCCTTGGGATGCTGGCCTTCCGTGATAACCGGCACATCAGCGGCCAGCTCAAGGTTTTGTGCGCAGGCCGCCAGCTCCCTGAGACTGTCGGGTTTGAGCGTTGCCAGATCCGGGAAATGCCCCAGTTCCAGTTCGATGTTATGCTCTCCAGTGGGTGCGTTCATATGCGATCCTATTATGGCTGCCGTACCCGAATCTGCAATGTCGTGAGCCTGAGCGGAGAAGTGATTGCCGGAACTTCCAGAGGTAGAGGTTGTGCGTCTGAGCCTGGAAAGCCTGGTGCTCGGTCGGAAAGTGACGTCCGTTTCCGTCAGATGCGCTTCGCTCCGGTATCCGATACCGGCAAACCTGCGTGCAGTTCTTGTGGGGCAAACACTCAGGAACATCAGACGCCGGGCGAAATATCTCCTTTTTGGATTTGATGATGCGCTTCTCTCCTGGCATCTTGGCATGACGGGCCGGTTCCATGTCCTTCCCGTCCGGGAGCCGTCGATTCGGCACGAGCATGTACGTTTTGATCTGGAAGATAGTCTGAGCCTGCGTTACTGCGACGCACGCCGCTTTGGCTATGTCGGATTGCTGGATGTCGAGAACTGGCAGAGCCACCCCTGGTTCCGGAATCTTGGTATGGAGCCCCTGTCGGACGGGTTTGATGGGCGTTACCTGCATCAGCAGTGTCGGCGTCACAGGTCAGCGATCAAAAATTTGCTGATGAATGGGCAGGTGGTTGTCGGTGTGGGCAACATTTACGCATCGGAGGCGCTGCATCAGGCGGGGATTCATCCGGCGCGCAGGGCAAATAACATCAGCCGCGGGCGCATGGATCAGCTGGCGATCAGCATCAGGAAGGTGCTGGGCGAGGCCATCAGGGCCGGCGGAAGTTCGGTCAGCGATTTCGTTCGCGTTGATGGCAGGCCGGGTTATTTCGCCAGGCAGCTTGCCGTCTACGGGCGGCAGGGAATGACATGCACAAGGTGCGGGAGGTGCATTCAGCGAAAGCTCATTGCAGGTCGGGCCAGCTTTTATTGTCCGGGCTGCCAGCACTGATCCATCTGTGTAGGATGCGCCGCTCTCTGGAGGTGATGTGAAACAACAGCTTGAAGCAGCACTGCAACTTGCAGTTGAGGCCATCCTGGCAGAGCATGGAATCGAGGAGGGGATGCGGGTTGTCTTAACCCGCCCCAGATTGAAGGAACATGGTGATTACGCCGCAAATGTCGCCATGCCGCTGGCCGGTCGGCTGAAGATGAGGCCACATGAGGTGGCACAGCGTCTGATTGAACTGGCCGATTGGCCGCCTGCCGTCCTTTCCACCGAGATTGCTCCACCGGGATTCATCAATATCCGCCTGCGCGAGGCATCCGAGGCACAGGTGATCTTCCGGATTCTTGAGCAGGGAGAGGCCTACGGGTGCGTGCCATCCGGGGATGGACCGAGTGCCATTGTTGAATACGTCTCGGCCAACCCGACAGGCCCGATGCACGTGGGTCACGGACGGGGAGCGGTCGTGGGCGACGCCATCGCCAGCGTTCTGGCGGCACGCGGTGTGAAGGTGCATCGGGAATATTACATCAATGACGCGGGGGCCCAGATCGATGTGCTGGCGGAATCCGTGTGGCTTCGTCTGCGTGAACTGAACGGAGAACATGTCACGCTGCCGGAAGGGGTTTACCCGGGCGAATACATCGTTGATGTGGCGCGGCAGATCATGAAACATCATGACGTGGAAGAACTGGCAGCCATGGCTGAGGAGGAACGCCGTGATCTGCTGGGCAGGGAGGCCATTGATGCCATGATGGACGTGATCCGGGACGATCTGGCCTCCCTGGGTATTACCTTTGATCGTTTCTTTTCGGAGCGGCAACTGCACGAGTCCGGACGCGTGCAGGCCCTGATCGATCATCTTAAGGAAAAGGGCCTGGTGTACAGGGGCGTGCTTCCGCCCCCGAAGGGGAAGGAGATGACTGGCTATCAGCCGGTGGAGCAGTGGCTGTTCAGAACGACAAGGTACGGCGATGATGTGGACAGGCCGGTGTTCAAGAAGGACGGCGAACCCACGTATTTTGCCGCGGACATCGCTTATCATATGGACAAGTACGAGCGTGGCTTTGACCGCCAGGTTGACGTGTGGGGCGCTGATCATGGTGGTTACGTTCGGCGTGTCCAGGCGGCCATGGAGGCACTGACAGGCAGAAAGCATCAGCCGGAGGTCGTTCTGGTTCAGATGGTCAACCTAACCCGGGAGGGCAAACCTGTTCGCATGTCCAAGCGGTCTGGAACCTTCGTGACGTTGAGGGAAGTCGTCGATGAGGTTGGCAGGGATGCCGTCCGCTTCAACTTCCTCACACGCCGGGCAGAGAGCCAGCTTGACTTTGATCTGGAGACCGCCAAACAGCAGTCCGATGAGAACCCCGTCTATTACGTACAGTATGCCCATGCCAGGGTCTGTTCCATTCTGCAGAAAGCGGCTGAGCAGAATATCCGGCTGGAAGAACCGCGGGATGTGGATGTGAGCCTTTTGTCCACGGAGGATGAGCAGCAACTGGTCCGGCATCTCCTGGCGTATCCGGAGGTGCTTGAGATCGCATCCAGCCGTCTGGAGCCTTATCGTGTTGCCACATTCCTCATGCAGCTTGCGTCCAGCCTTCACACTTACTACCACAAACACCGGGTGATCGGGATTGAGAAGTCACTCTGCCAGGCGAGGCTGGTCCTTGTTCAGGCCGTTGGCCAGGTGTTGCGGAATGGCTTGTGTCTGCTTGGTGCCTCCGCTCCTGAGCATATGTAATCATGGCCAAGAAGGATTATGTCAGCGCCGGCAGAAGGAGGCGGAAGACCCGTCAGCCCGACCCTGGCCGTGTGCTTCTCATGGGAATCACCTTGCTGGCATCCGCCCTGCTCGGTTTTGCCGGTGGTTACTGGATGGACAAACCCCGCCCGATACCTGATGCCGCTCAGAAAAGGGATGAGAGCAGCCAGTTGCTGGCCCGGATCGAGCAACTCCAGAGGGAGATCCGGACCATGAAGGAAAAATCCGGCAGGCAGCAAAAGGATGAGAAAGAGGCGGACACGGATGTCGGAGAACTGACATTCTATCACGAGCTGCCTGAGCAATCCGTGTCCCCGACACCGGTTGCCGACATACCCGTGCAGACCTTTCCCGAAAAACCTGCCGGAATCTCCGAAACCCGGATGACAAAAAAAAACCGATCCGGGAAGGCCTCCCCGGAGATAAAAGAGAAGAAACCGGACAGTGGCAGGAAAGGCTTCCGTATCCAGGTTGCGTCCCTCGGGAGCGCTTCTGCCGCGGCCAGACTGCAGAAACAGCTGAATGACTGGGGCTTGAGTGCGTTTGTGAAAAAGGTTCAGGTCAGGGGTCATGGCTGGCGCTATCGCGTCTATGCGGGACCTTACAGGAGTCGAAGCAGTGCCGAGGATGCGAATCTTCTGATCGCAAAAAAACTGAGCAAAATGGGAATCGTTCTGGGTGGGGAATAAACGCGGGCTGGCCCGCTTCCGCTGGCTTGCCGGCATTCTGGGCGAACAGATCGAGGTGCTCCCCCTGGCAGGGGATGCCTCGTCCCGTTCCTACTTCCGGGTGCGTGCGGGGGATGTTTCATGGGTGCTTATGGATGACCCGCAATCGGGCAGGAAGGTGCAAACCTTTCTGGATGTAAGGAAATGGATGGCAGAGGCTGGCCTAGGAGTTCCCGGGCTGATGGCTGCTGATGTTGAGAAAGGCTTTGTGCTGCTGGAGGATTTCGGCGATATGACCTGGGCAGCCTGGCTTGAAGACGGAAACAAACCGGACGCCCTGCTGGAGGATGCTTTCAGGCAACTTCATCTCCTTCAGTCCCGCCCACCGGCAGACATCTCCCTGCCCGTATTCGATATGGCACGCATACGCCGTGAGTGCGACCTCTATCTGGACTGGTACCTTCCGAAGGTGGCCGAGCATACCCCTTCCGAAACCGAGCGCAGGTCATTTTATGGGATACTTCTGCCTCATCTGGAAAAGATCGTCCGGTTGCCCAAGGTTCCGGTTCATCTTGATTATCACAGCCGCAATCTCATGCTTCCCGGCGGTGGTCTGCCTCTTGGTGTGATTGACTTTCAGGACGCCGTGACGGGTCCGGTCACTTATGACCTTGCCTCGCTTCTCTACGATTGCTATCAGAATTATCCCGAGTCCGAACGGCGTTACTGGAGCCGGTTGTTCTACAAGGAACTCCCGACCTCCCTGGCCGACCACTTTTCCGGGTTTGCGGTGTGGCACCATGCTCTCCGTCTTACCGCCCTGCAGCGGCACATCAAGGCCATCGGCATCTTTGCCCGCCTGGCCTACCGGGATGGCAAGGCCCGATTTCTGGGTGAGATTCCTTTGACACGCAAGCACTTGTTTGACGAGCTGGAATTCCTTGGCATATCCCGGCAACAACTGCCCCTCCTCGGGTTCGGTTAAGAAGCTGCATGCCCGATTTCGGAAGGGAGAGTTGAGACAGCTTGAGGGCTCCCTGCTAGAATCCAGTTATGCGACTTTCAAGCCACCTGCGTGCATCATTCCTGCAACATGAGTTGCGGACGTATGGACGCAAAAACGGCTTTATTACCAAAGGTCAGGCGCTGAGGCTTGAGCGTTTGCTTCCCAGGATCGGCCTGCCGGCGGCAAGGCTTGATAAGGGTGATTTCAGGCATCCGGGGCCACTGGTGATGGAGATCGGCATAGGGAACGGGGAATTCCTGGCTTATCTGGCCCGGAAACATCCCGACTGGAATCTTGTCGGCATCGAAATCTACCTGCCAGGCCTGGCCAAGGCGATTTCAAGACTTGAAATCCTTGGCGTTCTCGAGCGTGTTCGTATATCCCAGAATCCGGCGCAGTATGTTCTGGAGAAGCAGATTGAGTCTGACAGCCTGCATGGCGTGTACATCAACCATCCCGATCCATGGCCCAAGGCCAGGCATGCCAAGCGGCGCCTCATCCAGCCGGATTTTGCGGCCCTGCTCACATCCCGCCTTGAGCCCGGAGGGTTTCTCAAGCTGGCCACCGACTGGCCGGATCTGGCGATATGGATGCGTGAAATCCTGGATAGGACGGAGGGATTGCAAAACATGGGCGGTGAATCAGGTTTTGTGGAGCGTGAGCCGGACAGGCTGGAGACAAAATTCGAGCAGCGTGGCTTGAGAGAGGGAAGAAAAAGCCTGTTTCTTCACTATGTCAAGGGAGGCGTATGAGTCTGAAAACAAATCGCGACAGGCTGGTGGCCATCGCCATTCAGGGTTCGGTGGCACCGGCACATCAATGGGCTCCCTTCGAGGTGGGGTCGAATGGGGAAATCATCTCCTGGCCCTCCACGGGTGGCATCACGTACAATGTCAAGGTTGGCGACTCCGTTTTTGGCTGGCTGGGTGAACATATCGAGCCCGGCGTGTCCGCGACCTTTACGCACAAGAACCGGAGGGCCGAGGCCGGCTTTCAGTTTCTGGCCTGCTGCGGAAACAAGGTGCGTGTGATTACTGGGGAGGCGAAGGGTGAAACGGGAACGGTCATCGGTCATCATGGAGGTGTTGAGCATCTCATCATTGATTTTCCGGATTCCACCCTTGAAAGGCTTTGCTGTGATGACAAGTTTCTGGTCAGGGGGTTCGGCCAGGGTCTGAAACTGGTCGATCATCCTGAGGTGTTTATCTACAACCTTGATCCGGATCTCCTTGATCGCTGGGGACTCAGAGAGCTGGGAGACGGACGGATTGAGGTGCCGGTGGTCGCTAGGGTTCCCGGCCATGCCATGGGCTCCGGCATCGGTTCCCTGTCGGTGACCACGGGTGATTATGACATTCTTTGCCATGACGAGTCAGTGGTGCGCGAACATGGTCTTGAAAAGCTGCGCTTTGGAGATTTTGTAGCCATCCTGGACCATGATGGCCGTTTCGGGCGGACCTACCGCAAGGGGGCTGTCACCATCGGTGTGGTCATCCACTCCGATTCCCCTCTTGGTGGCCACGGCCCCGGGGTATCCACCCTTATGACGGCAGTGGATGAGAAGCTTGTTCCCGTGCTGGACGATCAGGCGAACATTGGAAAAAAACTGGGCATTGGCCGTTTTGTTTCGGCCGCAGCGGGGATATGACTGACAGGGAGAAAAGGCAAACCATGCGGGTAGCATGTGTCCAGATGTCTTCACAGGATCATATTGAATCCAATCTGGAGCTTGCCTCACGACTTCTGGAGCAGGCGGCCGGTGAGGGAGCCCAACTGGCTGTGCTTCCGGAAAACTTTGCCTTCATGGGGAAGGATGAAATGGACAAGCGGGCCGTGGCCGAATGGCCGGAGGCCTCGCAGGTGTTGGGTTTCCTTGCCGAAGAGGCAAGAGCCCGCCATATGTTTATTGTCGGTGGAACCGTTGCCCTGCTTACCGGTCGTGAACCCGGTGTCCGCAATGCCTGTCCCCTGTTTTCACCGGAGGGCGAATGCCTGGCGACCTATGACAAGATTCATCTGTTTGATATCGCCCTGCCAGGGGAGTGTTATCAGGAGTCCGCCATCATTGTTGCCGGGGAGAAACCCGTATCCGTCGATATGGAACCGTGGAGGCTGGGTTTGAGTGTCTGCTATGACGTTCGCTTCCCGGAGCTTTACCGCCAATACAGCCGCGAAGGGTGCACGCTGTTTCCCGTTCCGTCCGCTTTTACGGTACCGACGGGCAGGGCCCACTGGGAGGTCCTGCTGCGGGCCAGGGCCATTGAAAATCAGGTTTACGTCCTCGCTGCGGCACAGGCAGGCACCCATCCAGGTGGCAGAATGACATGGGGACATTCCATGATTGTCAGTCCCTGGGGTAAAGTCATGGCAGAATGTGTGGAGGATACCGGCGTTATTGTGGCGGATATCAGTTTTGAACGACTGCGGGAGATCAGGACCATGCTCCCCGTGCTGAAGCATCGCAGGTTATGAAAGCGGACGAAGACCCCACCCACCGTTCACGGCTCAGAGCCCACCGGCAGGTGATTTGGGATGCCTGGCAAAAGCATGTAGCCGGTTTGCCCCTGAACGCACTCGAGGTGAGGATTGCCAGGGTGCTGGCCCTGCATCCGGAATACCATCCCCTTTTTGCCGACAGGGAAGGTTTTCTGGATCGGGACTTTGGTGTCAGCAGTGGTGCTAATCCCTATCTGCATATTTCCCTGCACATCGCTCTGGAGGAACAAGTGGCGATGCATCAGCCGCCGGAGGTCGCTCGGGCTCTTGAGTTTCTGATGCAGAAAAAGGGGTTGAACCGGCATGAGGCCCTGCACGTCCTGCTCGAGATTCTCGGAGAAACCGTTTATTTTGCGCAGCGTGAAGGTTCGGAACCGGACGTGGAAAGTTACAGGTCGCGACTGAGAGCGGTGATGGCGTCCGCATGAGGAACATCCTCCTTTCCATCCTGTTCTTCTTTGGGCCGGCGATGCTCATGTTTCTGTTGCGTCATCTTGGAATTCTGCTTCGCCTCTGGCTGGTGGCGCGCAAGGCCGCGAGCCAAAGGGAAGCAGACGTCATTGATGTGACGCCAAGGAAACCACACCCGCCCTCCACCGCCTTTATTGTGGTCACGTTTGTGTTGAGCCTGGTCATTGCCGTGCTTGTGTGGCAGCGGCTGAGTGAAAGTCCCGAGGTCGGCAGGATATATGTTCCCGCCCACATCAACGAGCAGGGCGAAATAGTCCCGGGGCATCTTGAGTAACGTCCTCCATACCCCGTAAGCCGATGCCAGTAAGACCGTGTGAGTTGTTCAAGGCCCTTGAAAGCGGTGCACTCATGCTGGTTGCCAACAAACGTCTCGCCGCATCCTGGCGGGATGCCTACGATGACTGGCAAGCTGATCGTGGACGTCAGGTCTGGCCCGATGCAGAGATCCTCCCGCTTTTCTCCTGGCTGTCCCGACTCTGGCTTCATCATGGCGATGGGCAGGTTGCAGCGACAGACATGGAGGAATCCGGCTGGTGGCGAAAGGCGATCCGGGAAGATGCCCGATTATCCGGCATCGTGCATATCCGTAGCCTGGCTGAAGAGGCCATGGATGCCAGCCGAATGCTGCATGCATATGGGTATGGCCGTTCCGGCCAGCGAGGGGAAGCAGATGAGCACTTTGAAATGCTGCTTGAATGGCGGGACAGGGTGGACGCATGGCTCCTAGGCCAGGGCAAGCTCACGCAGGGTTGCTTGTGGGAAAAAATTATCGGTGGATTTGAGTCCGGCAGCCTGCCCGTGCCCCCCCAGGTCTTTCTGGCGGGATTTGTGGAGGAGCCGCCGGCCATGCATTCTCTGATTGAGGTTCTGATCCGAAAGGGGTGCCGGATCGAACGCATTTCCACTTTGTCCCCTGCGGCAAGGCGCAAGCTATGGAGGCTGACGGATGCGGAGAGCGAGGCGCGTTTTCTGGCCGGACGCATCAGGGAGGTCTACCGACCGGGCATGAGCATCGGGGTCGTTGTTCCCGGCCTGGGCGAGCGGCAGGTCTCACTTGCCGGCATTCTTGAAGAGGAATTAAACCCGCAGGGAAGGATGTCGCCATGCCAGCCTGTTGCGGATTTTTCGCTGGGCAGACCCTTGTCCTGTCATCCCCTGATCCGCTCGGCCATGTTGCTTCTTTCCTGGGCGGGGGAAGACAGTGCGGATTTCTCCCTGTTATCGGCCATGCTGAGGATTCCACAGGGCTGCGGCCATGGAATGGAGCGGCTTGCCCTTGAAATGGCTGCCCGTAAAAAGGGTGGCAGAAACCTGCCCGTTTTCAACTGGTTAAACTGGTCCGAATGTTCCGGCCGGTCCGGGGTGTGCAACTGGCTGAAGCAGGTTCACGGATTTGGGGGAAAAACCCGCTTGCCCCCCTCGGCATGGATCGGGGAACTCGAGAACTGGTTAAGTGCGTGTGGCTGGCCAGGCGAAATGGCCGAAGACATCACACCCGTGTTGCGGGAGTGGCGTGAGACCCTTGCCAGCCTCAAGGTTCTTGATGCCCCTCTCGGCAGAATAAGCTGGCGGGCCTTCCGCTCGGAACTCTTTTCCGTCCTTGAGCGGCATATTTTTCGTCCTGATCCCGGACCAGGCGCCATCCATGTGGGGGGACTTCTGGAATCGGTGGGACAGTCGTTTGATCATCTCTTCATCATCGGCATACATGAAGGTGCCTGGCCCCAGTCACCGAGGCCCAATGCCCTGATCCCTGTTGAGATGCAATGCCGGCTCGGGCTTCCTCATGCGGATGCCGAGCGTGAATACCGTTATGCCGCTGCTGTCTGGAAACAGCTGCTTGCCACATCTCCGGTCATCGAGGTGATGTATGCCGTTTACGATTTTCGCGAGGGGGAACGCAATCCCTCACCATTGGTGATGGACTGGGAGGTTTCTTCCATTGCACAAATCAAGAGCCTCCGCCCATCACTGAGTCTGGCTGGGAGGGGCGCTGCTTCGGAGTGGATCGCAAACCCCAGAATCCCTTTAACGGGATCTTGTATGGTCAGTGGCGGGTCGTCGGTTCTGCAGTATCAGTCCGATTGCCCGTTCAAGGCCTTTGCAGCCTGTCGGCTGGGTCTGGAAGGCATGGGCGAACCACCGGCGGGTGTGGATGCCATGAGTCGCGGTTCCATTGTCCATGCCGCCCTGTCCACCTTCTGGGGTGAGGTGAGGTCAAAACAGCGTCTGACGGAGCTTGTGGCCTCCCGGGATCTTGACGCCGTTGTTTGTCGGCATGTGGAGCGAGCAGTTGCCAGATACGCTCCATTCTGGCTGGATCGGGACAGGAAAAAGCTGGAGAGCAGGGTGGTTTGCGAGCTTCTGCTGAACTGGCTGCAGGTCGAGTTAAGGCGGCTTGCGTTTGTCGTACGTGCGTGCGAGAAGAAGAAAGAGATAAATATAGGCGGGCTTGGCCTGAGGATACAACTGGATCGTGTGGATGAGGATGAGGAGAGAAGGCACATCATCCTGGATTACAAAACCGGTGCGGTTTCCGCATCGAAGTGGCAGGGGGAGCGACCGGAAGATCCGCAACTGCCGCTTTACGCCCTGAGCGAGTCCGCGGATGCTGTGGCCTTCGCCCAGATCCGCTCGGACGGCTTCAGGTTTACCGGCCTGGCCAAGGATGCCGATATCTTGCCCGGTGTGAAGGTCGAAAGCGACTGGGAGGGTCAGTTACAGGTTTGGAAGGATACCCTGGAGGCTCTGGCGAGAGAGTTTATCGCCGGGGACACACGGGCCTTCCCCCGTGGTAAGGATGCCTGCCGCCATTGTGACTTTGCCACTTTCTGCCGCATCTCCGAGGAGGAGCCTCGTGCCTGAGGCCGTCCGTGAAAGGGTTCTGGATCCGGCTCGTTCCTTTGTTGTTCAGGCCCCGGCAGGTAGCGGCAAGACCGAGGTTCTGATCCGCCGGTTTCTCCTCCTGCTTGCACATGTGCAGAAACCGGAAGAAATTCTGGCCCTCACCTTTACCCGCAAGGCTGTGGGTGAAATGCGAATGCGGGTGATTCAGGCGCTCAGGGAGGCCAGGAAGGACAGGCCGGTGGACCCGGTCCAGGCAATGACCTGGGACCTGGCCAGAAGGGCGCTTGAACGCAACGATCTCCTGGGCTGGGGGTTGCTCGAACAGCCCCACAGGCTGCGTATCGGTACACTGGACGCTCTGGCCCTGTGGCTGGCTGAACGTCTCCCCATCCTTACCGGTCTGGGGGGTGGCATATCCCCCATTGAAGATGCGAAGCCCATGTATGAGGAAGCCACTTATCGTCTGCTTGCCATTCTGGGCGATGATAGCCAACCCGACCTGTCGGCATCCATATCCAGGCTTTTACTCCATCTCGAACACCGGGAAATGTACCTGATCGAGCTGATCTCCTCCTTGCTGGAGCGGCGCGAACAGTGGCTCTCCCCCGTTGTGAGCATCAGGACGAATCCCGTTTCCTTTCAGCAGACGCTCATGGAAACGCTTCATACGCTGGTCAGAGACAGGCTCGGGGGGATGCTGTCACTGTTTCCCAGCCGTCATCTGACCGAGGCCCTGCGCCTTGGAGGTCTTGCTGCCCGCCATCTTGGTCGGGCAAATCCCGATCATCCCATTGGTCCGCTTGCCGATGCGCCAACCGCATTGACGGATGATCCGGTGCATCTGCCCGTCTGGCGGGCACTGGCCTCGTTGCTTTTGACCAGCCAGGGGGCCTGGCGCAAACCGGGAGGGATCAATGCCAGGGCTGGATTTCCTCCGGAGGAGGCTGAAGCAAAGGAGCGCATGCGGACGCTGCTTGAAAAATTGTCCGGCATGGAGGAACTGGCCGAGGCCTTGCACGCTCTCCGCGCCATCCCGGCGAATCTTTCGTTTGGGGCGGAGGAATGGGAGCTGATCCGCAATCTGGGACAGGTTCTCATTCGGGCTGCGGCTGAACTTTCTCTCGTTTTTGCCGAGAAAGGCATAGTCGATTACACGGAGATCAGCCTGCGGGCGCTTGAGGCGCTGGGAACGGAAAGCAATCCGGAGGAGATCCTTCTGAGACTGGATGCCAGTATCCAGCATCTGCTGATCGACGAGTTTCAGGATACATCAACCCTGCAGATTGATTTGCTCAGGCGTCTGGTGAGTGGATGGCAGGCGGGAGACGGGCGCACGCTATTCATCGTCGGAGATCCCATGCAGTCCATCTATGGTTTTCGCAAGGCAGAAGTGGGCCTGATGCTGGAGGCCGAACGCGGGGAATTGTTTCCGGTTCCGGTTGTCTGTGAACAACTCAGGCGGAATTTCCGCAGTTGCCCGGAGATTGTCAACTGGGTGAATCACGCCTTTCAGGAGGTTTTTCCCCGCCTGGATGATCCCGCCCTTGGGCGTGTCTCCTATACCCCGTGCGAGCCGGATCCCGGCAAGAAGGGCGGGACGGTATCCATCCATCTGCTTCATTCCCCCGACGAGGTTCTTGAGGCCAGGTTGATAGGCGAAGAGGTTCAGCGTCTGCTTGCGCGGCATGCCGACTGGCGCATTGGCATACTTGCTGTCGCCCGCAGGCATCTGAGGGAAATCATGCGCTATCTGTCCGGCGCGGGTGTTTCTTTTACCAGTCTGGAAGTTCTGCCCCTGCCTGATCGGCCCGAGGTGCAGGATGCCTATAGTCTTTTCAGGTCCATTTATCACGGTGGTGACGGTGTGGCCATGGCTTCGGTCCTGACATCTCCCTTTGTTGGCATTTCCATCCAGGGCCTGCACGCGCTGATCGGAGTTTCATCAAATGGTTTGCCCATGGAGTGGTTGACTGCTGCCAGGAAAGGGCTTGCGTCCGAGGATGACCAGCGGCTTCAGCGATTTCTCAGGATCTACGAGGAGGTCCGCCGGCATGTTCCCGTCTGCCGCTGGCGGCAGGCGGTCGAGAGGGCCTGGCTGAATCTCGGAGGCCCGGCACTTCTGGATGAGCAGGCTGTGGCCAATGTGGAGAGCTTTTTCACCCTGCTGGATGAACTGGACGACGGCTCACCACCGGATTTCGCCCAGATCAGTCGACGACTGGAAAGAGAATATGAGAAACCTGTCCAGCAGGATGGGGCGCGGGTGGAGATGGTGACGATCCACGGTGCCAAGGGATTGCAGTGGGATGCTGTCCTCATCCCCGGCCTAGGCCATAGAACCCGCGGAGAGGATTCTGGCCTGCTCGCTTTTTCTCCCGTCATGATCCAGGGCGAGGACAGGGTTGTTCTGTCTCCCAGGCCAAGGCGCGGCGAGAGTAGTGAGCTTTATGACTTTGTCAGATTCCTGCGCCGGGACCGGAGAGGCCAGGAGGACCGGCGACTGCTCTATGTGGCGGCAACCCGTGCCTGCAAGTACCTCTCCCTGTTCGGTCACGTCAGTTTGGATCGGCGACAGGGGAGATTCAGGCCCGCCAGTGGCAGCATGCTGTCCCTGCTTGTTCCATCCGCCTTGCGTGGCGACGAGTCGAGGCTCTTTGGGGCGGATCTGACCTGGCATGAGGCGGCCGGAGAAATGGGCGCTGACCGGCAGAGGACCAGCCGGCAACGAATCATGCTTCCCTGCCCATTGCCTGATTTTGCCGCGCAAAGGCTGCCTGTTGGCGAGAGAAGCGTGCAACCCATGGCCCCTGCGCAGCCTCCCTTTGACTGGGCTCACGAGATCGCGCGCTGTGTAGGCATGGCCCTTCACGAGGCCTTGCGCATCGTTGGAAGTGCGGGGATCGAGAGTTGGGATAGGGCCATGGAGCAGAGAGCCTTTGCATTGATGTGGCGCGTTCTTCTGGCGGAGGGATTGACAGGGGAACGGCTTGAGGAGGCCCGGGACCGCTGTCGGGAGGGGATGGCCAACATTCGGCGAAGTCCGCGGGCAGGCTGGATTCTTTCCTCCAGGCATCGGCAGGCCCGCTGCGAATGGCCCCTGGCAGCCAGGTTGGACGGTCATGTCATTCGTGTGCGCATTGATCGCAGCTTTATTGATCGAAGGGGTTGCCGTTGGGTCATCGACTACAAGACCGGCGTTCATGCGGGTAGCGATGTGGAGAGCTTCCTGGACCAGGAGCAGGATCGATATCGTGAGCAGTTAAACACCTATGGGCGAATCTTGCGCCTGATGGAGGAGCGTCCCATTCGTCTGGGCTTGTATTTCCCGATGCTTGATGGATGGCGCGAATGGGGGTGTGATTCGGATGAAATCGCGACACAACAGGGAGTGGAAAGGGATTGAATAACCGGGTTGAGATTACATACTGCAAACAGTGTCGCTGGCTGCTCAGGGCAGCCTGGATGGCTCAGGAACTGTTGTTCACGTTTGATCAGGAAATATCCGAGCTTATCCTGCGACCCGGCACAGGGGGAATATTCGAGGTGCGGGTAAACGGTCAGCTGATATGGTCCCGACAATCCGAGGGCCGCTTCCCTGACATAGCGGAGCTCAAGCAGAGGATACGCGATCATGTCGCCCCGGACAGGGATCTCGGTCACGCTGACAGAAGGCCAAGCCCGTGACTTCTGTCAGATGGCTTTCATCTCAATTCCTATTTATGAATCCCTTTCATGTACTCCAGGATTTCCGCATGGTCTTCGTTCATCTGCAGGATCATGGAGGATGTATAGGCCAGAATGTAGGTAAAAAGGGCGTAAACCAGTTCCTGATTGATCTGCATCAGCTTCGAGTAGCCAGTCCGGTCCATTTTGTACACGATGGTTTTCTCATCGGCCACGACTGTAGCGGTGACCGGCTCACCGGTCAGGAAGGTCAGTTCACCAAGAAGGGCTCCTTCACCCACCGTTCTCAGTCGCTGTTGCCGGCCCTTGATCTCCCGGGAGACCGTCGCCGTTCCTGAACGTATCAGATACAGGGCGCCCCCACGCTCACCTTCCCGCATGATGGTGTCACCTCTGGAGAACACGATCGGCTCAATAACCCCTTCAAGCTGATCCTTGTCGCTGTCATTCAGTTTGCAGTGGAGAATATGATCCTCCAGCCATGTCACGTCGATATCCACATATCCTCCCGATGTCCTGATTCAGGCTAGATTAAGACAGGAGCCTTCCAACCATTCCCATTCAAACGCCTGGACCGGGATGTTGCAAGTTTCATGAACCGCCCCCGCTTCGCCTTTCCCCCAGGGATTTCAGCAGCTGATCCATGTCCGTTTCCTGCCATGGCCAGACGGGAGGGTCGCATGACATCAGGTACTGGCGTAGTTTCACTGGAGAGATGCCGGATGTGGCCAGCTGCTTTAGGGTGGTGGCGCGGTTTCGCTTGGCCAGCCGTTTCCCCGACCGATCTACGAGAAGGGGATGATGGATATAGACCGGATCGGATAGCCCGAGAAGTGCCTGCAGCAGTCGGTGGAGTGGTGTGACGTGGCGCAAATCTTCACCGCGTATGACATGTGTCATTCCCTGTTCAGCGTCGTCAACAACCACGGCCAGATGGTAACTGAAGTCGATGTCCTTCCGGCCCACAACGATGTCCCCGATGGCCATCGGTGTAACCGGGTGCATTCTACCGGAACCATCCCGCCATGTGAGCGACTCTGACAACTGTTGAAAGGCCTTTCCGACATCAATCCGCCAGGCATGCTGCTCAGTCATGACACGCCGCCTGCGCTGCCCGGCGGGTATGTTTCTGCAGGTTCCGGGATATGGGTCAGCATGTTCATCAAGATGGGGGGCGACGCCCATGCCCTCGATTTCCGTCTGGATGGAACGGCGCGTGCAGAAACAGGGGTAGATCACGCCCATTTCGCGCAACCGGTTCAGGGCCTGACGGTATTTTCCACGCCGCCTGCTCTGCCGGATAACCTCTCCGTGCCAGCGAATACCAAGCCAGCGCAGATCCTCGAGGAGGGCCTCAGCATATTCAGGTCGACAGCGCGTGTGGTCGAGATCCTCGATTCTGAGTAGCAGGGAGGCGTGGTGACTTTCTGCCCAGCTCTGGCATTGCAGGGCCGAGTAGGCATTTCCGACGTGAAGCAGGCCCGTCGGGCTGGGGGCGAAACGGGTACGAAGCATGGGTGTTAATCTAGTCGAAGTTTCATGCATGGCCATGCCGGATGACTGAAGGTGCAAGATCGCAGCCTTGCATATAAACTAGGAAAGGTTACAGAAAAATTTTGGGCATCAGGGCGTATGGGTGTAAAACATGTTCTCAGGATGGGTGATCCGCGACTGCTTGCAGAGGCCAGGCCGGTCGAGTCGTTTGGGGCCGGCTGGCTGCTGAAACTTGTGACGGACATGAAGGATACGATGAGGGACAGAAACGGGGCGGGGCTGGCCGCCCCCCAGATCGGGGTTCCCCTGAGGGTGGTGATTTTCGGAGTGCACGCCAACCCACGCTATCCCGGCGTCGATGAGGTTCCGGATACCACGCTCATCAATCCGGAGATCGAAATCATGGATAAAGAGATGGAATATGGCTGGGAGGGATGCCTGAGCCTGCCGGGTCTGCGTGGCCTGGTGCCGCGCTACAGGGTGATCCGCTATCGCGGCCTGGATGAACAGGGAGAGATCATCGAGCGGGTTGCTTCCGGTTTCCATGCCCGTGTCGTGCAGCATGAGTGTGATCACTTAGATGGCGTCCTTTTCCCCATGCGCATGGATGATCTTTCGCGTTTTGGTTTTGAAGATGTCCTGCCGGTGGAGTCAGGGGGTTCGGACAAGGTCGGGGAGAACATCAACCGTTTCAGGGAACCTCCCGAATAGGGATGGTTGATATGCCTCCCCGGAGCGGCAAGGTCGCGGTCTCCGATTTTACTGCAAGAGCAGAATCATTGCTGAACATTGTGCGGGAACTGGTGGGCGAGTTGCATCCCCGGCAGGATCTTCAGGGCATCACGCTGGACAGCTCGCTGGAGCGGGATCTGGGTATCGACAGCCTGGCCAGGGTCGAATTGCTTCTGCGGCTTGAGCGGACCTTTGATGTTCGTCTGCCTGAACAGTCCATCATGTCAGTGGAAACCCCGCGCGATCTGCTACAGGCGATTCTTGGACCTGCCGCGGCTGAATCGGTTGAGACCATGGGTCAGGGTGAAGGCCTTTCCGTGGCGGAGACGGCGGGAATACCTGTTCGGGCGACAACCCTTGTGGAAGTGCTGGAATGGCATGGGATGAAGCATCCCGAACGTACCCACATCGTGCTTTATGATCAAAAGGGGAAAAAGCAGGAAATAAGCTACGGGGATCTGCTTCGCGATGCCCAGGCCGTCTGTACCGGCTTGAGACTGCTTGATCTGCAGCCGGGAGAAACGGTAGCGATCATGCTGCCCACAGGACGCGATTTCTTTTCCGGCTTTTACGGTGTTCTGCTTGCGGGTGCCACGCCGGTGCCCATCTATCCACCTGTACGTCTCAGACAGATCGAGGAACACCTTCGGCGGCAGGTTGGTATTCTTTCCAATGCCCTCGTCCGGATTCTCATCACCTTCCCTGAGGCCCGGCCCGTCTCCCGCCTGCTCAAATCGAAACTGGATCGTTTGTCCCATGTCACAACTGTGGATGAGCTGTCAGAAAAGGGGGGTGATCAGGCCAGACCCGTCGTACAATCCCGGGACATTGCGCTTTTGCAGTATACATCCGGCAGTACGGGGGCGCCCAAGGGTGTGGTGCTGAGCCATGCCAATCTGCTGGCCAATATCCGGGCCATGGGCGTTGCGGCGGAGGTGAATCCGAAGGATGTGTTTGTCAGCTGGCTTCCCCTGTATCACGATATGGGCCTCATTGGTGCCTGCATGGGAACCCTTTACCACGCCATACCCCTGATTCTGATGTCTCCGCTGACATTCATGGGCAGGCCCCAGCGATGGTTATGGGCAATCCATGAACATCGGGGCAGCATATCCGCGGCCCCGAACTTCGCCTACGAATTATGCCTTCGCGCCATTACCGATGATGATATCCGGGATCTCGATCTGTCATCCTGGCGGCTGGCCTTCAACGGGGCAGAACCCATCAGTCCGGACACGCTCGAACGTTTTGCCGGCCGCTTTGCCAGGTATGGTCTGAAAAAGGAGGCACTGACGCCCGTTTACGGTCTGGCGGAATCGTCGGTCGGTTTGGCCTTTCCGCCACCTGGCCGTGGCCCGGTGATCGACATGATCAAGCGTGATCCGTTCCTGAGGACCGGCCGGGCCATCCCCGCAGATGCCGGAGATGCATCCCCGTTACGCTTTGTGGCATGCGGCAGGCCGATTCCAGGTCACCAGATTCGCGTTGTCGACCGGTCGGGTCGTGAGCTGGGTGAACGGGAAGAGGGGCGTCTGCAATTTACGGGCCCATCGGTCACGAGCGGTTTTTTCCGAAATCCGGCGGCAACGAAGGCCCTCTTTGATGGGGAATGGCTTAATTCCGGTGATTTTGCCTACATGGCTGGGGGAGATGTATTCATCACGGGCAGGGAAAAGGACATCATCATTCGTGCCGGACGCAACATCTATCCTCAGGAACTCGAGGAGGCGGTGGGAAACATTCCCCGAATCCGCAAGGGTTGCGTGGCCGCTTTCGCCAGCCGGGACCGGTCCACAGGCA
This sequence comes from uncultured Zetaproteobacteria bacterium, assembly GCA_964501925.1. Classification (GTDB taxonomy): domain Bacteria; phylum Pseudomonadota; class Zetaproteobacteria; order Mariprofundales; family Mariprofundaceae; genus CAYLYU01. Next base: position 21,005 of record CAZCTM010000014.1, on the reverse strand, counting down.
CAGAACGATTGGTCATCCTGGCTGAAACACGGGAACGTGATCCCGAGAAGCAGAAGCAACTGCGCAGGCAGATCAATCAGCTGACCGTAGATCTTGTGGGAATGCCGCCAGATGACATCGTGCTTGCCCCTCCCAACACGGTTTTGAAGACCTCGAGCGGCAAGATCCGGCGGGTCGCCAGCCGCGAGATCTACGAGAGTGGCAGGATCGGCATCTCCCAGCCTTCAGTTCGGCGACAGCTCTTCAGGCTGATGTTGTCCGTTGCCGTTCCCCAGCTTCGTCGAAGTTTACGGTCGCTCGCAAGCCTGATCTTTGCCGCTTACGCCTGGCTGGTGTTTGTTCCGTCGGTTGGTGTGGTCTGGGTGGTTACCGCCACACTGCCCGGGTTGGGAAGACGCAGGCGTTTTGTTCGTTTCTCATCGAGGCTCTTTCTGCATCTCACAGGCACCCCCTTTTCCGTTCACGGAGAAGAAAACATTCCCCGGGAACAACCGTGCATCGTCGTGGCCAACCATGCCAGCTATCTGGACGGCCTCGTGCTTTCGGCCGTTCTTCCCCCAAGCTTTTCGTTTGTGGCCAAGCAGGAATTGAGCAACCAGTTTGTCGCCGGCGTATTCCTGCGTCGCATCGGGACAAGATTTGTGGAGCGTTTTGATCCCCGGCGCAGCAGTGAGGATACCTCCCGGCTTTCAGAATACGTGAGACAGGGGCATTCGCTTGTGATCATGCCGGAGGGCACCTTCAGCCGTACCCCAGGCCTGAGACCGTTTCGTATGGGTGCATTTGTTGTGGCTGTGGAGGCAGGTGTGCCCGTTATTCCAGTAGCCATCCGCGGTACCCGCTCCATATTGCGGGGAAATTCCCGTTTCCCCCGCCGGGGATTGGTGAGCATCAACATCGGGAAACCCATCCATCCCGCGGGTTCTGACTGGTCAGCGGCAATTCAACTTCGTGACAGGGCAAGAAAGGAAATTCTGCATTATTGCGGCGAACCGGACCTTTCAGATGTTTCCCTGCTTTCACCTGAGCCATGATCGACTACATGAATCCAGACGAGCGGTTCATGCGCCGAGCCCTGCAGCTTGCAGCCCGGGGGATAGGGACCACGCATCCGAATCCGAGGGTAGGGGCGGTGATTGTGATCAGGGATACGATTGTCGGTGAAGGATGGCACGATCATCCGGGTTCTCCCCATGCCGAGATTGTTGCCCTGGAGCAGGCAGGCTCGAGGGCAAGAGGGGCAACGCTCTATGTCAACCTGGAACCCTGTCACGCTCATGGCAGAACACCGCCATGTACACAGGCCATCATCCGGGCCGGGATCCGGAAGGTTGTATATGCCTCCCCCGATCCCAACCCGAAGATGGCGGGCGGAGGGGGGTTCCTCAGTGACGCAGGCATTGCTGTTCGTTCCGGTGTGCTCAGGGAAGCGGCAGACAGGCTTAACAAGCCCTTTTTTCACTTCATTGAAAGAAAACGGCCCTATGTCATCGCCAAGGCCGCAGTTTCACTGGACGGAAAACTGGCAACCCATCAACAGCATTCCCGGTGGATCAGTGGGGAGCAGGCACGCCGGCATGCCCAGCGTCTTCGCTCGGAAAGTGATGCGATCCTGATTGGATCGGGCACGCTCAAACATGACAATCCTTCCCTCACCGTTCGTGGGGTCCGGCGAAACGGAGAACCACCACTCAGGGTCGTGCTATGCTTTGACACCCCCGCCTGTTTGCCCGACTACCATCTGCTGGATGGCAGTGCCCCGGCTCGTCTCTATGTACATACCATCAATGATCATGCAGCAGACTGGAAACGGGAAGGTGTTGATGTCGTTCAGACAGCCAGCCTCGCCGATGTCATGCGACATCTTGCAACGGATGGCCGTTTGTCCCTGCTTCTTGAAGGAGGAGGGCGGCTTCACGCGGCATTTCTTGAATCACGGCTAAGCGACGAGCTTGTTCTATACCAGTCCCCGATTCTTATCGGTGGCAAGGACGCCCCTGGTCTCTGGCATGGTCTCGGTGTTTCCCATCTGAGCGAGTCTCCGAGGCTGCGGGAGATCGTGCGCAGGCGAATGGGTGAAGACCAGCTTATCCGTGGGACCATTGTCTATCCTGACTAAGACACCTTTCCCCCGCATGGGTGATAAACCCGAGCCGGTCCGAATCCATGGTTCCGGCAAGGATGTTCACTGAAGGCCTGAGCAGGCTCCCTCTTCTTTGGCCCGCCATTGGCTGGATGGCTGGCCTGGGTGGCCTTCGTTCGGATCTGGTTCCCTTACCATCCTTGCTCTGGCTGGTTCCTGCATTGTTACTGCTGGCATGCCTCAAATCACTGCGACCTTTGGCTCTGGCGTGCCTGGCAGGGTTGACGTGGGCAGGGCTCACTCTGATCCACGATGCTGCCGTCGTTGCTGTTGACACCTCGTGGCTCGTGAAGCCGTTCACGGTCACGGCGGATGTCATTGAGGTCCGGCATCAGCCTGGTCGTGTTCGACTGACTGTTGATAAGGTCCTGAGGCCGGACGGATCGGTCCTTTCAGGCCGTGCCTTTCTCTACGGTTACGGGAATCGAGACAGGCTCAGCAAATGGGTCAGCCTGCTGCCGGGCGACCGCATAAGGTTCAAAGCCCGATGGCACTTGCCGGAGAACTCTGTTAATCCAGGTGCGTTTGATTACCGGTCCTACTGTTTTGATCGGCATATCGCACTGATTGGTACACTCTCCGGGGAGATCAGGACCGTCTTTACACAACCCAGCTGGCTGGAGACATTGCGTCACAGGACGCGCACAATGCTTGCCTCCCTGAACGCGGACCAGGGCGGGATCCTTCGGGCACTTCTGCTGGCAGACCGGTCACAGGTCCCCATCCCGGTTCAGGAGGCGTTCTCGGTCAGTGGCGCTGCTCATCTTCTTGCCATTTCCGGCCTGCACATCGGCATGGTGGCCCTATGGGTCTTTGTTATCTTCTGGTGGTTGTTTACGCGACGGGAAGAATGGATTGTCCGTATTCCGGTACGGAAATGCTGTCTTGGCATCAGTCTGCTGATCGCTTGTGGATATGCGTTCCTGGCTGGCTGGCCAATTCCCACGCGTCGCGCAGTTCTGATGATGGCTGGCACGGTTCTGGCATGGTGGCTGCGTGCGAGAACCGAACCCGTCAATACACTGCTGGCGGCACTCATGCTGATCCTGCTTCTTGATCCTCAGGCGGTGATGTCAGTCTCCCTCTGGTTATCCTTCATGGCTGCCTTCGCCCTGCTTATGTGGGCACGGATTCAGCCGCGAGGGTTCCATCTCCAGCCGCTCCAGTGGTTTCTGGGTCTGCTGTCGGTCAGTGCGATCGCCTCTCTGGCAACCCTTCCGTTGATCAGCATCCACTTTGAGCTTGTTCCAACCTATACCTTGTTGGCCAACCTTTTTCTCGTACCGCTGTACACAGCTTTGATCCTCCCTTTCGCACTGATGGCCGAGATTGCAATGATCGTCAGTCTGGACAGTGCAGCCGGCTGGCTGTTTCAGGTGGCAGGGTACTTTGTCGGCCTGGGCAACAGTCTTCTGCTTACCCTTTATCAGTGGCCGGCGGGGAAACTCTGGATCCCGTCTCCGCCGTGGTGGCCTGCTCTGGTCTATGGAACCGGTATGCTGACCGCAGGCTTTCTGTTTTTCAGGGGAAGGGTACGGTTGGCTGCTGTTCTCGGATTGGCGGGGCTTGCCAGCTATCTGCTGCTTGTGATACCCGAGCGTCCTCCTTCGGAAGAGACATTCGTCGTCTGGGATGTTGGACAAGGTGCCTCGTCAAGCCTGCTGTTTCCCGGGGGCGAGGTGATGGTGGTCGATGCGCCAGGCAGGCCACATGCGAGGTACAATGGTGGCACGAAGGTGGCGGCAGGCCTCAGAAAACTTGGCCAGGCCCATGTCGATGTGCTTGTCCTCACGCACGCACAGCAGGATCATGTCGGAGGTGCGGGGCGTCTGCTTGATCATGTTCGCGATGTCCGTGAGATCTGGCTTGCTGACGTGCCGGAGAATCATCGTCATACCGGTGTGCAGGGCCTGCTTCGGCGGGGGGTCCGATCCGGAGCACGCATCCGGTGGCTCAGTCAGGGTGATCAGGTCAGGGGCAGGGGCTACAGTATCCAGGTGCTTTGGCCGCCGAAGGGGTATGATCCGGAAAAAGACAATGATGCTTCACTGGTTTTTTCACTCAGGCTGGACAAGGGTGGCAGCATCCTGTTTCCGGGAGACATAGAGGCCCGGGCGGAGAAACAGATTGTTGGGAACGGATTAGGTCGGCATGATCTGTTACTGATTCCTCATCATGGCAGTGCCACATCCAGTGGGAGTGACTGGGTTTTTGCAGTCAAACCGGTGCATGCCATTGCCCAGGTCGGACGCTATAATCGTTATGGTTTTCCAAGGCCGGCCGTTGTCCGGCGGTATCGGAAGGCCGGGAGCAGGATATGGTTAACCTCTGATGGCGCAGTGGTGGCGCAATACCGGCATGGAAGACGATCGGCCTGGAAGATAGAGCACTGGAGACAAAAGGGTTCACAAAATCGCCTGAACGCATTGCAGTGGTGGATACGCCACCTATAATCGGCGACTGGAGGCTTCATTGTACGATTTCATCATGCAGGGCGGTACGGTCATGTTTGTTCTCCTTGGCTGTTCGGTCCTGGCACTAACCATTATTTTTGAACGGAGTTGGAGTCTTCGACGCTCAGCGGTGATTCCCGCGCAGGATATTGATGCCATTGAGCAGACCATCCGTAGCGGGAAGGTGGCTGAGGCTGTCCAGATCTGTCAGAACCGCAATACTGCCATGAGCCGGATCTTGTGGGTTGCCCTGAAAAACAGGGGTGTCAGCCGACCAGTCATGAAGGAAATCCTTGAGGAAACGGGAAGGCAGGAGGTTGCACACCTGGAACGATACATTGGTATTCTGGGTGTTATTGCGGCCATTTCCCCGCTTCTGGGCCTGCTCGGAACGGTCATTGGTATGATTGAGGTCTTCCAGGTGGTGAGTATTGAAGGTGTGGGTAAGGCCGATGTGCTGGCCGGTGGCATTTCCAAGGCCCTTAATACCACGGCAGTGGGTCTGACAATCGCAATTCCTGCGCTGGTGGCCTATCGGGTGTTTGAATCGCGTGTTGACAGGCTGGTTCTTGAAATCGAGCAACACGCCCTCCGGTTTGTCGAGCTTCTTAAGGGCGAACGCTGATGCGATTGCGTCGCAGGAGGAGGAATGACTATACGGTGGATATTACACCACTGGTGGATGTCGTCTTCCTCATGCTGATTTTTTTCCTCGTTTCAACCACCTTCAAGGTTGGCAGCAGTCTGAAGCTCGAACTTCCCACGAGCAAGACGCAGGAGGAGGTTCAGGATGTCAAGGAAGTGGTTATCAGCATCAGTGCTGCCGGCCAGATTTATGTGGCTGATGAACCCGTCGAGGATAGGGATCTTCGACGTCGGATCCTGAACGCCAGCAAAGGGGATCCCGGAATACGGGTGGTCATCCGTGCTGATGCGGAGGCCCAGCATAAGCGCGTGGTTTTCGCCCTGGACACACTTCGGCAACTCGGACTGAACAAGGTTGCCATTGCGACATTGTTTGAGGGGGGACGGCACTGATGCGTGTGGTTCAGAAATTTGGCGGCACATCCGTTGGGGGGCTGGACCGGATCAGGAAGACCGCCTCCCTGGTTGAAGAAAGCTGGAGGCAGGGCATTGAGACGGCTGTTGTCGTGTCGGCGATGAGCGGGGAAACGGACCGTCTCCTTAAGCTTGCCCTTTCCCTGACACCGAAGCCTGCTCCACGTGAGCTGGATGCCCTGCTTGCTACCGGCGAGCAGGTTAGCGCCGCACTTCTGGCCATTGAACTCAGGAACAGGGGTGTTCCTGCCTATTCTTTCACCGGCATGCAGGCCGGATTCAGAACAGACAGTCTCCACTCCCGGGCCCGCATCCAGAAAATCGAATGCGATCGCCTTTTACTGCATCTGAAACAGGGTGAGGTTCCCGTACTGACAGGATTTCAGGGTGTGGATGAAGCCGGCAACATCACAACCCTGGGACGCGGCGGATCAGACACTTCTGCTGTCGCTTTGGCGGTGGCATTGAAAGCCGATGTCTGTGACATCTATACGGATGTTGATGGCATCTACACTGCGGACCCGCGCCTTGTTCCCGAGGCGCGCAAGATCGATATCATTGCTTATGAAGAAATGCTAGAACTCGCCAGCCTTGGTGCCAAAGTCTTGCAGACCCGCTCGGTGGAAATGGCCATGCGATACGAGATGCCGCTCCATTTGCGATCCAGCTTCAAGAATATCCCCGGCACCCTGGTAACGAAAGAGGATGAACATATGGAACGAGCAGCCATTACTGGCATCACTTACAACCGTGACGAGGCCAAAATCACTATCCTGGGAATTCCCGATCACCCGGGGATCGCCACCTCGATTTTCAGTCCCGTTGCCCAGGCCGGGATCAATGTCGATGTGATTGTTCAGAACGTGAGCGAGCAGGGTTCTACCGATATCACCTTCACGGTCCATCGCGGAGACTTTATGGCTGCCATGGAGATCGTGCAGGAAGTTTGTGAAAGGCTTCAGGGTCGGAATGTCAAGGGAGATGATACCGTGGCCAAGGTTTCCATTGTCGGTGTGGGTATGCGATCCCACGCAGGTGTGGCTCAGCAGATGTTTGAGACCCTGGCGCGGGAGAATATCAATATCCAGATGATCACCACCAGCGAGATCAAGGTCACCGTGGTGATTGAGGAAAGGTATGTCGAGCTTGCAGTCCGGTCTCTGCACGAATCGTTCGGTCTTGAGAAAGATCCCGCTAGCGGTAACTAGAGACGGTTAAAGCGGAGCGGTGACCGGCTCAATATGAGATCTGCTTTCATGCCAAAGGGGAGATAATCGTGTTGATTCTGACCAGAAGGCAGGGTGAAACAGTGGCCATAGGCAGGCACATCCGGGTGCATGTTCTGGGCATAAAGGGAACACAGGTCCGGCTTGGTATTGAGGCCCCGGCGGAAGTGGCCATCCATCGTGAGGAATTTCGCCAGGGCATTGGAACCGGTTCCGATCGGAAAACAAAGAGGAACAACGGTTGACTCAAAAGTGATAACTACTATCATATTTTGCCATGCAAAAACTTACTGCCCAGCGGAGAGCCATTCTTGACCTGATCAATGAGTCCAATCGGCACTGGGATGCCGAGCAGCTGTCGCATGCGCTTGCGGAGGCTGGCATCTCCATTGGTATTGCGACCGTGTATCGCGGTTTATCCGCTCTTGAGGAGGCCGGACTCCTGAGGAGCGTGCAGGTTCAGAACAAGAAGCACTACGAACGTGCTGACAAGGAGCACCACGATCATCTTGTGTGCACTGCCTGCGGAAATATCGATGAATTCTCCAATCAGGACATCGAAAGGTTGCAGGAGGATGTGGTCAGTGAAAGGGGATTCACCATGACGGGCCATCAGCTGATTATTTTCGGTCTTTGCAAACGCTGCTCTACCCGATAATGGCTTGATGCCCGTGGTCGTTATTGCGGCCATCATACGTGGAGTGGAAGTACCAGAATCCACGGACAACCAGGTTTGATGCTGATAGCAGGCTCAGTATTCACGCATCCTCCCTGGCAACCTCGACTCTTGAAAACGAAACGCGATCTGTCCCTCTCTACAGCCCGGCTGATTCAGACCAGCCAGAAGCCGATCAGGCTGATCCCGGCCATGGGAAGCAGGCCGGCTGTTATCCATGTTCTTGAGCCGGCACCGGCAATGGCCACACCGATGCCGAGTTTCACCAGCGTGTTGGCCACACAGGCCAGCAAAATGGCCCTGGCGGCAAGTGCAGCTGTGATATGCTCCTGGCTGAGTTCGCTGATTGACAGGGTGATGGCATCCACATCCGTAAGGCCCGAGAGTACAGCCAGGGTCAGCAGCCCCTGCCCCCCGAACAGGGCCTCCGACATGTGCGCCAGGAACACGATGAGGGCGTAAAAGAGGCCAAAGCTGAAGGCTATCCTGAGAGAAAGGGGATTTGTTGCCGGCTGATAGTAGCCCGCAACCTCTCGCGATGATTCCCCCTTGCGCCAGAGCAGAGTCAGGGCAGCAGCGGTGTAAATGATTACCGCCAGCACTGTTGGCCAGAGAAGCATGGTAATGTCCGGGTTGAACAACAGGCTCAGGGCGAGGACGCGTGGGAACATGGTTGCGCAGGCAACCAGGATGGCGAAGACACACGATGCCCGAAGCATCGGCCTGGTACGGCACAGGCGCGACATGGCGAGCGTGACCGCCGTGCTGGATGCCAGGCCTCCAAGCAGACCGGTAAGGCCCAGGCCGGTTCTGTGACCGAGCAGTTTGATGGAGGCATAGGCTGCAAAACCGATACCGGAAATAAGCACAACCATTAACCAGATGTGTTGGGGGTTAAATGCCTCAAAGGGTCCATAGCTCTGGTCGGGAAGAACAGGAAGAACCACGACAGTGATGATGAGGAACTGCATGGCTTCTCTGAGGTCACCCTTGGAGAGGGAATAGGAGAAGCGGTGAAGGACCTTTTTCATCTGCAGCAGGGAGAAGATAAGCACTGCAATAACCGTGGCCGGTAACAGATACCCCATGCCGGTCATTACCCCGAGCACGAAGGTCAGGACCAGAGCAGTCTCGGTCGTAATACCCTTGTCCGCCTTTTGGCCCTTGCTGGTTCGCAGGTAGGATGCGACAGCAATGCTGGCTACGAATGCCAGTCCGAGAACGATTCCCCAGTACTTAAGTGTTTCGGGCAGCCATGTGAGCAGATTTCCCATCAGAGCCACAGCTGCGAAAGTGCGGATGCCCGCGGCTTCCTTGTGTCCCTTGACAGGGCGCTGGCCGTATTCGCGTTCCAGACCGATCAGCAGACCAATGCCAAGCGCTGCAAGCGCCTGAAAAAGAATCTGGATCTCCGGAGTCATGAAATTATTTTAGCAGCAATACACGCGCCCGGAGGCGCCGCATTCAGCTTAACAATTGATGTGCGGCCTGATTGATACGTTCACAGGCATCTTCCAGCGTGTCCTGACTGACCGCATAAGAGATGCGTATGTATCCCGGAGCGCCAAAGGCCGTACCCGGCACGACGGCGATGCCTGTCTCTTCAAGGAGCCATGCACATGCCTCAACATCATTGTCCAGTACCTTTCCACTGGATGTTTTTTTCCCAAGCCACCCGTGAAGGCTGGGGAAGACATAAAAGGCCCCCTCGGGTTTCAGACAGCGCATGCCGGGGATTTGATTCAAACACTTTACCAGCCATTCACGCCGGCGCTGATAGGTTTGCACCATGTGTCTGAGGTCGTCCTGAGGTCCGGTGAGCGCCGCGAGCGCCGCTTTTTGCGAGATGGAGCTCGGATTGGATGTGCTCTGGGACTGAATCTTTCCCATGGCCCTGATCAGATAGGCAGGGCCGGCGGCGTAGCCAATCCGCCAGCCGGTCATGCAGTAGGCCTTGGAGACGCCGTTAAGGGTGATGGTCCTGTCCTTCAGCCCGGGGTTGACGGCGGCAAAACTGCTGTAAGTTAAACCGTCAAAGATGATTTTTTCGTACATTTCATCGGAAAGGATGGCGATATGCCGGTGTCTCCGTAAGACCTCACCGATGGCGCGCAGTTCATCGGCATTGTAAATCATGCCTGTCGGATTGGACGGGGAGTTGAGCACAAGCAATCGTGTCCTTGGCGTGATGGCCGCCGCCAGCTGATTGGGGGTGATTTTCAGCCCGGTTCCTTCAGAGGTTTCCACGATGACGGGTTTGGCATCCGCCAGCAGGGCCATGTCAGGGTAAGACACCCAGTACGGGGCGGGGATAATGACTTCATCACCAGGGTTGAGCATGGCCTGCATCAGGTTATAAATCCCCTGTTTCCCGCCGCTGGAAACGAGGATCTCCTCCGGCGAGTAAGTAAGCCCGTTGTCATGTTCAAGCTTTGCAGCGATGGCCTTGCGTAGTTCCGGAATGCCGGTAACCGCAGTGTAGCGGGTGAAACCGGAGTGAATCGCCTCAATGGCCGCCTCACGGGCATGGCGGGGCGTTTCAAAGTCTGGCTCCCCCACGCTCAGGCTAATGATATCCCGACCCTCAGCACGCATTTCTGCGGCTTTAGCGGTAATGGCGAGCGTGGCGGATGGCTTGACCTGCTGCACCCGGCGGGACAATGCGATCATGCGTGAATGTTGCCCAAGACTTGATGGTTCCACAAGACTTGTGGAGGAGCGGCAATCTTTCATACTGACGCCGGTTTGCCTATAGTCACGCGGCTGAACAGATTTCAGACGGGGGCGATCTTGCCAGACGAGCATATTCGGGAAATCCCTTACAATTACACTTCCTATTCCGATCGAGAGATTGTCTTGCGCTTTCTGGGTGAGCGGTCATGGGATGACCTCAACACCCTCCGCCGGCACAGAAAGACCGGCCGGTCCGCCAGGATGCTGTTCGAGATCCTCGGTGATGTCTGGGTGATCACCCGAAATCCGTTCCTGAGAAACGATTTGCTCAAGGACAGGAAGCGACGGCAGAGCATGCGCGCCCTTCACGAGTCCCGTCTTGACCGCATTGAGGCCGGCGCGGCGGGCAATGCCCTTGTCTTTGGCATAGTTGACCGGGCCAGGGGGATGCTTGCGGATTTCTACCGCTGGTTTGATGAAGAGCCTGGCCGCCGCAGGCGCGCAAGGCGAGCCTTTGCCAGGGTTACCCATCCGAACAACATCCATTTTGACGCCTTTGCCAAGATCGGCCACGCCACCGACGCCACCGACTGGCGCCAGGAATACCCTTTTGCGGTCATTACACCGGATACAGAGGAAGAGATCGCGGGCATTGTCAGGGTCGCCAGAGAACTTGATCTGATCATCATCCCCCGCGGAGGAGGTACCGGCCTTTGCGGGGGCTCCGTCCCGCTTCATGACAACAGTGTGCTCATCAATCTGGAAAAGCTGGATTGCATTGGCGAGGTTGTCATGCGGGACATTGACGGGGTCGAGGTGCCGACGATTACTGCCCAGTGCGGTGCGGTGACGGGCAGGGTTATGGAGGCTTCCAAACCCTATATCTTTGCAACCGATCCAACCAGCCTCTGGGCCTGCACCATCGGTGGGAATGTTGCGACCAATGCCGGCGGCAAGCATGCGGTGATCTGGGGCACCTGCGTGGACAATCTTCTTTCGTGGAAGATGGTTACGGCTGACGGAAACTGGTGTGAGATCGAACGCCAGCACCATAATCTCGGATGTATTCCACCGGATGAGGAGGTGACATTCCTTCTCCGTCGCTTTGGTCCAGACGGTGTGACCCCGATGGGCGAGCCTGAAACGCTGGTTGTTCATGGGTCGGTCTTCAGGCGGAAAGGACTGGGGAAGGACGTTACACGCAAGGCGTTGGGTGGTCTTCCCGGTGTGCAGAAGGAAGGCACAGATGGTTTTGTCACCCGGGCAACCTTCATCCTTCATCGGCCGTATGCCTGTACACGCACTGTCTGCTGCGAATTTTTTGGCCATGAGCTTTCGGCAGCCACACGGGCCATGGTCGAGATCAAGAACCACGTCGACGGCATGAACGATGTTCATCTTGAGGGCCTGGAGCATTTCGACGAGAAGTACGTCAAGGCGATTGATTATTGCAGCAAATCCACACGCAGGGAGCGGCCACGGGTCGTGCTTCTGATCGATGTTTCGGGAAATGATGAAAGGAAAGTGGCTAGGGCCTGCGCCGATATCTGCCGGATCGCCTCGCAGGGGAATGGAGAAGGATTTGTCGCAGTGCAGGAGGAGGATCGTCGGCGCTTCTGGTCCGACCGAGGTCGCATGGCGGCGATTGCCAAACATACCCGTGCTTTCAAGATCAATGAGGACGTGGTGATCCCCCTGCCGCGCCTTGCCGAATACAATGACTTTGTTGAGCGCCTGAATATTGAAAATTCGATTGCCAACAAGCTTAAGGCCATCAGGCTCATTGAAGGCTACCTTGAGGAGGTTCGAAGGAAAGCGGGGACGGAAGATGCACTGGTGCTGGGTGAAATCAACGTGGCGAACGATGTGTATCTCGTCGAGAAAATCGTACAGGGACTGGAGATTGTAGCCAGGGTCCGACGTCGCTGGACAAGGCTGCTTGAATGTCTGGATCATTCTGCCTTGGAGATGGGCGAGGTCATTGGGGATATCGAAGGCGACTCCGTCCGGTCCGGCGAATCCGTCTTTGAATTGATTCAGCGAGGTGGATTGCGTATCTCCTACCGCACCGAGGTTGAACGTCCCCTGATGGACCTTCTGCGGGGTCATGAAGTCCTGCAGTCAGAGGTTCGCAAACGGCACAGAGAGGCCCTTTCTTCCCGCATCGTCATTGCCACCCACATGCATGCCGGAGACGGCAACGTCCACACCAATATTCCCGTCAATTCAAACGATTACGCAATGATGCGAGAAGCACGGCAGGTGGTGGACAGGATCATGAGCAAGGCCGTCGAACTGGGGGGCGTGATCAGCGGCGAACACGGTATCGGGATCACCAAACTGGACTTCATGCCTCGCGAATATCTTGAAGAAATGGCTGCCTATAAGGCAAAGGTGGATCCGGATGGCCTGTTCAACCGGGGGAAAAATGTGCCGGGCACGGATCTGTCCTTTACCTACACGCCCAGCTTCAACCTTCTGGAAATGGAGGCAATGATCCTTGAAGCGGCTGACCTGACGGAACTCTCGGAGGAGATTTCACCGTGTCTGCGCTGTGGCAAGTGCAAGCCGGTTTGCAACACGCATTTTCCCAGAGCCAACATGTTGTACGCCCCCCGAAACAAGATTTTGGCGACGGCAGCCATCATAGAGGCCTTCCTGTACGAGTCGCAAACGGGAGGGGGAATATCCTATGAGCAGTTTGCCGGCCTGAAGGACGTGGCAGACCATTGCACGATCTGTCACAAGTGCGAGCCACCCTGTCCGGTGAACATCGACTTCGGTACTGTCACGGAAGACCTGAGGAGACTTCTCAAGGACAAGGGACAAGGCCGCTTCAATCTGGGTTCCAGTCTTTCCCTCGCCTTTCTTGTCCTGCAGCATCCGGATGCCGTAAAGATCATGCGGGAAGCAGTGATTCGCTGGGGCTACAAGGGCCAGAGAATCCTCCACCTTCTTGCCAAGCGCATGAATTTCATCAAGAAGAAACCGGCAGGCATGCGTAATCTCAAAGGTGTTCCGGCACAGGTGATCAATTTTGTTGAACGCCCGTTGCCCGATCTGCCGTTGAAGACGGCCCGCAGCTTTTTGGGCATTGATGGCAAGGACAGGAACCTCATCCCCATTCTGCGCGATCCTGCCAAGGCGGGTTCCAGGGCCATATTCTACTTTCCGGGCTGTGGTTCCGAACGCCTTTTTTCGCAGGTCTCCCTGGCGACATGCAGCATACTTTACGATCTGGGACTGAATGTTGTCCTGCCTCCAGGGTACCTTTGCTGTGGCTATCCCAGCACTGCCAGCGGAGACGCCACGCGGGGGAACAAGATCAGTTATGATAACAGGGTTCTGTTTCATCGCCTGAAGAACACCCTTTCCTACCTTGATTTCGAGGCTGTCATCGTTTCCTGTGGCACCTGTTTTGACCAGCTTGCGGGTTATGAGCTGTCCCAGGTGTTTCCCGACGCACCGCTTATTGATATTCATGAATACCTTCTGGATAGGGGGGTGAAGGCGGAAGGGGTTTCCGGCAGACCCTTCCTCTATCATGAACCCTGCCACACACCATTGAAGCATTACGGTTCCGGAAAGGTCATTAATGCCGTGCTGGGAGCCGAGGCGGGCGATTCGGGCAGTTGTTGTGGCGAGGCCGGGACACTGGCGGTCTCAAGGCCGGACATTGCCGGTAAGGTACGGGCCCGAAAGGAAGAGGAGGTGAGGCGTGCCATCCAGGGTATATCTCAGCATGCCGGCAAGGATGCGGAGAAGATCCTTACCTCCTGCCCTTCCTGTCTGCAGGGTCTGGCCCGTATCGAGGCTGAGACGGGACTTGAGGCCGACTACATTGTGGTCGAGCTGGTTCGCAATCTTCTGGGCGAAAACTGGCAGGATGATTTTGTCGGGAAGGTCAAGCAGGGTGGTATCGAACAGGTCTTGATGTAAAGCCGGGAACCAGTCGATACTTATTTCTGATATCCGAACATGCCGCCGGGGCGCTATGTACCGATATACATCTCAAGGTTGTCAATTTTCCTGTCAGCCGGTTTGAATCCACCGCGTTCTGACAGGCGTTCGTATGCATGTTTCGAGATGCAGATGGTGTTTGGCAGGCCGTTCTTCTGAAAGTGGCCGGCAACATCGAGCACGTGATCACACAGAATCTCAAGCGGCATGTTTTCATCGTAGGCCACCTTGCCCGAATTGATGCCGCAACGGATGGAGAAGTCGCGTTTGATGGTTTTTTCCTTCCGGTTGAAGTCCTTCAGGTCATGAAGGATCTGCCTGGCCGCCCTGACCGCCTCGTCGGCCGTTTCGAAGCAGCTCATGACCCCATCCGGTGTCCAGACCGCCTTGAGGTATCCATGACGCTGGAAGGCCTTTTTCAGGAGCTGGTTGTAACGCCTGAAATCCAGTTCAATGGCGGGGGTGTCTTCCCCCTCCTTCATGCCGGTCGAATCGATGACATCGATTGACAGGAAGGTGAGGTCCTTCTTCATGGCTTCCAGATTGCGTTGCAGTTCGCCGAACAGATCCAGCAGGTCCTGCCGGCCCTTTTTGCCGCTCTCGACAAACCTCTTCAGCTTTTCTTCAAGCGAGGCAACCTCATCCTTGTCCTTTGGTCCGCGGGATTTATTAAGCCATTGCTTGAATGTTTCCCTGAAGGCGAGGTAATCGGCATAGTTTCGGGCCCGCAGGGTGAACATGCTTATCACCATGCGCACAAACAGGACACCAAGGATGAGGGCAAGCTGGGAGACACCATGGCTGCTGACCTTTGGCAGATTCATCATGGCCAGATAATGGTTGTAGAATGCCCTGAACTGGGATTCAAGGTCGAGAACAAAGCGTACATATTCATAGGAAGTGCCATGGGGCACAAATCTGACTGCGTAAAAGATCAGCAGAGCGCTGAAAAGAAGCAGAAGGCCAAACCTCAGGACTTCCCCCATAAGGTAAAGCGTCCGCAGGAGCACCGATGGGAAGAAGGTGAAAAGCAATCGTATTGCCGAGGCGTCAGAGGTTTTTTTCCTGTTGCTCAATGTACCATCCTGGATGAGGCGAGGGCCCGAATTGGAATTGCAGCTTGCGGCCGCAGTATAGCTATCGGTGAAGATAGGTGAAGATACGTTCCGCAAGTCTGGATGAGATACCGGGAACTTCGGCAAGCTGGGTCCGTGAGGCCTTTTTCACCCCCGTGGTGCCACCGAAATGCCTGAGCAGGGCAGTACGCTTTGCCCTGCCGATCCCCGGAATTTCGTCAAGTCTGGACGAAAGCATACTCTTTTGCTTGCGCTTGCGCATGTAACTGCCGGCGAATCGGTGCGCCTCATCCCGCAAACGGATGACAAGCATCAGGGCGGGAGAGTGTTTGTCCAGCTTCACCGGCTTTCCAATCCGGATATGGCCTCCGTTCCAGCCAGGCCACAGTGTTTCCTCACCCGGCCTGCGGGACGGTCCTTTGGCTACGCCCAGAAGGCGCAGTGAACTCAAGCCATAATCGGCTGCCGTCTGGATGGCGATGTTAAGCTGACCCGGGCCTCCATCAACCAGCATCAGGTCAGGTTGCGGGATGATGTCTTCATTGATGGAGCGGAAGAAGCGGGAAAGTACACGCCTCATGGCAGCATAATCGTCACCGGCAGCAACGCTATCCAGTTTGTACTGTCGATAATAATCCTTTTCAGGACCGCTCCAGCCCCCGTAGACAATGGCACCAACCATCTGTTTACCCCCCAGGTGGGCGTTATCCACGGCGGCGATGAGATTTGGCACATCATCCAGATGCAATCTCTCCGCCAGATTCTCAAAGGCCGACTGCTGCCACCAGGACTGACTGGTCGCAAGAGACTGTTCCCCGGATCGTTCGACCTGTTGGAGCCATTCCAGACGCGGCCCCCGTTTAGGCGTTTTTATTCGGGCCGTGTTTTTCCCTCCCAGCAGTTTCAGAAGGTGTTGCAGTTCCTCAGCGTCATGCTCTGGAACCGCAAGCAGAATTTCCGCCGGCATCTCTTCCCTGCGGTATCGTTCCATCAGCAGGCACTGCAGAATCTCCAGGTCGTCCGCCTCCCGGGCCTGTTTCACGGGCACGACATGTGTGCCCAGGTTCCGCCCGGCCCGGCGAACGCCCACAATAGCCAGGACATTGTTGACCTTTCTGAGAATGGCGATGGCATCGGCGTCCTCCGGCAGGTTGGAGCTGTCGCCTCCACTCAGAATGGTTCGGAGGCTCAGGATGCGGTCACGAAAGACTGCCGCACGTTCAAACTGAAGCTGTTCCGAGGCTTCCTGCATCGCTTTCTCCCATGACTTCAGAAGCGTGGAGTCCTCTCCTTTCAGAAAGGCCCTGGCCTCGTTGACCTGGGAATGATACATCTCCCGACTGACCAGCTGGCAACATGGAGCCGAACATCGCCCGATCTGATGCTGGATGCATGGACGGGAACGGTTCCTGAAAACCACATTCTCACAATCGCGTATACGAAAAATCCTCTGCATCACATGGAGTGTGGAACGTACCGCATAAGCGTTGGGGAAAGGCCCGAAATATTCACCGGGGGCATTCCGGTTGCCACGGTACAGTCTGAACCTTGGAAAATCCTCGTCGGTAAGCAGGATGTACGGATAGGATTTGGCATCCTTAAGCAGGACGTTATATCGAGGTTTTAACTGTTTGATGAGGTTCTGTTCCAGAACAAGGGCCTCGGCCTCGGAAGGGGTCACTGTGATCGTGATGTCATTTGCCCTGGAGAGCATGGCCAGTATACGAGGTGAGTCGGGTTTTCTATGGAAATAACTGCTGACCCTCTTTCGCAGGTTTCTGGCCTTGCCGACATACAGGGTTTTTCGCTGGCGATCCAGCATCTGGTAAACACCTGGTTCGCAAGGCAATGCTTTCAGATCAATGGGGGGTGTTATCCACATAGGGAAGAACAGGCTAATCTCGAAAGCGCAGGAACCCAAGGGCAAGAGCCATCACCGATCAGAGGCGATTGCGGGTTGAGGGGGTGTGGATTACCCTTTCTTCACATTCAATGGTAATGATGGAGTAGGCATGCCGGACCTGAGCACCAAGCTGCATCTGAAAATGCTGGAAAATTCAAAGGCGCGGAGACCCTTGTTGCCTCGCCTTGTAAAGGCCATCAAGAGGGAGCTGACTTCTTCGGGCATTTACGGCCTTGAATGGGGTGATCCGGAAACCGTGGAACCCCTCATGTTTATCCGGGAACGGTTTGTTACCCCTTATGTCCATGGAGACCAGTGCGCCCTTGAGATCGGCCCGGGAGGGGGAAGATGGACCCGATACCTCCTTGGCTTCGGCAAGCTGTATGTCGTCGATTACCATGTTGAGCTGCTCGATGAGTTGAGGAAGAACTTCAACAGACCAAACATGCGATTTATCAACAACCATGGGACGGATTTTCCGGGGGTTAAGGAGCGTTCCATCGACTACCTTTTTTCATTTGGCACATTTGTCCATCTTGACCGGACCCTCATTGAGTCGTACCTGACCAACATGAAGCCCATACTCAAGCCGACAGCCAACGTGATCATCCATTACTCGGACAAGACAAAAATCATGGCGCAAAGGAACAAAACCTTTTCCGATAATACCCCCGAGATGATGCGTGAAATGGTCATTCGTGCCGGTTATGACATCCTCGAAGAGGATCTGACGACCATGTGGCACAGCAGCGTGATTCGCTTTGCTCCCCCCTCATGAATGGCAATGACCGTGGCGTATGGAAATCAGGATCTCCCAGGGTATGGATGGCAGATCAGGGCCTGATCGTTGAACTCAACAGCGGCTGGTCTGAGCGCCCGGGGTGACCTGCTCCCAAGAAACAGGTCCAGTTTGGAGTTAGTATTCCGCCGAGGAGAGGCGGATGAAGAAGCGATACACGGAAGATCAGATCATAGGACTTTTGAAGGAAGCAGCGTCTGGCGTTCCCGTAAAGGAGCTGTGCCGGAAGCATGGGTTTTCGGATGCGTCATTTTACAAGTGGCGAGTCAAGTATGGTGGCATGAATGTGCCAGATGCCAGGCGTTTGAAGCTGCTTGAAGCTGAGAATGCCAGGCTGAAGCGGATGCTGGCGGAAGCTTTGCTGGACAAGGATGCGCTGAAGGCGGCGCTGTCCCGAAAATACTGAGCCCACAGGCCAGGCGTGAGGCTGTCGTGACGATGCAGGAAACGACGGGCATTTCACAGCGCCGAGCTTGTGGGCTGGCGGGCATATCCCGGTCGGTCATGGCCTGTCAGCCGAAACCGGACGGCAACAATGATCTGAGAAACAAGATTATTGATCTGGCCCAGGTGAGAAGACGCTTTGGCTATCGACGTATTCATGCGCTGTTAAGACGGGCAGGCATCGAAGTGAATGTGAAGCGCGTGTACCGCCTGTACACTGAAGAGAACCTTGCCGTGCGACGTCGCAAGCGCAAGAAAGGGATTGCCGTTGAGCGCCAACCGCTGATGTTGCCGGAAGCACCCAATGAAGTGTGGTCGATGGATTTTGTCATGGATCGGTTGTGCAATGGTAACCGGTAGAGGGTTTTGACGATTGTTGATGACTTTACCAGGGAGAGTGTGGACATTGTTGCTGGCAGATCCATACCGGCGATGATTTGACCGGTATTCTGAATGGTGTTGCCAGATTCCGGGGATTGCCGAAAGCGATCCGGACGGATCAGGGTCCGGAGTTTACGAGTCGGGCCATGGATGCATGGGCATATCGCAATGGCGTGGAGCTCAAGCTGATCCAGCCGGGAAAATCGACACAGAACGCTTACGTTGAATCATTCAACGCAAGTTCCGGGATGAGTGTCTGAATGAGCACTGGTTCAGCAGCCTGGCCGAAGCCAGAGCGATTATTGGAGTTTGGCGGCGGGATTATAATGAATGACGGCCTCACAGCGCGTTGGATTACATGACCCCGTCTGAGAAAGCCACACACTATCGCATCACGGTGCGAGATGCGGAGAAAGAAGGAAGAAGATAAAGCGGAATGACTAACAACAAACCGGCACTAGGATTGGGGGCAGGTCAGGGGCGATAAGGAAAGGGGTGACGCCCCCCTTATCAAAGTTATCAGGATATGAAAGTTGGCTTTCGGTACTTGGCCTTCACAGGCACCTGGCATTTTCCATCTCTTGACAGCTGAACCCAAGATTACGAAATATCAAAAATTGACATTGACATCTTTGCCGAAAGATAGGCCAGCTACTTCTGTAGCAGCTTTTATGATTGTCTTTTTTAATTGGTTATTCAGGTTAGTTGCCACAAACCATCCATCGGGCAGCGGTTCGTTGTAATCTCGGAGATCAGGCCGGTCTGGGTACAGTTCATCGATTGAGCGAGCGATATAATTACGCTTCCGGCCATGAAAGTCTTTGTGCTGGGAGCAACGCTGAAAGAATGTAGAGTCAGTCTTAGCTAGTTCTCGGAGAAGTCTAACCATAGCTTGTTTTGCATTGGCTAATCGATATTGTTTTCCTTTGATGGCGAGTGTGACATGTTGCTTGGGGTTTGGCTCAGGGGATGGAACGGGTGAAGTAAAGGCTGTGGAGGGGAGGATAAGATTAGAAAGGAACTTAACGATATCATCGGCTTCAGGGCGCACCCCAGCCTTTGTCTCAACTGCATTGGCAATGAGTTCAATTAAGAGCTCATCTCCTTTGTCTACAAGCTCATTCCAGGCATTGGGAATTGAATCACGCGCACGATTGCGACGGTTGAGATCATGGTAATCTTTTCGGGCATTATCAAGCGCCTTGCCGGCCTCTACTTGGCGTCGGGCCAGATAACTTCGGAGAATTGCAGATGTTTCAGAGATTTCTCGGTCTAAAAGATCGAGTTTGTAAACCCTGCGGTCTTCATAGCTTCCTTGTTCGGCCGGGAGATAAAAAGCCCATGTTTTGCCATCGGTTAGCACGATGAATGGCACCCCTGTATGAAAAGCGTATTCGAGTGCCTGTCTTACACCATCCTCGGCTCTCCCAAGCTGTTTGACCTCGATAAACACCGCTGGCTTCGAGGCTGGATGGCAAAGCGCAAAATCAACCCTGCCTTCCCCGGTTTGGAACTCCGGCCAGACCGTATTGGTATCCCAAATATTCCATCCAAGTTCCTGAAGTAAGGGAAGGACCACACCTTGAGACACAGCCTGTTCATTTGGAAAGGCTTCCCGTCTTAGTCGGTCAATGATTTCGGTTAGAGTAGATTCAAGTGCCATGCTTGATTAGGAAGCTCCAAGCTGTCGCTCTAGACGATCAAGCCTGGTTTTTGCGCGTGCCACTTCTTGTTCAAGTGTCCTGATTCTTTGATCGAGCTCAGCGAATGAGAATTTGATTAGCGATTTTACTTCTTTGAATTCGCCCCTGACCTCAACCCTGAACTCAGCCTCCTCACGACGAATGATCTCGTGACCTTCGGCTACAACGCTTATTTCATGCCGAAGGGCCTCGGCTACCACGTCAAAATGACGCTTGATTTCTTGAACCTGGTCGTTGTCCATTTTCATCTGTCCCAGCCGGAGACGCTATTGTGGTGTCCCAAACTTGTAAATCGCCTCTTCAAATCCTAGGCATCAAGCCACCAGCAATTGAGTGTGGCGAAATCTAGTTTGCGCAATGGCCTTCCCCCTTGATCAGTCGACTGACGGTAAAAAGCTGCAGTCCAACATATTATTCCACAATGGTCAGTTCAGCAAAGCCTATGAGTAATGTATGTTAGCAACAAATAGACCTGTCCGGTTTTAAAGCACAAGGGTTGTCCGCATTGG
>CAZCTM010000013.1:0-52828 GCA_964501925.1 uncultured Zetaproteobacteria bacterium | reverse complement strand
CGGCTTATAGCCGTAATCCGAAGCCACCGGCTTTAGCCGGTGGAGCATTCACCGACTGAAGCAGCCCATCGGTCACGGCTATGGCAGCGTTGTGTCGATGCCCGACGGCAAAGGCGTTCAGGATTCGGCTTGGCACATAATAAAGATCGGGTGCGTACGGAAGACCCGCTCTCTGAACCAGGGTGAGAAGGAGTTCATGCAGTTGCGGAAAGGCCTCATAGGGAAGGAGTCTGGCACCGTACAGGCGCATCAGCCAGCGGGGAGAAAACCGTGGTGAGAGGGCTGTCGATATCAGTCCAAGGATGGCAATCCAGACGAGCCCCGCCCCCCCGGCAAGGGTATAGCCGACAAGGGCCAGAAGGGCACCCATACCACCCAGCAGCAGGACGGACTGAAGCGCATTTGTCAGACGGTGACGCAGAAGGATGTCTTCAGACATGTCCGGAAGAAAAGAGCCTCAGGCGGAAATTCATTAGATACCTTCCATGCAAACAACAGTACGCCCCCATAATCTACCTGCAAGCATTCCTTCACACACACGGGGAAGATCCTCAAGGCGAACGGTTTCACGTACGATAAGCTGAAGGTCGGGTGGTTTCCAGTCAGTGGCTAGGCGCCTCCAGATCCTGTGTCTCAGGCTCATCGGACAGTTTGCGGAGGTGATGCCGAGCAGGCTTACACCACGCAGGATAAAAGGAAAAACGCTGACGGAGAGATCGGTATTACCGGCCATGCCGTAAGCTGCAACATTCCCGCCTTGAGTGGTGCTGCGGATCAGCATGGACAGCATCTTCCCGCCAACGGCATCAAGAGCCCCTGCCCAGCGTGCCTTCAGCAGGGGTCGATCCGCAAAATCAAGTTTATGGCGGTTGATCACCTCTCCTGCTCCCAGCGCATGCAGGTAATCCCTGCGATCCATCTTGCCGCTAATGGCCATCACCGTATAACCAAGATGGCTCAGCAGGTTGATGGCGATCGAGCCAACCCCTCCCGTGGCACCGCTAATGGCAATGGGCCCTTCTTTGGGAGACTGGCCATTTTGCTCCATGCGAAATAGGGAGAGGGCGGCGGTAAAGCCCGCCGTTCCAAGGGCCATGGCCTCAAACAGGTCAAGCCCGGCTGGCAGGGGAACAACCACCTTGGCCGGAAGGCGGGCTATCTCTGCGTAGCCACCATCCAGTATCTCCGACAGGCCACATCCGGTGCACAGGACGGGATCATCCGTACGGAAATTCGCATCTGTTGAAGCGATGACAACACCTGCAAGATCAATCCCGCCAACAATGGGAAAACGACGCGCGATTTTGCCCCTGCCCGTAACGAGCAGGGCATCCTTGTAGTTGACCGAAGAATAATGCACCTTCACCACCACCTCTCCGGGGGAAAGCTCGTCCAGCCGGAGTGTGTCGAGCCGGAAATTTCCCGAAGGGGTGTGAATGCGCATGGCCTTGAAATGGTTCATCATCCCGTATAAGCGTATGTCGTGTGCGCATGTTAGGCTAGATGCAACACGGGAGGTGAACCATGCGACTGCTTCATACCATGATTCGGGTTGGTGATCTGGAACAATCTGTCCGGTTTTACACACAGGTGTTAGGGATGCGCTTGCTCCGCCGCAAGGATTATCCGGCCGGGAGATTTACCCTCGCCTTTGTCGGTTATGCCGATGAATCGGAAGCTGCATGCATCGAATTAACTCATAACTGGGATACCGCTCATTATGATCTTGGCGATGGTTTTGGCCACATTGCCATTGGTGTCAGTGACATCCATCGGGTTTGCAAGGAGATCAGTGAACGTGGAGGCAGAATCGTGCGTGCGCCTGGTCCCATGCGGCACGGAAGCACGGTGATCGCTTTTGTGGAGGATCCTGACGGCTACAGGATAGAGCTGATCCGGGAGGATTGATGTGCCCCGGATTGCCTACAGCCGTACCCGTCGCAACCTTAAAGCATTGGTGATGACTGAGACCGAGGAGAAACTCATGGCTGCGGCAGCAATGATGGGGGACAGGAGAAGTCCGAAAACGGGATAGAGGACGCCGGCAGCGATTGGCACACCGAGAGAGTTGTAGATAAAGGCGAAGAAAAGATTCTGGCGGATGTTTTTCATGGTGGCCCGGGAGAGCCTGCGTGCTCGCACAATGCCGCGCAAATCACCTTTCACGAGCGTCACACCTGCCGATTCCATGGCGACGTCCGTGCCTGTTCCCATGGCAATGCCCACATGGGCGGATGCCAAAGCGGGGGCGTCGTTAATTCCGTCTCCCGCCATGGCCACGATCTTGCCTTCTTCCTGCAGTTTCTTGACGACGGCGGCTTTCTGGTCGGGTAGCACCTCGGCCTCGAAGCGGTCGATGCCCAGTTTGGTGGCCACCGCGGCTGCAGTGTTCCGATTGTCTCCGGTCAGCATCACCACCTCGATACCCTCTTCATGCAACTGCCTGATCGCATCCGGAGTGGATTCCTTGACGGGATCAGAGACGCCCAGGAGACCCGCCAGTCTTTTATTTACCGCAAGGTACATCACCGTTTCGCCATCAAGCTGGTGTTTCCTGACCGTGGATTCGACCACATCGATATCGATGGAGTTGTCCTCCATCAGCGTTGCATTGCCGAGCAGGATGGTTTTGTCCCCGATGGCCGCACGCACCCCCTTTCCCGTGATGGCCGTAAAGTTCTGCACGGCCTCGAGTTTGAGGCCCCGTTCGTTTGCCGCACGAACTATGGCCTCGGCAAGGGGATGTTCGCTGGCACGCTCCAGGCTGGCTGCCATCTGCAGGACCTGATCTTCACGCATGCCATCTGCTGTCATCACCGTGGTCAGGGCCGGTTTCCCCTCGGTCAGGGTCCCCGTTTTATCCACGACCAATGCATCCACCTTCTCCATGATTTCCAGAGCCTCGGCATTTTTTATCAGAACGCCGGCCGTGGCGCCTCGCCCGGTGCCGACCATGATTGAGATTGGGGTGGCCAGGCCGAGGGCACAGGGGCAGGCGATGATCAGAACAGCTACGGCGTTGACAATGGCATGGGCGAGCCGTGGTTCAGGTCCGATGGAAAGCCATACCGCAAAGGTGATCAGGGCGATTCCGATAACGGTGGGGACAAAATAGCCAGCCACGGTATCCGCCATCTTCTGAATGGGGGCACGAGAGCGCTGGGCCTCTGCAACCATGTTGACAATCTGGGCAAGCAGCGTGTCCGCTCCGACCTTTTCGGCCCGCATCAGCAGTGTTCCGTTGCCATTAACTGTGGCGCCAATAAGTTTTGCGCCCTCGGATTTCTCTACCGGAACCGGTTCTCCGGTAACCATGGACTCATCGACGTGACTCTCGCCTTCCACCACCACACCATCAACGGGGATTTTTTCTCCGGGGCGAATCCGGAGCACATCACCCGGCTGAACCTCCTCCAGGGGCACATCCGCTTCGGTTCCGTCAGGATATACACGACGGGCGGTCTTCGGAGCCATGCCGAGCAGAAGCCTGATTGCTTCATTGGTCCGTGAACGTGCCCGCAGTTCCAGAACCTGTCCAAGCAGGACCAAAGCGGTGATCACGGCTGCAGCCTCAAAATAGACGTCAACCAGACCGCCTTCCATCTGCATCACTGGCGGAAAAATGTCAGGCATCAGGAGCGCAATCACGCTATAAAGCCAGGCCACACCGACACCCAGGCCGATCAGCGTGAACATGTTCAGATTCCATGTTTTCAGTGACAGAACGAAGCGCTCAAAAAATGGCCAGCCACCCCATAGCACTACAGGTGTTGCCAGAACAAACTCAATCCACTGGACGGTGCCCATCGTCAAGGGCGAGGGAAGCCAGGAAGGGGCAAGATCGGCCACCATTGCCAGGACGAATACCGGAACCGCCAGGATTGAGCTGATCCTGAAGCGACGGCTCATATCCTCCAGTTCCGGATTTTCCTCCTCGAGGCTCGTTGTGCGTGCTTCCAGTGCCATACCACACTTAGGGCAGTTTCCCGGGCGATCGCTCACGATCTCAGGATGCATTGGACAGAAATATTCGGTTTTTTGAGAGGTAGTGGGAGCCGCGACAGGTTCCAGTGCCATGCCACACTGCTTGCAAATCCCCGGGCCTTTCTGTTCCTGGCCAGGACACATGGGACAGAAATACATTGCCCCGGCATCCTCCGGGGCGGCAGGTTTGCCTCTTTGAGGCTTCTCCTCGGGCTTGTCCTTGCCCTGAAACGCAGCAGGATCGGCCGTGAATTTATTCACGCAGTGTTCAGAGCAGAAATAATAGTCATGGCCCGCATGTTCCACATGATTTCGGGATGCCCGGCTGACCTTCATTCCGCAGACCGGATCAAACGTGAAATCGTCTCCCATATAGTCTTCCGGGGACTGGCCAAACCTCTCCATGCAATGCTTGCTGCAGAAGCGGTAATCGACACCCCGGAACGTGCGCTCAAAGGGGCTGTCCTTGGCTACTTTCATGCCGCAGACCGGATCCGTATCCGGTTCATGGACGTACTGCGAAGGATTGGACTTGAATTTGTTCAGACATGCATTGCTGCAGAAGCGATAACCTTCATCCTTGTAGGATGCGCGGTATGGCGATTCAGGTTTGACCACCATATCGCATACCGGATCAATGGTGTAATGCTCCGGACTGGCCTTGAACTTTTCCAGGCACTGATTGCTGCAGAACTGCCATTGCACACCTTCATATTCCGATTGGTATGCACTTTTCTTGTCGAGAGTCATTCCGCATACAGGATCGATACTCATGGCAAACCTCCAGCCCTGTCCATTTTATTCAACCCCCTATCTTGTCGCGTGTCTGCACCGGCACCATGTGCAGTCACATCCCTTCTTTGGGCACACAGGCTGCTTCCGGGCCGAGACAATGCGCTGGGCAGCAAGGGGAAAGATCATTGTTTTCAGATAGCTGGCACGACACTGGCGGTGCATCCAGTCCCGTATATCCGGCTCACGGTCTGCATCGGCGAGTAACCTGCAGTAATCGCTATCCGAGAAATGGTTGAAGCGCCAGCGATTGACGATTCCGGCCTTGAGGATACCGCCAAACCTGCTTTTCCACATCGAGTCATAGGATAGGGGTTTTTTGGTCAGAAGGGCACGTGCCGCCAAATGGCCGGACAGGATTGCATAGCGCATGCCGAACCCCCAAAGCGCATCCTGAAAACCGGCAGCCTCCCCTGCAAAAAGTATGTTGCGCTTCACAGCAGTTCTTGGATACAGGACATTTCCCAGACCGCCAAAACGCCTTTCATGAAACATGCTTAGTCCGAGTTTTTCCTGAAAGAAGTCTAGACAACGCTGGACATAGACCGACTCATTGTGAAAGTCACGAAACAGACAGGTCGCCAGGGTGCCGTATCCTTCATGGACAAGCAGGTAGGCATAACCCCCCGGGGCAAGTCGTTCGCCATATGCAGCGTAGGCCCCGGTCTCCATGTCTGTTTCAAAAACATAGCCTGTGGCAATAACGTCGCCTCCCTTGGGACCTTCCGCCACAATGCCTCCTTGCGGCAGTTTGCGTATGAAGGTTCCGAAATGGAACTCAACTCCCAGTTTCTCGGCCTCACTCCTCAGATATGTGTCTAGCGTTTTTTCCGCCGGCCCTCGTCGCACGAGATAAAACAATGGTTCCTTGCTCTTGTAACGATGCGGTTTCCCGTTGGCATCGAAGATACTGAGTGTCCGGAAGGGGTGATATTGAAAGCCCGGTTCAATTCCGGCATGCGCAAGCTCATCCAGGACATCATTCCTCGTCGTCCAGTTTTCCAGACCTTGACAATCGTTGTGGAAACGGGTTCCTGTTGTTGTCTTGCGTTCATAGACGATGGCCTTTCTGCCGGACTTTGCGATGGTAATCGCAGCAGCCAGTCCGGCCGGACCAGCCCCGCTGATATGAATAACTTCCTTTGAGTGGCGGTTCCCTTCGACTCTTTTCACAAAGGCATCCGCGCCCGGATATCCTCATCCATCCGGTAAACCCTTTTGCAGGCCGGGTGAATTGCCTTCAATCCCTCATCAAAAATCACACACATATGCAGCCGACGGGCAAGCGGCCGGATACGCAACCGTGAATGGGGATATGTTTTATGTTCATTTTCCGGAAAGCACTTTTAAAAACCGTTTTCCGGGAAATAAATTCCGGTTGAATACTTCGTTCCGCTGACATCGAACTGCACGGTGATCCAGTGCCTTCCCTGTTCATGGCTGAGGTTATAGCGCGCCATGTACCAGTTTCCAACCCGTGTCATGTCTGCCTGATCAACCGTGCCATTCGGGTGCCTGACCCTTGAGTGAACGTGCAATGGGTGGAGTACCTTGCCATCTTTCTGGATGCTCACCATGAGGTGGTAGTCATCCTTGTCTCTGGCCATGTCTTCCGGCACTCGCATCACGTTAAAAATAACCTCAAATCCCCCTTTGATGCCCTCCCGGACCATGACTCCCTTTTCATGACCCGTAATTTGGGCTAATCCGGCATCATCTTCATGGCCGGTCCGTTGGTCATATGCCAGTGTCGAACAGGAGGCCAGTAAAATTGCCGCCATCAGCATGGAAATGTTTTTCTTCATCGTCCCATCCTTATCTTATCCGCCATCATGCGGAAAATATTTTTTTGCGTCACAGATCCCCCATTCAGGCCTGCACCAGGCTGTAGCAAAGCATGGAGAGTGTCTTTCCTGAATCTGGATGGTCCGGATCAATGTTGCTTTGGACATATGTTCCGTGTCTCCTGTCCCTTGGTCGGATGCGTATTTTCGGCTCCTCTTCAATCGAAATCATCGCGGCCCACTCCCCACTGGTGCTCATGGCACCACTCCGTTTCATCTGTCCCCTGGTGAGCAAATGGGCCATGCACGAAAAAGCCACATGCCTCTTAACGGACATAAGCCTCGGCCACATACCGGCGCATCATGCGATGGCTGTTGAAAAAGGAAGCATTCTTGCTGATTGCCCCTTTCATGACAGCGATCCAGCCAGCTCGGTCGGTGTAGTAAAGTGGCAGGACGACCGTGTCCAGCTTTTCATAGAATGAGACGGCATCATCACCGTTATCCTCCACATTGTTGCCGATTGCCCAGCCAGTAATACCCTCGATGCAGCCTTCAATCCACCAGCCGTCAAGCACGGACAGATTGGGAACACCGTTGAATGTGGCCTTCATCCCGCTGGTGCCAGAGGCCTCCATGGGTCTGAGAGGCGTATTCAGCCAGACATCCACACCGGAGACCATGGATAGAGCGATGTCCATGTCGTAGTTGGGCAAAAAAGCAATGTTAATGGCGTCGGACAGCTGCCACATGTACTCGTGCAGCTGCCGGATCAGAATCTTGCCCATCTCATCTTTGGGATGTGCCTTGCCGGCAAGGACGATCTGGAATGGATGCCTGTCTGCTATCTCCCTTAACCGTGATAGATCGCTGAACATCAGATCCGCACGCTTGTAGGCCGTCATGCGACGGGCAAAACCAAGTATGGGCAGTTCCGGTTGAAAGGCTTTGCCGGTCATGGATCTAATCAGGTCAATCAGATTCTGTTTGGCCTGCACGTGGGCCTCCCAGACCGCTTCATCCGGGATGCAGCATTCGGCGCGCACCAAAATCTCTGCCTCGTGGCACCAGCCAGGCAGATAATTGTTGTAAAGTCGTCGGTAGGGGGGACAAACCCAGGTAAAGGGATGGACACCATTGGTGACGGCTCGTACGTGGTAGCCGGGAAAAAGTTGCTTGGATATCTCTGCGTGCCGTTTGGCGACACCGTTGACATATTCACTCAGGTTCAGGGCCAGGCATGTCATGTTCAATCGCTCCTGGCCCGCAAGGGATTTCAACGTCTCTAGGTCGATGAAGTCTCCGAGCAGCCGAAGCACAAGATCGTAGGAAAAGCGATCCTGTCCGGCCTCCACCGGTGTATGGGTTGTGAAGTCGCACATTTCACGGACCTTGGGGATGTCATAGGGATGCTCTCCGGGTCTCAGATCCTCTTCAGGGTAGGCATGCCGACGGATCAGCTCCAGCGCCAGCAGGGCGGAATGCCCCTCATTCATGTGATACTGACGCAATGTAAATCCCAGGGCCTGCAACATGCGTATGCCACCGATGCCCAACACAATTTCCTGCTTGAACCGGTAAGTCTCATCACCGCCATAGAGATAATGTGTGATCTCACGGTCGGCTGGCTGATTTTCATCAATATCCGTATCAAGCAGAATGACCGGCACCTTACCGTTCATGTGGCCGCTGAGAACATACAGCCAGCCGGCAATCCATACCGACCTGCCTTCAATGGTAACGGCAACTTTGGCTTCAAGCTGGGTTGCCCAGTGCGAGGGTTCCCAAGGGGAGGGGCGTTCAATTTGCCTTCCCTGCTTATCGATCTCCTGGTTGAAGTAACCGGCATGGCTGACGAGGCTGACCGCCACCATGGGGATTTCCAGATCTGCGGCTGAGCGCATGGTGTCACCGGCGAGAACTCCCAGGCCGCCGCTGTAGGTGGGAATCTCGTTTTGCAGTGCGATCTCCATGGAAAAATAGGCGATGCGCTGTGTTCGTGTGAAGGCATCAAGGGGGTTCATCTGGCTCACCTTTTTCGTGAGTGGCGAAGACCGTGCAGCCGCAGGCAAACAAGCACAAGGTGTCGACCATCCTCTTGATAGGGCCTGATTTCCGGATCAGAAAGGGGATTCATGAATCCACCTAGTCACGGGGCCGTTCGAACATGAATTCAGCTGTCGAAGTCCGCTTGCTGTCCGGTCGCCTGATCTCAAGCTGAATCCGGTACATCCCCGGATCGGGCATGAAAAAGTAGCTTCCGTAACTGGGGGCGTCGGCGACATGCATGGATTCAAGTTTTTTCTCCTTCGAGGAGAAACCACCCAGCCCTGTGATCCTGGCTTTTATTTCAGCGTTGGTAATTCGATTCCCCGTTTTGCTGTCAAACAGCGCGACCAGCACATGATAGCGGTGCTTGCGAGGTGGGGTGGCATGGTGCATCGCTGGATGTCCCAGGACAAGCTCCGATGGCATGACACCCAGGTAGATATCCATATGATCGATCATCTGATGACGGGGAGAGTCATCTGCCGTGGCTGAATCAGGGAAGCCAAGGATGAGAAGGAATGGGAGAAGGAATTGAAGGGGGATAATGGTTTTGTTCATCATGGTGAATCTCCTTGGCTTATTCGGATTGATCGTTCATGGGTTCAGGCGTTGCCTCTGACCTGGTTCGGATGCTGAACAGTTTTTCCACGGGGAGAATGGCAACAATGCCATCCCCGGGAAGGCCAACATGGGCAGCTTCCATAATGATCCGGGCTATTTCCTCCGCCCTGTTTTGTTCAATGAAGATTTCCAGGCGGGCATGTTCGGTCATGTGATCTTTTGCGTAGAAATTGGCATATTCACCGAATCCCGTGACGGTGGAGACAGTGCAGGCGTGAACATCAGCCTCCTGCAATGCGGTTTCCACCTTTTCGAGCATATTGCCGCGGATAATGGCTGTAACCTTTCTAAGTTTCATGATGCTTTCTGCATTCATATCAGGCTCCAAAATCAGAATCCCCGTAGGGCAATTGCCTTGGAGACACGCCGGATCGCGAGCTCGTAGGCCGCAGTGCGCAGATCAACCTTGTCCCTTTCGGCGAGCCTGTGGACGGCCTCATAGGCTCGGGACAGGTATTGTTCCAGCCGCTCGAAGACGATTTTCCTGTCCCATGGAAACTGCTGGATGTTCTGTACCCATTCAAAATAGGAAACAATGACGCCGCCTGCGTTGGCAAGAATATCCGGAACTATGGTGATGCCGAGTTCGCGAAGTCGAGTATCGGCCATATGCGTGATCGGCATATTGGCGGCTTCAACGACCAGTTTAGCCTTGATTTCATCCTCATTGTCGCAATTGATCACACCATCCAGGGCGGCGGGAATGAGAATATCGCACGGCAGCGCAATAAGCTCCTCATTGGTGATGGGACGGGTATGTTCGAGCCCGTCAAGTCGGCCGGTATTTGTCACATGCGCAATAGCCTTGTTTACATCGATGCCATTTTCATTGATGACACCACCATGGACATCGGAGAGGGCAATAACCCGTGCGCCGACCTCCTCCAGCCTGCGGGCAGTGTGGGAGCCAACATTGCCAAATCCCTGGATGACGACCCTTGTGTTGGCGATGGGCATGCCCAGGTCATGGGCCGCCATGGCCGCAATATAGGCCACACCATGGCCTGTTGCCTCAAGCCGACCGATCGAGCCACCAATCTCCACAGGTTTGCCTGTAACGATCGCTGGAGAGTGCCCGTGGGCCTTGCTGTATTCCTCGAACAACCAGGCCATCACCTGTGGGTTCGTGTTGACATCCGGGGCGGGTATATCCTGGTGCTCGCCCAGAACAGGGGCCATCTTTTGTGTGAAACGTTTGGTGAGAGTTTCCAGTTCATCTTTGCTCAGCATCTGTGGGTCAACGCTGATGCCTCCCTTGGCCCCGCCGAAAGGGATATCCACCAGGGCCGTTTTCCAGGTCATTAACTGCGCCAGTGCGCGCACCTCACCCAAGTTGACTTCGGGGTGAAAGCGCAGGCCACCCTTGAACGGTCCACGCGCATGGTTGTGTTGAACCCGGTAGCCGGTAAACGTGCATAGCCGTTCTTTCCCGTTCTTGTGCACCCTGAGAGGTATCTGGATGCTGACTTCACGGAATGACTGCAGCAGCAGTTGACGTTGCGATTCTTCCAGGCTGAGACGCTCAAAGGTTCGTTCGAGGAAATGGCGCTGATTATCCTGGCAGTTACATTTTTTCACGCCGCCTCTCTTCTCCCGCATGAAATGAATCCGATTTGCTTTCAAAGAATCTGGCGACCAGGGTGATGCGTTGAAGCGCATCGAACTGTTCGATCAACAGGATGCCGAGAACGGCGATCATGGAAAACAGGAGCAGGCCGACAGCAGGACCGAAGAGCCACATCACACTTGCCTCCGCACCCTGAGCACCCAGCTCGACGGTTCGGAACCCCATGAGAATCCATGCGGGCGGATACGCCAGGGTTCCTACGCCGAATGTCCAGCCCAGGGCCTTCTTCCAGGCTGGTCGCAGACGGGTAAAGGCAGTGATGAGCAGAAGGACGGCAGAGAGTACGCCCAGTCCCATGAAATGGATGTGTCCCCTTAACAGGCGTTCCATCGCATCACTGGCCAGACTGCCGGAATGGATATGGGGTGTGGGAGCAGCTTCCATATGCAGGTGTGTGTCACCGGACCCGTGGGAGTGGGGCATTTTACCGGCCTGAACCTGTTGGGCCTGTTCCTGGCTTTCGAATCGGCCATGAAGCGACTCATGATTGACAGCCAGAAAAGCCGCCCAGAAGGCGCCAAGTATCAGGGCGGCTACCGCCATGATGAGACCGTGACGGACTGAATGAATGGTGTCTTGCAATAGGTTGTTCATGACTTCTCCTTGGGGTTACTTGAATAATAGATGACACCACTATGTTTTGCGCCGCTTTCAGTCTTAAAAAGTATGATGATTTTGTACCGGCCATCCCTTTCAAGGTAGTAACCCGCTTCATACCAGTCGCCGGTTCTTGCCATGATCTTGCTCTCCGAACTCTTGTCCGGATGAATGACCCGTGAGTTGATGATGATGTTGGTGACGACCTGGCCATTTCTTTCCACCTTGACCATGAGCGAGTGGCTTGGGTTGGCCATGATCTCCCAGATTTTTTCATCCTTCCCTTGCCTTATGTTAGCGTTTTCTGGCGTGTCACCCTGCTGCTTTCGGGTGACCCCCCTGATGCGTGGAATAACCTGGAAACTGACCAAATACTCCCCGATCATTTTCTTTGCTGTGAAACCATTTCTGTTCGATGGAATAACGAGGTCCCGGGTTTCTTTCTGCTTCTGGCTGGCGGGTCCGATTTGACTGGCGAAAGCGTCTTCTCTGGCATGGACCTGGGTAGCAAGCACCATGCTTCCGATGAATGAAAAGGCAAAAGCCAGTTTGCGTGCCAATGAAATCACTCCTTTCTTGCGCCCGATGGTCCAATGTGAAAGAAAGGGGGCAAAATCTGCCCCCCATGTTCTTTTCGTTGCTACAGAGCCAAATCGATGGCGAACAATGCCGTATTGAAGTTTTGCTGATCTGCGGTGGTTCGCCCTGCTGCTGCCGACATGAAATTCACCACATTGTTGCTGTTTGTGTAGGACAGGGTGGCCTGCACATTTTCGGCAATTTGGTAAATCCCGTAGAGTGTGATGTGGCGTGTTGCGTTCGGACGCAGGATGGCGTTGTTCATCATTTGCAGATCGCTGCGGCTGTAATCCCACTTGGCTCCGAGCAACCATGAGTCGGCAAACACCCATTCACCCGCCACGGTAAAGCCACGTACACTAAGGCGTTTGCCGGTGAGAAGGCTATCCTGGGTACCAAAAGTGAACGCACCATAGGCCTGCAGGGGTTCACCATAGTTGATGGCGAAATCGACGCCGTATCTTTTCACGCTTGAAAACTGCATGGGATTGACCGTGACAAGGCCTGTCATCGGATTTGCCATGGCCATGAGCATGGCTCCCTCGCCACCAAAGGCATCACTGCTGTAATTCTTGGCCGTGTAGCCGTAGATGCCGATGATGTGATTGTCCATGATTTCCTGAGCGACGCGTCCATAGTATGCGATGCTCTGCTGGTTGTTTTGCGCAAAATTCTTCCCAAAGGTGAAGGCGGAGAGATTATAGTAGGTACCCACTCCGCTATCCCCATTGGTGGTGCCATGGATGCTGATGCCGTCGCCCATCATGAGCATGGTCCCTCCGGCCATTTGCGCCGCATCGACCCAGCCCCATCCCAGAGGGCGGTGAGACATCATTGTCATGCCATAACCGACATTGTTCTGCACGCGTCCGAAGCGAACCTTCAGCAGGTCACTGAAGTAATACACACCTTCGAGCATGCCGATACCACCTGGAACGGCAGCATCCAGCCACCAGGACCAGTTGTTGTAGGAACCCGAGGAAATCAGGCCAAATTCACCGAATCCAACCTTGTAATTGTTCTTCCACTGTCCGTTTGCATCCTCAAAGAGCGCTCCATCAAGCATGCCGGGTCTGTGACCGGGCATGACCACTTGCCCGCCGTGTTCAATCGGTCCTGCACCAC
The DNA here is from genome assembly GCA_964501925.1 of uncultured Zetaproteobacteria bacterium. Taxonomy (GTDB): domain Bacteria; phylum Pseudomonadota; class Zetaproteobacteria; order Mariprofundales; family Mariprofundaceae; genus CAYLYU01. The sequence continues at coordinate 39,670 of CAZCTM010000013.1, read as the reverse complement.
TGAACAGGATCTGGGTACGCAAAGTGAATGGAAAGTTCGCCGGGATAATGGCGTTGTCGCTCGCATCAACATTTTTTCCAGGTCCATCCTGCATATCCAGGTCTTCCTTGCCGGCCGCGAACCGGAAACCCCGCTCCCGAAAGGCAACCCCCATTTTGGTCAGCTTTGGAAACATGGTATGGCAGGCGTTGCACGACATGCCATACTTGCGGGCAAACACCGGAATGGCATCGGCATCCTTGGCCCAGAAGGCGAGTGAACCCACAAGGCCAAAGGCCATAAGGCCCATCATTATCATTGATTTTTGCATTCAATTTCCCTCCATGAAATTTTGGCGCCCACCAGATGAAAGGGGACGCCTTATTAGAGGAAGCAAATGTCATGCCAATGGTTGATCTCGATGGCCGATCATGCCCGTCGGATGAAAAACCATGTTCTATCAATGAGTTAGGGCTGGAATGCCGGAAGGGATGTCGCAACCCTTTTCCCAGGTATGGGAATTTCCCTTTGGGCTTTTCCCAGAGGTGGGAAGTCAGTGTTCAAGTTTTCGATATAAGCTGGAAAGGGAAATGCCAAGCCGCCTGGCAGCCTTGGCCTTGTCACCTTGGCAATCACGGATGGCCTGTTCAATCAGGGAGTATTCAATCTGTGCCAGGGTTTTCGGCAGGCTTATGGTTTCCTGAGCCTTCCACCCCAGGTGTGGCTGAAGTGTAAACTCCCCCTCCTGAGACAACAGCAGAGCCCTCTCAAGGGTGTTACGGAGTTCACGAATATTCCCGGGCCAGGATTGTGTTTGCAGCCACAAGGCCTGTTCCGGTGTTAGCCTGGGTACGGGGATGGCTGTTTCCTCAGCGAGCTCTGCCAGCAGACGCGTGGCCAGCGGCACAATGTCTTCACAACGGTCACGCAGCGGGGGAATGCAAATATTCAGTACATCCAGACGATAATATAGATCTTCACGAAATGCGCCTCGGGCAACCTCTTCCTTAAGGTCGCGGTTGCTGGCCGAAATCACACGGGCCCTGAAGACCTGCTCCTTTGTACTCCCCAGAGGCCGGAAGGTCCGTTCGTCAAGGACATGCAAGAGCTTGGCCTGCATGGTCAGGGAGAGTTCCCCGATTTCATCAAGGAAAAGTGTACCTTTGCGGGCCTCGGCCAACAGGCCCTCATGGTCGCGCTCGGCACCCGAAAAGGCGCCACGTTTGTGACCGAAAAGTTCACTTTCCATCAGGTCCTTGGGAATTGCAGCGCAATTCACGCGTACAAATGGCTGGGCATTGTCTACACCAATGGAATGCAGAAGACGGGCGACAATCCCTTTGCCTACGCCTGTTTCTCCCTGAATCAGTACAGGGATCCGGGTTGTTGCCGCCTTCTCGATGACCTTACGAACCTGCTTCATCACCTCCGAATTGCCGAGAATCGCCAGCTCACTTTTGGCGCGCACATCGGACTCCGCCTTTTCGAGGCGTTTGCGCATGACGTGCTGTGTTTCCAGCCTGTGCAAACGGGCCAACAGCTCATCAAAGCGCAGGGGTTTGGCGACATAGTCATAGGCCCCTGCGGTCAGGGCACGAATGGCCAGGTTACGGTCACCAAAGGCTGTCATCAGAATGCAGGGCGGTGCCTGTGGTTTCCGGTGGAGTGCGGAAAGCACGTCGAAGCCATCCCCGTCGGGCAGATACACGTCACACAGAATGGCATCGGGACTTTCTTCCGTCAGACGGGTCAGCATGTTGGTGACGGAATCGGCTTCAATCGTTTCAATGCCTTCTTCATCGAGGATTTCCACAATGCCCTGGCGGATGTGTGGTTCATCTTCGACAACGAGCAGCTTCATTTCTTTGCATCCTTCTCATGAGCGGGAAGCCACACCCTGAAACAGCTTCCTCTGTCGTCACTCCCAACCAAGCTTAAATGTCCACCCATGCGCGTAGTCAACTCCTGACTGATGGCCAGGCCCAGGCCCGTACCTGTCCCCCTGCGTTTGGTGGTGAAGAGGGGTTTGAATATTTCATCCTGAAGTTCGGGAGGGATGCCTGGGCCATTGTCATGCACCTCAATGGCAACGCCATCGTGATGAACAAAGGCGCGAATGCGTACCTTTCCACGGGCGTCACATGCGTCAAGGGCATTGAGAAGCAGGTTGACCAGAACCTGCATAAGCATGGAATCGGATCCCCATACCTTTGGGAGGTTTTCCGGAATTTCAGCAGTTAGCCGCGTTTTGTTTCTTCGTGGAGACATGCGCGCAAGATTCATTGCCCCGTGGATGACGGAAGCAACATCAAACGCCTGTCTGAGTTGATGATCGTCCTGTCGGCCGTAATCCAGGACCTGCCGAATGGTCTGTTCGGTGCGTTCCGTTTCCTGCATGGCGATCGATAACTGTTTGTCCATGGAATGCAAGTCTCCTGTTGCCAGCTTGCGTTTGGCGACCTGAAGGGAAACAGAAATGGCGGAAAGCGGATTACCCACCTCGTGGGCGATGCCGGCAGCCATCATCCCCAGGGCGTGCATCTTCTCCTGGTGCGCTGCCATGCTTCGGGCCCGGTCAAGCATGTTCTCGCGATCCTTCAACGCTTTTGCCATCCCATTGAAGGCTGTGGCCAGCTCGCCCAGTTCATCCATGGATTCCACATGGCACTGGACATCGAAATCCCCCGTGCTCACTTTTTGGACTGCTCCCCGCATGTGCACAAGAGGGCGAATCACACGTCTGTACATGAACAAGGTCAGAAGAGATAAAACGAGGAGCAGGCCAGCCAGCATGATCATTGTTTCACTGCGCATGTTCAGACGCAGGCCGGCCAGCATGTGCATGGCCTCATTGACCTGGGCGTCAAGGTCGCGATGCTTCTGGGAAAGTCTTTCCGTGGCCTGTCGGATTTCCATTTCAATTTCCCGAAGCAAAATGGGGCCCTCCATGTTGCCGACAGGGAACGGGAGTTTGAAAATGGCCTCGGCCTTGGGTCTTACACGTTCCATTGCCCGGGCGAGACTCGCCGCCGCTTCATCGTTGTTATGCGACTGATAATCCCGGATGGATGCAAGCAGTTGACCGCTTTGACGGGAAAACCGCTCCCCCATGCGATAATCACCTGAAATCAGGAACTCCTTGATGGGCGCGATGCAGGCATAGAGCCCCATTTCAAGGGCATGGAGATCATGGCTTTGCTTGTTGCTTGCCTCAATGAGGCTGGCTTCACGGTGCAGACCATCAATATCCCCCAGAAGATCGATGCCAAAAATGGCGACCAGGATGAATGCCGAGCCAAGCCAAAGGCCGATCTTTGCTCCCAGGTATTTAGGCACTAGATGTTTTCATGCCCTTGATTTACGCTATCAATTGATCCCGGCACGTCGTTGTTCCCAGCGAATATAGGCGATGATCTGCCCAACCTCTTCGGGACTGACACCGGAAATGGGCGGCATGTCACCGAAATCCCAGTGGTGGGCCTTTACACCATTTGCCACAGCCCGGTAAAAGCTGAAATCGGCGTGATGGCTTGGCTCATAGATTCTGTGAATCAAAGGCGGCCCCTGCTCGGTTCCTCTCCCTTTCTGACCATGGCATGAGGCACAATTTGCGGCAAAAAGCGACTCGCCACGTTTCTGTTCGGGAGATAGAGCAGCCTGGGAGGGGGAAGTCCTGCTATCCTCACCCTCGCAGGCCGTGAGCAGAATAGCGGCCAGCAAGGTTGTGGTTAGCCAGGTGAAGGACAAGCGCACGCCAGCCTCCTATTTCTTGGCCGCGTTGAATGCCTGGAAGGTCTTCTCGCTCTCGAAATAGAGTACATTGCCGTTTGGAAGCATGCCAATGACAGCGGTGGCCTTATCCACCTTGTTACCGGATACCGGATCGGTGGCAGTGCGGGCCTTTTCATTATTCGTGAGTGTTTCGACACATCCCTGACAGCAGCCGTAATAGGTCTTGCCATTCACGTGTACCGGGATCTGGGTACGACCAAAGTAGGCATCGTTCGTCATGCAGACCTGGGATGCCTCGACCTTTTCAAGCGATGCAGCGAATCCTGTGGAAGCCAATCCAAAAAGTGCCATGAGGGCAACCCCCCAGATCGTTGCTCGCAGGACTGTTGTGACGGAGGATCGTGTATATTCAGTGTTCATTCTCTTCTCCTGGTTGATCATTGATGTTGTGGTGATAATAGACGCCACCGAAATGCTTCTTTCCATCGGCGGTCTTGAAAAGCACCATCATTTGATGTCTGCCGTTATCATGGCCCAGATCATAGCCGGCCATAAACCAGTCGCCCATCTTCATCATCATTTTGGACTCCGAAGTTCCATCGGGATGGACCACCTTGGAATTGATCAGAACGTTGGTGATAACCTTGCCATCCTCTTCAATCTTGACCATGAAGTTGTGACTGCCACCGTGCTGCATGCCTTCCTCCGGTTTCATCACATGGAAGCTGACCTGGTAGCCGTCAATATCCCGTTTGACAAGAAACATCCCCTCCTTTCCGGGCATGTCCATACCCTTTTGGGGGGTACGCTCCATGTTTTTCATGGACATGGAGTGATCGCCATCGGCATGGGCGATAGGCGGAAGACTGAGCATGACCCCAACAAGTGCGGCCACAAAAGCTGACTCTCTTTTTTTCATTGCTTACTCCTGTTTTGTATCCTCGTCTGACTTGTGTTTCAGGCCGCCCATGTGCTTCCGGTGCTGTATGTCCGACATCGGATGGGCCTTCTTTTCGCCCGTGCTTTCCTGTTCATCGGAAGGGTGATGCATCCCCCCCATGGTTTTCCTGTGCTGCACGTCCGACATCGGATGGGCCTTCCTTTCGCCAGTTTCGGTTTGTTCACCCTCGGGATGCTTGGGACCAGCCATGTGTTTTCTGTGTTGTGCGTCCGACATCCTTGAGGTGTCATCACCGGCCGATGCCAATGGTGCGATCATCAGGGTTGTAGCGGCAAGCGCCATGGTGAGAAATAAGGTTCTGCTGTTCATGTTATCCTCCTTCGGTCTTGATTTAGTGACGATGTTCAAAAATATCTGATGAATCCCCAAGTTCATGCGTTTGGGGATGACCAGAATGCTCCCAGCCCGTATCGTCATGCAGACTGGTGCAACCGGTGATAGCCATAGTGGCAAGGAACATTGCGAGAAAGGCTGGTTTCCACAGCCAGCTCATGTTGGTTCTCCTTCTCCTTGAAGGTGCTTTACCATGGTTTGATTCCGCAGGTCTGATCCGGACCATGGCCTTGGTTACCCGCCTATCGCTCAATGGATTTGCCCACCCGAAAGCGATGGTTTTCATTTCCCGTTTCATGAGCCACTCCTGGTCGCCTGCTTTTCCTGCCACTGGAGAATGAGGGCGTAGATCATGGGCAGTACCAGCAGGCTGAGGATGGTGGTGGTCACCATGCCCCCGATCATGGGGGCAGCGATCCGTTGCATGACATCCGATCCGGTGCCCGATCCCCACATGATGGGAACAAGCCCCGCAATGACCGCCGTGGCCGTCATGGCGATGGGACGTACACGCTTTGATGTGGCATGGCCAACAGCCTCCATAATTTCCGCTGAAGAAAGATGCGTGCCCTTGCGTTTACGTAGGGCCTCAATTTCCTGGTTGATGAACGTAAGCACGAGAACCCCGATTTCAGCGGTGACCCCCGCAAGCGCAATGAATCCCACTGCAACCGCCACGCTCATGTTGTAACCGAGCAGATAGACAAGCCAGAAGCCGCCGATCAGGGCGAAAGGGACCGAGAGGAGTACCACGAGCGGCGCCGTGATATTCCTGAAGTTGAAGTAAAGCAGCAGAAAGATCAGCAAAACCACGAGCGGCGCCACGATTTGCAGCCGTTCCTTGGCACGCTGCATATACTCATACTGACCGGACCAGATAATGCTGTAGCCGGGTGGAATGCTGACCTGCTCGGCAACTGCCTTCTTGGCCTTGGCGACATAGCCACCAATGTCCGACGTTCTGATGTCCACATAGATCCATGTGTCGGGAAGGGAGTTTTCACTTTTGATGGAGGGCGGTCCCCGGCGGAGGTTCAGTTCGGCCACCTGGCCGAGCGGGATCTGGGCGCCGGTTGGTGTCGGAATCAACACCCGTTTGAGCTTTGCTGGGTTATCCCGGAATTCACGCGGGTAGCGAAGATTGACCGGATATCGCTCCAGACCCTCGACCGTCTGGGTAATGTTCATGCCACCGATGGCAGACTGGATCACATCCTGAACGTCACCAATGGTAAGGCCGTAGCGGGCTGCCTCTTCGCGGTCGATGTCGAAGTCCAGATAATAACCGCCAACGGCCCGATCCCCCATGGCGGTTTTGGTATCCGGCAGCATTTTCAGCACACTTTCGATTTCCTTGCCGATACGCTGCAGTTCGTTCAGGTCCTCACCGACGATCTTGATGCCGATGGGGGTCTTGATGCCGGTGGAAAGCATGTCGATGCGGGTCTTGATCGGGAAGGTCCAGGCATTGGCAAGTCCCGGAAAGTTGATCGCCCGATCCATCTCCATCATGATCAGCTTGATCGGCTTGTCCGGATCCGGCCATGCCTCTCTCGGTTTGAGCCGGATCGTTGTTTCCATCATGGACAGGGAAGCGGGATCGGTTGCGGTTTCGGCGCGCCCGACCTTGCCCAGTACGGTTTGCACCTCGGGGAATGAGCGGAGGATTTTGTCGGTCTGCTGGAGCAGTTCCTTGGCCTTGGTGATGGAGATCCCCGGAAAGGCGGTGGGCATGTAGAGGATATCCCCTTCATCAAGGGGTGGCATGAATTCACTGCCAAGCTTGCTGACCGGGTAGGCGGTGGCTGCCAGCAGCAGCAGGGTAAGTATCAGACTTGGCCATTTCCATCGTATGACGGTTTTCAGGGCGGGGGTGTGAATGAAGAGAAGAAAGCGGTTTAGCGGATTTTTGTGTTCGGGCATGATCTTGCCGCGGATGAAATAGCCCATCAGAAGCGGGACGAGGGTGACGGCGAGAATGGCAGCCGCACCCATGGAATAGGTGGCGGTAAAGGCCAGTGGCTTGAACAGTCTTCCCTCCTGCGCCTGCAGGGTGAAGATGACAATGTAGGAGACAGTGATGATGGCCAATGAGAAAAACAGGGCGGGCCCCACCTCTTTAGCCGCGAGGCCCACCGCGGTCCAGCGCTCGTCGGTGGTTAATGGCCCCCCTTTCCTTTTCTCATCGTGTTCCAGATGTTTGTGGGCGTTTTCAATCAGGACGATGGCGCCATCCACCATGGCACCCAGTGTGATGGCAATTCCGCCGAGGGACATGATGTTTGCGGCGATGCCCTGCCATTGCATCAGGATAAAGGCGATCAGGATGCCAAGCGGCAGCGTCACGATGGCAACCAGGGCCGAACGGGCGTGCATCAGGAACAGCATGCATACCAGGGAAATGACGAGGAACTCCTCGAAGAGCTTTTCCTTGAGATTATCCACTGCCCGTTCAATCAGATCACCGCGGTCATAGACCGGCACGATTTCCACACCTTCCGGAAGCCCCGGCTTCAACTCCTCCAGCCTTTCGCGTACAGCACGTATGGTGGCCAGGGCATTTTCCCCGTAGCGCATCACCACAATCCCGACAACCGTCTCGCCCTCACCGTTAAAATCGGCAGCTCCGCGCCTGAGCTCCGGTCCCAGATGCACGTGCGCCACATCCGCCAGACGAATGGGCGTGCCCCTTTGATCCACACCCACCGGAATGACATTGAGATCATTGACGGACTTGATGTACCCCAGACCCCGCACCATGTACTCGGTCTCGGCCATTTCCACGAGCCGGCCGCCAACATCATTGTTTGAGCGCATGATCGCATGTTTGACCTTTGATAACGGAATGTTGTAGGCCAGCAGCGCGTTGGGATCGACCTCGACCTGATACTGCTTGACATAGCCGCCAATGGAGGCGACCTCGGAGACACCCGGGACGGTTTGCAGCGCGTAGCGCAGATACCAGTCCTGGATTGAACGCAGGTGCGATAAATCGTATTTACCCGTTTTGTCGACCAGGGCGTATTCGTAGACCCAGCCGACCCCTGTGGCGTCCGGTCCCAGTGTTGGGGTGACGCCGGGAGGCAGCTTTCCGCTGACGAAATTCAGGTATTCCAGCACCCGGCTTCTAGCCCAGTACATGTCGGTGCCATCCTCGAAGATGATGTAGACGAAGGAGAACCCGAAGAAGGAGTAACCACGCACGACCTTGGCGAAGGGGACGGCCAGCATGGCGGTGGTCAGGGGATAGGTGACCTGATCCTCCACCACCTGGGGTGCCTGCCCCGGGTATTCGGTGAACACGATCACCTGCACGTCCGAGAGGTCCGGAATGGCGTCAAGCGGTATGTTCTTCACGGCCCAAAGTCCACCTGCAAGCAAGAGTGCCGTGGCGGTGAACACCAGGAAGCGGTTCCTCAGGGAACCGTCAATGATGGCCCGGATCAAGACCGCTCTTCCCTAGGCCGCATGGCTGCTTCCGGTGCGCCAACGTTCCTGCCATTGGAGGATCAGGCCGTAAATCAGTGGCAGGACCAACAGCGAGAGCAGTGTGGTGGTGATCATACCCCCCACCATTGGGGCAGCAATTCGCTGCATCACATCCGAGCCGGTGCCTGAACCCCACATGATGGGAACCAGGCCGGCCACGATCGCCGTGGCCGTCATGGCGATGGGACGTACACGCTTGCCCGTACCGTTGATGACGGCATCCATGATGTCGTCTGCGGTAAGGTGGCCGCGCTTTGTGCCTCTCTGTCTTTCAACCTCCTGATCGATGAAGGTGAGGACAAGCACACCGATCTCTGCAGCCACCCCCGCCAGCGCAATGAAGCCGACGGCCACGGCTACGCTCATATTGTAATCAAGCCAGTAGATCAGCCAGAAGCCGCCGATAAGGGCAAACGGGATGGAAAGCATGACCACCAGGGGAGAAATGAGGTTGCCAAAGTTCAGGTAAAGCAGCAGGAAGATGATGAACAGGGCCAAGGGAACGACGACCTGAAGGCGTTCATTGGCCCTTTCCATGTACTCAAACTGACCGGACCAGGTAAGGGTGTAACCCGGAGGCAGTTTGACCTTTTTCTCGATGAGGCTTTTTGCCTTGGCGACGTAGCCACCAATGTCCGAGGTCTTGATATCGACATAGATCCATGCATTGGGTCGGGCATCCTCGCTCTTGATGGACGGAGGCCCGCGGCGGGAGGTGATGTCTGCCACCTGGGAGAGCGGGATCTGGGTGCCGGTGGGTGTCGGGATGAGCACGCGCTTGAGTTTTTGGGGATTGTCGCGCAGTTCACGCGGGTAGCGCAGGTTGACCGGATAGCGTTCCAGCCCCTCCACCGTTTGCGTGACGTTCATGCCCCCGATGGCGCTCTGAATGACATCCTGCACATCCTGAATGGTCAGGCCGTAACGGGCTACTGCATCCCGATTGATGTCAAAATCAAAATAGTATCCGCCCACTGTTCGGTCACCAAAGGCCGAAAGGGTTTCCGGTAATGTTTTCAGAGCCTGTTCAATGTCCTTGACACTGCGCTCCAGAACCGACAGGTCAGGTCCGGAAATCTTGATCCCGATGGGTGTCTTGATGCCAGTGGAAAGCATGTCGATCCGTGTCTTGATCGGGAAGGTCCAGGCATTTGCCACACCCGGAAACCGGATGGCCCTGTCCATCTCGGCCATCAGTTCCCTGGTCGTTTTGGTGGGGTCCGGCCATTTCTCCCTGGGTTTCAGGCGTACCGTGGTTTCAATCATGGACAGGGGGGCAGGATCGGTTGCGGTTTCGGCGCGCCCCACCTTGCCAAAGACATGATGGACCTCGGGAAAGGTGGCCAGAATCTTGTCGGTCTGCTGGAGCAGTTCCTTGGCCTTGGTGATGGAGATCCCCGGGAAGGTCGTGGGCATGTAGAAGATATCTCCTTCATCAAGAGGTGGCATGAATTCGCTGCCGATTTTTGACACGGGCCAGGCAGTGGCGGCGAGGAGAAGGGCGGCCAGCCCAAGACTGATCCACCGCCACCTGATGACCTTGGCCAATGCAGGCCCATGGATGAAGCGCAGCGCCCTGTTGACCGGGTTCTTGTTTTCGGGAGGGATCTTTCCCCGTATGAAATAGCCCATCAGGACGGGAACAAGCGTGATGGCAAGAATGGCCGCTCCGGCCATGGCATAGGTCTTGGTAAATGCCAGTGGAGAGAAAAGGCGGCCTTCCTGGGCCTGAAGGGTGAATACCGGCAGAAAGGAGACGGTGATGATGAGCAGTGAGAAAAACAGGGCGGGCCCTACCTCCCTTGAAGCAGTACCTATGGCAACCCAGCGTTCGTTGGTGCTCAGAGCCCCGCCCTTGTCGTTTGCCGCGTGTTCCAGGTGTTTGTGGGCGTTCTCGATCATGACAATAGCCCCGTCAATCATGGCCCCAATGGCAATGGCGATCCCTCCGAGGGACATGATGTTGGCATTGATGCCTTGCCATTGCATGATGATGAAGGCGATCAGAATCCCGATGGGAAGGGACAGGATTGCCACCAGGGCGCTGCGCACGTGCAGAAGGAAGAGCAGACAGATAAGTGAGACGACGATGGATTCCTCGATCAGCTTTTCCTTCAGGTTGTCCACTGCCCGTTCGATCAGATCACCGCGATCGTAGACCGGTACGATCTCCACACCTTCCGGAAGGCCGGCTTTCAGCTCCTCAAGTCGTTCACGAACCCGCTCGATGGTGGCCAGCGCGTTCTCGCCATAGCGCATGATTACCACGCCTCCGGCCACCTCGCCCTCTCCATTGAGATCGGCGACCCCCCGGCGCAATTCCGGCCCGAGATGAACGTTGGCAATATCCTGAACGCGGATGGGTGTGCCGTTTGAATCCACGCCAACAGCTATGCTTTTCAGGTCCTCCATGGACTTGATGTAGCCAAGACCCCGCACCATGTATTCGGTTTCACCCCGCTCGATGAGTCTGCCACCGACATCGTTGTTGGATTGCTGAATCGCCCGCTTCACCTTGGATATGGGGATGTTGTAGGCCAGCAGCGCGTTGGGATCGACCTCGACCTGATACTGCTTGACATAGCCGCCAATGGAGGCGACCTCGGAGACACCCGGGACGGTTTGCAGCGCGTAGCGCAGATACCAGTCCTGGATTGAACGCAGGTGCGATAAATCGTATTTACCCGTTTTGTCGACCAGGGCGTATTCGTAGACCCAGCCGACCCCTGTGGCGTCCGGTCCCAGTGTTGGGGTGACGCCGGGAGGCAGCTTTCCGCTGACGAAATTCAGGTATTCCAGCACCCGGCTTCTAGCCCAGTACATGTCGGTGCCATCCTCGAAGATGATGTAGACGAAGGAGAAGCCGAAGAAGGAGTAACCACGTACGACCTTGGCGAAAGGGACGGCCAGCATGGCGGTGGTCAGGGGATAGGTAACCTGGTCCTCCACCACCTGGGGTGCCTGACCCGGGTATTCGGTGAACACGATCACCTGCACGTCTGAGAGGTCCGGAATAGCGTCCAGGGGCATGTTCTTCACGGCCCAGAAGCCTGCAACGAGCAGAAAACCCGTTGCGACGAGCACCAGAAAGCGGTTTCTTAGCGAACCGTCAATAATGGATTGAATCATGCTCCAAACCCCTTGCCAGCGTCAGTCGCTGCTGATAAGGGTGACCGGAGGGGTAAAGCTGTGCTCATTTGGACTTTTCTCCCTCCATGTTCATGCCATCCATTTTCATTTCCTTCATATCCATGCCGGGTTCTACCCTGGGCTCCGGAGCGTATTTGGTTGCCTCCATCATCTTGGCCGCGGCCTCGCGTAGCTTGGATTCCGAATCAATAAGGAACTGGGCGCTGGTCACTACTTCCTCACCTTCCCTGACGCCTTCCAGCACCTGGACCAGTCCGTCGGCACTGATTCCCAGCCTCACTTCGCGCGGTTCAAACTTGCCGGGTCCACGCACGACAAAGACCTGCTCGCGATTGCCCGTGCGGACGATCGCCTCATCGGGGATAACGACAGCATTGACCTGTCTGCTGGCATGGATGCTGACGTCCGCGAACATGTCGGGTTTGAGTGCCAGGTCGGCGTTGTCGAATTCGAGACGCACCTTGATGGTCCGCGTCTTGGCCTCCAGATAGGGATAAATGTATGTGATTTTTCCCGTGAAGGTGCGGCCCGGAAGGGCGGTAAGCCGCATGTGGGCCTCGTCTCCGACCTTGATCCATGGCAGTTCATACTCGTAGACATCCACATAGGTCCACACCTTGGACAGATCAGCGATCATGTAGAGCTCGGTCTGGGGGGTGACAAACTGTCCTTCCCGGACGCCGATATTGACCACGATGCCGTCAAAGGGAGAGTGGATATGAAGGTTTTTCTTCAGCTTGCGGGTCTTTTCCAGCTCCCTGATCTGGTGTTCGGGGACATCCAGCAATTCAAGCCTTTCGCGGGATGAGCGGAGCAGGTCAATGGCCCCCCGCCGGATGTCCGGGAAGGGACTGTTCTTCAGGGTTTCAGCATTTTTCAGGGCCAGCAGATATTCTTCCTGGCTGGAGACCAGCTGGGGCGAATAAAGGGAGAGAAGGATGGTTCCCTTTTTGACCTGCTCCCCGGTTTTGTCGATAAAGAGCTTGCTCACCCAGCCTTCGGTTTTGGGGTGCAGGCGCGTGATACGTTCCTCGTTATAGTCTATGCGGCCCACACTCTGGATTTCACGTGTCAGGGTTTTGCGTACCGCCTTGGTGGTGCGTACCCCGATGTTCTGCACCACGACCGGGTCAATGCTTACCGTGCCGGAAGGATCCTTGCTGGCCTGATCGCCGTCGGCATACACCGGGATATAGTCCATGCCCATGCTGTCCTTGGCAGGGACCGGTGATGTGATCTCCGGATTCATGGGATTGCGGTAGAATAATGGTTTCCGTTCGCTCTTCCCTTTCTCAACCTGTTGAGAGACCGGCTGTTTCTGGGAGGCTATCCAGAATCCTGCACCACCCCCCACAAGCAGGGTAATGATGGCGGTGCCTATAATCTGTTTATTCATCCGTGATCTCCTTGCCAATGGATGCCTCCAGCCGGGCCAGGCTTTGCCTGGCCTCCGCCAGCGATTTCCAGTACTGGGTTTCATAGTTGTAAAGCGTGATCTGGGAGTTAACCAGGTTGAGGAAGTCGACCTTGTTTACCTGATAGCCTGCGAGCATGGAGTCAACGGTCTGGCTTGCCTGCGGGATGATGCCGGTTTTGAAAAGCAGGGCCTGATCCCTGGAACGCCTGTAGTCGGCAATGGCGGTTGACGCCTCGGACCACACGCTTTCCGTTGTGTCCTGGAGTCGGAACTGTTCCCTGACCAGCTCCGCCTTGCGTTGGGCGAGCGCCCGGTCCTGCTTCGTGTCCGTGAAGATTGGCAGGTTCATGCTCAGCATGAAACTGGCAAAATCCGGTCTGGAGCGATTGTTGGCAGGGTTGATCCCGCTTCGGAAGCCGTAACCTGCTCCGAGCTTGAAATCCGGGTAATAATCTTTCCTGGCGAGTTCCACCCGCCTGTCTGCCGCCTTGATGATTTCGTTCTGGCTGGCCAGAAGTGGTCGGGCATTCAGTGCGATCCGGTGGAGCTCACTTTCCTCGGGAATGTTCGGCAGTGCTTCCTCCACCTTGGCGGGCAGGCGGATACCGATGTGGGTTGGGCGGTTGAGAAGCGCGTTCAGGCGCGCCTCCTCGCTTTTCCTCGCTCCCTTGAGCTGGATTTCAATGTCCAGAAGTTTTGAAAGTTCAACCTGGGCCAGCAGGACATCCTGCTGCAGGCCCTTGCCAACCTTGTACTTGGTTTCGGCGATACGAATGAACTGCCTTAGCAATTCCTGGTTGCGGTTGATAATTTCCAGTGCCCGGTCAAGGTAAAACAGATTCCACCATGCGATGCGCACATTTCGGATCAGTCTGAGGCGGGTTTCTTCGATCTCGAAGGTGGCCGATTCAGCCAGATGCCTGGCCGCTTCCTCACGCAATCTGAGCTTGCCCGGGAACGGGATGGCCTGAGAAATACCGACTTGCAATTGGGTCATGTTCTCCTGCGTGGCGGAAAACGTGTCGACCGGCAAATTCATGGCGTTCAGGGATAGTTGGGGATCGGGAAGGCTCCCCGCCTGCGGAGGCACTTCAGCCAGCGCCTGCGCCTGGGCCTGGGATGCGGCCAGAGCCGGATTCTCCTCCAGGGCAATTTTTTCGGCCTGCTTGAGCGTCAGGGGCACCTGATCCTCCGTGGCCCAGGCAGGGTGGGTGAGTAACAGGGCAAGCGCTACGGATAAAGCGCGTAATTTGGGCATATCAACCTCCTTGAAATCCGAATAAATCGAAAAAGAAATGGCCGCATGAGCCGAATGGCTCAGCGGCGACAGGGGAGGCTGATGGTTACAGGCGGATTCTTAGGCTGGTCTTGTAAATGAGAGACGTGCTGCGCGGTGGTGCCTGCGCCTGAGCCAGTTCGTAGGCACGTGTGCTTGGCACTGTTTCGGCATCGCTCCACGTGTCAGGGAGAATTGCAAGCAGCGGCAGATCAAATGACAGAGCGCCGGTCCCACCGGCCAGGGTGCCGGTATTGGGCAGTTCGCAGGATGTGCATGGCAGATCCTTGTCCGGTGCTTCCATATCCATCGGGCAGGCTGTGGCCATGGCAGGCTGCACAGTTGCAGGCGCAGCGGATGCCTGGCCAATAAAACAGAAGGCGATGGCAAATATCTGGATGGTAAATACAGCCACCATGCCCGCAGTCAGGCCATGCCGATAGGATTTTCTCCAGCTCATGGACGGCACCTTATGCGGCAGAAGATGAAAAATCAATGAACCTTTGTTTTCAGCTCGTCTTCCTGTCGCTAACATCCAGATAAGTTCAACGCCCAGTGATTAACACCATTCATGGTTCCATGGTGAGGATCAGGGGCGCCAATTCCCGGGGGAGGAAGCATGACACCTGACGTGATGGCAGTTCTGGTCCTCAGCCTTTATGCCGTGTTTTACCACTTCTATGCCCGAAGGTTCCTCGCCCGCCGTGTGTTTGCCCTCGATCCGGAGGCGGTGACCCCGGCCCACAGCATGCGGGATGATGTCGATTATATTCCGGCCAACAAATATATCCTGTTTGGCCATCACTATGCCTCGATCGCCGGTCTGGCCCCCATGCTGGGTCCTGCCATTGCCGTCATCTGGGGCTGGGTACCCGCCTTGCTGTGGGTGGTGCTTGGAACACTTCTGGTGGGCGCCGTACATGATTTTTCAGCCCTTGTCCTTTCGGTACGCCACAGGGCCAGAAGCATCGGCACCATTGCCAAGGATGTCATCAGCCCCCGTACCCGCCTGCTCTTCCTGCTGGTGATCTTTTTCCTGGTGTCGCTTGCCATGGGGGTGTTTGTCCTGGTGATCTCGGGCCTGTTTGCCGCCCCTGATCCAGCCGACATTTCTCCCACCTCGCATCCGGAAGCGGTGTTTCCGAGCTATGCCCTGATGCTGATCGCCATGGTCATTGGTTTTCTCATCTATCGCCGAAAGATGCCCGTGTGGCCATTGATTGCAGTGGGATTCGTGCTCATGCTGGTGACCACCTGGATGGGCCTGAAAATGCCCATTACGGGAGTCAGTTCGACGGGCTGGACCTGGACCCTGCTTGTCTACGCCTTTGCTGCCAGTGTTCTCCCGGTCTGGTTGCTGCTGCAGCCGCGGGACTTTCTTAACTCCCTGCTTCTCTATCTCGCCTTGTTTTCCATGCTGGTTGGCTTTTTTCTGCTCTCGCCGGACTGGGTTGCACCGGCATTTAATCCGGAACCGGAAGGTGCGCCTCCCATCCTGCCCTTCCTGTTCATTGTAATCGCCTGCGGCGCCGTGTCCGGTTTCCATGGCATCGTTGCCTCAGGTACCACGGCCAAGCAACTGGACAAGGAGACTGACGCCCCCTTTGTCGGCTACGTTGGCATGATCGGCGAATCACTTCTGGCACTGATGGCCGTGATGGCAACCACAGCCGGCGCCTTTGCCAGCCACGAGCAATGGGCAAGTTTTTACGGTTCATGGGAACAGGCGGCCGGCCTGCATCAAAAACTTGGGGTGTTTATCCAGGGGACCGGGCAATTTATTCACCAGCTTGGCCTTCCGACGGATCTGGCCGAGGCCTTCATTTCAGTCGTTGTGGTGGCATTTGCCCTGACCTCAGTGGATACGGGTGCAAGACTCTTGCGGTTTAACATCCAGGAAATTGGCCACACCCTTGGCATCAGAGCCATGGATAATCGCTATCTTGCCACGACCCTCGCGGTGCTGGCTATCGGCTTTTTTGCCTTTTTCAAGGTGGATGGCAAGCCTGCGGGGCTGTTTCTCTGGACCCTCTTTGGCACCACCAACCAGATTCTTGCGGGTCTGACGCTGCTTGCCGTCACCATTTACCTGTATCGAAAACGCAGACCCATTCTATACACCCTCCTGCCCATGCTTCTGGTGCTGGCAGCAACCATCTCCGGCATGTTCATGGGTGCTTACAAGGCCTTTCTGAACGGGCAATGGGCTGTGGCAGCCGTGGGCTCCATGATATTATTTCTTGCCTTGTGGGTGCTTGTCGAGGCATGGTTAATTGTGGTCACCATTCGGAAAGAGCGAAATGAGGGGATGGCTGTAGCACCGGAGGGGTAACGTGGCCTCTTTAACCTTTACGAAGGCGATATCCTTATTCTTGTTGCCGCCCGGCATTTTAATTCTGCTGATTTTTATCGGCGTGTTCATCGCCAACAGACGTGTCGAGCGCTACTGGATCTGTTCGGGACTGATTCTGCTCTATGCCCTGTCCACCGAGCCCGTGAGTGATGTCTTGCTGAACCCCCTTGAGTCCCGTTTCCTTCCTCTTGAAACCACGGACCTGCCCAGACGGCATACCGCCATCGTTCTGCTGGGGGGTGGCATTGACGTGAGCGCCCCGGAATATGGGGGCAAGGATGCCCTTTCACAGACTGCACTGGCACGTACCACGTATGCGGCCTATTTGGCTCGAAGAACCCGTCTTCCCGTGTATACCGCGGGAGGCAATCCCTTGCATCCCCAGAGTGAGCCTGAGGGCGAGATTATGTATCGATGGCTGGTTCGACTCGGGGTTCCAGCGGATCGTATCAGGACGGAAACGGCATCGAACACGACATGTGAGAACGCCTCCCTTTTGATGCCCGCTTTGAGAAGGGACCGTATACGGAATATCGTTCTGGTGACCTCCGCGGTTCATATGCCCCGGGCCGTGTACTGCTTTGCCAAACTTGATGTCAGGGTGATACCCGCACCCTGCGCCTATCTCGGGAAACGCAGTCCCTACAATCTGCTTAGCTATCTGCCCCAGGCCCAGACGTTTTCAGACTCTTCGCGGGCACTCCGGGAATATCTGGGTATGCTCTGGTATCGCTTTTATTACTAGGACCGGGCTGGCGATGGCCGGGTATTCATCGGCTGACTGCCGAGATAATATCCCTGACCGCGGCCTCAGCGGCATCCAGTTGATCCTTGTTTTTTCCGCTCAGGCATATTTTTCCTTCCGGCCGAGGACCGCAACGGCTTGGGTAGGAACCGATTTCCACGTTGGGGAAACGTCTCTGGAGCTTTGAGAGCTCGCTGGCAAAGATGCTCTCGGGCAGAAAAACCCTGATCTCCCGTCGCAGAAAGGGCTGGCCACCGAAATCGGGAAGAATGGTCTCCAGCTGACTGGCAAAGATGTCCGGGACACCAGCAAGGACATAGAGATTGTTCAAATGCACGCCGGGGGCGATGCTCTTTTGACAATGGATAAGCCTTGCGCCCTTGGGTATTCTGGCCATGCGTCTGCGGCCGGCGTTAAGATTGCCCTGGCCGTAAGTGTCCCGCATGATTTTTATGACGCCCTGGTGTTCGACCAGATCCACGCCGAATGCCTTGGCGACGGCTTGCATGGTGATGTCATCGTGGGTCGGTCCGATGCCGCCGCTGGTAATCACGGCGTCGTATGCGGATGTCAGATGCCGGATGGCCTTCACGATACGGGATTCCTCGTCGGGTATGATGAGGATTTCTCCAAGTCTGCAGCCCCGCTCAAAAAGTCTTTTTGCAGCCAGATGGGCATTTTTTTCATGTGTGCGTCCGGAGAGAATTTCATTGCCGATCACAAGAATGGCTGCTGTCCGATGTTTTTGCTTCATGAGTGTGACCAACTCTAGCCAGAACGGGGCCTGCGCTCCAGAAACAACCGTGCCCGCCATCTGGCGGGCACGGAAGCCGGGGTTGGGCAGTGCATGCCGGTAAGGTGGCAGGCCCCTCTCAGATGGATTCTCCGGACAGGGCCTTTAAAGCTGCAATTCGGCTTTCGATGGGCGGATGCGTTGCAAACAAATGCGTCAAACCGTGGCTGTCGCCGTGGATCTTGAGAGTGGCCAGTGCATCTTCCGCCAGGCCTTCTTCCCGGTGCTGCGCGGCCAGAGTCCTTTGGGCAATGGCATCAATCTTCTGCAGGGCGGAGATCATCGGTTGGGCGCCAACAACCCTTGCGGCATGGGCGTCGGCGCGAAACTCCCGCCTGCGGGAAAACCAGCAGATGGGAATCATGGCCAGAATGGACAGGACAAACTGCAGCGCCATGTAGACCATGAAGCCGGCAAAATGATTTCTCTCCATGATGGGTCGTGAAATGATCCTGGCCAGAAAATAGACGAAGGTATTCATCAGTCCCTGCAGCAGGGTGATGGCCAGCATATCCCCATTGGTGATATGGCCGATTTCATGGGCGAGTACGGCCCTGACCTCTTCATCTCTCAGGTTAAGAACCAGGCCGGAAGAGACCGCTACCATGGCGCGGTTCCGGGTAGGACCCGTCGCAAAGGCGTTGGGGGCATCGTCCCAATACACCCAGACTTCCGGCATCTTGATGCCCGAACGTCTGGACAGTTCCTGAACCGTTTCAAAAACAAGTCTCTCCTTTGGTGTTGATGGCCGCAGAATCTGTTGCATCTTGTAACCGCGTTTGGCGATGAACTTGGAGAGCCAGAGCGAGATAAAGGCCCCGCCAAATCCGAAGACCATGGCCCAGGCGAAATCATAAGTGTAAATGCTGCCCCTCAGATCGATGCCAAACTGGGGCAAAACAAAGTTGATCAGGATTGTGCCGGTCACCGCCAGAGTAAAAAAGATGAGTAAATTGGCGACGATCAGCAGAAAAACACCCTTGAACCAGCGCATATATAACCTCCATTTTTTCTTCAGGAATTAAATGTGCTGGCTGGGCAGTTGAAATTCAAGCCTTGAAAAAAGGGTGATCTTACCCTAAATAAGCACCATGAGTGATTCGATTAATGAGCCGGAGATCATCCAGCCCGAGAGTGATCCGCCAGGCACGGACCATTCAGGTGGACCGCCTGGATCATCCCTTGTCATTGCCAGCGAGATACTCCCTGAGTTCCTGACCATTTTTCCATTGTCCAATCGGCCCCTGTTTCCCGGTCTGATTGTCCCTCTTGCCTATGACGGCCCTGAGTATCTGAATGCCCTCAAGCAACTGACCGAGAGCAAGCAGCAGTACATCGGTCTCGTCCTGGTCAGGGATGAGGATGCCCCCTTCACGGCGGACAACCTTCACAGTGTCGGGGTGGCTGCCAAGGTTCTGAAGGCCGCGGACATCGCCGGCCAGGGTTTGCATCTTGTGGTGGAATGCATGGATCGTTTCCGGATCGAGAGGGTAATCTCCGAAACACCGCCGGTGCGTGTTTGTGTCCGCTACCACTTGGAAACCTCCTACCGTGACAACGTGGAACTTCGTGCCTACATGGTGGCCATCATCAACACCGTCAAGGAGCTGCTTAAGTATAACCCGTTGCATGAGGAAGAGCTGAAGCTCTTTCTGTCCCGGTTTGGACCCGATGATCCCAGTCGCCTCGCCGATTTTGCGGTGAGCCTGACCACGGCGGATCGGGCAGAACTCCAGGAAGTGCTCGAGACCTTCCCCATTTTCGACCGTTTGAAAAAGGTTGTCACACTGCTTAATCGCGAGGTGAATGTTGCCAAGCTGCAGAGCCGTATCCGCAAGCGGATTGACGAACGCGTTTCGGAACAGCAGCGCAAGTTCTTCCTTCAGGAGCAGTTGCACGAAATCAAGCGCGAGCTTGGCTTGGAAAAGGATGAGAAGACGCAGGAGACCGAGCGGCTGAGATCCCGTCTGAAGGGATTGAAGCTGAGCCAGGAGGCCAAGGAGCGTTTCGATGAGGAAATGCAGAAGCTCGAGATGCTGGATCCCTCATCGCCGGAATACGGTGTATCCCGCAACTATCTGGACCTGCTGACGTCTCTCCCTTGGGGCAAGTATGCCCGTGATCGCTACAACCTTAAGGCTGCTGCGCGAACCCTGAACAGGAATCATGCCGGTCTTGAGGATGTGAAGGACCGGATCCTCGAATTCATTGCCATCGGTGCGCGCAAGAGGGAGGTGGGAGGATCCATCATTCTCTTCGTCGGACCACCGGGCGTTGGCAAGACCTCCATCGGCAAGGCCATCGCCGAGGCAATCGGGCGGCCTTTCTACCGGTTTTCAGTCGGCGGCATGCGGGATGAGGCGGAGATCAAGGGACATCGCCGCACCTACATCGGTGCCATGCCGGGCAAGATTATCCAGGCCTTAAAACAGGTAAAAGCAGCCAATCCGGTGATCATGATCGATGAGGTGGACAAGATCGGCACGGATTTCAGAGGTGATCCGGCGTCCGCCCTGCTCGAGGTGCTGGATCCCGAACAGAACACGGATTTTCTTGACCATTATCTTGATGTGCGCTTTGATCTTTCGCGCGTGCTTTTCCTGCTGACGGCCAATCAGCTGGATACGGTTCCACCGCCTCTGCTTGACCGGGCCGAGATTATTCGCCTTCCCGGTTATGTCTCCTTCGAGAAGCGCCTCATCGGCAAAAAACACCTGTGGCCCAGGCAGCTTGAGGCGCATGGCCTGAGCGGAAACGAGGTTCGGCTCTCTGATGCTGCCCTGAACAGGCTGGTTGAAGACTATGCCCGCGAGCCCGGAGTGCGGCAGCTGGAGCAGTTGATGAAAAAGATCCTGCGCAAGTGTGCCTGCAAACTGGCCGAGGACAAGAGTCTCTCATCCATTACCGTCGGCGCCCGGGATCTGGAAAAATACATTGGTAAACCGCGTTTCCAGGAAGAGCCCCTCCGGCAGGAGGTCGGTGTCGCCACGGGTCTGGCCTGGACAGCTCTTGGCGGTGCAAGCCTGACACTTGAAGCGACCGTCGTTCATCATGATCGCAGGGGACTCAAGCTCACGGGCCAGCTTGGCAAGGTGATGCAGGAGTCGGCCGAGATCGCCCTGTCGTTTGTTTCCTCCAACCTGGCACGCTACGGCGCCAATCCACATTTCTTTGACACGGCTTTTGTTCACCTTCACGTACCTGAAGGGGCCGTTCCCAAGGATGGGCCGTCGGCAGGCATCACCATGGCAACCGCACTGTTGTCGCTGGCCCTGAACAAGCCCCCGGCCCCCATTGCCATGACAGGCGAAATGACACTGACCGGCAAGGTATTGCCCATTGGGGGAGTGAGGGAGAAACTGCTGGCTGCGAAAAGGCTGAAGCTGGAAGAGGTGATTCTGCCCGCAGGCAATGAGGCGGATGTTGATGAATTGCCCGCCAAGGTGGCGGAAGGTCTGAACATCCACTATGTCAAACACTACAATGATGTGGCCAGGCTCATGTTTGGCCTTCGTCTGCGGCCCGTCAAGGCTGCCGCCTGAGTTTTCAGGAGGAGTGACGTCTCAGTAACAGGAGGGTGACGTCATCATTCAGCGGCTCGGAATCCGCAAACTGCTGGACGCGCTTCAACAGTTCATGAATGCAGTTTTCCGTTTTCGGCGGAGACGTGCTTAACCAATTGAACATCCGCTCGGCACCCAGCAGTTCGCCCCGGGGGTTCGTGGCTTCGGTGATGCCATCGGTGTACAGGAGCAATGACTCTCCTTTTTTCAGATGCAATTTGAGCGATTGATACTGAATGGATGGCAGGATGCCTGCGGGTGGTCCGGAAGCGCCGAGGACGGTACGGGCATGCCCGTCCACCAGGTGGGCGGGTGGCAGATGTCCGGCGTTGGCATACTCCACCTCCCCGGATTCGGGGTGCAGGATCAACAGGACGATGGTGACGAACATGCCTTGCTGCGTGGTTGCGCTGAACATCCGGTTAAAGCCGGTCAGAATCTCGCCGGCATTTCCCCCTTTCATCGCCTCAAAGCGGAGATCCTTGATGACCCGTGACATCATCAGGGCTGCGGAGACCCCCTTGCCCGAGATGTCACCGAGCAGGTAGGCCACCCGCTGATCGGGCATCATGAAGGTGTCATAGAAATCACCTCCCACCTCGAGAGCAGGCCGATTGACAAAGGAACACTCATATTCATCGATGGCCGGAGGGGTGGTGGGCAGGAAGGATTGCTGCAACTGGTGGGCGAGCTGAAGATCACGTTCAAGCAGGGACTGAGAGATCAGTTTCTGATGGGTCCTGGCATTTTCAATGGCCACGGCCGACATCTGTCCCAGTGACTCAAGAAGATGCAGGTCATCCCGGGTGAAGGACCCTCCTATCCGGTTGATCACCTGGCATACACCGATGCATTCCTTCTTGTAGAAGATGGGGATGCACAACATGTTTCGGGTGCGGAAACCGGTTTGCGCGTCAAAATCCGGATTGAACCGTTCATCCGCATACACATCGTCGATCTTCTGGGGTTTGCAGTGTTCGGCCACCCATCCGGCAATGCCCGTTCCCTTCGGCAGCCTGTACATCTCCTTCAGCTTTTCACCCGCCTCCCCCAGGGCAACCTGAAAGAGCAGGTCCCCCGTTTCATCATCCAGCAGGAACAGGGAACAGGCCTCCGCCTCCATGATCTTCTGGGTTGTTTCCATGATAAGCTGCAACAGATGGCCCAGTTGCAGTTCCCTTGAAAGGAGCTGATTGACCTCCAGCGCCTTCAGCAGGTGGGCGTTCCGCATCTTGCAATGCTCAAGCAGACGGGTGATTTTCAGGACATTCGTATCAACCATTCCGCGTTCCCCTTACTGCCGGATACTTTTGATCAGGAGCAGCATGACTCCGATCGTGATACAACTGTCGGCGATATTGAACGCCGGCCAGTGATATTCATGGCCGTTCATACGGATATAGAAATCAAGGAAATCCACCACATATCCCTGCTGTATCCGGTCCCAGATGTTTCCTGCGGCGCCGGTCAGGATCAGGATCAGTGCCCAGGGAAGCATGCCCGCGTGCCGCTTCTCCCTCCACCACCAGATCAGGACGATGAAGGCGATGCCAATGGTGACCCCGAGCAGAAGATAGGCCTGCCAGGCCGAGGGCAGATCGGAAAGCATGGAAAAGGCCACCCCCCTGTTATGTGCCCGTACGATGTTGAAGAATCCGTCAATCACAACAAGGGGACGGAAGTCCGGCTGCTGGATCCACCATTTGGTCAGCTGATCGGCGATCAGAAGTAAGGCAAACAGGCTTAACTGGCTTTGTACCCTTGATAGTCGCATCCGAGATCAGCCAACCACAACCGAAAAGCAGCGGCCGCACAGTTCATTGTGCACGGGATGCGCGGGGTGGGCGGGGGTGCCGACATTCCAGCAACGCGGACATTTCACGCCCTCCGCTGGCCTGACCGACATGGTATCGCCTGCTTCTGCTCCGGCGACAATGAAAAGTTGCTCGTATGTCTCGCCGAGTTGATCGGCGAATGAAAGATCCAGATCCGGAACGGTGACCGTGGCGGCAATCGAGGATCCGATAAGCTTGTCCTTCTTGGCCTGATCCAGTGCGGCATTCACCCGCTCGCGAATGGCGAAAAACGCCTCCCATGCCTTTTCATCAATCTCGATATCGGCAACCGGATGAAAGGTCTGCAGATGAATACTTTTCTCATCCGAGCCCGGGAGGTGCTCCCATGCCTCCTCGGCGGTGAAGGGAAGGATGGGGGCAACCAGGCGAATCAGGGTATCTGCCAGATCATACAGTGTGGCCCGGGCAGAGGCGCGACGCTGTGAATCGCGCGCATCGCAGTAGAGCCGGTCCTTGATGACGTCCAGATAGAAACCTCCAAGCTCAACAGCACAGAAATTGTGTACTTCCTGATGAATACGGTGAAACTGGTAGTTTTCATAAGCCTCGCTGACGCAACGCGCGACCTGGGACAATCGATGAATGGCCCATTGATCCAGAGGTTTGCGTTCTTGCAGGGGGATATGATCCCTGCTTGGCTCGTACCCATGGAGGTTGCCCAGCAGAAAACGGATGGTGTTGCGGATCCTGCGGTAGGCCTCGGCCAGTTGCTTGAGGATGTCATTGGAGATCCGGATATCGGCTGAATAATCCGAGGATGCGATCCACATGCGCAGAATATCCGCCCCCATCTGCTGGATGATTTTCTGCGGGGCGATGACGTTGCCGCGCGACTTGGACATCTTGTTCCCATGGGCATCAACGACGAAGCCGTGCGTCAGCACACCCCTGAAAGGCGCCACACCCCGTGTGCCAATGCTTTCCAGCAGCGAGGACTGGAACCAGCCGCGATGCTGGTCACTTCCTTCCAGATAGAGATCTGCCGGGGAGCCGAGGTCATCACGTTTCTCCAGCACGCAGGCGTGCGTGGAGCCGGAATCAAACCAGACATCAAGGATATCGGACTCCTTGCAGAAATCCGTACCACCGCAATCCGGACAGTTGCTGCCTTCAGGAAGAAAGGCGCTCGCCTCTTTCGCGAACCAGATGTCCGCACCACCGGCCTCCACTTGCTTGGCGATTTCCTCGATCACAGCCGGTGTGGTCACTCGATGGGAACCACAGGCCGAACACCTGATGATGGCGATGGGTACGCCCCAGTTGCGCTGGCGCGAAACGCACCAGTCGGGACGCTGCTCGACCATGGCCCTGATCCGGTTTTCGCCCCATTCAGGAGTCCAGGTGGTTTCAGCAATGGCCTTCAGGGCCTTTGTCCGGAGGCCGTTTTTTTCCATGGAGATGAACCACTGGGGTGTGGCACGGAAAATCAATGGCTTGTGGCATCGCCAGCAATGAGGATACGAATGAGTGACCTTACTCGTTTCCAGCAGTGCGCCACACTTGGCGAGGTGATCGATGACAAGCGTGTTGGCCTGAAATACGTGGCGTCCCTCAACCACGGGGGTGCCGGGCTCGAAGACCCCCGTGTCATCAACGGGATTGTAGGCCCGCAAGCCGTACTTGATGCCGATCTCATAGTCTTCCTGACCATGCCCGGGTGCGGTATGTACGCTGCCGGTGCCGGCCTCCAGCGTGACATGCTCACCGACCAGAATGGGGGCATCCTGATCGAGGTAGGGATGCCGGAATTTGCGGTTTTCGAGTTTTTTTCCTTCAAAACGCGCAAGAACCGGGCCTTTTGCCCCAATTTCGGTTAAAACCTTTTCCCGCAGGTCCTCGGCCAGAATGAGAACCTCTCCGGATTTCAGGTTGGTATTGCCTGCCGGATCGGTGATTCTCACGGCCGAGTATTCGATGGCCGGACCAACGGACACGGCCAGATTGGCGGGAATGGTCCACGGTGTCGTGGTCCAGATTACAATGGAGACCTCACCGCTCAGCTCGGGAGCGATATCGCTCAAGTCCTCGCCGGCAGGGAACTTCACATAGATGGAGTGCGATGTATGGTCTTCATACTCCACCTCCGCCTCGGCCAGGGCGGTGGCGCAGGAGACGCACCAGTGGACCGGCTTGGCGCCCTTGTACAGACCACCATTGGCCAGGAAGCGTCCGATCTCGCGCACGGTGTTGGCCTCAAAATGGTAATCCATGGTGATGTAGGGATTTCCCCAGTCGCCGATGACGCCCAGGCGCTTGAACTCTTCACGCTGCACATCGATCTGGCCACGCGCATATTCACGGCAGGCGGCCCGGAATTCCGAATCACTGATGTCTTCCTTCCTGCGCTTCTTCTTTTTGAACTTTTCCTCGACTTTCAGCTCGATGGGCAGGCCGTGGCAATCCCAGCCGGGGACGTAGGGGGCATCGAAGCCCATCATGGAGCGCGAACGTACCACAATGTCCTTCAGGATCTTGTTGACCGCATGGCCGATATGGATATGACCGTTGGCGTAGGGAGGGCCATCATGCAGCACGAATTTAGGGGCGCCCTTGCGTGCCCTGCGCAGCTGTTCATACAGTCGTTCTTCCTCCCATTTTGCCAGCCGCTTCGGTTCGTTGGCCGGCAGGTTGCCGCGCATCGGGAAATCGGTCTTCGGCAAAAAGACAGTCGGTCGGTAATCAAACTTCTCAGTCAAGATGAATACTCCATAATTAACCACAAAGGCGCGAAGGCACTATAAGGCGAGTCTTGTAATGCCCTTCCGGATGACAGGTACGTTGAAGTTGATCAACAGCCCAAGTCTGTGGCCGGTCAACTTCAGGTAAGTCAGCAGCTGTGCCTTATGCACTTCCTGAATCGTTTCCACCGCCTTGAGTTCAGCAATCACCTGGTCGGTCACCACCAAATCAAGGCGAAGGCCTGCATCCAGCTTTACGCCTTCATAAATGACGGGCAAGGATAGCTGCCGCCTGAAGTTCAGGCCACGTTTCGTTAGTTCATGGCAAAGGCAGGTCTCATATATCGATTCAAGCAGCCCCGGCCCGAGTGTTGAACGAACAGCGAACGCCGCATCAACAATCTGTTGCGCAACAAGATTTGTTTCTTCAGGAATGTTTTTTCTTGGCGCCTCCGTGCCTTTGTGGTTCATTGTTCCAGAATCTTCCTTGCCGCCTCACAATCCCTGGCAATCTGCCTTGCCAGGTCATCCGGTCCGGTAAAGGCGCGATCCTCCCGGATGCGTTGCACAAAGGTCACCGTCAGGCGTTTCTTGTAGAAGTCGGGAGAATCGTCAAAGACATGTGTTTCCAGGATAAGCTTCCGGCCCCCAAAGGTGGGTCGATAGCCGAGATAGGCGGCGGCATTCCAGGTTTTTCCGGATGAACTCGCCCGAACAGCGTATATACCGGCAGGTGGATGGGCCAGGTCACCGATATCAAGATTGGCGGTCGGAAATCCGAGCTTCCTTCCTCTGGCTTCACCCTTGCCCACATGACCGGATATCGAATACGGCCGGCCAAGAAGGTCTGCCGCCAGACGGAAATCCGCCGCCTCAATGGCCGAGCGTATACGGCTTGAGGAGACCACAGCGCCGTGCATTTCAAAGGCAGCCGCCTCGCTCACCGTGAACCCCATTTTCTCGCCCAGCACGCGCAGGATTTCGACATGCCCGGCACGATCATGGCCGAACGCGAAATCGTAGCCAACATGCACATGCTTCATCCTGAAGGTGGCATGCATCTTCTTAATGAATTTTTCGGGTGACCATGCGGCAAGTTTTTTGTTGAAGTGAAGCAGCAGCACGGCGTCGAGACCGGCCTGTTCCAGCAGTTCGAGTCGTTCGTGCAGGTGACACAGTCGGCGGGGGGATTCCTCGGGATAAAGGACAGCCCGTGGATGTGGTTCAAACGTGATGGCGACAGCAGGACCCCTGACGGCCAGGGCATGCCCTTTCAGCTCGGCCAGCACCTGCATATGGCCCATGTGGACACCATCAAAATTGCCCACGGTGATAGCTCCGCCCTGAAGGGACTTCTCCCCGGCGGCCGTTTCCCATGATCGAACAATCCGCATGAGCGGGAAGCTATCAGTCCCGGGGAATGAATACAGCGGAGATATTCAGCCGATGTACTTGAGATGGCTCACACACTGATTTCTGCAGTCGCCGGCACCAAATCCGGGTATAAGAACCTTGCCTCGGGTCTGCCGGTTGATGGCGCATTCCGGCATGGCGAAACGAACAACCCTGATGATGTCTGCATACGGACTGGCAAGCAGATAATCGATGTGCCAGTGCAGTTTCTTGTCTTTCCTCATGTGCCTTCTGATTCTGGCTTCAAGGGTTCGTACGGCACTGCCTGTGTAGATATACTGCCCCGCAGGAAAATCGAAGATACCGAGTTTGCCAACTGACAACCGGCAGGGCTGCTTCAGTCGGATGTGGAGCTGATAGGTTTGCAGGCTCAAGGTTTCAACTCATCATCCCGGGCTGGCCTGCGGAAAGCGGACAGGTTGATCCGGAAGACATCGGAAAATAAAGGAAACAAGGAAGGGAGTGTGACATGAAGATCCGGCATGAGTGTTTCCAGATCGAAACGGGTTCTGAGATCAGCATTCACGACATAACCCCCATGCTTTACGGCTTTCTGGAGAAGAGCGGGGTATCAGATGGCGTTATGAGCATCACGTCACGACATTCCACCACGGCCCTGTGCATTAACGAGCACGAAGATCTGTTGCTTGCCGACATTCGCGCCTTTTTCGAAAGACTGGTGCCAAGAGATGCCCCGTATCGGCATAATGACCTGGCCTTGAGAGAAAACGCGCCGCCGGGAGAGCCTCAAAACGCACATTCGCATATTGCGGCGATTCTCTTTGGGAGCAGTGAACTTGTCCATGTCGTGGGTGGAAGGTTGCAGCTCGGAACCTATCAGTCGGTCATGCTGATCGAGCTGGATGGACCAAAGAAGAGGTCAGTGGGTCTTCAGATCATGGGCGAGCAAGCCCTTGACGAGGCTGGCACACACCCCTTCTCTCCAGAACAATAAAGCTGTAGGGGTAGGGGTTGTGCTCATCTGCGGGATAATCCTGACGGTCGCTTTCCTCCCACTGGTTCCGGTCAAATTCAGGAAAAAAGGTGTCGCCATCGATTTCGGCATGAATCAGGGTTAGATACATCCGGCCGGCCCTGGGCAGGAACTGGGCATAAATCTCAGCACCGCCAATGACCATGATCTCCGCATCTTCTGAAACGTGGTCTTCCACCTCCCCGGGACTGTGCACCACGATGCATCCCTCCGCCCGGAAATACCTTTGGCGGGTCAGGATGATGTTCATCCGCCCGGGAAGAGGCCTGCCTATATCCTCATAGTTCTTCCGGCCCATCAGGATGGGATGGCCCATGGTGACCTGCCTGAAATGCCTGAGGTCGGCGGGCATGCGCCAGGGCAGGGTTCCCTTCCTGCCAATCACGCGATTCTTGCTCATGGCCGCAACAATGGAGTAGTGAACAGTCATGAAGCGAGCATAAACAATCCATCTTCCGGTTGCACGGCAAGAAGTGGTGGTGATACCACTCACAGAACCCGGGTTGCCGGCCATTCATGATTCCTCGCATGATTCCTGCGTTCGTGCCTGTCGGCATGATCTCAAGAGGCACCCTGATTCCCGGGCCGGGCACGCGCGCTTGCGGGCGGTTGATTCATCCAATCCTCGGGCAGTGCGTGGCCAGTCGCTGTGTTCCGGATGAATGGAGACTTTTGAGATGATCAACCCGAGGTGTTTTTCACAGGGGACACTACCCATCCTCCTGCTTGTGATCATCGGCATCATCAGTGGCTGTGCCGGTCAGGTGAACAGAAAGGCCATGACCCGGCAACAGGATCATGCCGCACGATCTCAGGTGCCGGCTTTGGATGTGCATGAAAAAAAGATCAGGTTCTTTACCTACCTGCGACCCCTGATTGTGGAAGAAAACAGCAGGATCATGAAACAGCGCCACCGGCTCCTGCGACTGAAGGCCCGCCATGATGCCGGTCAACGGATGGCAGGGGAGGAGATCGCCTGGCTTCATCAGCTTGCGCTTGAGTACGATGTGGAAGACGCCATCACGGATGATCAATTCTGGCTCAAGCTGGCTGTTCGTGTTGATCTTGTGCCCGTGGAGCTTGTGCTGGCTCAGGCCGCCAATGAATCTTCCTGGGGAGAGTCGCGTTTTGCCCGGGAGGGAAACAATTATTTTGGTCAGTGGTGCTATGTCAGAGGGTGCGGGATCGTTCCCAAACGGCGCAAGGCAGGGGCCAGTCATGAAGTGGCGGTGTTTGGGTCTGCCAGGGAGTCCGTGCGCAGTTATTTCCATAACTTGAATACGGGAAGGGCCTACCACAGGCTGCGCCTCATCAGGTTCAGGGCCCGCCAGCAGGGAAGGGACATTCAGGCGATCGAACTGGCAAACGGGCTGGTGAAATACTCGTCACGCGGAAAGGAATATGTCAGGGATATCCAGCAAATGATCCGCGTCAATCGGGATCTGATGCTGGCAAAGGTTTAAGAAGTGGCGGCTTTCCTGGTTGGACGGGGTTAAATCGCAATCGGGGCACGAATGGGCGGGTGGCATTGATAGCCGCTCAGCTCAAAATCCTCGTAACGAAAATCAAGGATATTCCTCACCTCCGGATTCAGCTTCATCTGCGGAAGAGGATAGGGCTGGCGTGAAAGCTGGGTTTGCACCTGCTCCAGATGGTTCAGGTAGATATGCGCATCGCCGAACGTGTGCACGAAATCCCCCGGTGCAAGATCGCATACCTGAGCGATCATCATGGTGAGCAGCGCGTAGGAGGCGATGTTGAACGGCACACCCAGGAAGATATCGGCACTGCGCTGATAGAGCTGGCATGAGAGGCGGCCCTCGGCCACATAAAACTGGAAAAAGGCGTGGCAGGGGGCCAGGGCCATTTTCCCGTTTCTCACATTTTCCTGGGGGGATATGGATTCATCCGGAAGATCAGCCACGTTCCAGGCCGAGACAATCAGTCGGCGGGAATCGGGTCTGGACCTGATCTGTGCGATCAGCTCGGAGATCTGGTCGATGTGCCGTCCATCCGGCGCCGGCCAGCTTCGCCACTGATAACCGTAGATGGGGCCCAGTTCGCCGCTTTCGGTTGCCCATTCATTCCAGATGGATACCCCGTGTTTGTTGAGATAGGCGATGTTCGTTTGACCCTTCAGGAACCAGAGCAGTTCATGGATGATGGATTTCAGGTGCACCTTCTTTGTGGTGACGAGCGGGAACCCGTCTGACAGATTGAAACGCATCTGGTAGCCAAACACCGATAGCGTGCCCGTTCCTGTCCGGTCGGATTTTTTCACGCCATGGTCGATCACATGGGAGAGGAGCTGAAGATAGGTGATCACCTCATCCTACCCCAGAAAGTGAAGCGGCCTGTCCTGATCCCGGGATAGGCGCGGGTGTCTGTTCCGGTTGGATGCGGATGGTGCAATAACCCCCTCCTTGCAGGATGTGGTGGATCATGCCGATCCGCATGTTTTTCGTCCAGCCTGCTTGGCAAAAGAATGTTAGGGTTCAGGATATCTGCATCAGGGGTCAACTATCCCGCCACAACCGCATGGGAGGTTTAAATGAAGGTCTGGACGTTACCCGTATTCGCCGCTGCATTCCTTGTTTCGGTGAATGCCTTTGCACAATCCGACGAGGTTTCCGAGCAGGTTCTGAAGCGTTTTTTGCAATACGACCTGGATGAAAATGGCAGTGTATCAAGTCAGGAATATCTGCAGGTGATTCGTGAACGCGCCCTCAAACGCTTTGAGGATATGGACAGCAACGGGGACCAGGAGGTAACTCCCGATGAGTTTGAAGTCTTCTGGCAAGCCAGAAAGGCGGAATATTACCGGATAAGAGGAAAGTAGACGTCCAGACTCTCTAGTCGCCAAAGTCCGGCTTCGGCTCCACAATGCTTGCCGGATCCTGGTGGATGATCACCTCGGCACTGGTATAGACCTCCTTGATGGCAGCCTCAACCTCATCAGCAATTCGATGGGCCTCCACAAGCGGGAGGTTGTCATCAAGCTCCAGATGTAACTGGATAAAGGGGATGAATCCCGATTTCCGGGTACGCAGGTCGTGCATTCCCTGGACCTCCGGATGTCGATGGACAATGCGGGTGATGCGTTGCCTGTCTTCATCCGGCAGCTCCTTGTCCATCAGGGACTGAATGGCTTCATGTCCGATTTCCCAGGCGTTGTAGAGGATGTAGACGGCAATTCCGACGGCAAACGCGGGATCGATGCCTGTCCAGCCGATGTTGGCCAGGACCAGAACAAGGATGACGCTGCCGTTGACCAGCAGATCCGCCCGGTAGTGAAGGGCGTCGGCACTGATCGCGGTTGAACCGGTCTTGCGAATGACGTAACGCTGTATGGCGAGCAGGATCAGGGTTGCAAGGACTGAAAAGACCATGACCCCGATACCAATGCCAATATGGCCGATGGCGTGGGGATGCATGAAACGTTCAATGGCTTCCAGAATCAGAAACCCGGCGGAACCGGCAATGAACATCGCCTGCCCGAGACCCGCCAGAGATTCCGCTTTTCCGTGGCCGAATCGATGCTCCTTGTCGGCTGGAGTCAGGGCATGGCGTACGGCCAGCAAGTTGATCAGGGAAGCTGCCGCATCCATGCTCGAATCGATCAGCGTCGCCAGCAGACTGACCGAACTGGTACTCAGCCAGGCGGCGAACTTTACCAGAATGAGGATGCAGGCCGTGGTTACAGAGGCATAAGTGGCAACCTTGAGAAGTCCGCTGGTCTCTTGGGAAGGTGCGGCAACAAGCATGAGCCTAGTGTATGCGAAGCCCTGTTAAATCAAAAGCGAGCGGATTTTTGGGAGAGCCAGCTCAGCCGCCTTCCTGCCGGCGGCAATGGCCTCTCTTCCACGATAGAATTCGAGCATGCCGATCTGCCTGACTTCAGGGGCGATCATCAGGTCAGGGGGGTTGAGCCGCTCGCGCAGACACACGATGGCATGGGCGCTGATGTGCAGCGACTTGTTGAAGACATCACTGATCCCCAGGTTGGAAAACTGCGTAAAATCACCTTTGTTCTGCCTGAATCCCCGTAGCCACTGCTGAACATACGGCAGCTTTTTTGTCCAGGGGTGGCGCAGAAGCTCGTCGAGACGCTGTTCCCATTCAGGTGTCTGGCGTTGATCATCGTAGTCGGATGGGAGTGCGCGCGGATGCGTGGCCACAGCCAGAACGGGTCCGGAGAAGATGTCTCGGGCCGTGTCAAAGGGTACCGGATTGACCAGGCCTCCATCCACGAGGATGCGGTTCTCCAGCCTGACCGGTGACAGAATGCCTGGCAGGGAGATGCTGGCTCTTACGGCATCAAGAAGGTTCCCCTGCCGGATCACCACTTCGTTGCCGCTGACCAGATCCGTTGCAATGGCCGCGTATCCTACATCAAGCTTCTCGATCTTTTTGTCCCCAAGATAGGGCTGGAGATAGGTCTGAATTCCCTTGCCGGTGGTGATACCCGCCCCCGAAAAATCCGGTGCAAACAGGCGCATGGTTTGCAGCCAGTCAAGCTTGGTTCCCAGACGGATCATCGTGTCAATGGAGATCCCTGCGGCCAGAAACCCCCCTATTTCGGCGCCGATGCTGGTTCCGACGACGGCCCGAATCGGGATCTTTTCCCTCACGAGAACCTCGATAACCCCGATCTGGGCCAGTCCCCTGGCACTGCCGGCACCCAGCGCGAGGACGATTCCCTTGCTCATGGCCACTCCCACCCTCTGGATGCTGATGTTAAGGTGCGCTTCCTTTTGTCAGTACAGTTTAATCGATCTGTCATGTACCTTCCCCGGTAACCTGAAGCAGCAATAAACCAGGAATCCGTGATGAGAAAGGGATTGATTTGGCCAGATATCAAATCATGCCGCCGGTTGACGGTGATGCGTATCTTCTCAATCCCATCATCAGGGACGCCGTATTCTCGGCAATGGCCCCGATCCAGACAAGACAGGATCACTGGCTTGGTGTCCAGGGCGAAGGCTTTGTTCCATGAAGGGAGAATAGACCTTTAGAGGCGATCGGCAAACGTTCATGTGACATGAGCTTGCTGGCGTTGCATGATTTGCCCGTGCGAAGCTGCCGTTTTCTTCCATCCCCGCATTCTAATGAGCGAGCTCCGGGCACGGTGATTGATCTCATTGTGCTGCATGCGATCAGCTTGCCTGCTGGTGAGTTTGGTTGCCGCTTTATCGAGCAGTTGTTCCTGGGCGTGCTGGATGTTGATGAGCATCCCGGCCTTCTGGGCCTTCAGGGTGTTCGGGTTTCGGCTCATTTTCTTGTGGATCGCGAAGGTTGTGTCACCCAGTTTGTGCCTGTTTCCATGCGGGCCTGGCATGCCGGCGAATCATCCTGGCTGGGGAAGGATAATTGCAACGACTATTCCGTGGGCATTGAAATCATCGGCGATGAGGTGCAACCGTTCACACCGGCCCAGTACCGTGAAACAGCCCGTCTCTGCCGGCTTCTCATGAGGAAATTCCCCTCCATTTCAAGGGATCGTATCGTGGGTCATAGTCATGTGGCCCCGGGACGCAAATGGGATCCCGGATGCCAGTGGAACTGGCAGAAGTTTTATGGATCATTGGCGCGTATTCGAAAACCGGATATGGAGATTCGATGAAACAGAACCAGCCGTCCCCCTGGCTTGCCGCCTTTCCCGCACTCAGGACAATATCTGATCCGGCATGGAGAGCCGGCCTTCAGCGGGTTCAGGTGGCCACGATTCCTCAGGGTACGATTCTGTTTCAGGATGGCGATCCATGCCGCAGCTTCGTGATGGTAGCCAGGGGTATTATTCGCGTGCAGAAGCTGGCTCCTAACGGTCGTGAGATTGTTCTTTACCGTGTGGCAAGCGGTGAAACATGCATTCTGACCACAACTTGCCTTCTGGGGGATAAGGACTATCCCGCGGAGGGTATTGCCGAAACCGATGTCCGGGCGGCCGTCATGCCGTCAGCAGCCTTCCAGGAGGCTCTCAGTTCCGAGGGGTTTCGTAATTTTGTGTTCAACACCATCAGCGCGAGAATCAGTGACCTGATGGCATTGGTGGAGGAGGTGGCCTTCAGAAGAATGGACGTGCGCCTTGCCCGCCTGCTGCTGAATCTGAGCGGACAGAATGGCCTAACGATCGAATATACCCATCAGAAACTGGCGGTGGAACTGGGGACGGCTCGGGAGGTCGTCAGCCGTCTGCTCAAGGAGTTTGAGCGCAAGGCATGGGTCCGTCTGGAAAGGGGGCGGGTCAGGGTGATCGACCGTCATGGCATGGAGCGGCTGACCGGCGAATGAGCCCGCTATCGGGGTGACAGAAAGGCCTTTCATCCATAAGCGCGTAAAAGAGAAGAAATCGATCCGCATATTTATCACCGGTTGGGTGACTAAGTTACTGATCCCGCATGAAAGCATCCTTACAATGAATTGCACAAGGAGGTTTTCATGAACCCAAATGTAGGAAACGTTGATCGCGCCATTCGGATCATACTCGGCATCGTGCTGATCAGTCTGGTGTTTGTCGGGCCCAAAACCCCCTGGGGCTGGATTGGTATCGTGCCCATTGCCACAGCCCTGATTCGCTGGTGTCCGGCGTACAGGATTTTCGGGCTAAGCACCTGTTCGAAAAAGCATGGCTGAAGGCTGAACGGGACAGGGCCGCAGCTCGGCCTGAAGCCGGCTTTTTTGCGCTGGCGGAAGGTGTAACCAGGGAGAAGATACCCGGCTTCATGTTAAGTTAGACTGCTTACAAAGTGCGGTATTCAGAGTGTTTGCAGCCAGGTTCGGGTCTGGCGCACTTGCTGTGAGATCAAATTCGGGTTGTTCAGGACCTGGGCGACCAGACTGATCCCCTGCAAGATGGTGATAAACTGGAGGCCGAGCTCCTCCGCATTTGTCTTGCCCAGAAGCCGGAACTGTTCACTGGTCCAGTCGATCATCCACCGCAGGGTTTCATTGGCATTCTCCGCCAGCCCGGATCTGCTTTTATCGAGCTCCTGGCACAGGCTCCCGACTGGGCATCCATATTTTGCAATGGTCAGGCGCATATCCTCAATCATATCCAGAAAAGCCGACAACCTCTGCTTTGGGTCGGGATTTGCTTCCCACTTCTCGGCCATCGATCTGAGTTTGTCCCGGCGTTGCCGGATCGCCGCTGCTGCTATCTCCTCCTTGGTCTTGAAGTAATAGTAGACATTGCCCAGGGGGACGCCGGATGCCTTTGCAATCTGGGCAAGGGTGGTGTTGCTGAACCCCTGCCTGTGAAGCAGGATCCTGGCGGCGTTCACAAGCCGTTCCCGTTTGTCTGATGAAGATGGCATGCGATCTCCTAAGTTGGATAGCTTACTCAAACCATAATCATTTCAATGTGTGGGTCAAATGTTTCCTGGGTAGACAGGTTGTGGGCCGGGCATGCCGATGGGGGGGCAAGGCCCCCGCATCTTCTAGAGGGTTTTCAGGTAGGCAATGATATCCTGCCGATCCTTTTCTTTCTTCAGGCCCGGGAAGCTCATTTTCGTTTTCGGCTTGACGGCCCTGGGCTTGGTCAGCCATTCATCTAACGCCTTGTCATCCCAGACGGCGAACGGGACCCCGCTGATCCCGGGCGCCCGATTGTAGATGCCCTTCAGGGACGGTCCCACCTTCTTTTTGGCCGAGGTCAGGTAGTGGCACATCTTGCACTTCTTCCTGGCTAGCAGGGCCCCGCGCTGGATATCCCCTGTGGGTTTTGCCGCAGGAGAGGGTTTGGAGCTGACCGGGGATGCCTCAGGGGCCTGGGGTAATGCCCCGGTGCTCGTCGGGGCCGGAGATGGAGTATCATTCGGCACGACTTTCTCCGTTTGCTTTTTTGGCCTCCGGGGGGTCTGAACGGGGGATGGTGCCGGTTTATGAGGCTCCGTTTTCTCATTCCTTGCGGTTTCGGTCGGCCTGGTTGCAGGCGGATGAGCGCGTTTATTCCCGCTTGCCGGGGCCGTTTGCTCTCTGGTGGCGGTTTTTGGAGGATTCAACACCGGTTCAGAGGTACTGCCGGCGTCCATGGTGCCGCTGCCGGAATGCGGCTCTGCCTTTGCAGTCTTCCCGGTTTCATCCTGCTTCCCGATCGGGCTGGTTTGCGCCGGCTGTGTTTCCTGCTCCGACGTGACCGCTGATGGCTGTTCGGATTGCGAGCAGGCAGCCAAGATGATGATGCCAGTGAGAACAATCATCCGCTTCATGTGCTTCCTCCTTGTGGATTGTTGGCGTTCACAAATCAGGTTACCGGATGTTTCTGAACAGCGCATGAACACAAGCCCGTGCCGAAACGTGTATCAGATGCGGGGTCAGGGGCATGTGCATCCGGTCAGGTCAGTTTGTTGAATATCCGGAAGCCGGCCAGATAGGTGCCGATCGCTGATCCCAGTGAGGAGAACAGGAAAATGAGAAGAATGCGCGTGACACGGTTCCGCCACCACCCTTTCAGGTAGGTTGTTTCATGGCGCAACCTGTTGAAGTCGCCAATATTGGGTTTTCGTAACCAGATTTCGATTGCCGCTGTCACCATGCCCGCCCCGATCATGGGGTTGAGCGAGGTAATCGGGGCCGCAACAAACGCCCCCGCAATGGTGAGCGGATGCGCGAGCGCGACAAGCGCGCCGAGGGAGGAAAGCCCGCCGTTTATGAAGACCCAGTCCCGTATCAGCTGCCAGCCAAGGGTTGTGCTTCTTGAAAACCCGATAAAAAATCCCGTGAGAACAAGGGCGGTAACCATCCATGGAACCAGCTTCAGCCACTTTTCCGGTGGCGGCACACGGTTTAGCTCCGAAAGCTCCTGATCGAGATGGAGCCCGCTCTGGTCCATGCTCTGTTTGAGGTAGTTCCGGATACCCTGCAAGTGCCCTGCACCCACGATTGCGATGATGTGGTGATGCTCGGTCTTCCGGGCCTCCTGAATGAGACGGATCGCCATGTACCGGTCTCTTTCATCGATAAGCGGTTCATACAGGTCACGTTCCTTTCTGGCAAACTGGGTGAACGTGGACTCAAGAACATCGCCTTCCTTGAGACGCTCGATTTCTTCCTCACTTATCTTCTGACGCGATACAAGGCTCATTAGCAGGCTGGTGATGATGCGCATGCGATGCCAGATGGAAACATTCCGGTAAATTCGTTTCAGCGTGACACCGATCTCCCTGTCAATCAGGAGCACCGGATATCCGGCGTTCTCCGCCACCTCGATAGCCGCCCGGAATTCCTCTCCGGGTTCAACTCCGAGCTGCTCGGCCATACGCTGCTGAAATGCGCTCAGGGCAAGGTTGGCGAAAGCCATGGATGCCATTCCGCTCTTTACAATATGAAACAGGTCCAGGTTATATACCGATTCGGGTTCGGTGATTCGTTTATATCTGCCCGTACCCAGCTCAACGGCAACGGCGTCAAACTCCCCGGACAGGAGCAGTTCACGGACCTTGTCGGCACTGGATCTGGAGATATGGGCCGTGCCCAGCACCGTGATCCGCCTGTCTCCTTGTTCTATGGAAAAGACAGGGTTTCTT
Source organism: uncultured Zetaproteobacteria bacterium (assembly GCA_964501925.1). Taxonomy (GTDB): domain Bacteria; phylum Pseudomonadota; class Zetaproteobacteria; order Mariprofundales; family Mariprofundaceae; genus CAYLYU01. The sequence goes on along the minus strand of CAZCTM010000013.1, from coordinate 1,414 downwards.
CCCATTCCCCAACGTTAAACCCGCTGATATAAATAATAAACTGTGCTTTTTTGCGGAATTCGCTTGACGCTTTACCTCACCGCGGTTGAAGGCAGCGGACGAGCCGACTTCGGCCGAAAGAAGGCGGCGTCTTCCTTGACCTTCGATGTATGTCCCTACATTGTAATCTCTGTTCCTCTTTTTATGCTCAACATGGAATAAGAAGGAACCCATGTCCATCGATAGGAGGCCAATATGAGGAATATCGATTACTCATATTCGGTTAGATAGATTTATAAGAACGGAGAAATTTATGTGGTACATAATAATAATTTACTTGATTGCCTCATTCTTCCTTGGTTGGTGGCCATTTAATGAAACAGATAGAGCAATCGAGAATAGCGACTTCAATGTTTATTTTTATTACCCAAATGGCAAGGAAGAATATTTAGGGCAGGTTAGCGGATTGTCTTCTTGCCAATCATCCGCAAGTTCATTTGCATACAGAAAAAGTATCTCCAACTCTAATTGGTCATATATTTGTTGCAGGGTTACAAGCAATTCAAGCTGCGCTAGCAAACACCGATGAAAATAAATCTAACAAGGCAAATCAACTCGGACCGGTTTGCACAGAGGGAAAAACGGGGACAGTATACTCTTTTCAGGAGGAAAGAAGTGAAAGGATGATAACCAAGCCTGCTGTCACTGATTTTCAGTGAGGGTTGCCGGCACGGAAGCGGAGATCATGGGCGCATTCCGCCGCGTGCGCGATCAGATCAAGAACCGTATCGAAATGTACCTTCACGAAGACAATTAATTTTCTGGCGTACCTTGGCTTTAAGCGAGGTTGCCAGAAGCGATATCTCTCAGCTTAAATAAGTATACTGTCACCGCTTTTCATCATGCATTCCGCTCTTTACAATATGAAACAGGTCCAGGTTATATACCGATTCGGGTTCGGTGATTCGTTTATATCTGCCCGTACCCAGCTCAACGGCAACGGCGTCAAACTCCCCGGACAGGAGCAGTTCACGGACCTTGTCGGCACTGGATCTGGAGATATGGGCCGTGCCCAGCACCGTGATCCGCCTGTCTCCTTGCTCTATGGAAAAGACAGGGTTTCTTCCCATTCGCCAACGTTAAACCTGCTGATATAAATAATAAACTGTGATTTTTTGCGGAATTCGCTTGACGTTTTACCTCACCGCGGTTGAAGGCAGCGGACGATTGCGCCCTGCTGGAATGCCATCATGACCGGCGGAAACCATCGTTCCCTTTTCTCCTTTTCTAATTTGCCGCCCAGGGTTCTCCGCACTATATTGGATCAGGAAATAAGGGGGGAATGTATGCTCATCCCGAAAAAAGATACTTACACATATATTGAACCCTCTGCAAAACCCATCGAATTTTCTATAGGATAGGAGGAGAATCCGAT
>CAZCTM010000012.1:0-59158 GCA_964501925.1 uncultured Zetaproteobacteria bacterium | reverse complement strand
CCAATGCGGACAACTCTTGTGCTTTAAAACCGGACAGGTCTATTTGTTGCTAACAGAAATTGACGTTTTGCTTGCGTTAACATGACATTTTGGATAGAAAGCGCGCCACTTCGCGCGCCGCTCATGCGATTGTGCCCTTTGGAGGGTTGGAGTGGCGGAAGAATAACAATCGGAGGACATGCATGTCTCAATTTACGATGAAGCAACTGCTTGAAGCCGGCGTTCATTTCGGCCACCAGACGCGCCGCTGGCATCCAAGGATGGCGCCCTATCTCTTCGGTCAACGAAACGGAATCCACATTATTGACCTGCAAAAGACACTGAAACTGGCAAATGAGTCGTTTCAATTCATGCGCGAACTGGCAACCGCCGGAGGACGCGTGCTCTTTGTGGGAACAAAAAAGCAGGCCAGGGACGCGATTCGGGAGGAAGCGAGTCGTGCGGGCCAGTATTATGTCAACCATCGATGGCTGGGCGGAACGCTGACCAATTTCAGCACAGTTCAGCAATCTGTGCGCAAGATGAAGGAACTTCAGCGTCAAAAGGAAGAGGGGAAGTTTGAGCTTCTTTCCAAAAAGGAAGCGCTGCAACTGGAACGAAAACTCGCCAAGCTCGAACGTTCCCTGGGCGGTATCAAGGATATGGTTCAACTGCCAGATTGCCTGTTTGTCATTGATACGGGCAAGGAAGCGCTTGCCGTTGCCGAGGCCCGCCGTCTTGGTATCCCGGTTGTTGCCGTTGTTGACTCCAATTGCGACCCGACAGGGATCGATTATTTGATACCGGGAAATGATGATGCAATCAGGGCGATTCGCCTCTTTTGCAGCAAGATGGCCGATGCCCTGATCGAAGGTTACGAAACATGGAACCTGGAACAGGGAGAGGAAGCTGGAGAAGCTGCGGAAATGACCTCGGAACAGGAAGCCGAGAGACTGCATCAAGAGGCGGAAGCCGAAGAAGCCTGATCTCTTGGTTCTCCCAGAACCGGGTAACGACATCGAACAAACATCGGAGGAAAATATGGGCCAAATCACAGCCGGAGATATCAAGTCACTTCGAGAACGTACCGGTGCCGGCATGATGGATTGCAAGAAAGCTCTTGTGGAAACCAATGGCGATATCAATGCCGCCATTGATTACCTCAGGAAAAAGGGCCTTTCTGCCGTGGCGAAGAAAGCCGGCAGGATCGCGGCCGAGGGGCTGGTGGTAGCCTCCTCAACCGGCCATGGCGGTGCCATTCTCGAGGTGAACTCTGAGACGGATTTTGTAGCCAAAAACAAGGAGTTTCAGGATTTTGTCAATCACCTCCTTGAGATAATCCTGACTTCAGATGTCAGTGATGTGGAAGCATTGATGAAGCAGCCCTATGATGGGAAGAGAACGGTCTCTGAAACCCTCACCGAAATGGTTGCCAGGATCGGAGAGAACATCTCCATTCGGCGATTTGAGAAGGTGGGGGTTACTGACGGGATTGTGGCCGCGTACGTTCATGCGGGTGGAAAAATTGCAGTGGTTGTCGGGATTGATACTCGTAAACCCGAACAGATGGCTTCCGTTGGCAGGGATATAGCCATGCATGTTGCCGCATCCAATCCACAATATATATCCAGGGAGGATGTCCCGGCACAGGATCTTGAACGCGAAAAGAGTGTCTTGCGGGAAAGAGCCTTGGCCAGCGGGAAACCCGAAAAGATCATAGAACGAATCGTCACGGGTCAGCTGAACAAATACTACATTGAAAACTGCCTGCTGGAGCAACCCTTCGTTAAGGATCCGGATCAATCGGTCTCCCAACTGCTTTCCGCCACGGATCCAGACGCCACAATATCCGTGATGTGCCGTTATCAACTGGGTGAGGGTATCGAAAAGCGGAAGTCCGATTTTGCTGCCGAGGTGTCAGCCCAGATTCATGGCTGACTCCGGACCATCGGGTACCAGGCGAGGCTCGTTTCAACACAAGCGGGTCCTGCTCAAACTCTCGGGTGAGGTCCTGATGGGAAAGGATGGCTATGGCATTGACGTCGATACGGTCAATTCCCTGTCCACCGAACTTGTCGAGGTCTTCAGGTGTGGTCTGGAACTGGCCATTGTCATAGGTGGCGGCAATATTTTTCGTGGTGTCAAAGGCACCACGGTAGGCATGGATCGGGCCAGTGCAGACTATATGGGAATGCTTGCCACCATCATGAATGCTATCGCCCTGCAGGATGCCATTGAACGGCAAGGAGAGGTGGTAAGGGTTATTTCCGCCTTATCAATCAAGGAGGTGGCTGAACCTTACATCCGGCGCAGGGCCGTCCGTCATCTCGAGAAAGGCCGAATCGTTATTTTTGCTGCCGGCACGGGTAGCCCTTACTTCACCACGGATACGGCAGCCAGTCTGCGCGCCATGGAGATCAACGCCGATGTTGTACTCAAGGGCACGAAAGTGGATGGCGTGTACTCAGCTGATCCCAAGCTTGATTCGGATGCGGTTCGTTATGAGTCCATCAGTTTCAGTGAGGCGTTGAATCAGAAGCTGGCAGTCATGGATGCCACGGCGCTTTCATTGTGTCGTGATAACAACATGCCCATTATTGTGTTTAACGTTACCGTGCCGGGGAATCTTTTACGGGTTGTTGGCGGCGAACCCATTGGAACGCTTGTTCAGGAGGAGAGCACAAATGCTGGATGATGTTGAACGCCGGATGAAGAAAAGCCTGGTTTCCCTAAAGGAAGAACTGGCCGGGATTCGAACAGGGAGGGCAAGCACCGCACTTCTGGATCATGTTCTGGTCCCTTATTACGGGTCTGACATGCCGTTAAACCAGGTTGCAAACGTTTCCGTGCCTGAGGCCAGAACCATAGTGATATCTCCGTGGGAAAAAAGCATGATCCCGGTGATCGAGAAAGCCATTCTGTCTTCCGATTTGGGCATTACGCCAAGCAATGATGGTGAGGTCATTCGACTTACCCTCCCGGAACTGACAGAGGAAAGAAGACTTGAACTTGTAAGGCAGGTGAGAAAACTGGCTGAGCAGGATAAGGTAGCCATTCGTAATATTCGTCGTGATGCCAATGAGAAAGTGAAAAAGCAGGTTCGGGATAAGGCGATGTCCGAGGATGAGGGAAAACGTCTGCAGGAAAGGATCCAGCGCCTTACGGATCAGTACATTGATGAAATTGACCGTATCATAGAACACAAAGAAAAAGATATCTTAACGGTGTGATGCCTGACTCTGCTCGCAGGCCGCACCATATCGCTATCATTATGGATGGTAATGGGCGCTGGGCCAACAGACATGGGCTGCCAAGGCTGGAAGGTCATCGCCATGGTTCCAAGGTTGCACGCAGAGTTGTTGAATGGGCTGCAAAATATGGCATCAGGCAACTCTCGCTTTTTGCCTTTTCGACCGAAAACTGGGCAAGGCCCGAGCCCGAAATCAAGGGGTTGATGGGGTTGCTGACCTCTCTTCTGGTCTCTCAGATTCCGGAAATGAAAAAACAGGGTGTCCGTTTGCGGACCATTGGCTTGCTGGACACATTGCCGTCACGTACACGCAACGCCATTGAAAAGGCATGTAAGGCAACACAGGGCAATGATCGAATAGATCTGATTCTCTGTCTGAGCTATGGCGGTCAGCAGGAAATTCTTGAGGGGGTCCGTCAAGCAGCAAAATGGGCCATGAATGAACCCTCACCGGATCAGGCCCTGAATGATTTGGATGTCGAGGGTTTTCGCAGGTTTCTCTGGTGTGGTGACCTGGAACCCATTGACCTCCTGATCCGGACAGGTGGCGAAAAGCGTATTTCAAACTATTATCTGTGGGATGCCGCATATGCTGAATTGTACTTCAGCGATAAATTCTGGCCGGATTTTACCGAAGATGATTTTCATGCGGCTCTGACCGATTACGCTGGTCGGGAAAGACGATTTGGAAAAACCAGCGATCAGATGACGGCACAGGAAGATAGGTCATGAGTGGGCTGAACAAGAGAATTCTTACTGCCCTCATTCTCATCCCCTCGGCTTTATGGTGGCTGTTATACATGTCCTCACCCTGGTTTGAGTGGGTTCTGCTTGCCATCGCCATGATCGCGGTGGTTGAGCTGCTTCGACTCATCCACATACCCAACCAGGCAGCCTTCTCCCTGACAGCGCTGGCCGCACTGGTCATCCTCGTGCCGGCGGGTCAACCCTTAATCGCGCTGGTCTTCCTTTCATTGCTGTGGTTGCTGCTTGCAGGCATTGGCATACCGGAGAACGGTCTGGCTGAACGTTTCCGGAAACTGACCGCAGCCCAATGGATGTTTATCTGGCTTTTTCTCTGTGTATGGGTTATCTCGGAAGTTCACGAGAACCCGGATGGCCGCTTTTTCATTGTCGTTGCCTGCGTCGGTATCTGGGCTGCAGATATTGGCGCGTTTGCCGTGGGCTCGAGCATAGGAAAACACAAATTGTGTCCGCACATAAGTCCGGGAAAAACGGTTGAGGGTATGCTGGCCGCCTTTGTTATTGCAATCCCGCTGGCAATCACCTTGTGGATGTGGCTGTTACCCATGTCTTTCCTTGAGGCAATCCTGCTTGCAACCGTTCTGGTGGCGACCGGTATTATTGGAGACCTTGCAGAATCCGCACTCAAGAGGAGTCTTGGTGTGAAGGACAGCGGTTCGATTCTGCCCGGCCATGGCGGCATTCTTGACCGGATCGACGCCATGATCGTGGCCCTTCCCGTCACCGGTTTGCTTTGGATGGTCATCTAGTGCGTTTAACCCTTCTGGGAGCAACGGGATCGATTGGTGCCAGCACCGTCGATGTCATGCTAAGGCATCCCGGGCTTCTGACCGCCTATGCCTTGGTAGGGCATGCAAATGTGCCCCGTATGCAGGAACTGGCCGAACTTCTTCACCCCGAATGGGTGATCATGACCGATGAGGCCGCTGCCGGAAAACTGAAAGGCAGGTTGCCCGCCGGAACCCATCTTGGCGCAGGTATGCAGGCGGCTATTGCTGCAGTCAGGGCAGAGGAGACCGAAACCGTTATTGCAGCCATGGTAGGTTCGGCCGGGTTGCCAGCCACCCTGGCAGCAGTCCAGGCCGGCAAGAGAGTATGCCTGGCAAACAAGGAATCCCTGGTGATGGCGGGCCGTATCGTGATGCATACAGCGAAAGAGGCCGGGGCTGAGATTGTGCCTTTGGACTCGGAACATGTAGGTGTGTCACAGTGCCTGGCAGGGCATGACCGCGGGTCAGTTGAACAGATTATACTCACTGCTTCCGGTGGCCCGTTCCGGGAACGGGATTTATCCAGCCTGCAGGACATCAGACCCGAAGAGGCTGTTGCTCATCCGAACTGGGATATGGGTGCGAAGATCAGCGTGGACTCGGCGACGATGATGAACAAGGCGCTTGAGTTGATTGAGGCGAGATGGCTTTTTGATATCCCTTCAGAGAAACTGGCCGTAGTGATTCACCCGCAAAGCATCATCCACGCTCTGGTTTGCTATCGGGATGGTTCGGTCATGGCACAGATGGCGGAACCGGATATGCGTGTACCCATTGCCTATGCCCTGCAAACACGCCCCCGGTTGGATTCGGGAACGGCTAGGCTGGATTTAACGAAACACGGACGGCTTGATTTTTTTTCGCTAGATTTGGAACGTTTTCCTGCCATGAAACTGGTGCGAGTGGTCATGAAAGGACAGGATTCGCTGGCGATTGCCTTTAATGCAGCCAATGAAGTGGCCAACAAGGCGTTCCTGGAGCACAGGTTGCCGTTTACTGGCATTGTGCCGCTTGTCGAGGAGGTTTTATCATCGACAGACAATACGGTAGCTGCTGATCTGGACTCGGTTTTTTCCATAGATGCCGAAGCAAGACAAATGGCCAGACGAATTGTTGAGGAATCACCGCCGAGCAAATGGAGGATTGTTTGATAGACACCTTTTTTACCGTTGGTGCATTTATTTTCGCGCTTGCCTTGCTCATCACGGTGCATGAATTCGGGCATTATATCGTGGCCAGAAAGCTTGGCGTAAAGGTTGAAAAGTTTTCCATTGGCTTTGGTCGGGCCTTGTTTTCCTGGAAAAGTCGTGATGGCGAGGTTGAATTTGTTGTTGCAGCCATCCCGCTCGGCGGATATGTCAAGATGCTTGGCGAGCAGGGGAGTGAAACCCAGCTTTCTGAGGCGGATAAAAAGCGGGCCTTTGATATGCAACCTGTATGGAAAAGGGCCTCCATTGCGGTTGCAGGCCCCGCTTTCAATTTTTTCTTTGCCATTGTGGCCTACATGGTTGTTGCCTGGCTGGGTCAACAGGTCATTCCACCGGTGATCGGTTCTGTTTATCCTGCTTCAGTTGCGGAACAGGCCGGCCTGCTTGTTGGTGATCAGGTTAAAAGTATCAATGGCAGGGCCGTACATTCCTGGCGGGAAGTTGAGGAATCCCTGAGGGACAATATCGGTAGCCGGGTCAGCCTTACCCTGTTACGGGACAATGCCGACCTGACAGTGGAAGTGTTGCTGCCCGAGACAGAATCCGAGCCATTATTGAGCGATGTCTCAGCGGAATCCCTTGGAATTGGTCCCGGGATACGGGTCAAGATCGCTTCCGTGGTTCCGGAATCGCCCGCTGATCGGGCAGGATTGAAAATGGGTGATGCCATCCTTCAGGTTGAAGGCAAGCCGGTGGATAACGTGCGCGGTCTGATAAGGGAAATACGCAAGAACGCTGGCAAGCAGGTCGTTTTAAGTATTCAGCGGGATGGGAAGGCACTCAATGTGACCGTGACACCCGAGGACGCTGGGGAGAGCCAGGGACGAATTGGTGCGCAGCTGGCTGCAGAACCCCTTCAACAGCCTGTCCTGTACAGAATGGGAGTCATTGACGGTATCATGTATGGATTCACCCGAACCTATGATATGACGGTATTAACCCTTGAAATGTTTGGGAAAATGCTGGTGGCAGCGATTTCTCCCCAAAACCTTGGTGGTCCCATAGCCATCGCTCAACTGGCAGGAAAAACGGCCGCACTTGGCCTGGTCGCTTTCCTGTCCTTTCTTGCCCTGGTATCTGTAAACTTGGGAGTGATAAACCTGCTGCCCGTCCCCGTTCTTGATGGCGGGCAACTGGCATATCTGGGAGTGGAAAAGATTCTGGGCAGACCCTTGAGTCCCAAGGTTATGGAAAAAACCCAAATTGTCGGCATCGCCTTGTTGGTTACGCTGATGCTTTTCGCTTTTTACAATGATCTTCTGCGATTATTCAAGGGCTGACATGGGGTTTTCAGGTTCCCGCTGGATGGCCGTGATTCTGATGTTGGCCATAACGGTACTTTGTGCGCTCGAGGTCCAGGCAACTGAGATCAATGGGCCTGCGGAAAAGGTGTCAAAGATTGAGATTCGGGGAAATCAACATATTGAAACAGCCACAATTATGGCCTCCATCCATACCAGTACGGATGAACCACTGGACCGCGCATCTGTAAGTGACGATGTGCGACGGCTCTATGCCACCGGATTTTTCACGGATGTGAAAGTCTACCGGGAGCCGGCAAAGTCGGGGATTGTCCTGATCTATGAGGTGGAGGAAAACCCGTTGGTGGGAAATATCAGCATTCTTGGTAACGATGAGATTCCGGACAAGACCCTGAAGCCGAAACTGAAGCTCAAACCGGGGTATATCTATAATCAGGCGCGACTCGCTGCCGATATCAACACGATCCGCCGGGAGTACCTAAAAAAGGGGTACTATCAGATCGACGTCAAGGTTGACTCAAAAAAGCTGGAGGACGGGCGGGTGGATGTTACCTTCAATGTGCATGAAGGGGTCATTACCCGGATCAAACGCATTCGTTTTGTTGGCAATGAGACCTTTAGCGATTCGAAGCTCCGGGATGAACTTGCATCCAAGGAGGCAAACACTTTGGTCTCCTGGTTCTCGGACAGGGATATCGTTGAAAGCAAGCGTATGGGGGCAGACGTTCAATTGCTGGAGCAGTTCTATCGCAATCACGGGTTCCTCGACGTGTCGATCGAGTCGACCTTGTTCACACTGTCACCGGACAAACAGTGGTTCTACCTGACATTTAACCTTCATGAAGGGATTCAATACCGTATTGGCCAGATCGATCTCCAGGGGGATATGGTTCCAAGCAGGGAGATCCTGATGGACAGCATCACGCTTGAGCCCGGCGAGATCTTTTCCCAGGAGAAACTGCAGAAAAGTATCGAGGCCATGAACGAGAAGGTCGGGGACGAAGGTTATGCCTTTGCCAGTGTCACCCCCTTGTTCCATCGTCATCTTGAGGAGAAAACCGTTGATCTGACGTTTGACATCGAAAAGGGAAGAAAGGTTTACATCGAACGGATTGAAATCAGTGGCAACCACAAGACCCTGGATAATGTGGTACGGAGAGAACTTCGTCTTGCAGAAGGCGAACTTTTTTCAGCAAGTAAATTGAACCTGAGTCGGAAGAGACTCAAGAAGCTTGATTTTTTTGATGATGTAAGGGTTTCCCTGCCCAAGGGAAGTGAACCGGACAAGGTGCTTATGAAAGTGGACGTGGATGAGAAAAAGACCGGTTCATTCTCTGTGGGTGGTGGCTTCTCGCAACTGGAAAAAATGTTTTTCACAGCCAAGGTAAACGAAAAGAATTTTCTTGGCAGGGGCCTGCATTTAAATATCACCGGAGATGTTGGTAGTAAAACAAAGAACTTCAACGCTTCCGTTACCGAGCCCTATTTTCTGGGTGAAGAGCTGAGCCTTTCTGTCAGCGCCTTCAAGCAGCAGACAAGGCTGGAAGAGATCGTGCTATACAAACAGAATAACATTGGTGGCGGCGTCAGCTTTGGAATTCCCCTGACGGAAAACGTAACTTATGGAATTGGTTACCAGTATGTTCAGACCAACATCTTCGATATTCCCGCCAATGCTTCCCTCATTCTTCGTTCCCAAACAGGCAAGCAAAGTACCGGCGAACTTACCCAGACGATTGGCTGGGACACAACGGATCATCCACTGACACCTCATTCCGGGCACAGGGAGTTGCTTCGGGTTGGTGTCGCAGGTATGGGGGGTACAAACCGTTTCATTGAGTCGGAACTGTCCACCGAGCTATATGTCCCTGTTGGCGCAGATTTCACCTTGAGCCCGTCTGTTAAAGGAAAATATATTAGGGGATATTCGGGTCGGGAAGTGCCCATATACAGGAGATATTCGCTTGGTGGATTGGAGACACTTCGCGGGTTTGACTATTATGGCGTAACCATTCTGGATCCGGTCACGGGAGACATCATTGGAGGTAACAAGACGGTCAGCGCCTCTTTGGATCTGTTCTTTCCATTTCCATACATGCAAACTGTGGGCATTCGGGGATTGGTATTCATGGACGTAGGGACCATCGCCGATTTTGGCCAGACGCTGAAGTTTTCGGAGATGCGGGCATCGTATGGGTTCGGTATCCAGTGGCTCTCACCGGTTGGTCCTGTTGGACTTGTTTGGGGCTTCCCAATCCGCAAGAAAGCCCAGGACCGTTTGCAAAGCTTTAACTTTGCTATTGGAACCCAGTTTTAAGGTTGGAATTTTTCTTGGTTTGAGACGAAAAGATCTGAAGGAGAACGTATGAATAAAAGGGTGTTGTTAGCGTTGTTGGTGTTTGTTGCTTTTGCGACGGGAAACGCATATGCGGCAGATATCAAATTGGGTTACGTGGATGTAAGGAATGCGATTGAAAGCACAAAGGTCTATCAGGCCGGAATCAATCGTCTTGAGGACATGAGAAGAAAGCAGCAGAAAGAGCTGGATGTCCTGAAAGACAAGATACTGAAAGCCGCAGAGGATTTGCGTGCCCAGTCCATGATCATGTCACCCGACAGGGTTTCAGAGAAGCAGGAAGAATTGACCAGCCTGAACAAGCTCTTTGAAAGGAAGAAACAGGACGCCCAAGAGTCATTGATGCGGGAAAAGAACCGACTTGATCAGGGGATTCTTTCGGATTTTCATGCTGTGGTGAAAGAGTACGCTCACAGCCATGGTTATGATTTAATCCTGCAAAAACAACCCGCTGTTTTGTATGCATCCGATGTCTATGATCTGACAGCCGAAATCACCAAGGCGCTGGATAAAAAGAAGAAATAGGACTCCTGTGCGCCTAGGTCAACTGGAGCAAATTGTCTCGGGAAAACTGGAGCATGCGGATCCTGACAAGGAAGTGCATGGCATCCAGACGCTTAAATTCGCCACCAGTGACGAGGTGGCATTCCTTGCCAATTCCCGTTACAAATCCGAATTTGACCATTCCCGTGCCGCAGTGGTCCTGCTCGGGAAGAATGATTTTCCCGGCACCGAACGTCCTGTTGTCAGGGTTAAGGATCCCTATCTGGCCTTTGCCCTTCTCCAGCGTCATTTCAAGCCGCTCCCGACAGCTTCCGGATACCGGCATCCATCCGCCAACATAGATCCGGGTGCTCATGTGGCAGACAGTGTCGATGTGGGGGCACTGGCGGTCATAGAGGCCGATGCCGAGGTTGGAGAAGGCTCCATCATTGGGCCGGGATGCATTGTCGGGAAAGGGGCAAGAATCGGGGCAAATTGTATCCTCCATCCCGGTTCAATATTGTCCGCCGGTTGCGTGCTTGGAGACAGATCTATCCTGCAGGCCGGTGCCGTGGTTGGGTCAGACGGTTTTGGTTATGCCTGGAATGGTAAGGAACATCTGAAAATACCCCAGGTTGGAAGGGTTATCATTGGGGATGACGTGGAGATCGGGGCCAACACATGCATCGACCGGGGGACCATCGGCGATACTGTAATCGAGAATGGCGTCAAGCTTGATAATCTTATTCAGATCGGCCATAACGTCCGTATAGGGGCTTTCAGCATTATGGCCAGCCAGGTGGGCATATCAGGCTCAACAGAGATAGGTCACGGGTGTCAGTTTGGGGGGCAGGTTGGCGTCGCCGGGCATCTAAGGATAGGACAGAACGTGAAAATCGCAGCCAAGTCCGGGGTCATGGGTGATCTGGAAACGGGGGGGATTTACGCCGGCATCCCGGTTATGCCCCATCGGCTTTGGCTTAAGGCCACGGCTTTATTTCAGCGACTCCCCCAGCTTTGGCGATCCATGCCGAAACCGGGAAAGGGCGGGACGAAACAGGATGATGAAATTGAACATTGACAGCATATTAGAGCGATTGCCTCACCGGTATCCATTCCTGATGATCGACAGGATACTTGAGCTGGAGGTTGAAAAATCCATTCGGGCCCTCAAGAATGTCACCATCAATGAACCCTTTTTCCAGGGGCACTTTCCACATCATCCGGTAATGCCGGGAGTCCTGATAGTCGAGGCCATGGCTCAGGCTGGCGGGATTCTGGCCTTTGAGTCGACACCTCACTTCCAGGATGCGCTGGTTTATTTCACAGGAATTGACAGGGTGCGATTCAGGAAGCCGGTACGCCCCGGCGATACGCTTATCTTTGAGCTTGATGTCATGCGTCACAGAGGAAATCTGTGGAAATTCAGTGGCCAGGCAAAAGTGGACGGTCAGCTTGTGTGCGATGGTGAGCTTATGGCCACCCTGGTGGCAAGAGACACCGTGTGAACAGCAACATCCATCCTTCTGCAATAATTGCTGAAGGGGCCATGATTCATCCGGAGGCAAAGGTCGGGCCTTTCTGCGTCGTGGGGGAACATGTCAGCATTGGTGCCGGGTGTGAATTGATCTCTCACGTCGTGGTCACCGGGCACACCACACTGGGCAGAAACAACCGTATTTTTCCTTTTGCAAGCATCGGAAGCGAACCCCAGGATCTTAAATATCACGGTGAGCCCTCTAGGCTGATCATTGGGGACGACAACATTTTCCGGGAGAACACAACCGTTAATCCGGGTACGGAAGCGGGAGGGATGCTGACCAGGATTGGTAACGGGAATCTCCTCATGGCCTACGCCCATGTGGCCCATGACTGTCTTCTCGGAAACGGGATTGTCCTGGCAAATTGCGCCACACTGGCCGGTCATGTTGAAGTGGGTGATGGAGCGATCATCGGTGGCCTGGCTGCGGTTCATCAGCAAACAAGGATTGGAAAGCTGGCCATGCTTGGCGGGATGTCGGGGGTCGTTAAGGATGTTCCGCCTTTCTGCATGATCGCCGGCGGTTACAGAGCAGGGTTGTCGGGGCTTAATCTGGTCGGTTTGCGCCGTGCCGGATTTGATTCTGAAACGATTACCCTGCTGAGGCGTTTGTACCGAATCTTCTTCCAGAGCCGTGACAAGATGGAACTCAGACTGAAGAAGGCAGAGGCCATTGTCGGGGAAAACCCAGCCGCCCTTGAGCTTTACAATTTTGTGCAAAGTGCCAGAAAAGGATTATGTTTGCATCGGGATCATGAATCAAAGACCCCCTGATCAGGCCGGAATTGGCTTGATCGCCGGTTATGGTTCCTTTCCATTGGAGGTCGCTCATAACCTTCGCAGCCAGGGGTTTCAAATTCACACTGTTGCGATTCATGGCGAAACCTTCCCGTCCATTGAAGAATTCAGTAGTTCCACCTCATGGCTGCATGTAGGCCAGTTGCAGGCCATGATCAATTGTTTCAAGAGACACGGTGTGCGCCAGGTTGTCATGGCTGGCAAGGTAAAAAAACTCCATTTGTTCAGGAACTTCCGCCCCGACTTTAAGGCACTGCATACGCTTGCGAAGCTCCCGGACAGGCGTGACGACACGATCATGAATGCCATTGCGGATCTCCTGGCGAAGGAGGGCATCGAGGTTCTTGCCCAAACCGACTTCGCACATGAGATGCTGGCCACATCGGGGCATCTTTTTGGCCCCAGGCCCAGAAAGGAAATGATGCGTGATGCCGAGTTTGGTTTCCTCCAGGCCAAAGGTGTGGCAGCCCTAGACATCGGGCAAACCGTTGTTGTACAGAACCAGAGTGTGTTGGCAGTTGAAGCCATCGAAGGGACCGATGAAGCGATCCGGCGAGGAGGAAAGCTGGGGAGCGGGAAGGCCGTGGTTGTCAAGATCGCCAAGCCCAACCAGGATCTTCGTTTTGATGTGCCTGCGGTCGGACCTGACACCCTGAAGGTGATGTCAGAATCCGGTTGCGTGATGCTAGCGGTTGAGGCCGGCAAAACCCTGATGCTTCAGAGACAGGACTTCGCGCAGCTTGCCGATCGGCTTGGCATCACCATCCTTGGGCTAACCCCCCCTGAAGACCCGGTGCAGTGAAACCGGATTAGGTGCACCTCAGCCCAATGAAATACGGTATGCCATGAATATCCTGGTCAGTGCCGGTGAGGCCTCGGGAGATATGCATGCTGCAGCTTTGATCCGTGCACTTCACGAAATCGATCCCGATATACGTTGCAGCGGTATTGCAGGTCAATACATGCAGAAAGAAGGCTGCCATACCCTGGCGCACATACGTGAGCTTAACGTGATGGGGTTTGGTGATGTTGTCAAAGCGCTACCACGGATTCAAGGAACGGAGAAAAAGATGTTATCGTGGGCAAGGGATCAAAGGCCGGAAGTGGCTGTCCTGGTCGACTATCCGGGCTTCCACATGCGTGTCGGGGCAAAGTTACGCCAGCTAGGCATCCCGGTCATTCAATACATTGCCCCGAAACTCTGGGCCTGGGGAAAGTGGCGCGTCCGGCAGCTGAAGCTTTCCCAGGACAGGCTGGCCTGCATTCTTCCCTTCGAGCCTGAATGGTTCGCCGGCAAAGGGATTGAGGCTTCCTATGTCGGCAATCCTTCTGTTCAGAGCTGCTCAGAGGGTTGGTCAAGGGAAGCGTTTTGCCGTCGGTTTCAACTTGATCCTCACCAACCCATCATCGCCTTGCTCCCCGGAAGCAGAAGAGGGGAGCTGAAACGCCATGTACCTGTTCTGAGTGGTTTATTGATTGAACTTCATAACAGGTTCCCTCATGTCCAATGCGTCGTACCTCAGGCGACGGGTGCGGAAGATGTGATGCTTGCTCCCTTGAAGGAGGAGGGGGCAAGGATTGTTCCACGCTCGGCCAGCTGTTTCTCGTTACCCGTGGATGCAGCCGTGGCCGCATCAGGCACGGTCACTCTGGAGCTGGCATTGTGGGACGTGCCGACGGTTCTTATCTATCGTTCAACACCCGCACATATTTTTTTCGGACGAAAATTGGCAACGGTCAAGCATATCGGACTGGTTAACATTCTTATGGGTGATCAGACGGTAATGCCCGAGCTGATCCAGGCGCAATGTACCGTGGAGAAAATCATGGACGAACTTGTTCCCCTTATTGAAGACAGGGATGCGGCTGAAAGGCAAAGAAGATGCTTTTCAAGGCTCAGAAATCTGCTGGGCACCAGGGATCCGGCGACTGAAGTGGCGCAAATGGTCATTTCGATGAGCCCACGCAGGAAAGTGTAGCCAAGGCTTCCGGTTGGCACGGGTTTAACTTGTAAAATTATATGAACTGCTTAGCATATGAGCGTGAGAAAGTGAGCTGCGGCTCGCTTTTTTGTTTTTTTAGGAGTTTGTTTGGAAAAGGAAATTGAGAGATTAGCTGCACCCATCGCAGTTGACCTCCAGGTTGATATCCTTGATATCACCTTGGGTGGAAGCCATCGCAACAAATACCTGAAAGTGATTGTTGACCGCGCCGGAGGTGTAGACAGTACGTGCCTTGAACAATTCAGTCGTGCACTGTCACTGCAACTGGATGCCGAATCCCTTTTCCATGGAAGTTACCGGCTTGAGGTGTCCTCACCCGGACTGGACTGGCCGTTGCGGAACAAGGCTGATTTTTACCGTCATCAGGGTGAACTGCTTGAAGTGCACTGTCTTGATGGCCGCAGGATTGAAGGCGTAAATCTCGGTCCCGCTGAAGGGGGGTTGCGTATCAGGGAAGGCAACGGCAAGGAACATCATGTGGTTATGGAAGATGTGGTAAAAGTTGTTCGGGCTATCAACTGGAACAAACAGACCACCAAAAAAAGACAAAAGGGAAAATAACAATGGGGATTGCAGAATAATGGGTATGGAGATTTTACAGGTAGCAGAATCTGTCGCCAGAGAAAAGTCCGTTGACCGGGAACTTGTGCTCGAGGCGATGGAGTCGGCCTTGAAAACAGTCGCCCGGCGCACTTACGGGAACAAACATGTGGAGGCAGAGATTGATCGTAAAACCGGCCAGATTCATCTCTACCATGTTCGGACCGTGGTGGAGGAGGTCGAGGATGAAGAGAATGAATTGAATCTGGAGGATGCCAGGAAGATCGATCCCAAGGCCGAGATCGGGAGCGAATTCAAGGAAGAGCTTGAACCCATTGAACTTGGGAGAATCGCGGCACAGACGGCCAAGCAGGTCATCAACCAGAAAATTCGTGAGGCAGAACGTGAGCGTGTGATCGCCGAATATGAACCTCGGGTTGGCGAGCTTATTGCGGGCATCGTCAAGCGGGTCGAACGCGGTAATGTTTACGTCGATCTGGGGAGAGGAGAGGCGGTTATGTTCCGTGAAGATCTTCTTCCCAGGGAGACGTTCCGGCAGGGCGATCGTATTCGGGCCTACTTGCGTGAAGTGCGAAACCAACCCGTTGGCCCCCTTCTCATCATGTCACGGGCGGATGCCGGGATGGTCCTTCGCCTTTTTGAGCAGGAGGTTCCGGAGATTCAGGATGGTGTTGTTGAAATCCAGGCCATCGCCCGGGATCCGGGGTCACGCACAAAAATCGCGGTCATTTCCCATGATCCGAGTGTTGACCCTGTTGGCGCATGTGTCGGAATGCGTGGGGCGCGGGTGCAGGCAGTCGTCAACGAGCTGCACGGGGAGAAAATTGACATTATCGAATGGACCCCTGATCCGGCAACGTTTGTCATCAATGCCATGGCCCCCGCTGCTATTGAGCGTGTGCTTGTGGATGAGGAAAAACAGACGATCGAAGTGGCTGTGGCTGAGGATCAGCTGGCAATCGCCATTGGAAAAAGGGGTCAGAATGTCCGTCTGGCTTCCGAGCTGAGTGGCTGGAACATCGAAATCATGACCACTGGTGAGGAACATGAACGGCGACGTGCAGAAGTGGAACACATGAAAAAGCTGTTTCACGAAGTGCTGGATCTGGATGAAGAGTTTGCAGCCTATCTTGCTTCGGAGGGTTTTCTCAGTCTGGAGGATGTTGCCTATTGCTCGCTGGATGAACTTGCAGCCCTTGAGGGGCTGGATGCTGATCTGGCAGTAGAGTTGCAGAAGAGGGCACGTGATTCACTGCTTGAGAAGGCCCTGGCGGAGGAAGGATCCGAAGCTGCCGCGGAGATCGAGGACAGCCTTATGAAGGTTCCAGGCATCACCCGGGAGATTGCCGAGCAACTGGCGAAGCGTGGCATAGGTACGGCTGAGGCCCTGGCCGACGCATCCATTGATGAACTTGCGGGGATTGAGGGGCAAACCCAGCAGCAGCTTGAATCCCTGATCATGGCTGCGAGAAAAGAATGTGGCTGGTTTGATGAGGGGTGAAGCCGGAAGGCGGGCACCTGCAAGAAGTCGAACAAAGGTGTATAATTGGCTTTCGTGACATGAGGCCATGCCTGACAGACCAGCAAGTGGATGTCTTGGAATGCAAGCCGAGCACAATTTGTTTGGGGTCAGAATGCTGGATGATCATGGGCGCCGGAATAAGTAGAGGTGAGAGTTTAGATGGCAAATATACGTATCCTGGAGTTGGCAAAAGAGCTCAATACAGATGTGATTGAGTTGCAGCGTATTGCCATCCGTTGTGGTCTGGCAGTGAGTGGCCCTACAAGCATGCTGGATGATGAAGACAAGCAAAAAATCATTGAAGCATTGAAGTCCAAAGGAAAGCAGGAAAGCTCCCGAAGAACCCTAGGAAGGACATTGACGCTGAATCGGCCGATGATTGCCGGCCAGTCCCGGATGGGGGGCAAGGATGACCGTGGACGTACGGTTACCGTGGAGGTGAGGCGCCGAAGGATAAAAGTCTCTGAATCCGTCGAGCCGGCAGAAAAGAAACAGGCCACCGCTCCTTCCGCCACCCTGATACGAAAACCAGCCGTGGCAAAAAGGGACGTTACGGCGACCCCTGAACCTGACATTACTCAAAAAACACCGGTGGTAAGAACTCCGCCTGCTCCAGAAGCGCGTGGGAAGGAGATCAAAAAGCAGGCATCTGGAGGACGTGAGACATCCCGTGGCCCACGAACGACCTTCAGAAAGGGGCTCACACCCGCTCAGATCGCTTCATCAAAAGCACCAAGATCGACAATCAAGCAGCTTGAGAATCAGATCAAGACGGAACGTGCGGCTCGGAGGAATGCCCAGCGTTCAAAACCGTCGACATCCGGGGCCCGTGCCGTTCCCCGCCGGACTCCCTCCGTCGCTGTAGCCCCCATGCCCACAACCCCGCCACCAGGCGCTCATCGCCGTCGTGGTGGACAGATTCGCCCCCAGAGAAAGCTTTCACCTGCTGAACGTGCGGCCCGTCGACATTATGAGGAATTGAAACGTGCTGCTCCGCTGACAGAGGAAGAAGAAGAGCGTCTGGCGCGTCTTGGAAGCAAACCACGCGGAAAGAAACATCGTGAGGGAGAAAAAGAAGCACCCAAGGTCGTCCGTTCGGTGGAAATCCCTGAGGTAATCTCCGTTGGGGAGCTGGCCAGCAGAATGGCTGTCAAAGGGGCCGAAGTGGTCAAGAAACTTTTTGAAATGGGAATGCCCTGCACGGTAAATGAGAGCATCGATGCTGAAACGGCCCTGCTCCTGGTGGAAGAGTTTGGACATCGGCCCAAGCTTCTCAATGAAGGTGCGGTGGAAGATGCGCTTCTTATTGAAAAGGAAGATGAGGATGAGGGTGATCTTGAGCCAAGACCTCCCATCGTTGTCATTATGGGGCACGTCGACCACGGTAAAACAGCCTTGCTGGATGCCCTGCGCAAGAGCTCGATTGCAAAGGGAGAAGCGGGAGGCATTACGCAGCACATCGGCGCCTACATGGTGAAGTTGAATGATGGAAATCGGGTGGTCTTTCTGGACACGCCTGGTCATGAGGCCTTCACCAGCCTGCGTGCCCGGGGTGCCAAGATCACGGATGTGGTTGTCCTGGTTGTCGCCGCAGATGACGGGGTGAAACCCCAGACCCTTGAGGCGCTCAACCATGCCAAGGCTGCCAACGTCCCCATCATCGTCGCCATTAACAAGATTGATAAACCGGAAGCTGACATTGAGAAGGTGAAGCGACAAATGGCGGAACACGGGTTGATTCCGGAAGAATGGGGCGGGGATGCCATCTTCGTGCCGGTATCCGCGTTGACCGGTGAGGGCCTGGATGAATTGCTGGAAATGCTCTCGTTGCAAACGGAAATTCTGGAGCTGAAGGCCAATCCCAAGCGGCGCGGCCGGGGTGTTATCGTGGAATCCAGACTGGATCGGGGCCGTGGTCCTGTGGCAACAGTTCTGGTGGAGAATGGTACCTTTAAACAGGGGGATATTGTCGTGACCGGTACCGTCATGGGGCGCATTCGTGCGCTTGTTGATGAAAACGGGGTTCAGCACAAGACAGCAGGTCCCTCCATCCCCGCCGAAATTCTTGGCCTGGAGGAATTGCCGGAAGCGGGCCAGGAGATCGTTGTCGTGGAAAATGAACGGCAGGCACGTGAAATCATCGCCTTCCGCAAGGAGAAAATCCGTCAACTCGGTGTCACAGAGCAGGCCAAGAAGAAGCTGAGCCTGGATGAGCTGTTCAGCAACATTCAGGAAAAAGGGATCAAGGAGCTGCCGGTTGTCATTAAGGCAGATGTGGGTGGCTCGGTTGAAGCCATGGCCGAGGCCCTGTCAAAGGTTGGTACGGAGGATGTCAAGGTTAACATCATCCACAAGGGTATTGGTGGCATCACGGAAACGGACATCATGCTCGCCTCGGCATCGAATGCCATTATCATCGGTTTCAATGTGAGACCTGAGGCGAAGGCCAAGCGTCTGGCAGAAACTGAAGGCGTGGATGTCCGCTTTTACAAGGTGATTTATGACGCCATCGATGATATCAAACAGGCCTTGAGCGGACTGCTCGCACCCGAGGAAGTCGAGAAGGTGATTGGCTCTGCCGAAGTCCGGGATGTCTTTTCGGTTCCCAAGGTGGGCAAGGTGGCCGGGTGCTACGTTACTGACGGATATGTCACTCGCCATGCCAGTGTGCGCGTTCTTCGAGACGGTGTCTTGATCTATGACGGAAAGCTTGCGTCCCTGAAGCGGTTCAAGGAAGATGTCAAGGAAGTCAAAAGCGGTTATGAATGCGGTATTGGTATCGACAAGTTCAATGATATCAAGGTTGGCGACACCTTTGAGTTTTACCTGATAGAGGAAGTGGCAGCTTCACTGTAAGGGTTTTCCGTGCGCCACAGATCCCAGAAACAAAGCCGGCTGTTAGCCGATATGCACCGTCTGCTCAGTCAGCTGATGCAACGGGAGATCAGTGACCCAAGGCTCATCGGTATCAGCATCACGCGTGCCGAGATCACCTTTTCCGGAAGAGGTATGACCGTCTGGGTGCATCGCCTGGAGGTGGATGACCCGAAGGACTGTGAGGATCGACTGAACCGGCTTGTGCCGCACTTCATGTATCTGCTCCGCCAGGCGCTTTCCAAACAACACCTGCCGGAGATCAGGTTTCGCTGGGATGAAACCATGGAAAAAAGCGGGAAGGTATTGCATATGCTCCGAGAGCTGGAAGGCGAGGATGAAAGATAAATGGCAACTGGCATGTGATGCCATAACGCAAGCCCGGCAAATGGTCTTGTGCGCCCACCGTCATCCTGATGGCGATGGCATCGGCTCCCAAATGGGCCTGTATCATTCTCTCCGCAAGACCGGAAAACATGTTTATGCCCATAACCGGGATGGGGTTCCGCACATGTATCGGTTTATGTCCGGTACGGATCAGATTACCCAAGGCGAGCAATTTCCTTACGTGGAGGACGTTGATACGGTTGTATGCCTTGACAGCGGAAACATCGATCGCCTTGGACTTCCCCCGTCTTTCTTTAGAGGCAAGACAGTGCTGAACATCGATCATCATTCAAACAACACCGGATTTGGTGATGTAAACCTGATCGTTCCCGAAGCAGCGGCAACCGGTGAAATCATTCTGGAACTGATGAAACGTTTGAACCTGCCTCTCTCAGCCGATGCAGCAACCGCAATCTTTACCGCCATTCTCACCGACACCTGCAGCTTCCGGTTGGCCAATGCCACCGCCCGAATCCACAGGCTGGCAGCGGAGTTGATCGAGGCCGGAGCGGACCCGTGGCATATTTCCAGAGGTGTCTATGAAAGCCATTCCCGCACCAGGCTGGACCTGCTTGGACTGTGCCTTAAGACCCTTGAATTAAGGGATGAAGGAAGATCCAGCTGGCTTCATGTCGATCAGGAGATGTATGAGCAGACCCGTGCCACTCATGAGGATACAGAGGGTTTTATTGAATACGGGCGCAGCCTTGATGGCGTGGAAATTGCGGTCTTCATTCGTCCCGAGGAAGATCAGGAGTGGAAGGTGAGTTTCCGTAACAAGACCACCACCGATGTTTCAGCTCTTGCCTCTCGCCTGGGTGGCGGAGGCCATCCACACGCCGCGGGCTGTATTCTTGCAGGCACTTTTGATGAGGTGCGTGAGCGAGTGAGAGACGAGGTTAGCAAGCTTCTGCGTCGATGAGTGCTGAAATCACCTCAGGCGTCATCTTCCTGGACAAGCCGGAAGGATGGACCTCGCGACAGGCTGTCAACGCTGTTTCCAGGATCTTTGGCGGCATCAAGGTTGGCCATTCGGGGACGCTTGATCCCCTGGCCACCGGCATGCTCCCGGTTCTTCTTGGTGAAGCCACGAAATTTGCCGACCTTGGCCTGGCAGCGGACAAGATCTATCGGGTTACGCTGGATCTAAGTCTCCAGACAGACACCCTGGATGCCGAGGGAACGGTTACCCAACGGTTTTCCGTCTCCGATATAGATGCTGCCAGAATCAGGGCTGCCATCGGTAAACTGGAAGGCCGTCAATTGCAGATCCCTCCTGCTTATTCAGCAATCCGACTGGCAGGCAGGCGCGCGTATGAATTGGCACGACAAGGAAGAGCGGTGACTCTCCCCCCCAGAGAAATTTCTATCCACTGGATCCGATTAACAGCCTGGGATAGACCTGTACTGAAATTGCACGTGAAATGTTCGAAGGGGGCCTTTATTCGTTCCCTCGCACGGGATGTCGGTGAACTTCTGGGCACGGGGGGATGTGTCACAGAATTGCGACGAACGTGTATCGGGAGCTGGGAAGAAAGTCTGATGGTCGATATGAAGAGCCTGGAACAGGAGCGGGAACGCGCCATTCAGCCCCTGTCGTTCTGGCTGAAAGATCTTAAAAAGGTTCAACTGACGACGGAACTCGCCAAACGTTTTCTTTACGGCCAGCGACTTCCCGTTGGTCTGGCAAAAAGTGAACTGTGTAGAGTATATTGCAATGAAATCCTGCTTGGGGCGGGGGAGGTTCGCAAATCGGATCAGAGCGGTGCCTACATCCTGCATCCAAAGCGCGTCCTTCCATCATCACAAAGGAGGTTTGTGTGAGTTCCTATCTTCGATTCCTTGCCATGGTGCTGCTGATTCCCCTTTTGCTTGTCGCCTGTGATGGCGGAAATCAGGACATCAGACATCAGAAAGGGTCTTCCGCCGTGTCGAAGGCACCGTCAAAGGCCCCGCTGGCCACAGATCCGGACATCCCTGAAGGTCGGCATGTTCGTGTGGATACGGATGAAGGGCAATTCCTTATCGAGCTTTTGCCCGAGGTGGCCCCCAATACTGTCGCCAATTTCAAGGTGCTTGTAGCCAACGGATTTTATGACGGTCTGACGTTCCACAGAGTCATTTCAGACTTTGTTGCTCAGGGAGGTGATCCGTTGGGCAATGGTATGGGTGGGCCAGGATATACCATCAAGGCTGAATTCAATGATGCCAAGCATCTGCGTGGAACCGTGGCCATGGCAAGAAGTTCGGACCCGAATTCGGCTGGGAGCCAGTTTTATATCTGTCTTTCCCCACAACCCCAGCTTGATGGCAAATACACGGTCTTTGGACGGGTTATCGAGGGAATGGACGTGGTAGATCGAATCAGGGTCGGCACCGTGATGCGTAAACTCACCCTTCTCCCATAATTATTATGCTTCAGCCAGCAAGAGGGGAGAAGCAGGTTATGAAACCCGCTACTCCTGCTCGCGCTGCTTTTTGATGTGTTTTTCCAGCTCGATCTTTCTGAGCACCCAGTCATCAATCAATTCCTGACGTGAAAGGGTGTTGTTCTGATCCTTGTCGAGGTGGATGAATTGCTCCCGAACTGGCCGTAAATACTCTTCACGGCTAATTTCATTGTTTCTGTCGGTATCCCAACGTTTTATGATGAGCTTGACGTGCTTGACCTTTTTGTGCTGATAGTCGGCCATTTCCTGCAATGAAATAATGTCGTTTCCGTCGGCGTCCATTCGGCTGAACCGGTAGGCAGCCGCCCGGGAGTACTCACTCCATTCGACGATTCCGTTCTTATTGGAATCCCAATGCCTCATCTGATCATCGGCATTCTTTTCAGGATTGTAAGTAGGCTGCGCCCAGGCTGGAAACGCGGCCAACAGGATAACTGCGAAAGCAGGCCATTTATTCATACATGATTCCTCCACAAACGTATCTATACGAAGTTTAATTGGATGGCTGACAGATGTCAGCTTGGTCCTTTCTTCCTATCTGGCCGCTCGTTTACGCTCATGTTCCTTTAACAAGCGCTTGCGGAGCCGCACGGATTTGGGGGTGATTTCAACCAGTTCATCATCCCCGATAAATTCAATGGCACGTTCGAGGGTCAGCCGGATGGGCGGCACAAGATCAATGGCATCATCCTTGCCGGCAGCCCGAATGTTGGTCAGTTTCTTTTCTCTGGTCGCATTAACGACCAGATCATTGTCTCGACTATGTATGCCGATGATCATGCCCTCGTAGAGTTTCTCACCCGGCCCGATAAACATCTTGCCGCGCTCCTGAAGCTTCCACAGGGCATAGGCCACCGCCTCACCCGCCGACATGGAAATCAGCACCCCGTTCGAACGTCCGGGCAGGTCTCCAATGAAAGGGCCATAATCATGAAAAACATGATGCATGACCCCCGTCCCGCGTGTGTCGGTCAAAAACTCGGATGTGTAGCCAATCAACCCCCTGGTGGGACAGATGAGCTCCATCCGCGTCGTCCCATCCGGATTGCTCTGCATGCCGCTGATTTCGGCGCCACGCCGTCCCAGTTTCTCGATCACAACCCCCTGATATTCTGAGTCAACATCAATGGTGACATGCTCATAGGGCTCCTGCCTGACCCCGTCCACTTCACGCGTGATGACGGTTGGACGGGAAACCGCCATCTCAAATCCCTCCCGGCGCATATTCTCCAGAAGGATGGCAATATGCAACTCACCACGACCGGACACCTTGTAAACATCCCCCGAAGGGGTTTCCTCAACCCGCATGGCAACGTTGGTCCGGATTTCCTTCATGAGCCGGTCACGGATCTGGCGGGTTGTGACAAGCTTGCCTTCGGTTCCCGCCAGTGGTGAATTGTTGACATGGAGTTCCATGGAAAGCGTCGGTTCATCGACCCTGATCACCGGAAGAGGCCTTGGGCGGTCCTTGTCGGCAATGGTCTCACCGATATGGATGGTCTCTATACCTGCCACGGCAATGATGTCACCAGCCGTCGCCGATTCGATCTCGACGCGTTGCAACCCCCTAAACCCGAGCAGCTTTGTAATGCGCGCGCGGGACTGGCTGCCATCGGCATGCAGGACTACGACATCCTGGCCTTGCCTGATGAAGCCATTGGCAATCCGGCCGATGACCATGCGTCCCATGTAATCATCCCATCCCAGTGTTGTGGCCAACATCTGCAATGGTGCATCCGGATCTCCGGCAGGGGCCGGGATGTGCCTGAGAATGGTATCAAAAAGACATGTAAGTGACGTTGACTCATCTTTGAGATCAAGCATGGCATATCCGTTCTTGGCTGAGGCATAGACAACCGGAAAATCAAGTTGTTCATCCGTGGCCCCCAGCGCGGCAAAAAGATCGAAGGTGGCATCCACGCACCCGTCAGGATCCGCGCCGTTTCGGTCGATCTTGTTGATAACCACGATTGGCTTCAGGCCCAGGCTCAGGGCCTTGGAGGTGACAAACCGGGTCTGTGGCATGGGCCCTTCCGCCGCATCCACCAGAAGAAGCACGCCATCCACCATGTTCAGGATACGTTCAACTTCACCCCCGAAATCGGCATGGCCGGGCGTGTCCACGATATTGATCACGGTATCGCCGTATGTGATAGCCGTGTTCTTGGCCAGGATCGTGATGCCACGCTCCCTCTCAAGATCGTTGCTGTCCATCACCCTTTCCGCGACTTCCTGATGCAGGTTAAATGTGCCCGACTGTTTCAAAAGCTCGTCAACAAGTGTGGTTTTGCCGTGGTCAACGTGGGCGATGATGGCAATATTGCGTAAATTTCGGGGCATTCGGATTCCTCAAGTCAAAAATGGTCGCGCATGGTAGCAGTTTGGCTGCCTGATACCATGGTGAATTGAGATGATTAAGGTAGAATGAACCCATGCGATTTAAACTGGCAGGTGATTTTACCCCTCAGGGTGATCAACCTCAGGCAATAGCGGAACTTGTTAAGGGCATCAGAGAAGGAAGACGGCATCAGACCCTTCTGGGCGTCACCGGTTCGGGCAAGACGTATACGATAGCCTGCGTCATTGAACGGGTGCAGAAACCCACGCTCATCATGGCACCCAACAAGACTCTGGCAGCCCAGCTTTACGGTGAGTTCAAGCAGTTCTTTCCGGACAATGCCGTTGAATATTTTGTTTCCTACTACGATTACTATCAGCCGGAGGCCTACGTGCCATCCTCGGACACGTACATCGAGAAAGACTCGTCCATCAACGAACATATCGACCGGATGCGCCATTCCGCAACCCGTGCCCTGCTTGAACGCGAGGATGTCATTATCGTGGCCTCCGTCTCGTGCATTTATGGGCTTGGCAGTCCGGAGGCCTATGCCAACATGCTGCAATACTTTGAGATCGGCCGGACCCAGGACCAGCGCGCGGCCATTCACAAACTGGTGGAACTGCAGTACGAGCGTAATGACACCGATTTTCATCGCGGTTGTTTCCGGGTGCGGGGTGATGTTCTGGAGATTTTTCCCGCACATGCCGAGGACTTCGCCATCCGCGTGGAGTTTTTTGGGGATGAGGTGGATGCCATCAAACGCTTTGATCCCCTGACAGGCAAGACCATCGAATCTCTTCACAAGTTTACCGTATTCCCCAAAAGCCACTTTGTGACGCCAAGGGATCAGCTTCTCAGGGCAATGGACGCCATCAGGGCTGAACTGGCCGAACGGCTGGCCAAGCTGCATGCGCAAAACAAACTGGTCGAGGCGCAGCGGCTTGAACAGAGAACCCTGTTTGATCTGGAAATGATTCAGGAAATCGGCTATTGCTCGGGCATCGAGAATTACTCAAGACATCTGACGGGCCGCGCAGCGGGTGAACCCCCGCCGACGCTTCTGGACTATCTCCCCAACAATGCCCTGGTCATCCTCGACGAATCCCACGTTACCGTTCCCCAGATCGGCGGTATGTTCAGGGGGGATCGTTCACGCAAGCAGACCCTCGTGGACTTTGGCTTTCGATTGCCTTCCGCCCTGGATAACAGGCCACTGACGTTCGAGGAGTTTGAAAGAGTTGTGCCACAGACCATCTATGTCTCGGCAACCCCTGGCGCATATGAGCTGGAACGGTGCCTTGGGGTTGTAGTGGAGCAGGTGATCCGGCCAACAGGACTGGTGGATCCGGAAGTGGAAGTGCGACCTGCCTCAAACCAGGTCGATGATTTTGTCGGTGTAGCCCATGAAGTGATCGACAGGGGCTACCGTGTTCTGGCTACGTGCCTCACCAAGCGCATGGCGGAGGACTTGAGTGAATACCTTGCCGACCTGGGGCTAAAGGTCCGTTATCTGCATTCGGACATTGATACCGTGGAGCGCATGGAGATTCTGCGTGATCTCAGACTTGGTGTTTTCGATATCCTTGTTGGCATTAACCTGCTACGAGAAGGGCTGGATCTGCCCGAAGTCGCACTGGTCGCCATTTTTGATGCCGACAAGGAAGGCTTTCTGCGGAGTGAACGCTCATTGATCCAGACCATTGGTCGGGCAGCACGCAACGTGGAAGGTCGCGTCATATTGTATGCGGACCATGTGACCGACTCCATGCGTTTGGCCATCCGGGAGACCGAACGCAGGCGAGAAAGGCAGCTTGCATACAATCGTGAGCATGGAATCACACCCGAAACCATCAGGAAAGAGATCAAGGATATCCTTGGATCTGTCTATGAACTTGACTACACTCACATTCCAAAAGTGGAGGAGCCGGTTCCCATTTCTGCGCCCGAGGCCCATCAGAGAATACAGGAACTGGAGCGCTTGATGTATGAGGCTGCCGCAGACTTGCGTTTTGAGGACGCGGCAACATACCGTGACCAGATCGAGGGTCTGAGGGCTTCGGTCGGGATGGAGATCTAAGGCCCCTGTTTATCCACATCTTTTGTGGATAAGCCTGTAAACGAAGCAGGCCAAACCCTTAAAACACAGGTCATGATAACAACCATCGATGTGTGCCTATTTATTGTTCATTCTCCTTCTTCCTTGAAGATCAACGCATTACAAAATTCATCTAATCTTTCATCACAGGTTGCTTTCCCATCCTCAGATGTGGACCGGCAGGCTGTTCACCCTTGAAAACGAAACATTCAAACCCCATACACTTAAGCAGGAGAAAACCTCCAAATAACACAGGAGCTTAGGAGATTTCAGATGACAATCATTCGCTGGTCACCATTCCAGGAACTTGAAAACATGCAAAAGGAGCTGATGCAGCTGCTCGGTGATGCAGACCTTTCCCTGATGCCCCAATCCAGTCAATGGGTTCCCCCGGTGGATATCCTGGAAACGGATGATGCACTCTTGGTGGAAGCTGAGTTGCCAGGCATCAACAAAAAGGATGTGCAGCTTGAGTTGCGGGAGGGGGTGCTGACCATTTCCGGAGAGCGGAAAGTTGAGAGTACCCACAAGGAAGAAAAAGCCCACCGCAGCGAGCGTGCGTATGGCCGATTCATCCGCAGTTTCAGCTTGCCAGTCAAAATCGACAGCGAACGTGCCGAGGCCAGGATGAAAAACGGGGTGCTGGAAATAAGGCTTCCCAAGCTGGACAGTGCCAAAAGGCGAGAAATTGTGATAAACTAATGGTGCAGACGGGGAACCCTGTCTGAATGGGGGGCCGTAGCAACGGCCCCTTTCTTTTATTACCATGGTGTTGCCAACCGTTGTCCCATTGCAAGGAGATGCCATGCCCAGTTTCGATGTTGTTTCCAGGACCGACACCCAGGAGGTTGATAATGCCGTCAACCAGGTAAAAAAGGAGATTTCAACCCGCTACGATTTCAAGGGAAGCAAGGCTGCGATCGAATGGTCCGAGCCTGTCATCACCCTCACGGGTGACAGTGAACACAAGGTCAATGCCGTGGCCGAGATCCTTCGTGGCAAGTTTTTCCGACGAAAGCTGGATATCCGTTGTCTGGAATATGGCCCGATCGAGGACGCCAGCGGCGGCACCAAGCGACAGAAGATCACTGTCAGGCAGGGGCTTGACATGGACACCTCAAAAAAAATGGTGAAGCGCATCAAGCAGGCCAAGATGAAGGTCCAGGCCAGCATTCAGGGTGATTCCGTGCGTGTATCCGGCAAAAAGCGGGACGACCTTCAGGCCGTCATGGCCTTGATCCGCGAGATGGAGATTGACCTGCCTCTGCAGTTCATCAATTTTCGTGACTGAGACTGATGGCCGGCCCACTTAAGCCAGCTGTCGTTCGGCCTAGAGAAGACTGGCCAACTTGTGTTTTCCCGGCAGTTCCAGCTTCCAGTCATAAACGATGGTAAAGGCCAGCACCTGCTGAACGTAGCGGCGGGTTTCGTCAAAGGGGATGGCCTCGATCCAGGCCTCCGAATCCATGTCATCCAGACGCTCCGGCAACCACCTCTCCACCCGGTGCGGACCTGCATTGTAGGCGGCAGAGGCCAGCGAAAGACGCCCGTGAAATCGTTCCAGCATGTTTGCAAGATAGAGGGACCCCAGACGAATGTTGAGTTCAGGCTCAAGGAGGTCCTTTTTTGAACGAAGCCTGATCTTTTGTTGCCTGGCCACCTGCCTGCCCGTAGGCGGCATAATCTGCATCAGTCCAAGGGCACCGCTGCGTGAGCGGGCATGCACATTGAATGCCGACTCCTGACGGATGATGGCCAATATCCATGAGGGGGGTAGTCCTGTCTGCCTTGCGGCGCTCATGACATATTCCTTGTACTGCAGGGGAAAACGAAGGCGCAGGAAATCCGGCATCATTCCCTTGTAGGCAGCCAGAATGGCCTGATCATGCCATTTCCATTCAAAGGCGAGGGTGGCAGCGGCCCGCCACTCTTTTTCGGTTGCGGATGACAACGCGACATGCCATTCGCGCACCGCCTTGTTTAACTCCAGAAGCTGCAGCCATTCGTAGGCCCTTTGTATGCCTGGACGGCTTGCGAGGGCATTTATATCGTGTGCAGGTACTTCATAGTTCCTTGCCGAAAAAACAAAGGGCTGACCCAGCCGCTCGGCGCTCAGGAAACTGTAAAACCCGCGATCCCTTGCTAGTTCGGCGAAGATGATCTCGGCACGTTCATGTTTGCCCAGGCGGGTAAGAGAACGCGCCTTCCAGTAGCGCCATCGGGAAAGCTTCTGCAGCGAAGCCGGCATGGCCTCAATGGTAGCCAGGGCCTTGCGCCACCGACCATGAAGCAGGTAGGTGCGTGTTTGCCATTCCATCACCTCCCTGTTTCTGTATTGGGAAGGGATTTCTGCCAGCCATTTTCCCGCTTCGGGAAGATGCTGTTTTGAGGCCCGAATGGCCAGGTAACGTTGCAAGGCGAGATAATCTTCATGAGGCAGACGGGATTTATGTCTTTTCAGCAACTTCCAGGCAACAGCTGCATCTTTACGGGATAATCGTTTCAGTCCGTCACTCAGAATAAAGCCCGAGGGGTTGCCGGCGGTGCTCCATTTCCACGTTCGGAGTGTCTTTTCCGGATGCCTGCGCATTTCCAGCCAGCGACCAAACCAGACCCTGTTACGCTTGTTCAGGTAAGCAGATGTTGCTCTGGCGCTGCGCACCCTTCCGTGGCGCATCTGGGTGCGGATCCGCTGCCAGACCTCATCCTGGGTCGGGTGACCAAGCCGGCGCCAGTGGGCAAAGATAACCTTCCATTTCCGCTTGAGCGTTTTCCCCTTAAGCCAGTGTTCACCCAGAATGGCGGCAGCTTCATTCTTCCTGTCCTGATGCCACAGGGCCTGCAGCTGAATGCCAAACAGGGAACCCTTGCCGGATTTCAGCTTGTTGAACTCGCGCCATACAGACGCCCAGCGGTTCTCACCGGCCAGATGGCGAATCCATGCCATCCTCAGATCATGGGACTCCGGTATGTCCGCGTATCTGGCAAGCGTTGTTTCGATCTCTTTGTCTTCCGTTCCGGCGAGATTCTTTCTGATCAGCCAGATATCGAGATAGGGGGCCAGGGGATAATCGTTCAGTTTTTCCCGAAGTCCTGTCACCTGTTTGATGTCGTTCCTTTTGAGGGCCTCCCGTGCCTGTTTGAACCACGCCCTTTGCCGCTCAAGAAGTGGCTGCCTTTCATGCCTGGAAACGGTGTGATGTGCGGAAGGGGAGGAGAAGGCCTGAAAAGGGGTCAGGAGGAAGGCAAGCCATATCATGATGGCTGCTGGAAGGCCTCTGATAGCAACCGCTGGCCTGATCTGCATTCCTCCTCCGGTTTGCTTTAACTGCTTATGAGCCTACCCCGCCTGAGTCAAAGGCAAAACACTTTCATCCGGTGCAATGTGGAAAAATGATCCAGCATGTCCTGACGACCCTGGCTTTTGATCCGTCACTTTGGAGCAAACATGACATCCGGTCACTGTTGTTCACAATAAACTGGAAAGCTGGACGCGCATCCGACACACTCTGGCTCCATGCTGGAAGTCAAGAACCTTTCCCTGAGCGTACCGGCCAGAACAGGTCAGCTAACCGCGGTGACGGATGTCTCGTTCACCGTCAAACCAGGCCGCGTGGTTGCCCTGGTCGGGGAATCCGGTTGCGGCAAGACCCTGACCGCCCAGGCGATCCTGCGGCTGGGTGAACATCAGGGCATTCGGCGTCTTGGCGGTTCGATTCTGCTCGACGGTGAAGATGTTTTTTCTATGCGTGAGGATCGGTTGCAAAAGGTAAGGGGAGGCCGTATCGGCATGGTCTTTCAGGAGCCCATGACGGCGCTCAACCCCGTTTTCTCGATCGGCGACCAGATCATGGAGGTTATTCGCCTTCACCTGAAATTGTCCAACTCGGAGGCTCGTCAGCGGGCGGTAAAATTGTTGCAGGGTGTTGGCCTGCAGGATGCGGATCACCTGCTGAAACAATATCCGGATGCCCTTTCGGGAGGTATGCGTCAACGCGTACTGATCGCCATGGCCATGTCCGCAGATCCCGATTACATCATTGCCGACGAGCCCACCACGGCCCTGGATGTATCGGTCCAGGCGCGAATCGTTTTTCTGCTCAGAAGGCTTCAGCAACAGCGTGGCCTTGGCATGCTGCTGGTTACACATGACTTTGGCCTTGTCGCCGAGCTGGCAGACGAGGTCGCCGTCATGTACGCAGGACATATCGTGGAGCATGGCCCCGTTGGCGACATCTTCGATCAGCCTGCACATCCCTATACCCGCGCCCTGATGGAGTGCCGTCCCGAAACCGCGGAACCGGGAAAGGCGATGCCCGTCATCCCGGGCCAGGTGCCGGCGCCCGGTGGATGGCCGGAGGGGTGTCGCTTTGCTCCCCGGTGTCGCTGGGCTGACAGGCTCTGTCATCAACCTGTCCATGAGCATGCCTGGAAACAGGGAGATCACTGGGCCCGGTGCGTCCACGTGGCTAAACATCTAGGGGAATCCACCCAGGCTTCCGGGGGCAGGCCATGAACATCCTTCGGGTCAAAAACCTCGAAAAAAGTTTCAGCCGTGATGGCCTCTGGCGGCGCAGTGGGCCGGTCGTCCGCGCTGTGGATCATGTAAGCTTTGACGTCTCTGAGGGCGAGACCCTGGCCATCGTGGGTGAATCCGGCAGTGGCAAGTCAACCACGGCCCGGCTCATTCTGCGTCTGATCGAACCGGACGGTGGTCAGATCATTCTGCTGGATCGCGACATTACGAATCTCCGCGGCAAGGAAATGCGGCGGATGAGGCGCCACATGCAGATGGTGTTCCAGGATCCTTTCGCCTCCCTGAATCCACGCATGAAGATCGGGGAAACCGTCGGCGAAGGGCTTCGGGTCCACGCCCCTGAATTGACCAGGGCGCAACGACGCGAAAAGGTGGCGGAGATCCTGGCAAAATGCGGGATTGGCAACGAGGCGCTGGATCGCTATCCCCACCAGTTCAGTGGTGGCCAGCGCCAGCGTATCGGCATTGCCAGATCACTTGCCGTCTCCCCCAAACTGCTCGTTCTTGATGAGCCGGTCTCCGCCCTTGATGTCTCCATTCAGGCTCAAATCCTGAACCTTTTGCGGGACCTCCAACAGGAACACAATCTGGCTTATCTTTTTATCTCGCATGATCTTTCCGTGGTCAGGCAGGTGGCTGACAGGGTAGCGGTCATGTTCTCGGGCAGGATTGTCGAGGCCGGGCGAATCGAGGAGGTCTTCAACAGACCGAAACACCCCTATACCTATGCCCTGCTGAAGGCAAAACCCGTCGATCACCCCTCTCAACGGGAGAAACGTGCTGACATACCCATGAAGGATGTTGAGATCGTTGCCTCAAGCGGCTGTCCTTATCGTCTGCGTTGCCCGCGTGCTGAACAGGACTGCCAGGACTATGACGGCGGTCTTTTTAATGGCGCTCATCAGGCGGCCTGCATCCATCCACTGAATTGAACTCTCTTCAGGAGGCCGTTGCCTCTGACTTCTTTCCCGGAAGCACTCTTTCAGAGCATTTTCCAGATTATTCCTACCGTCCCGAACAGGTGGCACTCGCGGCAGAGATCGCTGAAACGATAGAAGTCGGCGGGAGCTTGCTGGCCGAGGCTGGAACCGGCACGGGCAAAACCCTGGCCTACCTTGTACCCGCTATCAAATGCGGTAGGAAAGTTCTGATATCGACCCATACCAAGGCCCTTCAGGATCAGCTGATGTACAAGGATCTGCCCGGCATATTGAAGGCACTGTCGGCTGACAGGGATGTCATCCTGCTCAAGGGACGGGCCAATTACCTCTGCCCCCATCGACTGAAACGCAAACTCGGCGATCATCGAATGGAGAAGGAGGTCCGTCAATTGCTGTCTCACATCCAGGAATGGTCTGTGAAGAGCAGGGATGGGGATCTCTCGTTCCTTGATATCGACATATTTGATGCGGGGATCGGGGGCATGGTGACCTCAACCGCTGAACAATGTCTGGGACGCACATGCCCTGAGTGGAATGCGTGTCCGCTCATGCGGGCCCGCGCCAGGGCAAGGGATGCCGACATCGTAATCGTCAATCACAGCCTTCTGCTCGCTGACGCCTCCCTGAAATCAGGGGAGTTCGGTGAAGTCCTGCCGGAATTTGACACCTATATCCTGGATGAGGCCCAGGCGTTGCCGGATCTGGCCAGTCAGCACTTCGGCCTTCAGTTGAGCAGCCATCGGTTTGTCCACTGGGCCAATGACATGCAGGCGGTTCTTGAAGAGCTTGGTGATGAAATCGATCTGCAACGTGCCATCACACGCCTGATGAAACATTTGCTGCACGCATATGCCAGGAACAGCCTGAAAAAGGTGGCTGCAATCTGGCAAGAAATGGAAACCCTGGCGAGCAGCAGAGCCGAACGCAGCCAGGATCTGGCAGCCCTGGCCCGGCGAGCTGTTGAAATATCCCAGGATATCCGGGCCATCATGGAACCGGAAACCGGATTTGTGGCCTGGAGTGACGGCAAGGAGGCCACCCGACGCTATTACCTTGCCCCGATAGAGACGGGCCCCCTGCTTAAAGAGCATATCTGGAGCAAGGGGGCTGCATTCGTCCTCCTTTCCGCCACATTGCGGGTATCAGGGAGCTTTGTCTATGCCAGGCAACGTCTTGGTATCACCCCGGCCCGGGAAAGCGTTCACCCTTCTCCCTTTGATTACACCACCCAGGCCCTGATTTACGTTCCAGCAAGGATGCCGGAACCACGCCATTGCACGTACCATGAAGCCATGTTGGCTGAAATGGAGTCTTTGCTTTCCGCTTCGCATGGCCGGGCCTTTGTGTTGTTCACATCGCACAGAATGCTGCAACGCATTGCCCCCCAACTGGCCCAGCGTCTTCCCTGGAAGGTTCTGATCCAGGGCAGGCACGGAAGCAGGGACAGGATCTTGTCTGAATTCCGGGGAGATACGAATTCCATTTTATGTGGAACAAGAAGTTTCTGGGAAGGAGTGGACGTGCCGGGCGAATCGTTGTCTCTGGTCATTATTGACAAGCTTCCTTTCGCGCCACCGGATGATCCGCTGTTGAATGAACGGATCAGGGCCTGCGATAACAGTGGAGGCAATGGATTCTGGGATATCCAGGTTCCCGAGGCTGTCGCCATTCTGAAGCAGGGTCTGGGCCGACTGATCCGCTCTCACACCGATCGCGGGGTTATCGCCGTGCTCGACTCAAGGATTCATTCCAGATCCTACGGCAAGGAGGTTCTGCGCAATTTTCCACCGGCCCCCCTGAGCAGGGACATCAGGGATGTCCGGCGATTCTTCGGGGTACAATGATTATCCTTGCCCCGGACTCCTTTAAAGGCACCATGACCTCTCCTGAAGCCGCCCGGGGTATGGCTGAGGGAATCCGCCGTGTCAGACCGGATGTGCAGATCCATGCTTCACCCATGGCGGATGGGGGCGAAGGCACCCTGGATATCCTGCTGGATATTACGGGAGGTGAAAGATGTTACGAAACCGTGGCCGCCACCGATTTCCAGCCCCGGAAAATCAGTTATGGAATCATCTCCAGCCAAGATGGTTCCCGAACCGCCATCATTGAAACGGCCCGGATTGTCGGATTGCATGGATCAAGGCATGTTCCCGTTGAACTGCGCAGCAGTTTTGGTGTGGGAGAGCTGGTCAGAGTCTGTCTGGATCAGGGGATCCGACACTTCTTCATCACCCTGGGTGGCAGCGGCACAAATGATGGCGGGGCCGGCGTTCTGGCGGCTCTGGGGGTAAAGCTGCTGGACAAGCAGGGCCGGCAGGTCACGCCTGTCCCGGCAGGTTTGCCAGATCTTCGGGGAGTGGATTTTTCCGGCCTTGATCCAAGGCTTAACGACAGTCGGATCGAGCTGTTGTGTGATGTGACCAATCCGTTGTGCGGGCCAAGGGGTGCAACCGCCGTTTATGGGCCGCAGAAGGGCGTAACCCCTGATCGGATTGCGTATTTTGATCTGTGTCTCAAAAGGCTTGCCAGCTTGTGCGACCGGCAGATGGGTGATGAAGTCTCCAGGAGAGAGGGAGCGGGCGCCGCCGGTGGGATCGCCTATGCCTTTCAGCTTCTCGGGGCAAAGCATCGATCCGGTGCCGAGATTATGTGTACCCTGTCCGGCCTGGATGATCTCCTGAAGAAGGCCACCTTTCTGATTACAGGGGAGGGGAGAAGTGATGCCCAGACCCTTCATGGCAAGACTCCTTTTGTCCTGGCCCAGCATGCCAGACGTCACGGGGTGCCGGCAGCCCTGCTATCCGGCATCATTGAGCAATCGAGCAGAACAGAGCTCGCCAAATGGTTTGATGTGCTTATCGAAACAAAACCGGCAACCATGTCCTATGCGGAGTCAAAGAGCCGCGCCTATCAGCTTCTGGTTAACGCCGCGAGCAGGTTTGCCCGGGAATATCTCGGCAAATGACCTTCGGCAGGGAATCATATCAATTATATTCAGGAGGAAGAGAAATGCTTGCATATCTGGTTCAGCACGCCCAAGCCAGGTCCAAGGTGGACGATCCGGAGCGTGGACTCAGCGAGACGGGATTCCAGGACATCCAGCGAGTTGCCATGTTCCTCCGTGGTCACATCGACGTGCCTGTCATTGCTCACAGTGGCAAAAAGCGCGCCCGGCAGACCGCCGAGATACTGGCCGACACCCTGGACATCCCTGAAATCAGGCAGGTTCCCGATCTGGATCCCATGGCCGACCCTGGCGTCTGGTCAGCGCATCTCGCTTCCATGACGGAGGATGTCATGCTGGTGGGGCATCTGCCACATTTAAGCCGCCTGGCCGGCCTGCTGCTTACGGGAGATCCTGAAAGAGAGATTGTCCGGTTCCGGAACGCCGGTGTGATTTGTATCGAAAAGGGGGAGGGCGAGTGGCGCCTGAGCTGGATGCTTGTACCAAGTTTGCTCGTGGGCGCAGGAAACTAGTTGCTGAAATAAAGCCAGAACTGGTAGGAAACAAAACACGCCAGTAAAATCGCTCCTTCAAGGCGCCGGATACGGCCAGGGCCGTTCCATGCGTAAGCGGTGGCAAACAGGATCAGACTCAGACCGATCATGACGGGGAAGTCCCTCAGCAGTGCCTCGGGGTCAAACTCTCCCGGATGGATCACCCCCGGCAGACCAAGCACGCCCAGAAGATTGAACATGTTGGAACCGATGACATTTCCAATGGCGATATCATGTTCGTTTTTCAGGGCGCTCATGATGGAGGCGGCCAGTTCCGGCAGGCTGGTTCCGATGGCCACGACGGTCAGGCCAATGACCAGATCGCTGACCCCCAAGGCGTGGGCAATATTAACCGCACCCCACACAAGCAAGCGGGAGCTGCCAAGGAGGCAGACAAGGCCGATGATCAGCCAGATAATCGCCCACTTCATTGACATGCGAGCTGGAATTTCGGCCTCAAACTCACTCTCAAGGGGGTCTTCCCGCCGGCTTTTCCTGCCCAGGATCACGACACCGACGAGCATGGCCAGAAGACCCCCGAGCAGCAGAAAACCATCAATCCTGCTCAGGTTCCCGTCAAGCATCAGGGACAGGGTAGCCAACATCGTGATCAGGAGAATCGGAAGCTCTCTCTTGAGGGTTTCCGACTGGACCGTTAATGGCACGATTAGGGCGGTGGTGCCGAGAATCAGACCGATGTTGGCGATGTTCGAACCCAGCGCATTGCCGATCGACAGACCGGGATTGCCTGCCCAGGCGGCCATGCCCGAAACCAGAAGTTCAGGCGCGGAGGTCCCGAAACCCACGACGGTCAATCCGATGATCATCGGTGAAACGCCCAGGTTACGGGCAGTGGCGGCCGCGCCGTTGACGAAGCGGTCGGCTCCCCAGACAAGGATGATAAAGCCAGAAAGGACTGCAATCAGGGAAAGAATCAAGGACACCCCAATTTACTGGCCAGCATACTCATAACATCTCCTTGCCTTGACCGGGAAGATAGGATGACCGGTCCTTGCGGGCAACCGCAAGCGCTAGGGCCAGCGCACCTCAGGCGGCATCGACATCAGAATGGCCTCGGTATTGCCCCCCGTTTTCAGTCCGAAAATGGTACCCCGGTCATAGATCAGATTGAACTCCACGTAGCGACCACGGCGAATCAACTGATATTCCCGATCCTTGTCTGTATAGGGTTCAGCCCTGCGCCGTTCAACAATTTCCGGGTAGACTCCCAGAAACGTCTCACCCACCGCCCGGACAAACTCGAAATCCCTTTCCGGATCCCCCGAATCGAGATTGTCAAAGAAAATCCCTCCAGCACCTCTGGGTTCGTTGCGGTGTGGGAGAAAGAAGTAGCGATCGCACCAGGCCTTGAAGCGGGGATAGTATTCGGGATCAAACCTGTCACATGCCGCCTTCAGACGCGCATGAAAAAGCTCCGTATCCTCCGGAAAGGGAAAGTAGGGTGTAAGATCCGTCCCCCCTCCAAACCAGCCTTTCGTCGTCTCGATTCTGCGTAGATTCATGTGTACGGCTGGCACCTTGGGATTGCGCATGTGGGCAACCAGCGAGATGCCGCAGGCGTAAAACTCACCCGTCCCGGCAGCCCCGGGAATCTGTTTCCGGAATTCATCGGACAACGTGCCATAGACCTCGGAAAAATTCACGCCCACCTTTTCAAAGACCTGACCACGCATTACGGACATGACGCCTCCACCCCCATCCTCGCGTCGCCACGCCTTGCGCTCAAATCTGGCAGTATCCAGGGACTCGAATGCCGCGCAGATTCGGTCTCGCAGATCCTGGAAGTAATCCGCTGCTCGTTTACGTATGGGTTGATCAGTGAATGTCATGGGATTTCCTTGTCCGGGGTGAAGGCTTCACAGTGGCGATGAACGTGCTCAAAGCAGGGCCGTCTTGCGGCCAGTTGTTCGATCCGCTCCTGAGCGTCCAAGCCTACTGCATGAAACACCTCCATGTAAGTTGTTTCCCCCTTCGTTTCCCGCAAGTAAAGCGTTCCGTGGTAACCTGTCAGCTCCCGTAAATGGATCAGCCATTCTCTCAGATCGGTGAGCAGATCCGGGCTTCCCACATACCAGATGAACAGGCTGTGGCGATCATGAGATGACATCCATCACCTCAACCTGACCTCCGTCATGAGCAGACATGGATTGATGTTGCTCCACGGTCTCGATGCGCAGAGTGGCAATACCGGCATAGTGACCATCAGGGGTCCTTGTGAGGCTGCTGATCTTGCCCACGGGAACACGCGTTCGAACGTCAGTCGGCACGCTTGCCGGCGGCGAGGTCATTCGTACACGATAGAGACGATGCCTGACCTTCCCCCGCCAGCGCATGCGGCTTGTGATTTCCTGGCCGACATAGCAGCCCTTGTCAAAGGATACGCCCTGCCGCTCAACGAAGTTGGCATTCAGCGGATAGGAACCCTCCGCAACATCGATGCCAAAGCGTGGAAATCCGCGGAGGATTCTGGCCGCGTCCATACAGTTTTCATCCGTAAGATGACCAAGTTTGCCTAGCCAATGGCGTGCCTGATCTCCGGGGAGCACCAGCCAGACACCATCCGAGGCGGCCATGGGCACTCTCATGACAAGGATGTCTCTGTCAGGGTCAACGGATGTGGCAAGGGGATCGCGTCCGGGAAGGGGCAATTCCGCACTGGACAGGGCTGCGTCTGTCCTGTGACCCTGAACCGAAAGTACAGCGAGATCATCAGCCACACCAATATGCGCCTCATATCCCAGTGAGAATCGCCTTAATCGCTCCACCAGTCTGCCCGCATGATCCTTCTCGGCAAACATCAGAACCTCCCCGCCATTTACCATCATCATGTACACATCACTGACCATTTTTCCGGATGGAGTCAGGACTGCGGCATAAATCCCCCGTCGATCCGAGAGCAATCGGATATCCTGGGTGATCTGACCTTGCAGGTAATCCAGAATCTTTGGCCCTGAGACCTTTACCACATGAAGCTGGTCAAGAGAACTGCTAAGATAACCCTCTTTGAGTTCGGCATGATCGGAACTGGACAATTCACGTAAAGGCATGTTCGATATCACTCCTGAGCATCCACTATATCCGAGCGGAATTGTCAGGTATATTGGCGCGACAGGAATCATCAGGCAAGAATCCGTGGAGGTTGAATGAAACAGAAGGAAATAAGGGCACTTTCAAATCTGGAAGAATGCTGCCAGCCGCTACCCGGCTCCCGGAAGGTGTATATTAAGGGTTCCAGAAATGATATCCGCGTACCCATGCGGGAGATTTTGCTGACACCAACACAGACCTCCCGGGGTGAAGAACCCAACGCCCCGATTCTGGTCTATGACACTTCAGGTCCGTACACCGATCCGGACGTTGTCATTGACGTCAAACTGGGGCTTCCTCCTGTCAGAAACAGGTGGATTGAGGAACGAGATGACACCATCCTTCTTGAGGACACATCATCCGAGTACACCAAGAGCCGCGCGTCTGATCCGTCCCTTGCGCTCCTTCGCTTTGCATCTCGAAATAAAAAGCGCCGCGCCAGGCCCGGCAGAAACGTCAGCCAGATGCATTATGCCCGACAGGGCATTATTACACCGGAGATGGAGTTTGTGGCCATCCGGGAAAACCAGAAGCGGGAATTTCTGCGTGAGATCGGTGATCAGCACGCCGGGGAAGGCTTTGGCGCCTCCATCCCTCCCGTAATCACCCCCGAGTTTGTTCGAAGCGAGATAGCCCGCGGACGCGCGATCATCCCGGCCAACATCAACCATCCGGAACTGGAGCCCGTGATCATCGGTCGTAACTTTCTGGTAAAAATCAACGCCAATATCGGCAATTCGGCCATCACGTCGACCATTGAGGAAGAGGTGGAGAAAATGACCTGGGCCATCCGCTGGGGTGCGGATACCGTGATGGACCTTTCCACGGGTCCCAATATCCATGAAACCAGGGAATGGATCATTCGAAATTCTCCCGTCCCCATTGGAACCGTACCCATCTATCAGGCCCTGGAGAAGGTGGGTGGAGTGGCCGAGGATCTCAGCTGGGAGGTCTTTCGTGACACGCTTATCGAGCAGGCGGAGCAGGGGGTGGACTACTTCACCATCCATGCCGGTGTCCGGCTGGCCCACGTGCCGCTGACAGCCAGGCGGGTTGCCGGCATTGTTTCACGGGGCGGATCCATTCTGGCGAAATGGTGCCTCGCCCACCATCAGGAAAACTTCCTCTACACCCATTTCGAAGAGATCTGTGAGATCATGAAGGCCTATGACATTGCCTTCAGCCTTGGTGACGGGCTTCGACCCGGAGCCATCGCGGACGCGAACGATGACGCCCAGTTTGCGGAGCTGGAAACCCTGGGAGAACTCACCCGGATCGCCTGGAAGCATGATGTCCAGACCATGATTGAAGGCCCCGGCCATGTTCCCATGCAGATGATCAGGGAAAACATGGACAAGCAGCTGGAATGCTGCGGGGAGGCACCGTTCTACACGCTTGGACCCTTAACCACGGATATTGCCCCCGGTTACGATCACATCACCTCCGCCATTGGCGCCGCCCAGATTGGCTGGTATGGCTGTGCCATGCTCTGCTATGTCACGCCCAAGGAACACCTCGGATTGCCAAATCGGGATGACGTGAAGACCGGGGTCATCACCTACAAGATCGCCGCCCATGCTGCTGACCTGGCCAAGGGTCATCCGGGCGCCCAGGCCAGGGACAATGCGCTCTCGAAGGCCAGATTCGAATTCCGCTGGCAGGATCAGTTCAACCTGTCACTTGATCCGGACACGGCCCGGAATTTTCATGACGAAACCCTGCCCAAGGAGGCCGCCAAGGTGGCACACTTCTGCTCCATGTGTGGCCCGAAATTCTGCTCAATGAAGATTACGCAGGAATTGCGCGACATGGCGGCAGAAGAGGGGGTCAGCGAAGAGGAGATTCTTGCCCAGGGAATGCAGGAGAAGTCGGAGGAGTTTCTTGAAACAGG
Source organism: uncultured Zetaproteobacteria bacterium (assembly GCA_964501925.1). GTDB lineage: Bacteria > Pseudomonadota > Zetaproteobacteria > Mariprofundales > Mariprofundaceae > CAYLYU01. Next base: position 18,536 of record CAZCTM010000012.1, on the reverse strand, counting down.
AGGGAAGCTGTACCGGAAGGTCTGACTGGTCAGGCGGTTTTGCCAGACATTGGAGCGCAGATGAATTCTCAAGGAGTAACCATGCTTAAGGCACGTGACATCATGAACCCTGATCCTCCTCATTGCCGCCTGGATACCAGTATCCAGGACATCGCCAGGCGTTTCAGCGAGGAAGATATCTCCGGTATGCTGGTCCTCGACGATGAGGATCGCTTGATGGGGGTGATTACCGAGACGGACCTTGTCGAGCAACAGCAAAATCTTCACATCCCGACCGCCATTGCCATCTTCGACATGGTGATCCCGCTTGGTGAAGCCCGATTTGAACGTGAGTTAGAGCGCCTGCAGGCCATGACAGCCGCCGATCTGGGCCTCAGGGAGGTGAAGACCATAGGACCTGAAGCGGATATCAGTGAAGTGGCAACACTGATGGCTGAACACGATATCCACCATCTTCCCGTCGTTGAAGGGGATACCATCCTCGGCATGATCTCCAAGCACGATCTCATCACTGCGATGGCAAAAAAAGAAACCGACTGACATATAATTAGATCCCATGCCATTTCGGCTGAACAGTGAGGAGGAGACACGGGCCTGCGGCCGGGCTCTGGCTTCAAGCCTCAAGCAGGGCGACGTGATTGCCCTCCAGGGGGAACTGGGTGCGGGAAAAAGCGTCTTTGCCCGGGCCCTCATGCGGGGACTCGGTGTCAGCGACAAGGTGATGCCCAGCCCTACCTTTACGCTTATCCAGACCTACGACGGCAGGGATTGCAAGGTGGCCCACATGGACTGGTACCGGCTTGAAGATGCCGATGAGATCGAGATGCTTGGCGTACGCGAATATTTCTCACCACCCTGGATCAGCATCATCGAGTGGCCGGAACGCGCCCCCGGCCTGCTGCCGGATCATGCCATCCATATCAAACTGGAGTGTGTTGAGAATGATGCCTGTGGCCGCCTGATTAGCATCAGCAGGTTTGGAAAATCAATGCCATTGCTCACTACCTAGTTACAGAATGTGTCCTGTCAATTTCTTGCATCCAATGTTGGCTCTGGCGCCCGCTTACGCTTGTGATATCCTCTTTTTTCGGCGGTGAAGACCTGGGATAGTGGAGTCAGTATGAAAATCGCAAGCCAGGAAACAGATTTTCTAGAGTATCTGAAGCGTGAAAATGAACGCCTACGCAAGGCGCTCGAGATTAACCGGCTGATATCCGGCGAATTGCACCTGAAACCGCTCTTGCGCCAGATCATGAAGGTCACAGAGTTACTGATGAATGCTGAAAGCTGCTCCCTGTTCCTCCTTGAGAAGGACACCGGCGACTTGGTTTTCCATGCCACGACCGGGGAGAACGAAGAACAGCTCAAAGAGGTTTGCCGGCTCAAAATGGGTTGTGGTATCGCGGGATGGTGCGCCCGGCATCTGAAAACGGTACGGATATCCGACGTGTACAGCGATGATCGATTCAATCCGGAATTTGACAGGAAAACAAATTTCACCACCCGCAACATGATTTGCGTGCCTTTGCTCGCGCATGGTGAATTGATCGGTGTATCCGAAGTGATCAATTGCCTGCACGGGGAATTTACCGAAGCGGACGAGAAACTGATGGAGTCCATGATGCAAATGGCGTCCATTGCCATTGACAACGCCCGCACCCATGAACAACTGATCCAGAAAGAACTCTTTCAGCATGATTTGCAGCTGGCCAAATCCATCCAAGACTCGTTTCTTCCTGATGTCATCCCGATCAACTCCGGCTTTTCCGCAGCCACACACATCAAGCCGGCCTTTGAGGTGGGTGGTGATTTCTTTGACGCGGTTCGCCTGAGCGATAAGCGTATTGCCTATCTTCTGGGGGACATCTCCGGCAAGGGAGTATCGGCGGCCATGCTCATGTCCAGCGTTATCCACGAAATGAGGTACGAGATGAACCTTGGCGGCAGCGCCGGAGAGATTCTCAGTCGATACAATGCATCACTGTGCCGGACCACCAGCAATGGCATGTTTGCCACCATGGTGCTGCTGATTCTGGACCCAAAAAGCAGCCAACTGGAGATTGCCAATGCCGGCCACATGCCTCCGCTTCATTTACGCAACCGCCAGGTCTGGCAGGAAAACAGGGCCCTGGGACCGCCTATCGGCATCATCAGCGATATCCGTTATGACTGCGACACTCTTCTGCTGAAGCCCGGAGAAACATTGCTGCTCTACAGTGACGGCGTAACCGACGCCTGCAATGAGCAACGGGAAATGCTCGGCATGGAGAGGCTGCAATCCTGGTTTGTGGCGGCGCCGGACAATGCCAGAGCTTGTGTTGATTACCTGAGCAATGCGCTTGGCAACTTTGTGGGAAACGCCCCTCAGAGTGATGATATCACCCTGATGGCGCTGGCCCACCACCGCTGAATTACTGGATCAGTTTCTTGTAAAGCTTGATGATCTCATTGACGACGGCCTTGGCCTCGTCCCGCAGGTTCTCAGGGACATCCACCGAGACCTTGGACAGGGACTTCAGATGATCGGTCATTCTGTCGATGTCGTTCTTGGTGAGGATGGCTTCAATCATGGTGTTGATATCCGATCGTATGTTGGCCGGGATTTCATTCTTGAGGATGCCGCAGATATGATCCAGTGAATGCATCACTGCGGTGACCTCGGTCTCCGTCCTCACCGAGGCTGCTCTGGCACGATCATCCCTCATGGCGGAAATAATGCCCAGGAAAACCGGAGGATCTCCTTCCTTGACCTCGATCTCGTTTACCTTTGAACCATTACGGTAGACGCTGACACGTCCCTTGATCAGCTCGTAAACATAATAGGCGGGAATGTTCCCTTCCGTAATAATCCATTCACCTGGCTTGATCGTGATTCGCTCATCCATTTTTATAAACCTCCGTAAACTGATTCTCTATCTAACCCCAATGGTGGCCGGTCAATGCGCGACATGGCCTGCCCATCAGATTGATTCACCCGCTTGTAACCGAGCTTCATGCACGGTTCCTGGAACACACCACGATGTAGGAATGATCCTCCCTCTGGCAAATTGACCATAATAAACCTGCTCAGAGTAGCGACGTCATGCAGCCAAACCTTGATTTCAGTCAAAATTTCGGGAAGCCATCATCCTATAATGGGGTTCAATGCCCAAACCGGTGACTGGATGGTCAGAAGGTCATTTGCATGCGGATCAGACTGGTGACAAAAAAGGCCAGACTGCATGGCCTGACCCTGTTTGTATGACAGTGTATCGTTGGATATGTTATGAATATGAGTGACGAGTGCAAACGAATCAAGCTGCTAATATTCGAAATCCCTGATTGAAGCGTATATCAGGAACAGAAAGTAAATAATAATGAAAACAGCAGGAATGACCTTCATCGCCATTGGCAGTCCGGCGGCCTTTTCCTTGATCTGACGCAGAAGGGGAGCGAGGCTCATGCCGCGAGATATGATGATCTTGCCTTCGTGATTCAGAATGGCCTGCATGATGGCAAATGCCAGATCCTGATGCTCCTTCATCAGTCTGGCCATATCGGCCTTCTTCATCTTGTAGAGCGTGCAATCCTCTTCGGCCTTGACCTCGGCCGATACAAGCCTGTTTTCAAAAAAGGACATTTCGCCGATCAGATCGCCTTCCTCCAGAGTGGCGATGGGCACACGCCCCTCATATCTGTTGTAGTCCAGCACGCTTGCCTTCCCGGACCTGATGAAATAGAGCGCTCCTCCTTCCTGACCGTGCTTCAGGATAACCTCACCCTTCTTGAAGGTCTCCTCCGTCAGAAAGTTAAGTGCCTTGCGTTGCTCTTCTGTCAGTTCCTGCTTCAGAACTTCTTTTTCAAGCCAATTCAGATCAACTCCCATGTCTCTTCTCCCTCGCTTAAGTAACAGTTACTTGCCACAAATTTCACTCACAGTTTTTGTGGTTAATCCCGGAGGCAAAGCTATTGAAGAAGATCGTGAACTACAATAACCATATTTCATATTATTCCCTTGATTTAACAAAAAGCTTGATTCTGTGGAATTAATCGCTATAAGCCCGTTCTGTAAGACAAGATAGAGAGGTGAGGGAAGTGAATCGCATTTCGGTTTCCGGAAGGTCCTACCGCCGCCCGTGGCTTCTGTTGGGGCTTTTTATGGCAGTCTGGCTTGCAGGCTGTGGTGGTGGAGGCGGGGATACGGTTGCCACGGGATATGCCCCCGTCACGCTGAGCTTCACTGTTCCGGCCAAAGCCGCAAAGAACGTGGCTCTTATGGAAGAGGACACCGGAAGCACCGACTCCCTCTTTTATGCCAGTGGCAGATCACTTGCCGAGCTCCTTGTGCCGACGGCCAATGCCGCACCGCCGCCGGCCGGCGTCACCCTTGTTGTGGTCACCATCAGCGGACCGGGCATGAACTCCATTGTGGACAATATTCCCATCACGCCCGGAGTGGCCGTCACGCGGACCTATAACGTCCCCATCGGTCCGAACAGGAGCTTCATAATCCGGGCCTTTGATGCGGCAGGCGTCATGCTGTTTCAGGGAACCCAGGTGATCGCCAACCTGCAGGCAGGAACGCCGGTCGTGCTGAACATTCCGATGATTCCGACCCAGCCAATACCACCGACTCCGGGCGGCGTCATGGGCACGGTGCTCGACGCGGCCACGAATCAGCCCATTGCCGGGGCCACCGTGGATGCCCGGGCAGGGGCGAATGTAACCCAGGGTCCCATTGCAGGCTCGGCAGTCACCACGGCAGGCGGGGCTTACACAATCAACAACCTGGCCCCGGGCACCTACACCCTGACCGCCAACGCGACCGGCTACACGCAGGCAACGGTGGTTGTCGTGGTCACGGCAGGCGTGACAACGAATGTCGCGGCCATCCTGCTGCAGGCCCAGCAGGCACCTCCGCCGCCACCACCTCCGCCACCGGCAACAGGAGGCGTGACAGGCTCGGTGGTGGATGCGGCGACAAACCTGCCGATCGCCGGCGCCAGCGTCAGCGCCAGGGAAATCGTCAACGGTATTCCGGGGCCCGTTATCGCCACGGCAACCACGGGCGCGGGCGGAACATACACGATCAACAATCTGCCTGCCGGCACCTACAGGCTCACCGCCACCGCGGCCGGATATATTCAGGCCGGCGTGACCGTAACCGTCACGGGGGGGGCGACCGCAAACGCGCCCGTCATCCAGTTGCAACCCCAGCAGGCACCTCCGCCGCCACCCCCGGCAACCGGAGGCGTGACAGGATCAGTGGTGGATGCGACCACGAACCAGCCTGTTGGCGGCGCCACCGTGGACGCCAGGGCAGGTGCGAACGTAACCCAGGGCCCAATTGCCGCCAGTGCAACCACGGGAGCAACCGGAACGTTCACCATCAACAATCTGGCCGCGGGCACCTATACCCTGACCGTGACCGCAAACGGATATGCCCAGGCCAGTGCAACCGTGGTCATTACGGCGGGGGCAACAGCCAATGCCAACGTCATACCCCTGTCGCCACTGCAGGCCGCGGGCCAGACCCGGATTGTGCTTAGGTGGGGCACAACGCCGGCAGACCTGGATTCGCACCTGATCGGTCCATATCCCCAGGCGGGCAGTTTCCATGTGTACTACGCCAACCGTGGCTCTGCCACGGCTCCGCCGTTTGCCGTGCTTGACGTAGACGTTACAACCGGCCGTGGCCCGGAAACGATCACCATCACGCAACAGTCAAACGGCACCTACAGCTATTATGTCTACGACTTTACAAACGGAGGCATCGCAACAAGCACGGCGCTGTCCAACTCAGGGGCGACGGTGACCGTCTATCAGGGCGCTCAGGTCGCGCCGGTGGCCGTGTTCAATGTCCCCGCCAACTTCCCAGGCGATGCCTGGCATGTGTTTGACATGGACGGGGCGACGAGCGTGATCACACCGGTCAACACCATACAGACGGCAGGAACAAGCTTTGTTCGCGTCCTGGTCAACCCAGCTAATCCGCTTGTGCGGCCTGGAACCCAGACCCAGTTCTCTGCCCTGAAGGAAACCGTAAAGAATACTACGTCTCCGGTCACTGGAGCAACATGGTCCAGCAATAATCAGGCTGTGGCAACCATCAATGCCCAGGGGCTAAGCGCAAACCTGGCGAACGGGACGGCCATCATCACGGCCACGGATCCGGTGAGCGGCATCTCAGGCTCAACGCTGCTCACCGTCGATGGTATCGCGCCCACGGTCGTTTCGCATACGCCGGCGGCGAATGCCACGGCGGTGCCCGTCACCAGCACGGTCAGCGCAACCTTCTCGGAGCCTGTGGATCCGGCAACGGTTACCACGACCTCATTTGCCGTTACACCGATCTTCAATGGCATTCCTCAGGCGCCCATCGCGGGAACCCTCAGTTTCGATCCCACGGGAACCATTGTCACCTTCACCCCACAGGCAAATCTACAGCCCTTCACAGGATACGTGGTCACGCTTACCCCGGCGATCACGGACCTTGCCGGAAACCCGCTTGCGGCCGCCCCATTTTCATGGAATTTCACAACTCAGTGATGTGGGGAAACATGGATAAGTTGATGAGGACGTGGGATCCATGGAAGGGAATGAAACACGGTTGCCGTGTTTCTGTGATCGTGTGCTACTTGCTGCTGCTTGGTTTTCCCGTTGCCATTATGGCGGAAGACCTCACGCAAGATGTCCGGCAGGGTCAGGAACATTACGTGAAGGGGGAATATGAGGAGGCGCTTCAATCCTTCCTCAGGGCCGTTGAGACTGATCCTGAAAATGCGGAAATTCATTACCGTATCGGCCTGACCTATCAGGGCATGCGGGATTATCCGAAGGCCGAGCAATCCTTCAAACGGGCGGTTGAAATTGATCCGTCCATGGGCGATGCCTGGTCTCACCTCGGTGAAATGCTTTACCGGAAGGGAAGCCATGAAGAAGCCAGGCAGGCGCTGGATAAGGCCAGGGCAAACGGAGCGAGGCCTGCGTACACGGCCTACATCACGGGTCTGGTCCTGATGGAGCTGGGCAAATACGATGAAGCCATAGCCGCCTTGCAGACGTCACAGAAGACCGACCCGGCCTTCCGGCAGAAGGCCACATACGCGATAGGAATGGTCTACAGCAGGAAGAATGACAAGAAGGCCGCCGAGAAGGCCTTCAGGGAGGCGATCGCCATCAACCCGAGGTCCGTGGTCGGGGTTTACGCGGACTTCGGGCTGCAATACCTGCACAAACCGCAGAGACGTTTGTGGCACCTGGACCTGAGTTACAGCTTCCAGTACGACGACAACGTTATTCTCAATCCGGGAGGCATCAGCGCCCTGCCCACCGACCAGAACGACTTCAAGCATGTCTTCAACCTGCACGCGGGTTACAAACCGGAGACGAGCGGTTCCCTGGGCTTCCGCGCGGACGCCAATTATTACAAGAGCCTGCACCACAAGCTCTCCCACATGGACATCGACGGGTTCGGACTGTCCATGACGCCCAGTTACAGCACCGATGCCGCCACCTTTTCGCTGGAGGGGCGCCTGGATTACTATCTTGTCGGACGCAATCACTATTTAAACATCTATAGCATCTATCCGAGCATTGGCTTTGACATCGGCAATAATCAGCACGGCATTCTGAACGGTGTGGTTCAGAAAAAGAATTTCTTCAACCAGGCCCTGAACATTGCTGCTGAAGACCGGGACGCCACAAATATTTCCGCCGGCTACATGCATTATGTTTACGTCCAGAATCAGCAGGGATACGTTGGTCTCGGTTACGCCTTTGATTATGAAAACACCAGGGGTGCCAACTGGGATTATAATGGACACCGCATTATTGCCTCGGTGTTGTACCCCTTCGGCAACGGATTCGGTTTCCGCTTCAACGGCGATTACTATCTGCAGAAGTACCGGAACATACACACCCTTTTCGGACTGAAGAGGGACGACAAGATCCTTACCCTCTCACCCGTGCTGACCTACGACATGAACTGGGCAACGTTGCAGCTTCAGTATGCGTACGTGCGGGCAAATTCCAATATCGGCATCTATGACTACAGCAGGAACATCGTGGGTGTAGGGTTTGAGTTCAGTTACTGATGGAGAAGATGAAATGCCTCAGGGAGACACCATGATCAACCGACATGAAGTTCAACATGAAGTCAAACAGCTAACATCGGGTAAAACAGGCGTTTCTTTGTGGATGTGGGTCATTCTTGCAGCCACCTCCATGCTTGCATGCCCCGACCTTTCCCACGCTGCCAACTCGGTCGGGAAGTTCACAATTGTGGCCGGTTCGGTGGACGCCCTGCGCGAACAGATGGATGCGCCGATTGCGGCGGAAATCGGCATGGATACTTACATGAGCGACGTGGTGCGCACCAAACATCGCTCCAGAACGCAGCTCAAGTTTATTGACAACAGCGTGCTCAACATGGGACCGGATTACCTGGTCAAGATCAAAGAGTACGTGTACGACGAGGAAAACGGCATCCGGAAAGCGATTCTGTCCTCCCTGCGAGGTACGGTGCGCGCGACTGTCTCGAAGCTCGGGGGGGACGCAGAGTCCGTCTTTGAAATTGAAACCCCGACGGCCGTCGCCTCCGTGCGGGGAACGGATTTCATCGTCAAGGTTAATTCCTCCCTTGAAACCGAGGTTATCGTCCTTGAAGGGGCCGTGAGGGTACGGAACATCGACCCGGACGTTAAGGGTTTTGTGGTGGTCAGGGGAGGCGAGAAGACCACCGTCACCAAAAATGCTGCACCCACGACCCCTTCCTTTGTTCCTGTCAAACTGCGCCAGGCCCTGATTGCGGAAACCACGCCGACCCCCTTGCCGCCAGGTGGCTCTCAACGGGTTGCCGGCCGTCAGGGGGGAAACATAGGCTGGCAGGCTGCAGCATTTGCACCCGTTGACATCGCTCCGGTCGCGCCGCCACCGCCGACATTAACCTCCCTGCCGGTACCGCGGGTTCAGCCGGTCATGGTCGCAAATCAGCCCACGACCGTTCTTCCCCCGACATCCGCACAACCACCGATTACGCAGACGACGCCAGCCATTGTGACCGCGCCAGTGACAATTAACCTGATATTCTGACAGTGTTGCCATAACATGTGCTTATAGCGGAGGGCGGGATTGACCGAGACGAGAAGACTGATACCCATCATTTTTTTCCTGGTCCAGTTCTTCGCGGGTGGACCCTTGAACGCTGCTGAAATGTACCATGATCAGGAGCTTTTTGCCGAACCCAGCGTGCATTCCGAAAAGGCCGGTATCGCCCCGAAAGGGGAGGTCAGTATTGTTGAACGGCGTGGATTCTGGGTCAAGGTCAGGTCCGGAGAAGTTGTCGGATGGACAAAGCTTTCCAATGTGAAAATGGAAGAAACGATGATCTGGATGCCCCCGATCGATATTCTGAAGGACACCGGGCGTCTGGCCTCGGGGAATTGAGCACGTGACCGCTGGCAAGTGGTAACCTGCCCCGGACCAGCGTTTCCGTATGAAGTGGCGGAAACACCTGTGATCTGCCTGCGACATGACCCGGTACATGTAGCATCCGTGAAGAACGCATGAGTCATCACCCAGAGGAGAGCCTGGACAGGCGTTTCAAAAATCTTGTGGCCCGGTTGATGGTCTCTGCCTCATCCTTCTGTTACAGAACCACCCCTTCCTTTTACTGGCTTCTGGCCCTGTTTCTTACCCTGGTGATCGCGGTCTCGACACTTATGGATCTCGATTTCGCCTCGATGGATGAAAGCACCTTTGACACCATCATGAAAATGAGATGGAACTCTCCTCCGGCGGCTCAGGACATTGTTATTCTGGATATTGATGAAAAATCCCTGGCGGAAATGGCGTTGAAATACGGGCGCTGGCCATGGAAGCGGGAGGTTTTCGCGCAGGCCCTGGCGGAACTCGAATATGGGGGGGCAAAATCCATCATGTTCACTGTCCTGATCACCGATCCGGACAAGGAACATGAGCAAAGCGATGCCGTGCTCAGTTTCGTGGCAAGCGAGTCATACGTCACGGTGTATCCACTAGTCAGATTGCCGCCAAAGAATGACGCCTTCAGCAAGCTGAAGGTTTGCGATCTGATTCCGGCCGGTGTCATGAAATGCCATACGGACAAGACAATCGCCGCCATTCTGCCTGGTCTTCCGGGCATGCGACATGACCTTGGAATCATGAACCACAGGCTGGACGAGGATGGTATCCTGAGGCGATGGACGCTTTTGTGGGAAGAGGAATCCTGGAAAATGCCAACCATGGTTGGAGGCGCCATTGCGCTGGCGCATGTCGAACCCAGGGTGGACCGGAGCCAAACCTACATTCTCAACTGGAGGAACAAAAAGAATCGTTACGCAAGGGTTTCCTTTTCGGACTATCTCGCGACCCTGGACGGTGAGGAACGGATCCCCAGGGATTTCTTCAAGGGAAAACACGTTATCATCGGCTCATCTGCCCCCGGTCTGACCGTGCAGAACTCCACATCCGTGGGTTTGGTGGATGATGTCGAGATCCTGGCCACGGCCCTGGATGATGCGATCAATGGCACATACCTGAAGGAAATACCGACCTGGATCATCTCCCTGACCGCCGTGTGTTTTATCCTCGGAATGGCCGTTCTGTTCATATTCGGACGGTCGCAAAAGGATCTTGACAGTGCCTTTGTCGCCATTGAGGTCGGCTCCGTTCTCCTCATGGCTGTCGCCATCAACTACACCACCTATTTCATCGATATCATGCCGCTGGCCACCTACGGGCTGATTTACTACTCGGTGGCAAGGGTGCACCACGAAATGGCTGAAAACGTGTTCATGAGCTCCCCGGACTATCTTAGGAGCATTGTCCGGAATGAGTCCCTGGACTCCGTCGGCATCATCGCATTCAGGGATGAAGACAACCGCTATATTCCGGGCCGGCGCGGAATGATGAAGCTCCAGAGAAACATTGAATCGGGCAGGGTTTTCTTCTGCTTTGAGCCATTCGAGGAGGACCGGATTCTCGAGGGAATCAACAACGCGAGCTGCCTGGTTGTGATCGCCCCGGCGGATTCCCAACGCGACATACTGGAAATGCTTCAGACCTATCTGAAGAAACAGGGCCTGGAGGAGTATGTCACCCGGATATTCCGTTTTCCGGAGGCCATAAGAAGAAATCGGGATCTCGCCCCCAAATATGTTGCCTTGCAAACGCTCTATGTGATCACACAGCTCCCCATAGACGAAGGATGGCTGGATGGCTGACTCTGCGGGTTTTGCCTGAACAAACAAAGCTGCCCATGAACCGGAGTCACTCGGCAGCAAGAATAACTTGCGAAGGACGGAAACACGGAATGACACTATCGCGACAACTCATCATCAGCCTCCTTCTTGTGATCATTATTTTGATGGGCGGCATGTTCCTGCTCAGCATCAGGCACGTGCAGACCCTGCTGACCACACAGATGGAGGTCCAGACCCAGAATTCCGCGGATTCACTTGCGATTGCCCTGAAAAGATATCTGGCAAAGGGCGATCTCAGAGGGGCTGAAACCTTTGTGGACGGGTTTTTCAATCGCGGCTTTTATCAGAAACTCACGATCATCGATCCTCACAAGGAACAGCCAATGCTCGTCAGGGAAACCTCCAGGGCGATTAACGGCGTCCCTGAATGGTTTGTCCGGCTGATTCCGCTGACAGCGCCCGTCAAAAAGGCGGAGGTCTTCTTTTATGATTCCGGCCACCGGAAAAAGAATTTCATCATCCTTGAGGCGAAAAGCTCGTATGCCTATGAGCAGCTCTGGTCATCCGTCATGGACTGGTTGCTGCTGTCGGTCGTGCTGATTTCTGCGGGAGCCGTCCTGTTTGTGCTCCTGATCCGCTGGCAACTGGCTCCCCTGAAGATGATCGAAGATCAGGCTATTGCGATCACTCGCCGGGAGTTTCCGACAATTGACCGGATCCCGCATGCGCGTGAACTGGCCCGGGTTGTCCTGGCCATGAACGGCATGGCCACCAAGCTGAAACAGATCATCAATGACCTCACCGAGAGGGCTGAGAGACTGATGCGTGAAACCCGTCTGGATCATGTGACCGGACTCATGAATCGCCAGAGTTTCATGGACAATCTGGAAACTGTCATGAGCGAAAAAGGTGTCCTTGCCATTATTCACGTTCAGAACCTCAAAACCATCAATACGGTTTTTGGCTACCCTACCGGTGATGAATTCCTGCGCACGATCGCCCGTTATCTCCGTCAGGAGCGGGAACTTTATAACGAGGCGTTTACAGGACGAATATCAGGCTCCGACTTCGCCCTGACAACGCCGGGACTTGATCTCAGGGCATTCCATAACCTGTACAAATGCCTCGGGGTCAGGCTGGAGTCATTGTCCGTCCCTGAAGCAAACGTCTATCCAAGAATCCGGATTGGCGTCACGTCATACAGGGAAGGGGAGAGCACGGGCAAGGTGCTTGCGAGAGCCAACCACGCCCTGTCCATCTCCATGCATCAGGACAGATCACTGGCCTGCGTTGACAGTGATGATGGGGGGGCTCTGACAATTTCATCCACCGACTGGGGTAAATTGATCGATGATGTCATTCACAACGGGCGGATCAGGCTAACCAGTCAGAAGGTGGTGCGAAGCAATGGTGAGCCCCTTTTTACAAACCTGCTGGCCAGACCGGAACCGGAAAGTGGGGAAACGATTCGTACCGCAAGCTTTGTCGCTATGGCTGAACGACTGGGCAGGGGGATTGAGTTTGATCGACTGGTCGTCAGCAAGGTCGTGCAATACGCGCAGGGCCGGGATCACGCCGGTCCATGGGCGATCAAACTGCTGGCGTCTTCATGGTATGACGATACCTTTTTCAGGTGGTTTACCGATCTTCTGGAGCAGCATCCGGGGGTGTCAGGCAGACTGTTTGTTATCTGTACCGAGAACACCCTCATCAGGGACCATGCAACCTCCGGCGCAAACATCAATGCCATCCGGCAGCACAACGGACGCATAGTCATGGATCATTTTGGAGGAGAGCTGGGGTCATTTACAGCCCTGTGCAGGCTCAAACCGGACTACATCCGGCTGGATGGGGGTTACGTCAGGGATATTGCCCGTAACAAGGAGAGCAGGATGTTTCTGGAAATTGTTACGGATATCGCACAAGGCCTTGATATAGGGTTGATCGCGGAGCATGTCGAAACCGATGAAATAAGGTCCGCCCTGAGCAAAACAGGCTTGGACGCCTTTCAGGGATACGCCATCTCACGGATAGAATCGCTGGATGAATGAAAAGGAGACATGCTATTATCCTGGGGATATAAAATAAGATCAGGGATACATGACGTTTTCCCTTGGAGGGACCATGGCTAAGACCTTGCTGGAAATGATGGATGAAATGCTGGCAAACGGGATTGACCCTGCAACCAGAGAGGAGGAGCTGTGGGAGCAGTTCGGGCAGAAATATGCGGTTGCGGCCATCGATTCATCCGGGTTTACGCGCACAACCAATGAGTATGGCATCATCCACACCTTAACCAGGCTAACCCAGAAACGGAGCATCATGATCCCGATTCTGAAGAAATACGGCAGTGAAATCTTTGTGACCGAGGCGGACAGCTTCATCGCCCTGTTTCCCAAGGTGGAGAATGCCATCGATGCCATGCTTGAGTCCGTCCGGACCATCAGGGATAGAAAGCTCATGCTCACGCCTACCCGACCCTACAAGATCTGTGCAGGTATCGGTTACGGGACACTGCTTGTGACAGGGGCGCATGGCGAGTTCTTTGGCAAGGAGATGAATCTTGCGTCCAAGCTCGGGGAGGATCTCGCGGACGGGGATGAACTCTTTCTGACGGAGGCTGCTTACGAACAGATCCCGGATGAGCGCAAGAAATGGTTCAGCCGAAAAGTGGAAACGGTTTCAGGAAACGATATCGTCCACTACGCCATGATCATGTAAGCCTTGAAATCCACATCATCGGCCTGTACCCGTCATGCCTTCCGGCTCCGGGGCTGCTTTTCACCCCATTTTCAGCAGTCCAGGGTCATGGCAATGGCCTGGCTACTTGAACCTGACCGGAGACTGGGGTGTGGTGTTGATGTGAAGCTGGAAGATATCAGGACGTGAATAATGACCTGCCACATCGAGCGCGCGTTTGGCTGTGCTTGCGCGGACCAGATCGATTTCATGATAAAGGATCCCTTCTTCCTTCCGCATCGGTCCGGCGACAATTTCACCGCCCGGCGCGATAATGACGGAATCCCCCGGATTCACCCACTCATCCTGATCCGGGTACAGGCTTGATTTCTGCGGCAAATCTTCCGGAAGATCGCTGGCCCGTAACAGATTTCCGCAGCCCACGACCCAGCAGCATCCCTCGCGGGCGATATGTTGCAGGCTTCCCAGCCAGCCATCGCCACTGTCGTATGTTGGAGCGATATAGATCTCCACGCCCTGTGAATACAGGGCGTATCTCGCCAGGGGCATGTAATTTTCCCAGCAGATGAGCGTTCCCAGCCGCCCGGCCGGAGTATCAACGGCCTTCAGGCCGGTCGCGTCGCCAAATCCCCAAACCATTCTTTCCGGATTGGTCGGCATCAGCTTCCTGTGTTTATTCAGCAGGGATCCATCAGGGCCGATCATGACAACAGTGTTGTAGAGCGTCGCCCGACTGAGCCGGCTGTCACGTTCTTCGAGTCCACATACAACCGTCACTCCAAACTGACACGCCGCGTCCTGGATGGGTTTCAGGTCGCCGGCCTCCAGGTTGACTGCATTCTCAAACAGGCGGGCGTAAATCTCCCCCGAAAGAGCCCAGTCGCTTCCCGGCCTCAGGCGCCATATCCATGCCGGATAACCGGGGATGAATGTCTCGGTAAAGATCACAAGATCAGCGCCATGACGGGCTGCCTCCTCGATCGAGGCGACAGCACGTGTTATCGTTCCTTCCCTGCTCAGGAATACCGGTGCTTTCTGGATAACTGCCACCTTGCTCATATTCATACTCCTTCTTCCTTTTCTTCAGGCATATCCTGATCGTCTTGCGGCTATTCTCCGGAACCGAGACGTGCGTTATAGACAAACGGCCGGCTTTCCGCGAATTCACGGAACATCGCAAGGGCCTCCTGCCGGAGAACACCGCTTGCCACCACAATCCCCCGCATCTCCAGTTCCTGCCGCCACCGGCAGGGCAGGGGGCCTTCGTCGAAACCGGTGATATCCTCCATCTCCGGACCCTCTCCGGCAATGACAAGGGAGCGGACGCCTGACCAGAGCACCGCGCCAAAACACATGGCGCAGGGGCACCAGTTGACCACCAGTTGATGCGTGGGCAGGCCCGGCCCGCCGAGATCGTAGGTGCCAAGCCGCTTTTGGGCCAGGGACAGAGCCATGATTTCGGCATGCGCGGACGAACAGTTGGAGGTCATGACGCGGTTGACACCGATGGCGATGAGCCTTCCCGAATCCTGCTCGAACACACCGGCCGCGAACGGCCCGCCCGTGTTGTTCCGAAAGTTGAGGCGGGCAAGCCTGATCACGGTTTCCATGCGTTCTTCCTGTGCCGGCAGATGATCCGGAAGGGCCTCCAGTTCCTGGATGCACCACTCCGGAAGCGCAAGGGAGAATCCGGTTTCCGGATCAGGGGAGGTCATGGACGTCAGTGTACCCGCAAGACGGCATCTTGACAGGCCCGGGAACTCACTCCGCCTGGGTCGCCTGGCCGTCGCGACCGCCAAGGCGGGCTTCCCCGTAGATCCTTTTCATGTCCGGAAGCTCGGTCGAGAAATAGTGAACCCACACGTAAAGATGATTGAACAGGGCAAGGCACAGTGCCGCCAGTGAGGCGTACCACAAGGCAAACGCCCAGAGCAGAAGCGGGCCAAAGGTATACATGCCGTTGCGCGTGAAGCGGAAGATTCCCTGGCGCACGAAAGGCCTGGACCTGTAGCTGTCGTCAAAATGATCGAGGCCAAAGGCCCGCCGGAAGCCGAAGTAACGCTTGACGGAATAGAGCAGGTAGATCGCCGGCATCGCCAGGAGGACAGCCAGAACCCTGGAAGTGAAGGGGTCCATGGTCAGGGTGCCCTGGTTGGATATCGCCACCATGATGACAACGATCACCCTGGAAAGACCGAGAACGGCAAACACCAGGGCAAACAGGGAAAACCCCCGGTCGCCAAAAACCCTGGTAATCCAGGACCCGTGCAGCTGGATCCGCCAGCAAAACCAGACATAGACCTGATGGGCGATGGCAAGGAAGACCGCTGTCCGGAACCATTCAGCCGTGGTGACCCCCCACAATTCACCGGCACGCATGCCCTCAAGTCCGCTGGCCGATGACAGCGCCACCAGGAGCATGAAAAGCGAGATCAGATGCAGCCACTGCCTTTCAAAGATCAGCCTCAATCGATTCAGCTAGGCACCTCCATGCTCAGGCATGCATGCCGGATGATCGAATCAGGGGTGGTTTCCGTCATTTCATCGCACCAGGCTGGACCGTCCTTAGAATCCAGTAACCGACGATTCCGGACAGGAAGGATGCCGCGAGAATCGCCAGTCTGTCCGCATACTGAAAGATGCTGTCGTCCTCGAATGCCAGTGAAACAATGAACAGGCTCATGGTAAACCCGATCCCCGTGAGCACAGACACCCCGTAAAGCTGCCGCCAGTTGCTTCCCGCCGGCAGGGTTGCCAGCTTCAGCCTGATTGCGATCCAGCTGAATCCGAACACGCCAATCTGCTTGCCGAGAAACAGGCCAAGCAGAATGCCCAGGGGCACGCTGCCTGTCATCTGATCCAGGGATATTTGCGTGATATCAACGCCCGCGTTCACGAAGGCGAACAGCGGCAGAATGAGAAAGGCGACCCAGAAATGAAGATTGTGCTCGATCTCCTTCAGGGGCGATATGGGTTGATTCCTTTCATCCCGGGCGTTCAAAGGAATGGTGAACGCCAGGGCCACGCCGGCCAGGGTGGCGTGGACACCGGACTTGAGCACACTGACCCACAGGACGGCCCCGACCATGAAGTAGGCGGCCTTCTTGGTCACGCCGAAGAGGTTGAGAATGATGAGAACGGTCAGGGAAGCCATGGCCACAACGATTGAAAGCGTGGACAGATCGACGGTGTAGAAGAGGGCGATAATCACGATTGCCCCCAGATCGTCAATGATGGCCAGGGCCATGAGGAAGATCTTCAGGGATGCGGGAACGCGCTTTCCAAGCAGGGAGAGAATGCCAAGAGCGAAGGCGATGTCGGTCGCCGTGGGTATGGCCCATCCGTTGATCGCGACGGGATGCTGCGCGTTGAAGGCGAGATAGATGAGGGCCGGAACAAGCATGCCGCCAACCGCGGCAATGCCCGGCAGAGCCGCCTGTCCCACGGAAGAGAGATGACCTTCCAGGATCTCCCTCTTGACCTCCAGACCAATCAGCAGGAAAAAGATGGCCATCAGGCCGTCATTGACCCAGTGGTAAAGCGACTTGTCCAGATGGAGAGGACCGACACGTATCTCCACGGGTATGTGCAGAAACGACTGGTAAAGCGGTGACATGAACGTGTTGCTCAGTATCAGCGCCAGGATGGCCGCCAGAACGAGAAGGATACCGCTGGCGGACTCCTTCCGGATAAATTCCTCGATGAGGTTCATGTTAAATCCGGCCAGCCTGCATGGTCGTTCAGCAAAGGAATGAAAGGGGAAGGGTACAGGCCCATGACGGCATGAACCCTCGACAGGCTGTGAAAAGTGGATACGCTGCTCACAGGAGCCAGTGTACCTTGCCGGCGAAACAATCACAGACTCGAGGAAGGAAAATCCGGATAGCCCCTTTGTCTTGCTACCCCCTGAAAAACCGCGTCAGTTTCTGCCTGCCCCTTGCCAACGGAGGCGCTGCTATGCGTTCTGATGAAACTCGATGACATTCCTGTCCTGGTCTCGGATGAAAAACATGATTCCGCCGTCGGGAAGCCAGATCGGGCCTTCGGTTATCCTGATTTCCAGATCCTCTATTTTCCGCTGGACGGCCTGTATATCACTGACATCCAGCGCCACATGCGTGTAACCCGGATACTTGACCCCGGAGTCCATCAGGATGTTTTCAGTGATTCCCGGGTCGGCGTTCAGGATCAGATTGATATTGACGCCGGATGGATGTTCCATGATCGCGACCGGCTCCGGACCGATGGGGCCGGCAATAAACGCAAAGCCCAGTTGCTCATAGAATGCCCTTGCCTCTTTGAGGCTCGAAACCCGAATGCCAATGTGATTGATTCCGGTGATTTCCTTCATGTTGATCCCATACCCCTTCGCCTCCCACGGCATTGCCTGCGACTCTAACGGGAATCAAATGACCACGATCAAGGGCATGTTGACCCAAACCTCCGGCTTTTGCCAGATGTTCCGGATTGGCATCTGAAACACGGACTTGCCGGTACGCCGGAATCTCTGCTTTTAACCTGTCGCAATCGTAAGCTTCCCCAAAAAGTAGACAGTTCATAAGTAGAGTTTTCTGGCGGATTTAAGCCAGGAGACGAGCAATGAAGAAGAGCAGATTTAGCGAGACACAGATT
>CAZCTM010000011.1:0-60651 GCA_964501925.1 uncultured Zetaproteobacteria bacterium | reverse complement strand
TCGGCGCCGGCGTAGTTACAGAAATCATTAAGTAGGACTGACGATTATGACGGCAGCAGCATGACTGCTGCCGTTGTTTGGTCTCTAAGGATGAGTGAACGATGCGAGATTTGTTGAGTTTGGCTTGCTCCGAATGTAAACGTCGCAATTATACAACGGACAAAAACAAGCGGACCACGACTGAGAAACTAAAACTGCGCAAGTATTGTCGATTTTGCAGAAAGCACACGCTTCATACCGAAGCGAAGGTTTAACGGGTGCTTGTTTGACTGTCCTCGCCCTTTCAAATGATCGGGGGAAGCGAGCTAGGCCAGTAGCTCAATTGGTAGAGCACCGGTCTCCAAAACCGGGTGTTGGGGGTTCGAGTCCCTTCTGGCCTGCCATTGAATCAAGTGGATGCGGGGCGGCAAAGACTGGAAGAGGAATTCCAGCAATACAAATAAAGAGGTACATCACATATGGGGCGTTTGGCCGAGTTGCGGAAATATGTACATGAGGTTCAAGTTGAAGCAAAGAAGGTGACCTGGCCGGAAAGGCGTGAAGCCATGCAGGCGACCTTTATGGTCCTGGCCATGGTCATTCTTGTGGCGCTTTTTTTGTGGGGTGTGGATTCACTGCTGGGCTGGCTCGTCCGCCTCGTGTATCAGTAGGAGCTGTTGTTGGCGAAACGTTGGTATGTCGTGCAGGTCTATTCAAGCTACGAGGACAAGGTCAAGGCTGCGCTTTGTGAACGTATTGAGCGCTCGGGGCTTAAGGACAAGTTTGGTGAGATCCTTGTTCCCAAGGAAGAAGTCATCGGTCTGCGCCAGGGTCAGAAAGTCACCAGTCAGCGGAAGTTCTTTCCAGGATATATCCTGGTTGAAATGGAGATGAATGATGAAACGTGGCACATCGTCAATTCAACTCCCCGCGTAACCGGCTTTCTTGGTGCGGGTGGAAAGCCGCAGCCAATGCCCCCCCGGGAGGTGGAGGCCATCCGTCACCAGATCGAGGAAGGGATAGAAAGGCCCAAGCCGAAAGTTCTTTTTAATGTTGGCGATGCTGTTCGGGTGATCGATGGTCCTTTTGCTTCCTTTAACGGCGTGGTATCGGAGGTCCTCGAGGATAAGGGCAAGCTGAAGGTCAGTGTGAGCATTTTCGGACGCCCTACACCCGTGGAGCTGGATTTTATGCAGGTGGAAAAAGGTTGATCGGGGATCGGTTCATGGCTGTCGGAGGTGGGCTGATTCCTCCGGTTGCGGTGAAATGATGGCGATGGGAGGAAGGTCCAGGCGGACCGGAACGGTTTGGAGATATTATGGCTAAGAAGATAGAAAAAATCGTGAAACTTCAGGTGCCGGCGGGCAAGGCAAGCCCGGCCCCGCCAGTGGGTCCCGCACTGGGACAGGCCGGTGTGAACATCATGGAGTTTTGCAAGGCGTTTAATGCCCAGTCCCAGAATGTTGAGGCAGGTATGCCTTTGCCGGTTGTGATTACCGTTTACCAGGATCGGTCTTTCAGCTTTGTGGTCAAAACACCACCGGCCTCCGTTCTGCTCAAGAAGGCTGGCAAGATTGAAAAGGGCAGCGCCGAACCGAACAAGAACAAGGTTGGAACCATCACACGGGCCCAGGTTCGGGAAATTGCTGAAACCAAGCTGCCGGACTTGAACTGTTACGATCTGGAAGCCGCGTGTCGGATTATTGAAGGAACTGCCCGTTCAATGGGCCTTGAAGTAGCCGAAGGTTAAGGAGGCGGTAAGATGGCGAAACTCTCCAAGCGCCTGCAGGAGGCGCGAGCGGCAACCCCGAGAGACCCCGTCGCTCTTGATAAGGCGATCGAGGTGTTGCTGGCTCAGCCGGCTGCAAAGTTTGATGAATCGGTGGATGTGGCTGTCAAGCTGGGCGTTGATCCCAGGCACGCCGACCAGCTGGTTCGAGGCACCATTGCCTTGCCCAATGGCACGGGAAAGACGGTTCGTGTTGCCGTGTTTGCCAAGGGTCCGAAGGCCGAAGAGGCCAGGGAGGCGGGGGCAGATATCGTTGGTGCAGAGGATCTTGTGGAAAAGGTTCAGGCGGGCTTTCTGGATTTTGACAGGGTGGTGGCGACACCCGATATGATGGCACAGGTTGGGAAGCTTGGCCGCATCCTGGGTCCGCGGGGGCTGATGCCCAATCCCAAGCTGGGTACGGTCACCATGGATGTCGGCAAGGCGATCGCTGCCATCAAGTCTGGCCAGATTGAAGTGCGTGTGGACAAGGGGGGGGTCATCCATGCCCCCGTAGGAAGACGTTCCTTTGATGCGTCCAAGTTGATCGAGAACATCCAATATCTCATTGGTGAGCTAAACCGGATGAAGCCGGCTGCCGCCAAGGGGCGTTATATGCAAGGCATTGTGGTGTCTTCCACAATGGGTGTCGGGGTTCGTGTCGACTTGGCGAGTGTATAAGAAATTAGCTGTCAGCTTTCAGATGAGTCACACTGAATGCGATGGCTTAGCAGATGATCCGTCCAAGACTGCGGGTGCCAATGACCATGACTGGTCGGCTTAATAGGTTCCCATCCCGCATAGATGGAGTGGTAACTTCCTTGCACGGATCAACAAGGGGGTAGATGTGAAACGAGAAGACAAACGTGATGTTGTCGACAGGCTGCATGCCGCCTGGTCAGCCGTGAATGCAGGTGTGGTTACGCACTATCGTGGGCTTACGGTGTCTGAGATGGGCGAGCTTCGCCGCAGGTTGCGTGAGGCAGGTGTTTCCTTGCAGGTGACCAAGAACACGCTGGCACGCCGGGCCGCCGAGAATACGGACTTTTCGGTGATAAAGGATCTGTTTACAGGGCCGACGGCCGTTGCCTTTGGTTCGGATCCCGTGGCCATGTCCAAGGCAATGATGGATTTCGCCAAGGGACATGAGGCCTTGCAAATCCTTGGTGGCGTGCTTGATGGCAAGCGTATCGAGGCTGCCGATGTCAAGGCCCTGGCCAGCCTGCCATCCCGTGAGGTCCTGCTGGCCAAGCTGCTTGGCAGCATGCAGTCACCCATCAGCGGCTTTGTACGGACGCTGGCTGAGGTGCCGGCCTCATTGGTTCGCACACTGGCGGCCATACGTGATCAGCAGGCTGCCTGATTTTTATTTGGCATCTACAACCGATTAATTACATAGCAAGCAAGAGGAGTTAAACATGGCAAAATCATTAACAAAAGAGGATCTGATCAGCGCTATCGAATCCATGACTGTACTGGAGCTGTCAGAGCTGGTGTCGGCTCTGGAGGAGAAGTTTGGTGTCTCTGCAGCTGCGCCGGTCGCTGTCGCGGCTGCACCTGCAGCCGGTGGTGAGGCCGCAGCCGCGGAAGAAAAGACCGAGTTTGATGTTGTTCTCTCCGCCATTGGCGATAAGAAGATTCAGGTGATCAAGGCGGTCAGGGAAGTGACCAGCCTCGGCCTGAAAGAGGCCAAGGAACTTGTTGAAAGTGCCCCCACAGCAGTGAAGGAAGGGGTATCCAAGGATGAGGCTGAGGCAATCAAGGCCAAACTTGAGGAACAAGGGGCGACCGTCGAGATTAAATAAAGGGGTTTTTGCAGTAGAAAATTCTTTTGGTCGGGCATTCCCTGGTGATTTTGTTGCCAGGGAATGCCCTATTGCGTTTTCGTAACACAACCATGGCAAGAGGTTAATATGAAGAAAAGTCATCGCGGTAATAAACCGATCCGGAAAAATTTTGGCAGCATCACGTCACCGATTCAAATGCCAAACCTGCTTCAGTTGCAGACGGCTTCTTATCGCGATTTTATTGGTGTGGGCGGTGGAAAGAAGGACCCGAATTCTTCCCGTCTGGCCGATGTATTCCGCAGCGTCTTTCCACTCAAGGATTATGCAGGAAATGCAGAGCTGCAATTTGTGAGTTTCGAGTATCGGCCACCCCGATATGACATGGATGAATGCCGCCGCCGTGACCTGACCTATGCCCTGCCCGTGAAGGTCAAGCTGCGCCTGGTCGTATTTGATGATACAGGCAAAAAAGGAGCCGGGGCACGTCGCATTCGCGAGGCTCGCGATCAGTCCGTCTATATGGGCGAGATTCCGCTGATGACCGATCACGGATCGTTCATTATCAACGGAACGGAACGGGCCATTGTGTCCCAAATGCACCGGTCACCCGGTGTCTTTTTTGATCACGACAAGGGCAAGGCCCATGCCTCTGGAAAGCTCCTGTTCAAGTCCAGGGTCATCCCTTATCGGGGTTCCTGGCTGGATTTCGAGTTTGATGCCAAGGATCATATCTACTTCCGTATCGACCTGCGCCGCAAAATGCCGGTCGGGATCTTTCTCAAGGCCATGGGCTACAGCACACAGGAGATTCTGGACAGGTTTTACGAAAGGCGCACCTTCAGGTTCCACAAGGGCAAGCTGCAATTAAAGTTTGTGCCCGACCAGTTCCTGGGCAGCCGTGCCCCGACCACGATCAAGGTTGACGGCAAGGTTGTGGTGGCGGAAAACAAGAAGATTACACGGCATGCCATTAACAAGCTTGTTGAAGCCAAGGTTGGCTGGATTGATGTCCCTGCAACCCTGATAGGAAGGCAGATCAGCGCCGAGCCCATCGTGGTTGAGGGCGGAGAGATCCTTGTGGATACCAACGAGGAGTTGACGGAGGAAACCATTTCCGCCCTGCAGGCGGCAGGCGTCAAGCAATTTGAATGCTTGTTTATCGACTCGTTGCGTCGGGGCCCCTGGCTGGCTGACACATTGCGCCTGGATCAGGTGCAAAGCAAGGAGGAGGCCCAGGTTGAAATCTACCGCATGATGCGTCCCGGTGAGCCGCCGACAGTGGAAACCGCAAAGACCCTGTTTGAGTCTCTCTTCTTTGATGCATCCCGATATGACCTGTCCGAGGTCGGGCGCATGAAGCTGAACAGCCGACTGGGTATCAGCAATGAGAAGGTTCCGCTCAGCTACGGAACCCTTCGCAAGGAAGATATCCTTTTGACCCTGGACACGCTGTTAAAGCTGAAGGATGGGATTGGTGAGGTGGATGATATTGACCATCTCGGCAATCGGCGCATTCGCTCGGTAGGTGAGCTTCTGGAAAACCAGATCCGGCTTGGGCTGGTTCGCATGGAACGGGCTGTCCGCGAACGACTGGCCTCCGGAGACCTGGCTGAGATCATGCCCTCCGACCTTGTCAATGCCAAACCCATGATCGCCGCCGTGAGAGAGTTTTTTGGTTCTTCACAACTCTCCCAGTTCATGGACCAGACCAATCCGCTCTCCGAGGTAACTCACAAGCGACGGCTTTCCGCCCTGGGGCCGGGGGGTCTTTCCCGCGAGCGGGCGGGTTTTGAGGTCCGCGACGTTCATCCCACCCACTATGGTCGCCTGTGCCCGATTGAGACCCCGGAGGGTCCGAATATCGGCCTGATCAATTCCCTTTCATGCTATGCGAAGGTGAATTCTTTCGGCTTTATTGAGACGCCGTATCGTAAGGTCGTCGACGGGCGCGTCACGGATGAGGTTGAATACCTCTCGGCCATTGAAGAGGCAAAATACATCATTGCCCAGGCCAATGCGAAGGTGGATGAGAACAGCAAGTTTGTTGCCGACATGGTGCAGTGTCGGCAGGCGGGCGAATTCATCATGGCCTCGCCTTCCGAGATCCACTACATGGATGTCTCGCCTTCACAGGTGGTCTCCGTGTCCGCGGGCCTGATTCCATTCCTGGAACATGACGATGCAAACAGGGCCCTGATGGGTTCCAACATGCAACGGCAGGCGGTTCCCCTGATTCGCACCGAAAAGCCGCTGGTTGGCACGGGTATGGAGGCCGTCGTTGCCCGGGATGCCGGCGTAACCATGGTGGCTCAGCGTGGCGGTGTTGTCGAGCGTGTGGATGGCAGCCGCATTGTAGTGCGCGCCTTTGAAGACGAGGATGTGGAAGGCCAGCCCGGCGTCGATATCTATCGTCTGTTCAAGTATCGGCGCTCAAATCAGAACACGTGCTTTAACCAGCGGCCGTTGGTCAAGGTCGGGGATGTCCTGAAAAAGGGTGACATCATTGCAGATGGTCCCAGCACGGACCAGGGCGAACTGGCGCTTGGAAGAAATGTTCTGGTCGCCTTTATGCCGTGGTCGGGTTACAACTTCGAGGATGCCATCATCATTTCCGAGAAGCTTGTTCGTGAGGACGCGTATACGTCCATTCACATTGAGGAGTTTGAGTGTACCTCCCGCCAGACAAAGCTGGGTGATGAGGAGATCACGCGAGATATCCCCAATGTAGGCGAGGAGGCGCTCAGGCACCTGGACGAGTCCGGGATCACCCGGATTGGCGCAGAGGTCAAGCCCGGTGACATCCTTGTCGGCAAGGTGACACCCAAGGGTGAGACCCAGTTGTCTCCCGAAGAGAAGCTTCTTCGCGCCATTTTTGGCGAAAAAGCGTCGGATGTGCGTGATACCTCGCTCAGGGTGGAGCCAGGTGTGGAGGGGACGGTGGTCAATGTCCAGATTCTCACCCGCCGTGGCGATGAGAAGGACGAGCGGGCCAAGGCCATCGAGGAGGCTGATGTCGAACAGCTTTAT
Source organism: uncultured Zetaproteobacteria bacterium (assembly GCA_964501925.1). Taxonomy (GTDB): domain Bacteria; phylum Pseudomonadota; class Zetaproteobacteria; order Mariprofundales; family Mariprofundaceae; genus CAYLYU01. The sequence continues at coordinate 54,090 of CAZCTM010000011.1, read as the reverse complement.
CGCGACAAGGAGGAAGAACGCCGCATCCTTGAAACCAATGTGATTTCACGTCTGAACAGCATTCTTGTGGGACAAAAGGTTGCCAAGGCTCCGGGTCTGAGGAAGGGCAAGATACTTGAGAAGGCGTACCTAGCCGGACTGAAGCTCCGGGACCTGTCGGCCATTTCGGTCCAGGACGATGAAATCAACACGCGCGTGGCTTCCATCCTCGAGGGACTGGACCGGGAACGCGAACGTCTTGAGGCCCGCTTTGAGGAAAAGGTGACCAAGGTACGGGAAGGCTCTGAGCTCATGCCCGGTGTCATCAAGATCGTGAAGGTCTTTCTTGCGGTGAAACGGAAGCTCCAGCCGGGGGATAAGATGGCTGGTCGTCATGGTAACAAGGGTGTGATTTCCGTGATTGTTCCCGAGGAAGACATGCCGTTTACCGAGGATGGAACGCCGGTGGATATCATTCTCAATCCTCTGGGCGTTCCTTCACGCATGAACGTCGGTCAGATCCTGGAGATCCATATGGGCTGGGCGGCGAAGGGCCTTGGTAACAGGATTGGCACGCTTCTCCAGAACAGGCCGAAACTTGACGAGCTGCGGAAGCTGCTTCTTAGCATTTATGAGGGCGACGAACGGGCATGTGCCGATATCCGGGACATGAAGATGAGCGAACTGCTTTCCCTGGCCCATCATCTCAAGGCCGGCGTCCCCATTGCGACCCCTGTTTTTGATGGCGCGACGGAAGATCAGATCAAGGAGATGCTGGCCATGGCCGGGTTGCCACAAACCGGTCAGGCAAAGCTGTACGACGGGCGCACCGGTGAGGCCTTTGATCACCCGGTCACGATAGGCTACATGTACATGCTCAAACTTCACCATCTTGTAGATGAGAAGATCCATGCGCGTTCAACCGGCCCCTACTCTCTGGTGACCCAGCAGCCCCTCGGCGGCAAGGCCCAGTTTGGCGGACAGCGTCTGGGCGAGATGGAGGTCTGGGCTCTGGAGGCCTATGGGGCCGCCTATACGCTTCAGGAGATGCTGACCGTGAAATCCGACGATGTCGCCGGCCGCAGCAAACTGTATGAGTCCATTGTTAAGGGCGACATGAGTTTTGAGGCGGGAATTCCCGAGTCGTTTAATGTCATGACGAAGGAGCTCAATGCATTGGCGATCGATTTGGAGCTCGTCAAAAAAGAAGAATCCGAGCAGGAGGCGTAAGCCATGTATGAACTTCTGAGAATGTTCCAGAAACCAAGTCAGGTCGAGGACTTTGATGGACTTCGTGTTGGCATTGCCAGTCCAGAGAAGATTCGTTCGTGGTCATATGGCGAGGTCAAGAAACCGGAAACGATCAATTATCGCACCTTCAAGCCGGAGCGTGATGGCCTGTTCTGCGCCAAGATTTTTGGCCCCATCAAGGACTATGAATGCCTGTGCGGTAAATACAAGCGGCTGAAGCATCGTGGCGTGGTCTGCGAAAAGTGTGGCGTGGAGGTGATCCAGTCCAAGGTTCGCCGGGAGCGCATGGGACATATTGACCTGGCCTCGCCGGTGGCGCACATCTGGTTCCTGAAGAGCCTTCCCTCAAGGATCGGGCTTTTGCTGGATAAGACCCTCAAGGAGCTGGAAAGGATTCTTTATTTTGAATCGTATGTCATCCTGGATCCTGGTCTGACCCCCCTAGATCAGTATCAGATCATGACCGAGGAAGAGTACCTGGAGGCCTTTGAGGAGTACGGTGAGGAGTTCCGTGTCGGCATGGGTGCCGAGGCGATTCGCGAGATGCTCAAGAACATGGACCTGAAGGAAGAAAGCCAGAAGCTTAGGGCCCAGATTGCTGCCACCAAGGCCGAAACCAAGCTGGCCAAGCTGGCCAAACGGTTAAAAACGGTTGAGGCCATGCTCAACTCGGGCAACAAGCCGGAATGGATCATTCTCGAGGTGATACCCGTCCTGCCTCCCGAGCTCAGACCACTGGTGCCGCTGGATGGCGGTCGTTTTGCCACCTCCGATCTGAACGATCTGTACCGTCGGGTGATCAACCGGAACAACCGCCTGAAGCGTCTGCTGGAGCTCAAGGCCCCGGAAATCATTACCCGCAATGAGAAACGGATGCTTCAGGAATCGGTCGATGCGCTTTTTGACAATGATCGGCGATCCAAGCCCATCACGGGTCACAGCCGCAGGCCGCTGAAGTCCTTGTCCGACGTCATCAAGGGCAAGCAGGGGCGGTTCCGCCAGAACCTGCTGGGAAAGAGGGTCGACTATTCCGGTCGGTCGGTCATTGTGGTGGGGCCGGAGCTGAAGCTGCATCAGTGCGGTTTGCCAAAGAAGATGGCCCTGGAGCTTTTCAAGCCCTTTATTTATCACAAGCTTGAGGCACGGGGGCTGGCCACGACAATCAAGGCGGCCAAGAAGCTTGTCGAGCAGGGCATTCCCGAGGTGTGGGATATTCTTGCCGAGGTGATTGTTGAGCATCCAATCCTGCTGAACAGGGCGCCGACGTTGCATCGTCTCGGCATCCAGGCCTTTGAGCCGCTTCTGGTCGAGGGCAAGGCCATTCAGCTTCATCCACTGGTGTGCACGGCCTTCAACGCGGACTTTGACGGTGACCAGATGGCCGTCCACGTACCCCTTTCCATCGAGGCTCAGGCAGAAGCAAGGGCGCTGATGATGTCCACCAACAATATCCTCTCACCCGCCATGGGTAAGCCGGTTATCGTGCCGACCCAGGATATCGTGCTCGGTCTTTACTACATGACGCGCGAGCGACCCTTCAGCAAGGGGGAAGGGATGGTATTCTCTTCGGCGAAGGAGGTGATCAGGGCCTTTGAAGCCGGGAAGGTCAGCCTGCACAGCCGGATCACGTGCCGCATTCGTGGCGTGCGTGAGGAGACCAGCGTTGGCCGGGCCATTCTGTCCACCATCTTGCCGGATGCCCTGCCATTTTCCTGCATTAACAAGGAACTCACCAAGCGTGAGGTCGCTGATCTCATCGAACGCTGTTACCGTGAGGCTGGCAACAAGGCGACCGTTCTGCTCGCCGATCAGCTCATGGTGCTTGGCTATACCTATGCGAGCCGATCCGGCACCTCTTTCTCTCTTGAGGACATCACCATTCCGCCAGAGAAGCACAAGCTGGTCGAAGAGACGGAAAAACAGGTCAAAATCGTGCAGAAACAGTATGCGGATGGACTGATTACCAAGGGAGAGAGATACAACAAGGTGGTCGATCTGTGGACGCATACCACCGAGGCCGTCGCCAGGGCGATGATGTCAAACCTTGCAACAGAGGTTGTGAAATCACCTGATGGACGTGAGGAAGTGACCAAGAGTTTTAACTCGGTCTTCATGATGGCTGATTCCGGCGCACGTGGATCGGCGCAGCAGATTCGCCAGTTGGCAGGTATGCGTGGTCTGATGGCAAAACCTGACGGCTCCATCATTGAAACCCCGATCACTGCAAACTTCCGTGAAGGCTTGACGGTTCTGCAGTATTTTATCTCCACGCATGGTGCCCGTAAGGGGTTGGCTGATACGGCACTGAAGACCGCCAACTCGGGATATCTTACCCGGCGGCTGGTAGATGTTGCCCAGGATTGCATCATCACCATGCAGGATTGTGGAACCAGGGAGGGCATTACCATCACACCACTGGTCGAGGGTGGTGAAATCGTTGAGCCGCTTTCGGAACGGGTCCTGGGCAGAGTGTTGCTGGAGCCCGCCCTTGATCCGGTAACCAGTGAAGAGGTTGTGCCGGCCAACGCCATGCTGAACGAGGAACTGGTTGCCAAGCTGGAAGAGGCCCAGATTGAATCCGTGCGGATCCGTTCCGTACTGACCTGTGAGGCAGAGGATGGTGTCTGTGCCTCATGTTATGGTCGTGATCTTGCCCACGGCGTGCCCGTCAATATCGGAGAGGCTGTGGGCGTGATTGCGGCTCAAAGCATTGGTGAACCCGGGACACAGCTGACCATGCGTACCTTCCATATTGGTGGAACGGCATCCCGAGCGGCAGAGAAGGCCCATATCGAGGCCAAGACTGCCGGAACGGTCAGGCTTGAAAATGAAGTGCTGGTTCGTGATCAGAGTGGGACGGATGTGGTGATTAATCGCCATACGGAAATTCTGATTGAGGACGCCAAGGGAAACGAGAGGGAACGGCACAAGGTGCCATACGGAGCGCGCTTGCGTGTCGAGGCAGGCAGCAAGGTCAAGGCGGGACAGTTCCTGGTGGAATGGGATCCGTATACCATGCCCATCGTTTCAGAGGTGGAAGGCAAGGTTCGCTATGTGGACCTTGAGGATGGCCGTACGATGCGTGAGCAGGCCGATGACGTGACCGGACTGACCAATCGGGTGGTTATCCAGCCGGCGGATACGCGCAAGATTTCACTGCGGCCGCAAGTCCAGATTGTCGACCCCAAGGATCCGGAAGGCGATCCCATTGTCCTGCCCCGCACCCGGACCCCCGCCCGGTACTTCCTGTCACCCGGGGCCATTCTCAATGTCGAGGATGGCGAAGAGGTCAGGGCCGGTGATGTGCTGGCAAGGATTCCCCGCGGAACATCGAAGGTAAAGGACATTACAGGTGGTCTTCCACGCGTTGTCGAGCTGTTCGAGGCCCGCAAGCCGAAAGACCACGCGCTCATTTCGGCCATCGATGGCGTGGTGTCCTTTGGCAAGGATATGCGCGGTAAGCGGAGGGTAATCGTAACCCCGGATGATGGCTCCAAGCCACAGGAATATTTTATTCCCAAGGGGAGCCATATCATTGTCCAGGAAGGCGATCGGGTACGAAAGGGCGAGCGTCTCATGGAAGGATCTACGGCCCCGCACGATATTCTTCGTGTCCTTGGCGTTGAGGCCTTGGCCAAATATCTGGTTGATGAGGTTCAGGAGGTCTACCGCCTGCAGGGGGTCAGGATCAATGACAAGCACATCGAGGTGATCGTTCGTCAGATGATGCGCAAGGTCGTGATCACCAAGCCAGGCGACAGTACGTTCATTGCGGGAGAGCAGGCGGATCGCAAGCACGTGTTGAGGGAAAATCGCAGGCTGGAGGCCGAGGGCAAGCAACCTGCAACGTTTGAGCCCCTTTTGCTGGGTATCACCAAGTCTTCCCTTTCTACAGACTCGTTCATTTCTGCGGCCTCCTTCCAGGAAACGACGCGTGTCATTACCGAGGCGGCTCTGGCCGGCAAGGTCGATTGGCTTAAGGGGCTGAAAGAAAATGTGATTCTTGGACGCCTTTTGCCAGCCGGTACCGGTCTGGCCAAGCGCTTCATTCCCAAGCCATCGGAGCCTGCTGAAACCGGCGAGAAAGCCGCAGTCACCGAAGCAGGCGCTACGGTTGAGGCGAGTGGCAAAGAAGCAACCCTGCCAGCAAGCGAGGAAGGAAAGGTCGCGTAGGCAGGAAAGTCGCTTCGTGGGGGTGGCCGGACGCCACCCTCAGAGCGTTCTCCGGCTTTTCAGGTGTTAAGAAGGTTTAGGATGACGACTCGTCCGCGAACATGCCCTTGGCGCCCCGGCTCATGCCGACCGGACCGGTACGGACCATCTCGATCACCCCGTGAGGCTGCAGCATGCGGAGAAATGCCTCGAGTTTCTTGGCCTTGCCGGTGATCTCCATCGTGTAACTGGATTCCGAGACATCCACAACATTGGCCCGAAAGATCTCAGCCATTCGCAACACCTCGGCCCGCGTGTCTTCCTTGGCCGTCACCTTGATCAGCATCAGCTCACGCTCCATGTGGGCCTGGCGCGTGAGGTCTTCAACCTTGATAACCGGAATGAGCTTGTTCAGCTGCTTCTTGATCTGCTCGATGATGCGTTCATCTCCCCTGGTGACAAGGGTCATGCGGCTTAATGTGGCATCCATCGTGGGAGCGACGCTGAGGCTTTCAATGTTATATCCGCGGGCGGAGAACAGGCCGGCGATTCGCGTCAGGACGCCGAACTCATTCTCTACGAGGACTGCAATCGTGTGTTTCATTCCAGGATCATCTCGTTAAGTGCTGCACCAGCCGGGACCATAGGATAAACATTTTCCTGCTTGGAGACAGCGAAATCCATTACCACGAACCTGTCCTTGGTGGCCAGGGCGCGTTCAATCGTGGGTCCGACATCAGCCGGTTTTTCAACGCGAAAACCCACACCGCCATACGCTTCGGCCAGTTTCACGAAGTTCGGGAGCGATTCTGAATAGGATTGCGAGTAACGGGAGCCGTAAAACATTTCCTGCCATTGACGCACCATTCCCATGTACGAATTGTTGAGAATGGCGATCTTGACGGGGGTACGATACTGCATGGCAGTGGACAACTCCTGAATGCACATCTGAATGGAAGCCTCACCCGCAATATCGATCACAGTCTCTCCGGGGGCCGCCAGTTGGGCACCGATGGCTGCGGGCAGACCGTATCCCATTGTCCCCAGGCCGCCGGAGGTCAACCAGCGGTTGGGTCTCTTGAAGCCGTAAAGCTGAGCGGCCCACATCTGATGCTGTCCTACTTCCGTGGTGATGATGGCATCCCCCCCGGTTTTCTCGTGCAGTTGCTGAATGACGTACTGGGGTTTGATCGCGGCCTCAAGGTCCTGTTCGAAGCGCAGGCAGTCCCGGGCGCGCCATTCATTGATCTGGTGCCACCAGACCTTAAGGGCATCGGCGTCAGGCCTCTGCCGTCTCTTTTTAAGCTCTTCAAGAAGCTGACCCAGGACGATCCGGACATCGCCCACGATGGGGATGTGAACATGAACATTTTTTGAAATTGAAGACGGGTCAATATCCACGTGAATGATTTTTGCTTCCGGTGCAAAGGCCTCGATCTTACCCGTTACCCGGTCATCAAAGCGGGCCCCGATGGCAATGAGGCAGTCGCAGTGGGAAACGGCCATGTTGGCTTCGAAGGTCCCGTGCATGCCCAGCATGCCAAGAAACCTCTCATCATCGAAGGGAAAACCGCCGAGTCCCATGAGTGTGTTGGTGATCGGGTAATCCAGCTCATGTACCAGGGCGGTGAGCAATTCGGCACTGCCCCGGGAACTCAGGACACCGCCGCCGGTGTAGAAGACGGGGCGTTTTGCAGCCAGCATGGTATTCAGGGCGCGTCGAACCTGCCCCGGATGGCCCCTCGTCACGGGTTTGTAGGAACGCATTTCAATGGTTTCAGGGTAGTGGAACTCACAGGTTCCCGCACTGACATCCTTGGGGATGTCCACCAGTACCGGTCCCGGGCGGCCGGTCGTGGCGATGTGAAACGCCTGCCGGATGGTCAGGGCAAGGTCTTCCGTTCGCTTGACAAGGAAGTTGTGCTTGGTCGCGGAACGGGTTATTCCCACGGTGTCCGCTTCCTGAAAGGCGTCGTTACCAATCAACTGCGTCGGAACCTGGCCGGAAAAACATACCGTTGGAATCGAATCCATATAGGAGTCGGCCAAACCCGTGACGGCATTGGTTGCGCCCGGTCCGGATGTAACGAGAGCCACACCGCATTTGCCTGAAACGCGGGCGTAACCGTTGGCTGCATGCAGGGCAGCCTGCTCATGACGCACAAGAACATGTCTGAAAGAGGATTTTTTGAATATCTCGTCATAGATGGGAAGAACAGCCCCACCCGGGTAGCCGAAGATGTACTCGACACCTTCCCGTTTCAGGCATTCGACGAAGATTTCTCCCCCGGTCATTTTGGTCATGGCTGTCGTCCGTTTCCTTTGACTTGAAGGCCGCTGAAACTATGTAGAGGCTCCGGAGGTGTCAAGTAAACTTGCTGAGAAATCCTTTTAAAAAATAAGGGGTTGGCAGGGGTCCATTCACACATGCTCACAACCTGCGCAACATGATCAGGGCATCCTCGCACTTTCGTGTCCCGTTGGGTGATCGGTAGTAGTCTTTTCGCCTGCCAATGACGGAAAAACCAAGAGCCTTGTACATCTGTTGGGCAATGCGGTTGCTGTCACGAACTTCCAGAATGGCACGGCGTATGCCAAGCAACCGTTTTTCCGCCATCATTTCCCGCATGATTTCGCTGGCCAGGCCCTGTCTGCGGAAAGGAGGCGCAACGGCCAGTTGCAGAACGTGCACCTCATCCAGCACATCCTGCCCGAGATAGTAGGCGGCAAGCTGCCCCCCTCTGATTCTGCGAACACGAAAATCAAATCCGGTATCCAGTGCGTTCGCCAGGGATTGACGCGACCAGGCCTCTGAAAATGAGACGACGTTCAGGGCGTATATTTCCTCAAGATCAGCGGGTCCCCCTTTTCTCAGCCGGCTGTGATGATCACAGTGCCAAGCCTTCCGGACCTGTGGCTGTGGCAGGGATGAAACCGAGCTCATGCAGCCTTTTTGGGGGAGCCAATCGGCTCACGCCATCCGCATCCTTCCGATACGCAGGCAAGTTCCTCCCCGCGCCGTTTGCTGAACTTTTCAACCAGAAAGGGTGCATGGCATTTTGGACATGTGCCGGCGACGGGCTTGTCCCATAATGCCTTTTTGCATGCCGGGTAGCGGGAGCACGAATAGAAGACCTTTCCCCGACGAGATTTCTTTTTCAGGAACGTCCCCTTGCCGCATTCGGGACAGCGTATTCCTGTATTCTCAGGTTTTTCCAGCGGTTGATTGTTGCCGCATTCCGGACATTTCAGGTATTTCCCGTAGCGCCCGTTCCTGATTTCCATCGGGGCATGGCATTTGTCACATTTCTGGTCGGAGATCTCCGGTTTTTCCTGCTCCTTGTCACCCTTGCCATTCAGTGGTTTGGTGTATTTGCACTCGGGATAACCCGTACAGGCCATGAACTTGCCATAACGTCCCAGCTTGATGGCGACTGGCCGGCCACATTCGGGACAAACCTCCTCGGTGGCCTCATGAGTCACATCGGATCGTTTGACCTTCTCGATCGTTTCATCGACTCGGGCCTTAAAGGGTTTCCAGAACTCGCGCAATATCGGCTTCCAGTCACACTCCCCGCGTGCCACCGCATCCAGTTTGTCCTCAATGTTGGCGGTAAAGCCGATTTCAACGATGTCTGAAAAATAACGTGTCAGAAAGTTGTTCACGATTTCGCCAATGTCCGTTGGCACAAAACGCCTTTTCTTCATTTCCACATACTTCCGTTCCCGCAGGACGTTCAGGATGGTGGCGTACGTGGATGGGCGGCCGATGCCATTGGCTTCCAGTTCCTTGACCAGTGTAGCCTCCGAGAATCTGGGTTTGGGTTCGGTGAAGTGCTGCTTGGCCATGGCCCGCTTTACCCTGACGGTATCGCCGGGGGTCAACGTAGGAAGCAGTCGCTCCCTCTCACCTTTCGCCGGTTCATCCGTACCCTCCGTATAGAGCTTGCGAAATCCGGGGAAGAGGAGTGATGAACCGGTTGCCCTGAGCTTCAGATCACCCGAGTCAATGTCTATGCGTACCTGGTTGAGTACGGCAGGTGCCATCTGGGACGCCAGGGCCCGCTTCCAGATCAGGGCATAGAGTTTCAGGGTATCGGTATCAAGTACCTTCCTGAGGGATTCCGGAGTACGCATGATGGAGGTTGGGCGAATGGCCTCGTGGGCCTCCTGCGCATTCTTGCTTTTGGTTTTAAAGCGGCGGGGTTTGCTGGGCAGATAGGAATCGCCGTACTTGCTACGAATGTACGTCCGCATCTCGTCGATGGCTTCCGCGGCCAGCGATACGGAATCCGTACGCATGTAGGTGATCAGACCCACCGGTTCACCGTCCACCTCGATTCCTTCATACAGCCTTTGGGCAACCTGCATGGTTTTCCTCGCCGTGAAACCGAGTTTGCGTGCCGCGTCCATTTGCAGGGTGGTGGTGATGAAGGGGGGAGGCGGTTGCTGCCTGACCTGTTTTTTTTCTACATCACTGACACGGAAGGCCGCACTTTCCACGCGATGTGCCATGCTTTTCGCATGAACGCCATCGGTGATGGCGAACTTTGTCAGCTTCTTTCCGTTCACGGCATACAATTGTGCCTGAAACTGCCCGTGGTCGGTTTCACATTCGGTTTCGATGGTCCAGAATTCCTTTGCCTTGAACTCACGGATATGCTGTTCGCGTTCACAAATGAGGCGCAGTGCGACCGATTGTACGCGACCGGCCGACAGGCCACCGCGAATCTTGCGCCACAGCAAGGGAGAGAGGGTAAAACCAACCAGATAATCCAGGGCCCTGCGTGCCTGCTGGGCGTTGACCAGCTTGATGTCTATTTCGGTGGGATGCTCGATGGCTTCCTTGATGGCCTTTCTGGTAATCTCGTGAAAGACAATGCGTTGAACCCGTTTTCCTTCCAGGGTGCCACGTTCCCGCAATACCTCTGCCACATGCCACGCAATGGCTTCACCCTCGCGATCCAGGTCGCTGGCAAGAATCAGGGTGTCGGCCTTTTTCATGGCCCTGTCTATGGCATCCAGCTGCCTTTTCTTGTCTTCGATGATCTGGTACTTGATGGCAAAATCGCTCTCGGGATCGACCGAGCCATCTTTCTTGGGGAAGTCGCGTACGTGGCCGTAGGAGGCCAGCACCTTGTAACCTTTGCCCAGGTATTTTTCGATGGTTTTCGCTTTGGCGGGCGACTCCACAACAACCACTGCAGTCATGAGCTACTCTCTCTCGATCGGGTTTAGGCTCATCGGCCGGCGGCTAACTATGGGAAAAAATCATGGAAATGCCAGCCCGAAGATTGATTGCGTTTGCAATCCGGCAGGAGGAATGAAATGGATTACCGGATCACCAGGGCCAATTCAGGTGTTTCTGGTGAGCGCATATCTGCTTCCGGGCAGACATTCGACAACACCCAGAAGCTCGAGTCCGATAAGCGTGCTGGCGAGTTCGGAAACGGTCAGACCGCATCGTTCGGCCAGGGTATCGATTTGCAGAATTTCATTCTGCAGCAGCTGAAGGACCTTTTCCTCGGTCCTGTTGGCCGGCGTATAGGCTTTTCCATCCGCGGTTGAAGAAGCCAGGTCATCCCACCCCATGGCTCGCAGTACATCCTTGGCGGATTCAACCAGAAGGGCACCATCACGGATCAGATAATGGCAGCCGGCATGGCTGCCTGTAAGGACTGAACCCGGTACGGCCATCACTTCCTTTCCCTGTTCGGCAGCGATTTTGGCTGTAATCAGGGCCCCCGATCTCATGTTTGCTTCCATCACCAGGACGGCCCGCGAGATGGCGCTGATGATGCGATTTCGGCGCGGGAAGTGTTCGGGTCTGGCTGCCACTGATGGGGGATACTCGCTGAGTACACAGCCTTTCTCGGCGATGGACCGGACCAGGGATTTCTGTGAAGGTGTCAGGCTGCCGAGTCCGCTTCCCAGGATGGCTATGGTAGGCGATGCCCCTGAAATCGCTCCATGATGGGCGGCCTGGTCAATCCCGTAGGCCATGCCACTGACCACACATATACCCCGATCCGACAGGTAATGACACCAGCGTTTGGCCAATACCAATCCCTCCCGGCTTGCACGACGGCTTCCAATGACGGCAATCCGCCGTGGACGCTGAAGACAGTGAAGATCCCCGAGGGCAAACAGCACAAGGGGTGCATCGGAAGGCTCGCGCAGGCTTGCCGGATAAATGGAATCATCCGGACAGAGGATATGAATGTTCTGCTGACGGCATTCGGTGAGGATTTTTTCCGCCTTGGCAGCGTCGCTTGCCTCTAGCGAGTCACACAGTCTGGGCCCGAAGCCATAAATCTTCTGCCATGCCCCAGGTCCCTTCTCCCAGATCTCCGCGATCGAGCCACAGGTCTCAATCAGCTTGAAGCCCAGGATCGGGCCAATACCTTTTGCGAGGGCAAGGCGAAGCCAGTGAATCGCCGAGTCTGGGATGTGCGGTTCAGGTAGTGCTGACAATCACTTTCCAGCGGGGTTCCGGACACTGTCTCCAATGTTAATGGAGGCCGCAGACTTGGTAACAATTGCAATGGAGGCGACCTCCTGGGGGACCAGGACCATGACTTCGCCAATCATCTCCCCTGGCAGTTGGACCGTTTCACCTGTCACAACGTCCTGAATATGCCTGCCGGGCCGATGGATTGACAGGACACTCCCGGGCTGCATGCCATCCCGTATTCCAAGGCTGATACCAATGACCTGATGCTGTCCGGCCTCCGTGGCATCATTGCGGATATAAAGGACCCTTCCATTCAGCTGGCTGGCGGGGTAAACGGGAACAATACGGGTATTGATGTCTTTCGCCGGCTTTAACCGGTCCCCCCTGGAGATTTCCTCGAAGGACTTGGTGATCAACCCACGGTAGATTTGATTGCCGGCCGATGAGGTTATCTCGACCTGACCCAGGTGAAGTACAAGCACGCCGACGATCTCTTTTGATTCCGGATCCCGAATGGGGTCGGCGGTCCGAAAGATATCGAAAAGATCCCCCTCGTCTGCCGGCGAGTCCAGTTTCAGATATACCCTGTCGTCACTACCGAAATTAATCCGGTCGTCTTCGGAGTCCAGAATATAGCCGACCCCCTGCATGTCCTCGGCCTTGATGAAGTCCTGCCGCCTCAAGGAGGTCAGAAGCAGGCTAGGGTCGATGGGTGTTTCCAGTCGCTCAACCTCTTTTACCCTGATGGCGGGTTTTGGTCGAACGGTGGTCAGCCCCCCCGTCTCGGTCTTGGCTCCGTCAAACCAGATTTTGTTCCCCGGATAGATCAGGTCGGGGTTCGTGATGTAGAGATTCTTCTCCCAGATGTTCAGCCATTTCATGGGATCCCTGAAGAAATGGTTTGCAATGTCCCAGAGGGTGTCCCCTTTCTTGACGATGTAAGGCTGGCTGACATCCGGTTTGAGATTAAGGACATCGGATCGCTGGTGTTCTGCGGCTTCTGCCAGCATGAAGGGCGGCATGGTCAGCAGCCAGGCTGCAACAAGGACCAGCATGCACGAGGGCACGTATTTCAGCATTGTCCGACGGCCATCCTTCCCATGAGCTTGTTGAGCATGGCATAGGGATTTCTGCTTCGCAACACGAGGCTAGCCATGTTGCCCGATCTTTGGTTCACTTCCCTTGAGCAGGTGGCGGATGTTGCTCTCATGGCGGATAAGAACGGTGAGGGCGAATATGGCCATCGTGATGCTGGCAATGATGCCCGAATCCAGCATCCAGGCAGCGATGGGGAAGGCCATGGCGGCTGCCATCGAGGCGATGGAGACATAGCGGCTGGCCAGAAGCACAATGAGCCATACCATAAACCCGGTGACGGCCACCCAGAACAACCATGGCAGTGTGACGCCAAATAGGGTCGCCACCCCTTTCCCCCCCCTGAAGCCCAGATAGACCGGAAAGATGTGGCCAAAAAAGGCCGCTGCGGATACCAGTGCAACCATCATGTCGTGGCCTTCATAAAGCTGAACGGCAATGAACACCGGGATGGCCCCCTTGGCCAGATCAGCAAGAAGGGTCAGCAGACCCAGAAGCTTTCCACCTGCCCGAAGTGCGTTGGTGGCACCAATGTTTCCACTGCCAACGTTGCGCAGATTCATGCCCGTGAACAGGCGCGTAAACAGCAGGCCGAAGGGGATGCTTCCCACAAGGTAGGCAATGATGGTCAGGGTGATGAAGGAGCTGTCCAAGGGTGGCAAAGAAAACCGGAAGCCGAAAGGCTTAGGGAGTGTTCCAGTAGTGCTTGCGGTAATAGTCCATGCGTTGTTGGAGCTGGGATACCTGTGGCCCGCTGATGTATGTGGGGAGGATCTCTTCAAGCCTCGCTGGAGAACCAAACCTTTTTGGAAAGGCTTCACCTTCCACGACATTGTCACGCTGAAGCAGGATCAGCTGGTCGGGTGTGAGAGGTGGTGTTGGCAGGTACTGCATCACGGCGGCCATCACTTTTGCCATGGCGGGTGGTACAGGCAGGAGCAGGCGCTGGCGATGAAGCGTCTTCATGAGCAGCTCGAGCAATTCCTTGAAGGTGTAAATTTTGGGGCCGCCAAGCTCAAATGTTTTTTCATAAACGTGACGGTTGGCAACGCACTGGACGAAAGCTCCTGCCACATCATTGACCCAGACAGGCTGGAATCGGGTGGAACCGGCAATGACAGGGAGCACGGGGAGAAACTGGGACATTTTCTTAAATTTGTTAAAGAATGAATCACCTGCCCCATAGATAATGGAGGGTCGGAAAATGGTCCATCTCAGACCACTTTCACGAACCTTCTCCTCGGCTTCGGCCTTGGTGCGCGCGTAGGCACTTGCCGATGTGCGATCGGCCCCCAGCGCACTCATGTGAATGTATTGCTTGATTCCGAGGTTCCGGCAGGTATCAAGGATATGTCTGGTTCCCTGGACGTGGGTTGCCTCAAAGGTATAGCGACCCTTTTCAAACAGGAGGCCTACAAGATTGATCACACATTCCGACCCGGCCAGGGCCTCGTTCAGTCCCTTTCCATCAATGATGTCGATGCGGCTGAAGCGGACACCATCCACCATAATACTGCGGGCCCGTTCCGGATGACGGCAGGCAACCGTGACGTAATGCCCCTTCGCGCGCGCCACATGCGTGATGGCATGCCCCACGAAACCGCTTCCGCCGATGATGCATAGATGCTTGGCCATGACATCCTCCCTGAGGAAATGTCTTGCAGACTGAGTGCTAACTTGCTAAGTATGGACCATGAGCCTTTGAGGTCAATCGAATCTCGGATTCGGACCGGACACAATGAGATGTGGCAGGGTTTGAGGGGAGGAGGAGAGTCGTTTGCTGAATCGCTATTCCGTCTTGTTCCATGAATGACCTGAGCAAGTCCATCCAGCAGGCCTCAAGCCTGCCGGAGCTTTTTTTTGCCAGCGTGAAGCGAACACCAACCGCTCCGGCCCAATGGTATCGTAACCCGGAAGGGTATGTTCCGGTGACCTATGGACGTCTGGCCGAACGTGTGCGTCATGTTGCCTCCGGCCTGATCCGGGCTGGGGTCAAACCCGGAGACAGGGTGGGTCTCCTAATGGAAAATATCCCGGAGTGGGCTGTATGCGACTATGCTATTCTAAGCATAGGGGCGGTCACCGTGCCCCTTTACTGTTCCTTCCGTGCCCAGGACATGGCGTTTGTCCTCGATGATGCCGGTGCCAGAATCGTGCTTGTATCCAGGGGAAAGGTGCTCAAGCACCTCCTGGAGGCGGTCAAGTCCTGCCCCCACGTAAAGGCCGTGTATGCCCTTGAGGGGTCTTCGGATGACAAGGTGTTGCATAAGTTCAGTGAGCTGGAATCCGTTGAGGTGGATCAGCCTGCCTTGGAAAAACGCATGGGAAAACTTGCCCGGGATACATTGGCAACCCTTGTCTACACATCGGGTACCACAGGCAACCCAAAGGGCGTGATGCTCACGCATGGAAACATCATGGCCAATCTGGAGGCCATTCCATTGATCTTCGAGCTGAGGGCAGATGACAAGATGCTCTCCTTTCTCCCTCTGGCCCATAGCCTGGAACGGATGGCCGGCCACTTTCTGCCTTATTCGGTTGGCTTCTCCGTGGCCTTTGCCGAACGCCCGGATACGGTGGCCAAGAACCTGCTGGAAGCGAGACCAACTATCCTGATCGCGGTGCCGCGCCTACTTGAGGTGGTCATGAGTCGAATTCTTGGGAAAGTGGCCAAGGAGCCGGCACTCAAGCGCAAGATGTTTCATCTTTTCCTGGACCTTGCCGGCAGAGCAAGGAGAAGTGAGAAGCTTCCGTGGTGGGGGGGTGCCGTATACAGAATGCTTGATCAGCTTGTCGGCCAGAAAATACGGGGCCGCTTTGGTGGAAGATTAAGGTTCATTGTTTCCGGTGGCGCACCGTTAAGTGTTGAAGTAGCCGAGTTTTTTGAGGCCGTCGGATTGCCTGTCCTTGAAGGTTACGGCCTGACGGAATCCGCTCCCCTGATCAGTGTCAATCCGCTGGAGGACCGGCGTATCGGAACCATCGGCAAGGCGGTTGCTGGCGTGGAGGTCAGGATTGCTGAAGATGGTGAAATCCTGGCGCGTGGAGCCAACATCATGCGCGGGTACTGGAAGCTACCCAAGGAAACCAAGAAGACGGTGGTCGATGGCTGGTTGCATACGGGTGATATCGGCGAGATTGATGCTGACGGATACATCAGGATTACGGACCGAAAAAAGGATCTCATCGTCAACTCGGGTGGTGAAAACATTGCTCCACAACGCATCGAATCCCTTCTGGTGTCCGATGAATTGATTGAGCAGGTGATCGTGTACGGCGACAAGAAACCCTATCTGGTGGCCATGGTTGTACCATCCCGGGAAGGGTGTGAGACTTGGGCCAGGGAGCAGGGACTGCCCAGGACAGCGTGGGAGGAGTTGGCGATATCAGATATCCTGCACAAGGAGTTGCAGAACCGCATAAGCATGCGTCTGAAGGGATTGGCTCCGCATGAACAGGTCCGCCGCCTTGTGGTTCGTTCCGAGCCGTTTTCGATTGAAGATGGACTGCTTACACCCACCATGAAAATCAAGAGACGCAAGGTGTACGAGCAATTCAGGGACGTTTTTGAGTCGTTGTATTCGAAATAAGTGCTGAAGCATTTGCTTGCCAGCGAATCCGGGTCCAGTCAACTCCTGGCCGGCTGCTGATGTACAACACCATGGTGATCTCAAGGTGTTCGCGCCTGAATGGGGCACACCGTAATCCATCAATCCGAGGCTGACGGCGTTCGAAAAGCCATCGTCAAACATGGGAAATGGGGCTGACTTTGACAACCGTGGGTTTTCACCGGAGCATGTGCATCCTTGGAGGAACCTTGTTCAAGAGGGATTTTGCCAAAAAGCTGATGCAGGGACGGCCCATGAACCTGGAGCCGTTCCGAATGCGCTGGTCCCGTGTGGCCATCATTGCCGTGGTGGGTCTGGTCCCCCTGCTTACCCTTCTGGGCAGCGGTGAGGATGTCAGGGCAAGTGTTGGCCGGTCGTTCATGGAGGAGTGGATTCCGGCCAGAATCATGCCTGCAACCCAGGATCTGGAAGAGCAACGGGTTCTCCTGCGGGCAGGAGATACCACGCAGACCGTTCTGGCCAAGCTTGGGTTCTCGGCAGCGGAAGCCGCCGGTATCGTTCGTTCCGCGAAAGATGTCTATTCCCTTCGCCACGTACGCGCGGGTCACGAATGGTTCAAACGTTCCGTTAACGGCAAGATGCATGTGTTTTATCAGATAGACAGTGAAAAGCTGCTGCATATTCAGCCTTGGGGTGACGGTTGGAAAACCACTGTTGAACCCCGCAAGGTCAGTACACGTGTCGTCAACCTGGAGGGTGTCATTCACGACAACCTGTTTGTTGATGCCGCCCATGCAGGGATGGATGACCGAACCACCATGAATCTGGTTGAGATCTTTTCATGGGACGTTGACTTTGCCAGGGGGTTGAGGAGCGGGGACCGGTTTAAGGTTTTGCTGGAAGAAAGCTTTGATGCCAGGGGAAACATGCTTGATCGGACCATCCTTGCTGCCGAATTTGTCAATCAGGGCCGCAGCTACAAGGCTATTCGCTTCAAGTTGCGCTCGGGCAAGACGGATTATTTCACACCCGACGGCAAGAATCTTCGCAAGGCATATCTGCGATCTCCGGTAAAGTACTCGCGCATTTCTTCCCGATTCTCAACCCGGCGCAAGCATCCCATACTTGGTTATACCAGGGCACATCGAGGCGTTGATTACGCTGCAAGGGCGGGCACACCGGTCCGTGCCGTCGGTGACGGTCGGGTCGTCTACAAGGGGTGGAAAGGCGGCTATGGACGCTACGTGAAGATCAGGCACAAGAATTCCAATCATGCAACGGCCTACGCCCATCTAAGTCGCTATGCCAAGGGGCTTCGCAGAGGCATGCGGGTAAAGCAGGGGCAGGTCATTGGCTATGTGGGCATGAGCGGCCTGGCGACCGGTCCACATTTGCACTTCGAGTTCCGTGTGCGGGGGCGCGCCGTGAACCCGTTGACAATCAAGAGTCCGGCTGCGCATCCGGTACCAAGGAGAGAGATGGCACGTTTTGTGACCATGCGGGATCAGTTGCTGGCCCGTCTGGAGTATGGAACAAGGAACCTGGCCTGGAGCTGATGGCCGGCAATCGTTTGCCTGATCAATGGCTGGAAAGCGCTAGGAACGTCATTCGGATAGAGGTACAGGCACTCCGCAATGTAAGTCGGTCCATTGAAGGAGATTTTGCCCGGGCCGTCGAGTGTATTCTCGATCTGCGGGGCAGGCTCGTTGTGGTCGGCATGGGGAAATCGGGCATCATTGCCAAAAAGATTGCTGCCACCTTTGCATCCACGGGTACCCCTGCGTTCTTTGTACATGCTGCCGAGGCCCAGCACGGTGACCTGGGCATGATCACACGGTCCGATGCATTACTCGCCCTGTCTCACAGTGGCGAAACAGCCGAGCTTCTTGGCCTTCTCCCCCCGATCAAGAGACTGGGAATCAAGCTGATCGCCATTACCGGCAACAGAGACTCTACCCTCGCCCGGCATGCGGATATGGTGCTCCATGTTCCCGTCACGCAGGAGGCGTGCCCTCTGAATCTGGCTCCAACTGCCTCAACAACGGCGAGTCTGGCTCTTGGTGATGCCCTGGCGGTGGTTGTCCTGGAGCAGCGGAACCTGAAGCCTGAAGACTTCGCAAGCTTCCATCCGGGTGGGAGCCTGGGCAAACGCCTCTTGCGGGTCAGCGAGTTGATGCATACCGGTCAGGGGCTACCTCTGGTGGACATTCATACGCCGCTTTCGGAGGCCATTGTCACCATGAGTGCCTGCCGCCTTGGTATTACGGGTGTCACGGACAGAGGTCGTCTCGTCGGCTGCATCAGTGACGGGGATCTGCGGCGCATATTGCAGTCAGGGAAGATCGATGTTCAACGCCCTGTTGGTGAGTTTATGCATCCCGACCCTCGGCGAATTGAAGAGGATCATCTGGCCTCAGAGGCGCTTAGGGTCATGGAAGAACACAAGATCACGGTGTTGTTTGTCATGAATGATCAGGGAAAGACTGTGGGAGCAGTTCATATGCATGATCTGTTGCAGGCGGGTGTCGGGTGACATCGGCTTACAGGACATTCCCCGTGCAACGCGCCAGCGGCATCCGGTTGCTTATCCTGGATGTGGATGGTGTCCTGACCAATGGACAAATTGTTTTGGGCAACAACGGGGAGGAGCATAAGGGGTTTTACGTCCGGGATGGTCATGGAATCAAGCTGGTACAGCGTGCTGGCATCCAGGTGGGTATCCTGACCGGTCGAACCTCCAGCGTGGTCCATGTGCGGGCGAGCGAACTGGGAATCCGGTATGTTGTCCAGGGAAGCCACAGGAAAGAGGAGGGTCTGGATCGCCTGCTTGATATGGCCAAGATGGATTTGGCCGCATGTGCATTCATGGGTGATGATGTCGTCGATCTGCCGGCCATGCGAAAGTGTCATCTTGCACTTGCCCCCTCGGATGCACATCCAGCGGTGCTGGCTCATGCTCACTGGGTTTCGGATTTTGCCGGAGGCTATGGCGCGGTTCGTCAGGTGACGGAGGGATTGATCCTGGCCGTAGGGGCCTGGCAGGAGGTGATGGGTTCCCCTTACGGGCTTTCTCCCGCTGACTGCGGCTGGCCTCTCTAGCGTTGCAAACATGGCTGAAATGGGCCTTTCTGGCCGTGTCCGTTGGCAGCCTGGTTCTGGTTGGTGTTCTGCTGTGGCTGGCTGAACCGGATCAGCATGAGTCGGCCCAGAAACCGCCGGAAAAGGCAATGACCCAGGTGGATAAGCCGCTGCTCGTGGAGCGGGAGGGGGAACGTTTGGTCTGGCGATTGCAGGCCGAGACTGCAAAGCAGCAGGCAGGCGGTAATATGGACATGGATACACCACATTTGGAGTTGTTTACCCGGGCGGGTCTGGAAGTTCCCATTCACAGCAAAAAGGCCTTTTTTGATGCTTCGAGTCGAAGCATTCGATTTGAAGGGGATGTGGTGGTTGTCTACCGGGACTGGGAGTTGCATAGTCAGACCCTGATTTATGATCTCAATCATGATGTGATTCGCCTGCCGGGAGCATTTCGGTTGGATGCTCCGGGCGTCATCGCCAGGGGAAGGAACATGATGGTGTACAGGCAAGAGCAGCGTTTGCTGGTAACGGAAGGTGTGTGGATCAGGGATGAGCGAGAGGCGGTCTGGAGCCCTGTTCCATGATCCGTGGCGGTGATTTTGCAGCGCGTATTTTTGTGTTGATTCGGGGATGGATGATCATCGGCATGCTTTTGCTGACCGCGCTTTTTGTCTTTCCCGTCATGCCAAGGGCGGAAACGGTCCAGATCGAGTCTGACCGCCTTGAAATTGTGCACAAATCGAAGAAAGCGATCTTTTCTGGAAAGGTCAGGTTCACGCGCGGTGACTTTGAACTCCAGGCGGACAAGCTTGTTGCCCACTATGAACAGGACAGTGTATCCAAGGGCATTACCCGGGCCAGGGCAAGCGGCCATGTGATCATGAGCATGGGCGACAAACAGGGCAGGTCGGAAGAGGCAGAAATTGATCAGCGTAACGGCATCATCCGTCTGATTGGTCATGCTGAAATCACCCAGAAAAGCGGAACAATTCGCGGGGGAACGATCATCTATAACATGAAAGAGGATACAATCAATGTGTTGCAGGGTGACTCTGAGCGGGTGAGGGTCCATATCGAATCCACCCAAGACCTCAAGTCACCCTCCAAGTAGCCGGGTGAAGCCTTGAGTTCACCGGCCCACCACCTGTCCGCAACCCGGATGAACAAAAGCTTCAGGAAAAAATGTGTCGTTCATGATGTAAGCCTTGACGTGTATTCCGGGGAGTGTGTCGGATTACTGGGCCCTAACGGTGCCGGAAAGACCACCTGTTTCTACATGGTGTGTGGACTTATACCCGTGGACAGCGGTCATGTTTATCTGGATTCCGAGGAAATCACAAAGCTTCCCATGCATCGGCGGGCCCGGCGGGGGATCGGCTATCTTCCCCAGGAGGCCAGTGTCTTCCGGAGTCTAACCGTACGTGACAATCTGCTGGCCATTTTCGAGACGCTTAATAAACCCCCTGAAATCATTGAGGAAGAGCTGGAGGCCCTGCTTATCGACCTGGGGATCGAGGATGTCCAGCATCAAAAGGCCTACACCCTGTCGGGCGGGCAGCGGAGAAGGACCGAGATTGCCCGTGCACTGGTAACCAAGCCAAGGTTCCTGTTGCTCGATGAACCGTTTGCCGGTGTGGATCCCATTGCCGTCGAGGACATCCAGAAGATCATCACGGATTTGCGCAAGCGGGGGATCGGCATACTGATCACCGATCACAACGTGCGCGATACCCTGTCCATATGTGACCGGGCGTATCTGATGAACCTGGGGGAGATCATCATCCAGGGCACACCCGGTGAGATTATTGATCATCCCGATGCCCGCCGCGTCTATCTGGGTGAGCGTTTCAGCATGTAACGGTCATGGGAGATGTTTTGACATATGGGTGTAAACCCATTCCAATATATTGATGAATCGCAAGATGAGGGAGCTTGTTGTCGCCATGACCGGCGCTTCCGGATCGGCGTACGGTTTGCGTCTGATCCAGAGGCTGTCTCGGCACGAAATCCATCAACACCTTTTGATCTCGGAGGCAGCCCGGGTCGTTCTCGGGCATGAAGCGGGAATCGATCTGCCTGGGGATTCGGAGAGAATGCGGGCGATCCTGGTCCGCCATCTCGGTATCCGACCCTCTCGTGTGACATGTTACGGGGTACATGACTGGTTCTCGCCGGCTGCTTCCGGATCCAGCGGCATACGTGAGATGGTGATCATTCCCTGCTCAATGGGCTGCCTGGCCAGAATCGCCAACGGCACCTCCGATCATTTGATCGAACGTGCCGCGGATGTTGTGCTGAAGGAATCAGGAAACCTCATCGTTGTCCCGAGGGAGACGCCGCTATCCTCCATTCACCTGGAAAACATGCTTGCACTTGCCCGTCATGGGGTCACTGTTATGCCTGCAATGCCCGCATTCTACCATAAGCCGGAACGTGTCGAGGATATGGTTGACTTCATGGTTGATCGGGTACTGCATTGCTTGCATCTGTCCGATGAGAGCTGTTTCCAGTGGGGAAGATAGGCTTTTATTTTCTAGTCGCCATTGTTCTTCAGGGTTGCGTTGCCGTATCCACGCTAGGTTCCATTCCTTCGTCCGTCGTGGAGGGCACCATTTACATGTTCAGCGGGGTGAAGGTCAGCTTGCCCCTGCCCATGAAGAAAACCCTGGCTGCTGTCCAGCGGGGTCTCCGGAAAATCAGTCTGGATGTGAACGTGCTCGAACGGACCGAAGAAGGCTATAATATTGAGATGGGAAACGAGGAGTTGGATGGCTACATCGCTCTTGAGCGCGAAACAAAGAGCCTGACCACCCTGTACATCAAGGTTCGCAAGGGTGCGCTCCGACAGTCCTCAATCGAGGATGCCATCGTCAATTCGATCCGCGAACAGTCCACCCACCTGCCGCGCCACGCCAAGTTCAAATTGTCCGCATATCTTCCGCTCAGGAAAAGGCCGAAGCCGACCTCCCCCGTTGTCGGCTGGTACCGGCAAGGTGCTTTGGCGGCATTGAAGAGGAGCAAAAAGAAAACCTGGCTTTTGATCACCATGCCTTCGGGAAAGAAGGCGTATTTACGTGCTGTTCCGGGCAAGCGAAAGAAGAGCGGGCACAAGAAGAAGAGGTAAGGAGGCAAAACCATGGATCATGCTTTACTTGATGAACTGGCCAACAAGATTGTCGAAGGTATCAAGCGGCTTGATGGCGTAAAGTCGGAAGCACAGGCACAGGTACGTTCGGCTCTGGAGGCTGCGTTCCAGAATCTGGATATTGTTACCCGCGAACAGATGGAGGTTCAGGAGGCCCTGCTGGCCAAGACGCGAGAGAAAATCAAGGCCCTGGAAGAGAGAATCAAGGCTCTGGAAAAGCAGGTCAGGCAGGAGTAGCCGTGCTGGCCCGAATAGCTTCAGCCTCACTTCGCGGTCTGGACGCCGTAGCTGTCGACATAGAGGTTGATCTTTCACGCGGGTTACCGACATGGAATCTGATCGGCTTGCCGGAAGCTGCCGTGCGTGAAGCGCGTGACCGTGTCCGCTCTGCCCTGCTGAATTCCGGCTTTGAGTTTCCACTGAAGCGGATCACCGTGAATCTGGCCCCGGCGGATCGGCGCAAGGACGGAACACACTTTGACGTTGGTGTGGCCGTCGGGCTGCTTCTCGCCTCTGGCCAGATCAAGGTGAGTGACGGCGTGCCCTTTATCTTTGGTGAACTTGCACTTGACGGACGTCTTAATCCAATACGGGGAGCCATCCCCCTGTGCCTGTTTGCCAGGCAGGCGGGGTTCCATGATGTCATTCTGCCCGCCGGAAATGCCAGGGAGGTTGCCGTCCTTGATGATCTGAATGTGTACGGTGCCTCCACCCTTCTTCAGCTTGTTTTGCATTTAACCGGTAAGCACCCCCTTGAACCCGAGGCTTCCTCAATCCTGGAAGCTGAAGCCGATGCCTCCAGGGACGTGCCCGACATGGCGGATATTCGTGGCCAGTATCAGGCCAGGCGGGCGCTGGAGATTGCCGCAGCAGGTGGCCATAACCTCCTGATGATCGGTCCACCCGGTGTGGGCAAAACGATGCTTGCAAGGAGAATAAGCGGTATTTTGCCCGCCCTGTCGCTTCAGCAGCGTCTGGAGGTAAGCCGCATCTACAGTGTGGCGGGTGTGCCCGGCAGACCTGCGATGTCGCCCGTACCCCCCTTCAGGGCCCCGCACCACACCGCTTCAGATGTCGCCATTACGGGAGGAGGCAGCCATCCGGGTCCCGGAGAAATCAGCCTTGCTCATTGCGGCACCTTGTTTCTCGATGAGCTGGCCGAGTTTAACCGGCGGGTCCTGGAGGTGTTGCGTCAGCCGCTGGAAGATGGTTATGTGTGCATTGCCCGGGCCACCGATACCGTAACCTTCCCGGCGAGGTTCCAGCTGATCGCTGCCATGAACCCGTGCCCGTGCGGCTATCTGGGCCATCCGGTACGTGCCTGCCGGTGTTCAGAGGCTCAAGTCAAGCGCTACCAGAATCGAATTTCGGGTCCGCTTTTGGACCGGATCGATTTACAGGTTCATGTGCCCCCCGTTGATCAGGAAGAGCTTTCACGCATGCAACCGGGTGAGCCTACGAAGGTGATTGCTGAAAGGGTGCTCCGTGCCAGAGAGAAACAGTATCTGCGTCTTGGTGAAGGGATGCTCAACGCCCACATGTCCACCCAGCAGATCGAAAATCACGCCAAACCAAACCAGGAAGGTCTGAAACTGCTGAATACGGCGATGAGTCGATTCGGTTTTTCCGCCAGGACGTATCATCGCGTGCTCAAGGTTGCGCGCACTATTGCAGACCTGGATGCCTCCGGGCAGGTGGGTGGCAGACACATCGCCGAGGCGCTGCAATTCAGATGTGAAATCAGTTGAGGTGCAGGGCTTCCTCCTTGATTGACAATAATTGTCACATTTGAAGGATGAAGTCCGGTTAACTATATTGGCAATATCGGCCATGCTTTTTGTGCTGGTTTATGTTGCGGAGAAGGAGGAAGGACAATGATGATACGAAACAAGGAAAAAGGCTTTACCCTCATCGAGTTGATGATCGTCATCGCCATTATCGGCATCCTGGCGGCGATCGCCATTCCACAGTTTACCAGTTATCGTATCCGGGCCTTTAATGGCGCGGCGGAAAGTGATCTGCGTAACGCCCGACTTGCGGAAGAGGCCCTGTTCACGGACTTCCAGCTCTATGGTTCGTCCGTGAAAAATACCACGATTGCGAAGGCCAAGGGAAATGCCGGCAAGGGTGATGTAATTGATGGCGGCGCCGCGCTGGGAGCGGGCAATGTCAACGCCCTGGCTACCACAACCGCAGGTCAGGCCACCCCCGTCGCTGTCAGCAACGGCGTGCAGTTAAGGGCAGACGTGGACGCAACCAACGCCACCGCGGTGATCGTGGCGGAGCATCGCCAGGGTAACCGGGCCTTCGGTACCGACATTGATTCCACAGCGATCTACTGGGTTCAGAATGATAAGTGGGTCGGTGGCAAGGCGGGTACCATCAATGCCACTGTTCCGACACCCAAGACCCAGACCGATGATTTCAATGGCGCAAACGGAGGCGGCTCTCCAACAAAGAACTGGCAGACCCTGTAAGCCATCAACGCCATCCGGGAAAGGGGGGCTTGCCCCCCCTTTTTATGGATATGACATGAACAGCACAGCGGCTGTTGTGTTTGACAATATTCACAAAACCTATGCGAAGCAGTTGGGGGAGTCGGCCCACGTTGCCCTTGTGGCTGCGTCCTTTTGCCTGCAGGAGGGCAGGACACTGGGCATGATCGGACCCAACGGCGCCGGCAAGAGTACCTGTCTTCACCTGATGCTCGATTTTATCCGCCCGGATCAGGGCAGAATGTTGCTGTTTGGAAAACCACCGTCCCGGACTGGATTGCGACGCCGCATCGGCTACCTGCCCGAGTCATCAAGACTGCCCCGGCATCTTTCATGCCTCGAGATGCTGCGCTTTGCTGGCCAGTCCTGCCAGATGTCGTCTTCCGCCATTGCCAGGGAGTCGGAAAAGTGGCTCGTGCGCCTGGGGTTATGGGATGACCGGCATCGACTGCTGCGAAGTTACTCGAAGGGGATGTTGCAGCGCGCGAGTTTCGCCATGGCCCTGATTCACAACCCCGATCTGCTCATACTCGATGAACCCATGACCGGGCTGGATCCCATTGGTCGTGCGGATATCGTCAGTTTGATCCGGGAACTCAAGGGGGATGGTAAGAGCATCCTGTTTTGCTCTCATCTCCTGAACGATGTGGAGCGTCTGGTGGATCAGTTGGTCATTCTTCACCGCGGAAGGATCTTGTTCCATGGTACGCTGGCTGAATTCATTCCGTCAGGATCGGAAGGCATCGAGGAACAGTTCATCAAACTGGTTGGAGACAGCAGGTGAGAGCCGGACTGCAGCGGACAGGGTCGGTTTCCAGACTCATCTTTCTTGATGGCCTGCGAAGGTATGCATTGCTGGGCTTGCTCGTATTTTCCATTTCTGCCGAAGCATCCGGATTTCTCTTCATCGATTTCTTTGCCCGGGATGTGGGCAGGGCGAGCAGCGACTTTCTGTTTTCCATCATGTGGCTTGCCGGCCTGATCTATCTTTTTTTTCATGCCGTTCAGGTGATCGCATGGGGTGAAGAGCGAGGTACTGTCTACACCATTCTTTCACGTCCTGTTTCACGGGCTGAATATGTTGTCGGTGTCTATCTTGGGCTTGCAGCCCTGCTGCTGGGTCTGGAGCTGTTACTCGGCGGTCTTGCCTGGGGATCACTCGTATGGATTCGGCATGCTGTCGATCCCGCCTACTTTCCCGTGCTGTCCACGCCCCATTTTTTGTTCGCATGGTCAGGGCTTGTGAGCATGCAGTTGATGTTGCTGGCAGCCGTTGTGCTGTTTTCCAGCCTGGTACGCGGTGGATTTCCGGTCCTGATTCTTTCCATGGCCTATTATTTTATTTGCTCCGGATTGCCTGTGGTGCGGGAGGCGTTTGCGCATCAGTCCGGTCAGGGGGAGGCGTCTTCGTCTATGACCTATCTCCTCCAGGGATTGACGGCCATCTTTCCGGATTTCCAGCGTCTTGATTTCAAGGACGCGGTTGTATCGCTTGCCCTGACACCGGGCATACTTCAGATCGTGACCAGTTTTGCTCTTTCCGCGATGTATATTGTCATGCTGGTTGCGATTGCCTGCATATTCTACGGCCGCAGGGATCTGTATTGATCAGCGCCCGGAACATAAGGCCCTATATTTTTTTTGCCCTGTTTGGGATTTATGGTGGCCTTTTTCTGGTTCAGGAATCCCAGCAGCATCATAGGCGACATTATCTGAGTGAGACATTGCCATCAGCGGTCCAGAAGGTGTCTCTCGGCTATCTTCATCAGATCGGTGCTGAAATGCTCTATGTCAAGGCGGTGGTTTTTCTCGGGGGCAGGGAGGATACGGAGACAGAATCCTATGCGCCAACGCTGGCCAGACATTTTCAGGTCATGGCGGATCTGCACCCCCGCTTTCAGGATATCTATTACCTGTGCGAATCCAGTCTCTCATGGATCAGCCCGGCTTACGCGCAACTGGTTAATCAGGTACTTGAAAAGGGGATCAGGGCCCGTCCGGATCTGTGGACGTTGCCATTCTTTGTCGGATTCAATTATTTTCGCTACCTTGACCGGCCGGACGAGGCATCCACATATTTATGGCAGGCTGCGCGGGTGGAGTCCGCACCTGTATGGATAGGGCATCTGGCCACGATCCTTGCCGCGGAGGGCGGGAACATTTACGGTGGGCTTCTCTGGTTAAAGGCCATGCTGGCGGCGGAAGAGGATGAAGCCATGAAGGCCAGGTACAGGGTGGATATTGCGGAATTTGAAAAGGCGCTGATGGTCGCCGAGGCTCTCAAAAGATATCGCAAGAAATATGGGCAGCCACCTGTGGAGCTGGAAGATCTGATGCCGGAGTTTCTTGCCAGGCTGCCGGAGATGGGGGAGGGTTATGAGTTGGTGTATGAGTCACAAAACCTGCGTCTCCTCAGAAGAAGGCCGGATTAAATCCGGGGGATTCACCCTGATTGAGTTGATGATCGTGGTCGCTGTCATCGGTGTTCTGGTCGCCATCGCCATCCCCCAGTACAACAGCTATCGCAGCAAGGCCTTTAATGCCGTTGCGGCCTCCCATCTGGACTTCATCCTCAAGGCCGAGGAGGCCTATTTTGTCCAGAAACGCCAGTACATGGCCGTACCGCCGGGTGATGGACCAGGACCGGTTGGAGCGTTACCGGATACCACGGCACCGGCCGGTGTGGGGTTTGTGGTAGGCGCCTTTCCCAAGGATACGTTTGCCAACTTTGTGGCCTTTACCGGCCACCGTTCAGGAACAAAGGTTTACGGTGGCGACAGCAACGGCAACAAGCGCTGGCGTAAATGGAATTCGAGCAAGAGTGTGAATGCCGCTGAAGACGCCAAGAGCGAAGATGTTACCAAATTGCTGACCTCGGCTTGGGGAACGGCCCTCTAGGAGGTCAGTTGAGAGGCCATCTGGCCTGCGCATCCCAGCCCTGCTCCGGCTGTCTCCCTTCCAGTCGCCGGAGAAAACCGGCGTACGCGATCATGGCGGCGTTATCCGTGCAATATCTTGGCAAGGGGATGATGATCTTCAGGCCTTGCGCCTTGGCGGCGGTTCTGAGTGATTCCCTTACCCTGCTGTTCGCCGCAACTCCGCCCGCGATGACCAGGCGGCTGACCGCTTCCTTGTGGCATGCCCCAATGGCCTTGTGTACAAGAACGTCCGCAACCGCCGCCTGAAAGCTTGCGGCAAGATCCCGCTGCCAGTGTTCCCGTCTTTCTCTCGTCAGTTGTTTAACGGTGTGCATGACGGCTGTTTTCAGGCCGGAAAAACTGAAATTGGCATCGTCCCTTGATAACAGGGGTCGGGGCAGGTCGAATTTTCCGGGGTTGCCCCCCCGGGCAAGCCTCTCAATCGCCGGACCTCCGGGATAGCCGAGGCCCATGAGGCGGGCGGTCTTGTCGAAACACTCTCCTGCAGCGTCATCGAGGCTCTGGCCAAGGATCCGGTAGTGTCCTAGACCATCCACACGGACCAGCATGGTGTGCCCCCCCGAGACCAGCAGTGTTATGAAAGGAAAGGGCGGCAGGCCGCCTTCCAGGCCGGCGGCAAGCAAGTGTCCCTCCAGATGATGAATGGGCATGACCGGAATCCGGTTAACCAGCCCGGCGGCGCGGGCAAAGCTGGTGCCGACAAGCAAGGCGCCCATGAGCCCCGGGCCCGCGGTTACTGCGATCGTATCCAGATGGTGCCAGTCCAGGCCTGCCTCAAGGAGAACATCGTCCGCCATGCCCGGGAGAACGCTCAGATGCTCGCGGGAAGCGATCTCCGGTACGATCCCCCCGAATGGCGCATGTCGATCCGTCTGTGAGCGGATACGCTCCGCCAGGATATGACCCTGCCCGTCGATCTCCCCCTCATAGATGGCCACGGCGGTTTCATCACAGGATGTCTCGATACCCAGGACACGCAAGGTTGTTACCCTTCAGGGTGGCCGTAGCCACCACCGCCGGGTGTTTCGATGCGCAGGATATCACCGGCATTAAGTTTCAGGACGGTCTTGGCAGGCAGGCGCTGTCTTGTCCCCCGGGAGAACAGCAGGTTCTCACCCGGCTGGCCGTCCTCTCCACCCGCAAGCCCGAACGGCCGCGTTGCCCGGCGTTCGGAGAGCAGGGAAACGGTGCAGGAGGAAAGAACCTTCCATTCACGGATCAGGCCGTCTCCTCCCGGATGGAACCCCCTGCCTCCAGAGCCTCTCCTGATGGCATAACGGCGAATACGTATGGGATAATGCATCTCAACCACTTCAATGGATGTGTTTCTGGTATTGGTCATGTGGCATTGCACCCCGGAACGTCCGGGATTTTTCCGGCTTGCCCCCATGCCACCACCAACGGTCTCATAATAGACCCAGTCGCCTCCATCATCACGTATGCCACCAAAAAGGACATTGTTCATGGTTCCCTGGCTGGCAGCCGGAATGATTTCCGGCATCGCCTGGGCCAGGGCTCCAAGGACCACATCAACGATGCGCTGGCTGGTCTCTACATTGCCTGCGGCTACAGCACAACCGGGATGCGCATGGATCAGGCAGCCGGGAGGAGCCTCGATGCTGATGGGCCGAAAGATGGCCGAGGTCTGTGGTGTGTATTTGGGCATCAGGCATCGGAAGACGTAAAAGACGGCTGCCGCCGTAACCGGCAGGGGGCAGTTCATCGGTCCCGGGCACTGCCGGGCAGTTCCTGAGAAGTCCACGTGGACAGAATGGTCCCGGACATCAATGGTGACCCGTATGGGGAACGGTCCATTGCCCAGACCATCATCTTCCAGAACATCCTCAAAGCTGTATCTTCCGTCCGGGATCCTTGCGATGGCCTCCCTCCCATAGGCCTCCGATGCTTCGAGCAGCTCCGAAAAACCGGCAATCACATCACATTCATGGTGAAATGCCAGCAGTCTCCGGGAGCCGATGGCACAGGCTGCCCGTTGTGCTGCAAGATCGCCCAGGCGCTCCCTTGGGCTTCGCACCTTTGTGAGAAATGAACGCATGAGCGCCCTGTTTTCTTTCCCTGCGTGCTTCCATAATCCTGGCGAGAGCACCACACCTTCATCTTCAAGCCGGCCGCACACACCCATTGAACCGGGTTCGATCCCTCCCACGTCGGCATGATGTGCGCGAGAGGCCGCAAAGCCTAGCAGCAGCTTATCCAGGAAGATCGGCTGAACGATGGTGATATCGGGCAAATGGGTGCCGCCGAGGAAAGGGTCATTGAAAATGACCTCATCTCCCTGCTTCCAGTCAAAGCGGGTTACAACATCCTGCATGGCATAGGCCATGGATCCGAGATGGACGGGAATGTGGGCTGCCTGTGCGACAAGCTCTCCTCTGGCATTGAACAGGGCGCAGGAAAAATCCTCCCTGTCCTTGATATTTGGTGACAAGGCGCTTCGTTTCAGGTTTGCCCCCATCTCATCGCATATGGCCGCAAGGCGGTGAGCGAACAGACTTAGCTCAATCGCATTCATGGATTCTCTTTCCGTTTCAGAAGGAGATGACCATAGGAAGAAACCGTGCAGTGCCATTCCGGCGGCAGCCAGAGAGTAGACGTATCTTCGAGGATCAAGGCTGGTCCAGGCACTTCATGGCCGGCCAGAAGTCCTTTCCTCGGATAATGCATGACCTTCCCGACATGACATACGCTGGAATGGCCTGTGGGTTGTGGATCCTGTTCTGCCCCGGGCAACTGCGGCCAGGACATGGGGCGGGTTGGTGCGCTTGCCCGAAGGCGCAGGGTGATGACTTCCACACCGTGGTCCTCAAGGACATGCCCGTAGGCACGCTCATGTTCCTGCACAAAGGCCTTCACGAGGGTGTCCAGATCGGCCTCGAAGGGAAGCGTAAGATGAAAGCCCTGGCCGACGTATCGGAGATCAACAAAACATTCGAACACAAGATCAAGATGCGGCATGGATGCACGGGCCTGATCCTTGAGATCGGCAAAAATGTTTCGGGCCACATCCATGCTCTCCTCGGCATCAAGGCTCAGGCGCTGCGAGCGTGAAAAATCGCCCTGTCGGCGACCGGCAAGCATGCCAAGGGCTGAAAAGGCACCGCTTGCAAGAGGAACAATCACTTTCCCGATGCCGAGCATTTCGGCCAGAGAGCAGGCATGCAGGCCACCGGCACCGCCGAAGCAGACCAGGGAAAACCGGCGAGGGTCATGGCCGCGCTGGATGGAGACCACCCGCAAGGCGCCCGCCATGTTTTCCTCGGCGATCTTCACGATCCCGTCCGCCAGCATTTCAGCGGATAGTCCCGCCTTCTCCGCCATGGCCTTCATTACGTCGCCTGCCTTCTCCACGTTGAGGGGCATGGAGCCGGCCATGCGCACGCTGCCGGGAATCCTGCCCAGAACGAGATTTGCATCGGTTACGGTGATACATCTGCCGCCCAGGCTATAGCAGACCGGACCGGGGTCCGCCCCGGCCGATTCCGGTCCGACATGGAGGATTCCCGCCTCATCGAACCAGGCGATTGAACCACCTCCTGCGCCGATGGTGTGGATATCAAGCATCGGTATGGCCACGGGAAGACCGGCGATCGACCCTTCGATGGTGATGCTGGCCTCGCCATCAATGAGGGCCACATCGGTGCTCGTGCCTCCCATGTCGAAGGAAATCAGGCGTTCCTCCTGCAGCTGCTCCCCGATCATCTTTGTGGCGACAATTCCTCCCGCGGGTCCGGAAAGGATCATTCGCACCGCCTGTCTGCCTGCCTGCCCGATATCCATCATCCCCCCGGCCGAGTGCATGATGAACAGATGCCTGGCGCCCAGTCTGGCATTCAGGCGCTGAAGATAGCGTTCGGCCAGTGGACCGACGTAGGCATTGAGAAACGTGGTGGCCGCGCGTTCATACTCCCTGTATTCGGGCAGGATCTCATGCGAAAGCGAGACGAACTTTTCCGGGGGTATGGCCGAAGCGATTTTTTTCTCCTGGGACGGATTCAGAAATGAAAAAAGGGTGCAGCAGGCCACGGCATCGTAGGCCTTGCTCTTGTGCCGGATCCCGGTCAGTTCATCAGGATTGCAGTGTTCAACGCTCCTTCCTTCCGCATCCACCCGGCCCGAGATGCCAAGGCAGT
Source organism: uncultured Zetaproteobacteria bacterium (assembly GCA_964501925.1). Lineage (GTDB taxonomy): Bacteria > Pseudomonadota > Zetaproteobacteria > Mariprofundales > Mariprofundaceae > CAYLYU01. The sequence goes on along the minus strand of CAZCTM010000011.1, from coordinate 21,779 downwards.
CCTCCCGCTCAAGCCAGGGGGCGGGTGGCTCGGGGGACAGTTCATAAAGCTCGTCCCTGGTTTGCCGTCCGATGAACAGAATATCCTCCATCCCGCGGTTGGTGAGAAAAAGGGTCTTGACCCCCTTGCGTTCAAGGATGGCGTTGGTTGCAACCGTTGAACCATGAACGAGATCGATCAGCGCCGGATCGATCTTTAGTTGCTGAATCCCCTCCATGATGGCTCTGGACGGGTCATCGGGAGTGGACAGAACCTTGTGGAATCGAATCTGCTTGCCGTCAAAGTACACGAAGTCCGTGAACGTGCCGCCCGTATCAATGCCAAGGAACATACCCCAAGCATAGCGGTTATAAAACCAGGGGGAAGTTGTGCCAAAAAACCACATTCGATCAGTGATGAGCCGCACAGCGTATGGTTGCCGCCCCGGATAATTCTTAACATGCACTGAGAAACACCCGCTGCGTTAAGGAGGATCATCATGAAGCCATTTTCGGACAGCCCGGACAAAACCGGAATCCAGTGCCGGAGCCTTCAGCGATTTTTTCGGAGCATTTTGCTGATGGCTGCCGTGGTATTGCTGGTTCCCGGCATGGTTCGCGCGGATGAGTCGGTCTCCGTCAGGCTGGGATATATCGGTCTGAGCCCTTCGGGACAGCTCGGTGTCAGCCTGGGTGGTGCTGCCGGTACGAAGGTGGATGTGGAGCGGGATCTTGGGCTGGGCCGTAGCAACCAGGTGACCGCGGAGATTCAGTTGCTGTTTGGTGACTCCATGCTGTCGGCCTCATATCTGCCGATAGACTCATCCGGCAGCGGTGTCCTGGCATTTCCCGTGCAGTTCAATGGCAAGACATTTACCGGCCCGGTGCAGAGCGGCCTCAAGGCGGACACCTTTGACATCGGGTACACCTATTTTCTCATCAACATGGATGACCTTCCTTCCCGTTTTCAGTTGGGCGCCGAGGTGGCCGTCAAGGTTATCAATGCAGAGGCCAGGATGAGCAGTACCGCCCTTGGCCTGAATGAGGCGGCATCTGCGACAGTGCCCATTCCAACCCTTGGTGTCAGGGGGCGCATTGCGCTGGCCGACTTCGTGGGTGTAAGTGGCAGGATTGGATATCTGGGGTATGCGGGCAACCATTTCCTTGATGCCAGCGCCCAGATTGAATTTTCCCCACTTCCCCTGGTCGGTATCTATGGCGGTTATCGGCATTTGAACATCCGGGTGGACAATTCGGGCATTTTCCTGGATACAGGTTTCTCAGGCCCGTTTTTCGGGGCGTTTCTCCGTTTCTAGCCGGTCAGAATCCGGGGCGCGGGGTTTCCGGCCGCGTTTTCTGGCGAAATTCAAAGGTTCTGATAATCTTTGATTGATGAGTACCCGGATTTCCATATTGGGCAGTCAGCTGATACGGCTGGTTTTCCCCGTTTTCATGCTTGTCCTGTCCGGATATCCAGTACTCGATGTCATTGCCGAGGAGCCTGATCAGACCCCGGTGACGGGCGCCGGCCAGGAAGAGGTGTTGCCTGATGCCATGCGGCGTCTGCCCAAAGGGCCGGATATCGATTTTGAAACCCTGCGTGATCCCTTCAGGTCCTATCTGGCCATGGCGGCGGAGCGCGCCAGTCAGATGCTGATGGCCCGCAAGGCCCAGCTTGCTTCCCGTCCACGGGAACCCCTGGAACAATATGATCTCAGTGAGCTCAAGCTGGTCGCCATCTTTCGCATGGGGGAGGATCGTGTGGCCATGGTCGAGGATACAACCGGAAAGGGATTTACGGTTCGGGTTGGCAACTACATGGGCCTGAATAACGGTCGGGTTGAGCGCATAACGGATGACAGTCTGGTTCTTCTGGAGCAGGTTCTTGATCCGGCAGGTGACATCGTGGATCGTAAGGTTGTGATGACACTGAAAGAGGTGAACCAGTAATCGGAAACCCCGGAAGCCGTCAGCCATGATGTCCCCGGAGCAGGTGAGATCGGTTTTCCGGAAGCTTGAAGAGGCCAATCCAGAACCCAGATCCGAGCTGAATTATTCGTCACCCTATGAGCTTATGGTGGCGGTGATCCTTTCGGCCCAGAGCACGGACGTGGGCGTGAACAAGGCCACCGCCAGGCTGTTTCCGGTTGCCAACACGCCTGAAGCCATGCTCAGGCTGGGGGAGGAAGGCCTGAAGCGCTATATCGCCAGCATCGGTCTTTATAACAACAAGGCTCGCCACATCATCAAGGCCAGCGAAATACTCGTCCGCGATCACGGTGGAGAGGTGCCGGCGGACCGCCAGTCCCTGGAAAGGCTGCCCGGTGTCGGCCGCAAGACCGCCAATGTGATTCTCAATGTCGCCTTTGGACAGCCGACCATTGCGGTGGATACCCATATCTTCCGCGTGGCCAACCGAACAGGCCTGGCGCCGGGCAAGACACCTCTGGCAGTGGAGCGGAAGCTCCTCCAGGTGGTGCCTGAGGAGATGCGTCTCCATGCCCATCACTGGCTTATCCTGCATGGTCGTTACATCTGCACGGCGCGAAAACCGAAGTGCGGTATCTGCCCGATCCGGGCCGAATGCCAGTGGCCGAAGAAGGAAGACTTTCCGGACTGATCTTTCCAATGCGAAATTTGGGAACGCGGGCATGATTCTGGCTGTCAGTCACTGTCGTTAATGCCTTGCGTTGCCAGGCTGACGAGAACGGTGGTCAGAAGGGCGATGAGGAAGGCGGGGATCATCTCGAAGGCCATGGATTTCAGCCAGGGCACCTCGACCCAGATGATTGCCGAGGCAAAACCGGCGACCATGCCCGCCAAGAGTCCCATGCCCGTCACCCGCTTCCACATCAGGCCCAGGATCATGGCCGGCCCAAAGGCGGCGCCGAGCCCCGCCCAGGCATAGAGCACGAAGTGAAAGATCACCCTGCTTTCACTCAGGGCAATGGCGCCGGCGACAAGTCCGATAAACAGGAGGGTGAGCCGGTGAACCATGATCACGGCCTTTTCCCTGGACTGTTTGCGAAAAAGCTTTCCTATCAGGTCGTGACTGACGCTGGACGCGCATACCAGAAGCTGTGAATCAGCCGTCGAGCAGATGGCCGCCAGAACGGCCGCGATCATCATACCAGCCAGCCAGCCGGGGAGAAGGTCGGCGGCGGCAATGGGAAGGGCCTTCTCCGCGTCGGGAAGTTCACCGTAATAGGCCCGTGCGGCCATTCCCAGCAGGACCGCACCGGTGAACAACACGAAGACCCATCCGTTGGCGATGAACGCTCCCCGGCGGATGGACTGCTCATCCCTTGCGGCCATGAAACGGACGAGGATATGCGGCTGCCCCGGATAGCCAAAGGGGATCCCCAGCCAGAGCGAAAAAAATCCCAGCAGGGCCAGGCCGGTTCTGCCCGCAAGGGGATCAACAAGCGCTCCGCTTTCATCCATGGCGGCGAGTTGCGACCACATGGCGCCAAAGCCCCCGAGCTTGAAGACCAGGACCAGAGGCAGGATAACGACAGCGGCAATCATCAGGGTGGCCTGCAGCACGTCCGTCCAGGCCACGGCCCTGAAACCGCCCAGAATCGTGTAGGTGAGGACGATGCCGGCCCCGATGCCAACCCCCAGGCCGTAGTGCCAGCCAAAGGTTGCCTCAAAGGTCTTGGCTGCGGCCGTGAGCTGGGCGGCGACATACACCGTCAGCATGAGGATGATGATCAAGACAGCAAGCCATCGGATCTTTTTGGCATGCCCGTCTGGTTTCAGGCTTGCCATAACCTCCGGGAGGGTGATCGCATCCCGCTTTCTGGCAAAGTTTCGCAGGCGGTTTCCCAGTATCCACCAGCTGAAAGTGATGGCGGCAAGCGTTCCCGGAAGAATCCAGAGGGCGGCCGCCCCTGTGTGAAAGGCCATGCCGACGAGCCCGAGCGTTACCCAGCCGCTTTCGGCGGAGGCGGAGTAGGAAAGTGCCGTCACCCAGGGCCCCAGCCCGCGGCCCGCCAGAAAAAAATCAGCGCTTGATTTTCTGGCGTAACGGGCGCTGTAGATCCCGAAAATGAGCACGACAAGGGTGTAGACTGTGAAGCTGATGGCAATGCTGTTCATGGCCGGATCAAGGGACGGGCATCGATGCTCAGGTTATTGCCCGGGCCTGGGAAAGAACGATGAAAACCAAAGGGCCTGTTAGCGGCATGGACGGATGACAAACCTCCCCTGACAGTCAAGAGCATAGGCGATCCTCGTCAGGACCGCTATCCTGCGGATGAAGTCCTTGGGCTATAATTCCTGTTAGCATGAGAAAGGAAAAGGTGTCAGACGAGCACTCTCATTCCGGGAGATTCCAGGTATCCACCCATGAGGGTCGGTGGTTTTGCCATGACACCGGTATCGGGCCGTTACAGATCATTGGATCAGCCTGCGGGCAAGGCTCTCCGGATAATCGCTGTTCGGAAGGTCCTGAGGAGCTCCACAGGCGGGGGATTCTGGCTGCACTTCAGGAAGCGGGTATCCCTGTTCGGTGGCGGGGGATACTCAGGCCGGGGGTCACGGAAGAGAAGACCAGCGATCTGGAGACCGTGACAGGCATCTGCGAACAGCTGGCCACTGCCGTAAGTGAAGTGGTGGCGGACCATGGACGGTTTGCGGTCATTGGAGGTGATCACTCCTGTGCGGTTGGCACATGGAGCGGCGTTCATCGTGCCCTGGCCGGGGAAGGACGCTTCGGCCTTGTCTGGCTGGATGCCCACATGGACAGTCATACACCGGCGACAAGCAGGACCGGTGCCTTGCATGGCATGCCGCTTGCCTGTCTGCTGGGATTCGGGCCCCCTTCCCTGATCAATATCACCCGTCCCCCACCGGCCTTGCTGCCTCAGCATGTGTGCCTTGTGGGTGTGCGCAGCTTCGAACCCCCTGAGGACCAGCTGCTTGCAAGACTTGGTGTAAGGGTGTTTTCCATGAACGAGGTCAGTCGACGTGGCCTGGCGTCCGTGCTGGCCGAGGCCACGGATATTGTGAGTGAGGGAACCCTGGGGTTTGGCCTGTCCATGGACCTGGATGTGATCGATCCCGAAGACATTCCGGCAGTGACCACTCCTTCCCCCGGTGGATTAAAGGCCAGAGATTGCCTGGCATTTCTTCGCGGCATGGGCTCCCGGCCCGGTTTTCTCGGTGTTGAAATAGCCGAATTCAATCCCGCCAGGGACCGGCATGAAAAGACGGTACGGTTGATTCCGGAGCTGCTTGCCGCCATCTTCACCGGTCAGTTGCCATGAACACCTTCATCCGGCTCGAGGAACGTTATTGCGCCCATCATTACGCGCCGCTACCCGTAGTCCTGGTACGTGGAAAGGGGGTTTTTGTCTGGGATGATGAGGGCAGACGATATATGGACATGATGAGCGCCTATTCCGCCGTCAGTCTGGGTCACGCCCACCCGCGTATCCTTCGTGTCCTGAACGAGCAGGCGGCGCAGCTGTGTGTGGTTTCACGCGCCTTTTACAGCAACCGGCTGGGGCCATTCCTGAAGCGGGCCTGCGAACTGACGGGGTTTGAGGCCGCCCTTCCCATGAACTCGGGTTCCGAGGCGGTGGAGACGGCGCTTAAGGCAGCGAGAAAATGGGCGTACAGGGTCAAGGGTGTTCCCGAAAACAGGGCCGTGATTATCGCCTGCTCGGGCAATTTCCATGGCCGGACGATTGCCATTGTAGCCATGTCAACCGAGGCGCAGTACCGTGACGGTTTCGGTCCCCTGCCGGGCGGATTTGATATCATCCCCTTCGGGGATGCCGCAGCCCTTGAGAAGGCCATCACGGAAAACACCGCAGCCTTCCTCGTTGAACCCATTCAGGGAGAGGGGGGAATTATTCTTCCACCGGCCGGCTATCTGGCCGAGTGCGCTGAGATCTGCAGAAAACACGGGGTCCTGCTGATCTGCGATGAAATCCAGACAGGGCTGGGTCGTACCGGCCGGTTGCTTGCATGCGAGCACGAGGGTGTGAAGCCGGACGGACTGGTGCTGGGCAAGGCGCTCGGCGGCGGGATGTTGCCTGTCTCCCTGTTTCTGTCACGCCGTGAGGTCATGGATGTGTTCACACCGGGAGACCACGGCAGCACCTTTGGCGGCAACCCGCTGGCTGCGGCTGTGGGACTTGAGGCCCTGAATGTGCTCGTTGAGGAGGGCCTTTCGGAACGCTCGGCGTCGCTGGGCGAATATATGCTGAAGGAACTGCAGGCCCTGCAATCCCCCCTGATCCGAGAGGTTAGGGGAAAGGGCCTGTTTATCGGGATGGAGATCAGGACGGAAAGGATTTCCGCACGCAGCGTATGCGAGCGGCTGATTCAAAACGGCATCCTCAGCAAGGACACCCACGGTACCGTGGTGCGTTTTGCCCCGCCGCTGATGATCAGCAGGGATCAGATTGACTGGGCCGTTTCGCGGGTGGCCAAAACGCTGGCCGACCTGGAAAGCTGTTAAGCCCCTCTATTTCAGGGCCAGATGACGAAGAGGGGCAAGGTAATGTGAAAGGCGTATCAGGGGCAGACCCATCAGGGCGGTAGGATCTTCTCCCTCAAGGCGTTCAAACAGGCATATGCCCAGGCCCTCACTCTTGAAGCTGCCGGCGCAGTCCAGGGGCCTTTCCAGGCGCACGTATGTTTCGATTTCAATTCGGGAAAGCCTGCGGAAATGGACCCTGAACGGGATTTCGTCATAGTGCTCTTCTTTTTCATTGAGGACGGCCAGGCCGGTAATAAAATCCACGGATTTACCCGAGAGCTGCAGCAATTGCTTGCGTGCCCTGGCTTCCGTACCGGGTTTTCCCAGGATTTTTTCGCCACAGACGGCAAGCTGGTCCGAGGCGATAATGGTGCAGCGTGGCCGCCTGTGCAGTACCGAGTGGGCCTTGCCCAGGGTGTTTCTGCGCACAAGTTCGGATACCGGCATGGTGCCCGGCTGAATTTCCCTGAATTCAGGTGCTACAACATCGAAGGGGATGCGCAGTCGCTTGAGAAGCCTGGCACGGTACGGCGATGTGGAAGCAAGGATCAGCCTAGGCATGGGTCAAGTGGCTCATCTCAGTTATCGGATGCCCGGTCTTCCGGGATGCTGTGGGAATACTCGCCCTTGATCCGGTATTCCTCACCTGCCCATTTTCCAAGATCGATCAGTTTGCACCGTTCGCTGCAGAACGGAAAGAAGGACGAATTCCTTTCCACTTTCCTGTGACAGATGGGGCATGTGAATCGGACATTTCTCCCCATGGTTCAGACCACGGGAACCAGCATCATGGCGTAGGGGATTTCCTCGCGCGCGCTGCATGGCGTTTCACCTGTTCGCCAGTGCTGAAACCGGAGCTGAACCATAAAACGGTTTCGCGAGATGTCCGGGACTATGCCTTTTTGGACCACGGTGGGATCCAGCCCCACAACAAACAGGCCATAATGTGAGTTGCGTTCGAGAAAGATCTGATCGTTTCCTTCGCTGGCCTGCCGCCATTGCCAGTCGACAAAGTCATGGAGCATGGAATCAAGACCGTTCACCGCCTCAATGAGGGGTGCAAGCCCCTTGTGGAGGGCCTGGCGCCGTTCGATGTCGCCCAGCCAAAGGGTGGAAAGTGCCTGGGGAAGGCAGGGCTTGTGAGCCAGCCAGTCCTGTTTTTTCAGGGCGTTCAGATAGGCGCAGATAAGGGAATCCTCGGCCAGGAACCGGATGGCCTCTCCCAGACCCTGTTCCAGATTGTGGATATAGGAATCAATGGCGCTGGTGGAACGATGTATGGCACTGGCGTAGCGGGGGTGGTTTGAAGCAATCTCCTGCAAATAGGTCTGGACCGATGCGAGCAGCGCCTGAACCTCTGGCAGGGCCGGTTTCCTGCCTTGCTCGCCCAGCAGGGAGGCACGAACATCCACTGCCGCCAGTAACCAGGAGATAGCCTGTTCTTCGTGTTCCCCGTAAGAGAGGGCATATAATGCATCGCGCAGTTGAAGAAAGGCGTGGGCCCTCTCGGACAACGGGAAAGTAAACCGCACCAGCGGAGGTGCATGTTCATTTTTGCTAATGGCTTACCTCCCCCCTGTTGTCCAGAATCTGGAGCGGGCAGCGGGAATCGAACCCGCGTCTCCAGCTTGGGAAGCTGGGGTAATAGCCATTATACGATGCCCGCGTCGGTAATGATGCTAGATACCCCGCCCTGAGAATCAAGTCATGGCGGGTCTTTTGAGGGATATGATCATTTTTCCACCCTAAAGGTGGCAAGCGCACGACGGTTGCCGTTATTCTTGGGCATGGTTCCCGCCAGATCCCTGCGCTATATCCAGGTTTTCTATGCCAGTTATTTTGGTGGCCTGGGATTGCTTTTGCCGTTCTTCCCGGTTTATCTCTCGGAGAAAGGCTTCAATATCAGTACAGTCGGGTTGTTTACAGGCCTGCTTGCCCTGGCCAAGGTGGTTTCGCCTCCCTTTGTGGGGCGCGCTCTGGACCGCCGGGGTGGCAGTCGGGCCATGTTTATCTGCTCATCCATCCTTCTTGCCGCCTTGTTGATGGTCTCCATGCCTGTGATCGATACGCCCTGGTTGCTGGCCTTGCTGATCTTTGGTTTCGGGCTTCTCTGGTCTGCGGTCTTGCCGCTTACCGATGGGCTCAGCGTGGCCGTTTCCGAGGCGGCGCTGGCCGATTACGGCCGCCTCAGGGTATGGGGATCAATCGGTTTTGTCGTTTGCACCATGTTAGGAGGCACCATCCTGACAGATACGTCCATTCTGGGCTTTCCCTACTGGATGGCGGCGCTGCTTCTGGTCACTGCCTATGCAGCTTTTGGTTTTCCTGTCTATGAGGAGGTTTCGAAGGAGAGCGTCCAGGGCCATTCGCACTTTACACGGCCGTTTATGGCCTTGCTTGGCGCCGCCTTCCTCATGCAGCTTTCCCATGGAGCCTACTACGGTTTTTACAGTCTGTTTCTTCTGGATCTGGGATATTCCGGTTGGCAGGTAGGGGCTTTCTGGACCCTTGGCGTTCTTGCTGAGATCGTGCTGATGTGGGAATGGTCCCGTCCACTCCAGTCGGCGGCCCCCGCCTGGGTACTGGCCACCTGTTTCCTGCTGGCCTCTCTTCGCTGGCTGGGTATCGGGCTGGCAGAATCGTGGTGGGTCCTGGCGGGGTTGCAGCTGGGGCATGCAGCCAGCTTTGCGGCCTTTCATATCACGGCCGTGACATGGGTTCGCCGCCTGGCCCCCAAAAGCCGGCAGGCTGCCGCTCAGGGGTGGTATTCCGCCTGCGGTTTTGGCCTGGGCCTGACAGTGGGAGTCACCGTGTGCGGGATGATAGCGGAACGCTTCGGGTTTAATTCCGCGTTCTTTGCCTGCTCGATTGCGGCCCTTGCAGGCGTGATTCTGGCCATGCAGTTGCCGCGAACTCCGAATGATGACTGACGGTCTGCACCAGTGCATCCAGCTCGGAGAGGATGACCGGAATATGATCACTCAGGCGATGGTCACCCTTGTCAATGATTCGAAGAGAACTGTTCGGGATTTGCCTGTGCAGCAACACGGCGCTGGCCAGTGGGACGCTTTGATCATTCTCGCCGTGAATAATCCTGACCGGACAGTCGAGTGACAGGTTGCCCGCAGGAGGTTCGTTGGCAATGGCGTCATCCAGGAAGGCCTTGGTGAGACGATAGGTGGTTCCAGGCCGACCATTATCGGGAACATCCACATAACCCTGGGCCTCAAATCTGGCCATGGTCCCCTTGTCCGTGCGGCGCAGTTTTTCCGACAGGAAATTGGTGGCAGGCGCGATAAGCAACAAGCCCGCTATAGCCAGATGGCCTCTCCTGGCGATTTCTATGGCAATCCATCCTCCCATGCTCGACCCCACAAGGATCACGGCCTGGTCCCTCCCAAGGACCTGACGGATACATCCAACCGTATCCCTGATGGCTTCAGAAATACGAAAGTCCGTAAATTTTCCATCGGAAATGCCGTGACCAAGATAGTCGAATCTCAGGCAGGCATACCCCTTCTCTTGCGCATATCGGGCAATTGCCGTTGCTTTCTTTCCGGTGTGCACCGAACGAAATCCGCTGAGAAACACCAGCAGGATGCGCTTGCCGGGAAGGTAGCGACCCCGGAGAGTGGCTTGGTCTTTTCGTTTGTAGACAAACGGCTGGTGTCTAGGTCTTTGTTTCATGCACCAGGGATTCCATACGGGTCAGCAGAAGGAGCAACAATATGCGATCCGTTTCCTCTTCTCCGCTGATGAGTTGCTGCTTGAGCGTCTGGATGCTTTCCCAGTCTCTGTGTTGACCCCACATCCCGGTTCCCGATTCCAGTGAAAGACCGTCGGGGAGCTTGAGCAGTTGCCGAATGGCATGGCTCTTCAGGAGGCACAGACGATGCAGCCATTCACGGCGCAGCTCATGCGCCAGTTCGTCCCCCCACGCCGGCGTCCTGAGTCTTGATTCCACCTCAATGAATGGCAAGAGGTGCTGGCAGATCTGATTTGCCTGCAGGCAGGAGGCCAGAGGCAATCCAAGCGCGGAACTTACATGCAATGCCACACCGGCCAGGGAAAGTTCCGGCATGCCGGCCATATCGATGGCCGTTTGTTCCTCCATCCCCGCCTGCCGTGCCTCCTGCAGGAGGGTCATGTATTCATCCTTGCTGGTCTTGCCCGGGATGCCACGGCCTGCCGCATGCCGGTAACGCCGGAAACGCTGGCGCTGCTTGAGCATCCAGCCCTTATCCAGCTGTTCGATGGGACAAAGGCGCAGCAGGTCCTCGGCAAAGTGAATCAGACTGTCCTGGAGGATGCGCTGAAACTTGCAGGCAATCTCCATTTCCACAATCTGTTGCCAGATGGACGTTCTCAGCACCTCACCATCAAGGATGAACTCGGAGATCAGAAGGGCCTGGGCAATGGTGGAAGGGGATGCATCCACGAGGCTTTCCAGATGGTGGATGCTGCCAAGCCCAAAATGATTGATCAGGTGGTTGGCAGCGACGGTATGCGTAATCTCGTCGGCCAGGGCGTGGGAACGGATAGCCGGCGCATAGCGCTTCTGGATGCGTCTCGGGAAATAGGAAAAAAGCAGATCTTCGTGGAAGCAGCTTTTACTGGCAAAGTTGTCGGTCGCCAGTGTGTGGTGAATACGGTTTTTTTCACAACCAAGCAGAACGGCCAGTTGGGGCCGCAGACCGATTGTTTCATCGTCCTCGATTCCCGGATTGGTCTGGGGGTCAATCCTGCCCACTTCGATAAGGTGGTCCCGGAGACGCTGTATCCTCGGGGGAAAGACACTCGCCTCCATCTCGGCCAGATTCAGGGCACGTGACTGGGCCAGATTGTTGGCCAGGCATTGATCGGTGATGACGGCTGTGAGGCCTTTCAGGAGGCGGTTGCGCCGGTTCAGGGTCATGTGATCGGGAGATCGGGAGGCTAGCAGGATCTTCAAATTCACCTCATGGTCGGACATGTCCACACCGGCGGAATTATCGATCGCGTCCGTGTTGATTCGGCCGCCTCTTGCGGCAAATTCAATCCGTGCCTTTTGCGTCAGACCCAGGTTTCCCCCTTCCGCGACGACACGGCATCGAAGTTGCCGTGCCGTGATACGCACAGCATTGTTCGCCGGATCCCGTACCTCATTGTTGCTTTCATGGCTGCCACGGATATAGGTGCCTATACCGCCGTTGTAGAGCAGATCGACCGGGGCCGACAGGATGGCACGGATTAACTCTTCACCGGAGAGGGACTTTTCCTCGATATTGAGTGCCAGGCGTGCTTCAGGTGAAAGGGCAATACGTTTAGATGTCCGCAGGAATACCCCGCCCCCCTGACTGATAACGGCGGGATCATACTGTTCCCAATCCCCTTCCATCCGAAACAGCCGTTTGCGCTCCCTGTAAGCAGCCCTGGGATCTGGATCCGGATCGATGAAGATGTGCTTGTGGTTGAAGGCGGCAATCAGTCTCAGGTTCTTGTTAAGCAACATGCCGTTACCAAACACATCGCCGCTCATGTCTCCGATCCCGACCACGCTGATGGGATCCTTGTCGGCGTCGATGCCAAGCAGGGCAAAGTGCTCCCGTACACACAACCAGGCGCCACGGGCCGTTATGCCCACCTTCTTGTGATCATAGCCGTGTTTTCCGCCACTGGCGAAGGCATCGCCCAGCCAGAAACCGGTTTGCATTGCAATCTCGTTGGCCAGATCGGAATAGCGGGCCGTACCCTTGTCCGCGGCCACAACCAGGTAGGGGTCTCCCTTGTCCTGGGCCGAGATTTTAATGCCCTGTGGAGGCACCACTTCACCGTTTCTGAGGTTGTCGGTCAGTTCGAGCAGGGCCCGGATGAAGATCCTGTACTGCCTGCGCACAAAGGCTTCACCTTTTCCTCCGCGCACCACAAAACCGCCCTTGGCTCCGGTGGGAACGATTTGCCCGTTTTTTATGATTTGTGTCGCCATCAGCTCCAGGATTTCGGTACGAAAATCAACGGGCCTGTCGGAGAAACGGATGCCGCCACGCGCCACAGGTCCCGCCCGCATGTGAATGCCCTCGACGTGGGTGCCGTGGACGAATATTTCCCGGTAGGGAACCGGTTTGGGAACAAAACCAAGGTGTGTCGGATCAATCTTGATGCTGATGGCCTCTCCCGGCTTTCTGATATACGCATTGGTACGCACCCCTGCCTTGACGATGGCCTCAAGGGCCCTGAACCATCGGTCGTCAGTCAGGCTGAGTACCTCGTTCATGGCCTCGTTAAATTCATTCATGGCATGGGGAGCGAATGAAAGAGGCATGGAAGGGCGGTGCATCGCCTCAAACAGTCTGAGCAGTTTGGCGGACACCTTCGGATAACGGTTCAGCATCTGCGTAAGCGGTGTGGGTGCGGCATCCGCCAGTAGCTGGATCAGATAATTCCTAAGGGTAATGATGATGCCTACATCCATGATGTTCAGGCCTGCGCGGAGAACGAGGGCATTCGCACCGTCGTCATCCGCCTCGCCGTTGAGCACCTGTTCAAGCGCTTCGGAGACATGGCCGATACTGATTTGGGACACTGCATGATTGATGCCGCAACGCAGGCTGCTCAGATGGACCGGAGGCTCCCCGGGAAAGGTCACGACGGCCTCCTGCAGGGCAGTCATTCCAAACGCCTGAATGGCCGCAACCAGTCGCCCGAGGGCAAGCTCCTGCGATGAAAAGATGTACAGGTCAAGCCCGGCTTCACTGCGCTGGACTCTCACCCGCGTACGCTGATCGGCACGTACCAGATCCCTGATCATGAGGTCATCGAGGACCTGCTCGGGAGCGAAAAGATCCTGGTAAAGTAAGGGCAGTCTTTCGATTTCCGCCAGCATTTCCGGTACGCGCAGGCCCCTGGCCTTCTGCAGGACAATCGCCTTGGCCCGGTCCTTCCAGAAGATAATGCTCTTCTGGATCAGCTTGCCGAGCCTGTTCTCAAGCGTCTTGTCGACATCGCCATCCAGGGTAACAAACAGCAAGCGATGCGGGCCGATGACAAATGATTCCTGGCCTAGCGGAACCGGTCCGAGGGAACGGATGCCATCAAGGATGTTGGCAAGGATGTTCGGACCAAAACGTGCGGCGGGAATGGCTGAAAGAAGGACGCTTACATTGCCCGGATATGGTCGCCAGATGGCCGTTTTTGTCTCGGTGGGACTGGCCATATCGATGATTTCCTTCAATGGGGCCAGGAAACGTTTGACCGGAATGGTCAGCAGGATGGGCTTGGCCATGCGGTCAAAAACGGTGCGAAACTCACGCCGATAAAAGGCCGACTGCTTTAACAGCGGTTCGTTTTGCAGTGCTTCCCAGATTTTCCTGATGTAGGGAACACGACTGGCATTGGTGTAACGGGCGCTTCGGGAAAAGTGGCCCATCAAGACGGCACTGCTCAGACCAGCATCCGATCGCCAGCTGATACGAACGACTTCAAGGCTGGCCGCGCTGTAGAGGTAATTCTGGGCTGATCCAAGGTACAGCCACTCCAGCCCCGGCTTTTTTGCTGGCGGGACACCCTCGATCTCCTCGGCCAGTCCCTTTGCCACCTTGGCAAGCACGCGTCGATTTCGCATGAGTCCGTAGCGGTGCTTCTCCTGCCCCAGGCCAAAATAGAGGTACTTGTCGTCGTTCATCCAGTTGAGAAGCCTGGCGGCATCCGGATCGTCTTTTTCAAGCAATCCGGCGTAGCGGGAAATGGAAGTGCGCATGGCCGGAAAGTCCTGAACCGAGAGATCAACGGCCTGGAGTATGGAGCCGAGCTCCCTGCTGAGGGATTTTCCGTCCGGTACCAGGGTTGCCGAAACATGCAGGGCGATGAACATAAAATTGTTTTGGGACTGTTCATCCGGCTGGCGAATCGAGAGGGTGCATCCGCGGTCATCGCAATCGATGTGGACGACCATGGTTTGCTGTTCAAGTGTCTGGATCCCGCGACGGCTGAAGTAATTTTTGATGCCGTCAAGATAAAATGCCTGATCGGGGCAGCGAATGCAGATGATGTGGCGATGCAACTGCTGCTGGCTGACGAGACACCAGCGTAGGCCAATCCGTTTGGATCTTGGGTCGGTAAGCAGGGAAAAGAAGTTATGCACCAGGGCTGCCGCCAGACGCGTGGGCAACGGCCCCTGACGTTGCTGCTTTCTGGCCTCCTCCAGGATCTGGATGAGCTGGTTACGGAGTGGCCGCATATTCAGAGTTTAGCCGTTTTCATCACTGATGACTGTGCAGACGACCGTTCGCTGATGCCTGGGGCCGTCAAACTCACAGAAGAAGATGTTTTGCCAGCGCGAAAGACCAAGTTTGCCGTTGATGACAGGGATTGTCTCCGATGGTCCTACCAGACCGGCTTTCAGGTGCGCGTCACCGTTTCCGTCCTGGGCGTCATGCAGCCACACACCCCTCGGGATCAGTTTCTGCAAGAGGTGCACGACATCAGTTTGCACACTTTCATCCCAGTTTTCCTGAATCATGATGGCGCATGTCGCCCCCTGGGCATATATGGAGAGCAGGCCATCTTCGATGCCACTTCTGGCGAGCACCTCTTGAACCGGAGTGGTGATGTCAATCAGTTCCTCGCGCCGCCTGGTGGACAGGTGAATATAATCCCTCATTGCGGAAGCCTCTCCCGGATGGGCAAAATTTACCATCCTATTTTGCACATCCTTGGCCGTGACGGCAAAGGAACAAAAGGAACAATGCCAAAAGGCCGATTCCATCCTGTTTTCCAGGCCTGCCGGTTTATATCTTTCGCCGGATCCCGCTGCGAGAATGGACATGGATAGCTAAAAACTATTTTTCGTCTATGATTTGGGGTAGACCTTGATTATGGAAGGGTGGTCAAAAAAACATAAGGGAGGAACTGGAACGATGAAAACCTTCAAGATCGCCATGTTGGTGATGATCGTTGGACTGGCTTCAGGCTGTGCCACGACCGAGCACGTCAACAGGGTTGAGGCCAGTGCCGCACAGGCCCAGCAGGCTGCCAACGATGCCGCGGCCAAGGCCGATCGAGCCTTGCAGGCTGCTCAGGAAGCCGCAGCCAAGGCCGACAGGGCCCTGCAGGCTGCCGAGGATGCCAAGGCCTGCTGCCAGCAGAACAGCGAAAAGATCAACAGGATCTTTGAAAAGAGCATGCGGAAATAAGAGCGACAGAAAGCCCTGATCTGATTCAGGGCTTTTCTTTCTTTCCAATCTGTTCGGAGAGCGATGGCCGGGCGGGGATGTCTTTTCCGATCGGAAGGGGGATCCCTCCGGGTTGACTGGCAAGATGTCTCACCTTTTCCCAGTCGATGCGGTAATCGGGCCTGGATTTGGTGGCCTCTATGATGGCCTTTACCAGAGATGTCATGCTCCGAGGTTTTCCATCCGGGGTTGGATGGACCTCCAGGTAAAGTAAGCCGTTGTGCCAGCCGGCCTTGGCCGGCTGGTTTATGATGCGCACAGGTGTTCCCAGCGGCACGTTTTCGAACATGGCTTTTATGTCCTCCGGGTAAAGGCGGATGCACCCGTGGGTGACGCGCATGCCGATGCCATAAGGCCTGTTGGTTCCATGAATCAGATATTCGGGCAGGTCAAGGTAGAGGGCAAAATGCCCCAGCGGGTTTTGCGGACCGGGCGGAACCGCTTTTGGCAAGGGTTTCCCATGCTCGGCATGCTCATTCAGGATGGAGGCCGGGGGATGCCAGACGGGATTGATGCGCTTGCCAGTGATACGGGAGGAAACGGTTGGTGTTTCCCAGTCCACCCGGCCTACGCTGATGGGGTAGCTGATCACACGCCTGTTTTCTTCGGCTTCCGATCCCGGTTCCGGGTAATAATACAGGCGCATCTCCGCAAGATTGACGATGATACCCCTGCGAGGCGCTTTCGGGAGTATGAAAAGGGTGGGCAATGTAACGATCGTGCCCTCTCCCGGTAACCATACGTCCACGCCGGGGTTGGCCAGGATCATTTCCTCGTAACCGAGATCATGACGCCGGGCGATGTCCAGCAGGGTATCCTCTTTACGGGCTGTCACCTTTTGTATCTGACCGACAAGATCCTCCCCGTCCGGAGGCATGGGATAGCCGGCAGCGTACAGAGGGATGATCCCGCCCAGGGTCAGGCAAGGGAGAATAAGGACGGTTGTCAGGAGGCGTTGCATCTTTTGTCTGTTCATGATCCAGATCCAGGCAAGTCTATACGCGTGCTGATGAGATGGAATTCACTTGCGCCTTTTTGCTTCTCCGCTACGATCATCCCCGGTCCGGCGAATTCAATCATGATCAGGAAAGGGAAGCCATGAGAAAGCAGTTAACATTCATCAGCCATGACACAGGATTTCGCATCATGGCATCAATGCATCGGTCTGTCAGGCTTGCGTGTGCCACGCTCCTTCTGATGGCCGCGTTGATGGCTGGAGCGGGAAGCGCCAAAGCCGGGGATACGATTTTTGTCAATGGGGGTGCGGGAAAGCACGCGACGACCGCCGTACAACTGGGAACCCTCAGGCCATGGGGCTGGCAATACGAACTGGGTGCGGGTCTGACCCTCACCGGGGGCTGGGAATTCAACCTGGAGTGGCTGCGCTGGAACAACCCCCTGCCCGGACGAGCCAAGTATGCCTATGGCATCGGCGTTTCCCCCCTGTTCCGTCTGTATTATGATGATCTTGTCTATCTCGAAGGAACGGTCGGGGCACACGCGATCATCAATGCCACTGCCTCCGGGCATCTCGGAACCGTTTTCGAGTTCGGTGATATGGGCGGCATCGGCTTCCGGATCACCGACAATGTCCGGGTCGGTTACCGTTTTCTCCATTTCTCCAATGCCGGGATCAAAAAGCCCAATGGCGGGGTCAACCTCCACATGGGGCGCATCGAGATCAGTTATTAGCTCACGGGCGGCAAGTAGTCCGGTGGATCAGCATGCTTCATCATTCCGGTGATACCGCCTTGGGGCATCGCAGGCGGTTGCGCGAGCGATTCGCCAGGCACGGGCTTGAGGGTTTTCATGATTACGAGGTTCTGGAGCTTCTCCTGACCTACGCCATTCCAAGGGTGGACGTCAAACCCCTGGCAAAACGTCTGCTCAGGGAGTTTGGCACACTGGCCGGTGTGTTTGATGCCACCGTCGCCGAGCGCGCCCAGGTGCCGGGGATTGGGGAGAAGGCCTCCGTGTTCCTGGCCCTGATCCGCAATGTCGAGATCCGTTATCTGGCCTCGGATCTTCCCGGCAGGTCCGTGTTCGACAGACCGGACAAGGTGAAGGATCACCTCCGATTTCTCATCCAGGGGCGGGGAATGGAATGTTTCGGGGCGGTGTTTACGGATCAGCAGCATCGTCATCTCGCGACCGAGATCATGTTTGAGGGCACGGTTGACCGAACGGCTGTTTACCCGCGCAATCTGATGAAGCGGGCCCTGGAACTGGATGCCAAGGGCCTGATCCTCTTTCACAATCATCCCGGCGGCTCGACAAGCGCCAGCCAGGAGGACATCGATCTTACCCGGATCATGAGCGCTGCGGGCAAACCCCTGGACATCAAGGTCCTCGACCACTTTCTTCTTGCCGGCACGCAGGTGATCTCCTTCAAGGAGAAAGGCTGGTTTTAACTTTTTTCAAACGAATCAGATTTCCTGCTGATTCAATTCCAGGCAACGGTTGTCGCCGCCGACCAGACCTTGGCTACTGCCGCGCAAGTGTTTGGCGTCAACTGCCAGCTTGTGGAGTATCCATGATAAGGCCGGATAACGCTTGGCTCTGCGGCGTGCCGAAGCGAAGCGTAGGCACGTCCGACAGCAGCCACTTGTTAGAGCTTTCACAATTGGTACTTTGGCCATTCTTTGTACTTGGACGGGAACAAGTTGATCTCCTCTCGTCCCAGGATCTCAAATATGGCTTTATGCCGATGGTTCTCCGAGCCACGATTTCGCAACCGGAACTGCAGCACCCAAGCATACACATCGGCGAGCTGCAAGAAGCGACTGAGGTGGGAATGGGTGAAATGCACAGAATCAACCAGATGGGTTAGATCTCTACCAAATGCGAAATCAGTACCATTTGCTCTGTAGCCGGATAGAGTTGTAGCGAACTGCTCTGACATTCGATCACTCTCACGATCACCGATGAGCATACCCAAAGATTTATTCGCTCTAACGTAATCATTAGCACGCTCACACAGAAACATGAACGCAATCTCTTCGGCTGATTGATTTTGTGACAATAGATCTGAATTGATCTGTATATCGATCAGCGCCACCTCTTCCAACGACAAAATTTGAATCAACCGATCAAGGACACCGATTCGCTGAGCAAAATCGGACCAATCTTTGAAATTTCTCTTTCGATGAAAAATTTCTGCTGCGTGGAATTCAGTTTCCTTGGATATTCCTGTCTTGCCAAATATCTCTTCAGCCAAGGCAGATACCTGCGCCTCAATGTAATGGAGGTGCTCCTCGTCGACACAAACTGCACCGATATGGTAGTGCGGATAATCCGCTTCTGGCTTAACTTCATCGAAAAAGATCAGCTTCATTCCTTGGATCCATTACAGCTCTAACGATTAAGCCCAGCGGCGCGTTTACGCGTCCGACTGGGGCGCCTTGTTAGGCGCTTTATCTGATTTGGCTTTGGTGCCCATGAGATTTTCCTTGAGAGATAAGATCGATTTTCGTTTTTCTTTTCGCGACCGTAATTCCGGGGACACGGTGTAATTGCATTAGGGTGGTCACTCTCCGGGTTTAGCATACGAGGTCTGAGGATATCAGCCTCAATAAACCATGAAGGAGAGTGACCATGAAAAAGCCTATCAAAGAGCAGTATGCCGGTCTCGATGTTTCTCTGAAATCGGTATCGATTTGCGTCAGTGACAAAGCAGGCAAAGTCCAGTGGCGCGGTGAGGCGGTGAATGAACCCTCTGAGGTTGCGCAAGTTCTCAGGCGCCATGCGCCAGCTCTGGTTCGGGCGGTTGTGGAGACCGGTTCCTGTAGCATTTACCTGTACCGGAGGCTCAAAGCTCTTGATGTTCCGGTCGTATGTGTATGCGCCCGACATGCCAAGGGTGCATTGCGCTGCAACGTGAACAAGAGCGATGCCAATGATGCGGAAGGTCTGGCGCATCTGGCCCGCACGGGCTGGTATCGGAAAGTGTATGTAAAGAGTGCGGATGCCCATGAGATTCGCGCTCATCTTCTGGCCCGCAAGCAGATTACCAAGACTCGCCGTGACTTCGAGAACCAGATACGCGCCATGTTGCGTGTCTTTGGCCTCAAGGTTGGTCCGGTGGCAAAAGGGCGCTTTGAACAGCGAATCCGGCACCTGCTGGTTCAGGTTCCGGCGCTGCAATTTCCGATCGATCAGCTGTTAGCCTTACGCAGAGCCCTTCTGGCATCACAGGCTGCATTGGAACGGGAGGCCAAATACCTGGCGGCCGAGGATGAACGTTGCGAACTGCTGCAAACCATGCCCGGTGTCGGCCCGTTAACGGCGCTGGCATTTGTTTCAGCCATGGACGAGGCAGAGCGGTTCTCCAAATCATCATCGGTCGGTGCCTATCTGGGTCTGACGCCGCGTTCTCACCAATCGGGTGAAGTAGCCTGGAGCGGGCGCATCTCCAAATCCGGTGACGGTATCGCTCGCGCCTTGCTTTATGAGGCGGCCAATGTGGTCATGGTCAGATTGAAAACCAACATCCCCATGAAAGCATGGGCGCTGGAACTGGCCGACAGGGTTGGAGGTAAAAAGGCGCGCGTGGCGCTAGCGCGCAGAATGGCGGTCATCATGCACCGTATGCTGGTTGATAACACGCCATTCCGGCCTGTACTACAGGCTATGTAGAGGAGGAAAAGGCGAAACAGTTCGTCCTGGCCGGGACGAAGACGGTAAACGATTTCGAAGGTATTGATGCCGAACGGATGAGGCTCTCATCCATAACGGCGTGGCTGGGACACTGAAACGTTTCCGTCATCCGACACCATCATGAGGCGGTCAATGCTGACCTCGAAGACAACCATGAACCCGGTCAAGACAAACCATAAACACGGAGGGAAACCACGTGCAATTAGACAACACAATACCTATTTCGCACTTTTCCGCTTCCTCCCCGCCTTTTTCTTTGCCAAATCCCGACCTGTCAACGCTGACAGCTTAGCGATAAACCCTTCACTTCCCAACGGACGACCTGTCCTCTCATGCATGCGGACATCATCGAACAGCGACTGATCGCCGCCAGCCAACAACTCCGCCCAGTTGGAAACTCGCTCCTTAAATTCCGGGGACACAATACCTATTTCTCACTTTTCCGCTTCCTCCCCGCCTTTTTCTTTGCCAAATCCCGACCTGTCAACGCTGACAGCTTAGCGATAAACCCTTCACTTCCCAACGGACGACCTGTCCTCTCATGCATGCGGACATCATCGAACAGCGACTGATCGCCGCCAGCCAACAACTCCGCCCAGTTGGAAACTCGCTCAAGCATCGGCTGAACCTTGACCAGCACATCATCCTTGCCAGACAAGTGCGCCCTGGCACTGCTCCAGCGATAACCTTCAGGCCGATCGCATATCCTTGCCCGCACAGGGTTCAACTCCACATAACGGCAGGCGGCCAGCAGGTAATCCTCATCCATCGGAAACGATGCAAAGCGGCCTTGCCAGAGATATCCCTTCCAACCCTGCCTGAAATTGATATGGCGCGTGTACCTGCGATGCGCCTCGCCTATGCCGCGCGCCAGGCTCTCTTCTCGCTCGGGGACGGCAATCAGGTGCACATGGTTCGGCATCAGGCAGTATGCCCATACCTCGACCCCCGCTGCATCACACCACTCACGCATCAGGCGCAGATAGGTTTCGTAGTCCCCATCATCGAAAAACGTATCCATCCTGCGAACGCCGCGCTGCGTTACATGGTGGGGAATGCCCGGAACGACGACTCTCGCTATGCGTGCCATCGGTTCAAACTGCGAAATCAGCCCCGATTGTCAATTAATTAGTATTGTGTCCCCGGAATTCAGTCCATGTTGACCCGCTTGTTATGCATTATTCATTGGCCTGTAAATCAACGGTTTTGTCGCGTCGAGTAATTGAGCATGAATATCCAGCAATGCTGATGGACTCTCTGTTGGCTGCCAACCATTCGCTATAAGAGCTAATTGGTTCACAAGCTGATTCACTCGATTTTGATTAGGATCTTCAGTATTTAGGAGCAATTGAATCCTCAATACATAGCCCGTTACAGCTGCTTTGTTAATTTTAGAGTCCCCGATAGGGGATCAGTAAACCCCTCGCCTTTAGGCGATGGATA
>CAZCTM010000010.1:0-60000 GCA_964501925.1 uncultured Zetaproteobacteria bacterium | reverse complement strand
GCGGATGGCCTCGCCGTTGCTCTGTGTCAGACCCGCCCGTGTCAGGGCTCTGGCTATCCATAGCCCTCCATCTTCCGCCTCCAGCGTTTTGGCAGGAATATCCTCGGGAAGCCGGTGCTGTGAAAAGACCCGCTCAAATTCTTCCCTGGCCTTTCTCCCCTGGTCTTCGCCATGAAAACGGCTCACGATCATCTCGGCCAGCTGCTTTTTCGCCTCCATGGGGTGCATGGCCCTTCGTTCATTCACGTCCACGTCCGTCAGAAGCTGATAGTAGGTCCACATCAGCTCATCGGAGATGGACATCAGTTTGCCGAACTGTTCAGCGGGGGGTTCGGTCACACCGATATAGTTGTTCAGCGACTTGGACATCTTGTTCACGCCGTCCAGACCTTCCAGCAGGGGCATGGTCAGGATGACCTGCGGTGGCTTGCCCCAGGCCTCCTGAAGCTGGCGTCCCATGAGCAGATTGAACTTCTGGTCATTGCCACCCACTTCCACATCCGCCTCCAGCACCACCGAGTCGTAGCCCTGGATCAGGGGATAGAGGAACTCGTGGATGGCGATCGGCTGGCCACTCTTGTAGCGCTTCTCAAAGTCATCACGCTCCAGCATACGCGCCACGGTGGCCCTGGCGGCGATCCGGATCAGATCGTCTGCGCCAAGTTCGGACAGCCATTCCGAATTGAAACGCACCTCCGTTTTTTCCGGATCAAGGATCTTGAACACCTGCTGCTTGTAGGTCTCGGCGTTGGCAAGAACCTCCTCGCGCGTCAGGGGCGGACGAGTCTCATTCTTGCCGGAGGGGTCACCGATCATGCCGGTAAAATCCCCGATCAGGAAAATCACCCGATGGCCACAAACCTGAAACTGGCGCAGCTTCTCCAGCAGCACCGTATGACCCAGATGCAGATCAGGGGCGGTCGGATCAAACCCCGCCTTCACGCGCAGCGGCCTGCCTTCCTTTTCGGCCTCCCTGAGCCTGGCCTCCAGACCGCCATGAGGCAGGATCTCGACCGTCCCCCGCCTTAACAATTGCAACTGCTGTTCAGTATCCATGATCGCCCCAGTATCTTCGCATGCTGCGCATCCTACGAAAACACGCCGGTTCTGCCAGTTATCCATGTTCTCCCCACCCGTACCGTAGCTGCAGGCTCCTGACTGCTATATGCTTTACAAATGGCAGATCTGGTCATCAAGCGACCACTCATGATCGGCGTCATGTCCGGGACATCCGCCGATGGAATCGATGTCGCAATTGTTCGCATCGGCAACAACCGGCCTGAACTGGTTTATTACCGGGAACAACCCATGCCGGAGGAGTTACGCGAACAAATTCTGAGACTGGCCAAACCCGGCGTGAACGAGATCGATCCGATGGGGGAGCTTGACCGCGCCCTTGGCGAAGCCATCGCCGGCGCAGTTCTGAACACCATGGAGGAGGCCGGGCTTGCCGTCGGGGATATCACCGCCATCGGCAGTCATGGCCAGACCATCCGACACAGGCCCGGATCAATGCACCCCTTTTCATTGCAGATTGGCTGCCCTTCGACAATCGCTGAGCTGACCGGCATCACCACCATCGCCGACTTCCGGCGCCGGGATATGGCGGCTGGCGGGGAAGGCGCGCCACTGACACCTTTCACACACCGGATTCTGTTTGGCGAACCTGAAAGAAATGTGGCCGTACTCAATATCGGCGGCATCGCCAATATCACATGCATTCCGGCGCGCGGCCCCGTGAGCGGTTTCGACACGGGACCGGGCAATATGGTCATGGATGGCCTGATGCTGATTCTTTCCGATGGTCGTTATTCCTGCGACAGAAACGGCGAGCTGGCCGCCAGCGGCAAGCTGTGCAAACCGCTTCTGGATGAGCTTCTGTCTCACCCCTATTTCAGGCGCAAACCGCCAAAATCCACCGGCAGGGAGGAGTTTGGCCATGAGGTTATTGACAGGATTCTCGGCTGGCAGGGCATCCCGGATGCCGACAGGATCCGTACAGCCCTTGAGCTTACAGCCCTGAGCATCGCGGATAGTCGGCGATTTCTGTCCGATATGCCCGATATATGGTTTGTCTGTGGCGGAGGAGCATCCAACACATACCTGATGAGACGGCTAGGGGAACTGCTGGCGCCGGCCCGGGTTCTTACCACAGCGGACAAGGGCGTCCCCGCCGATGCCGTCGAGGCAATGTGCTTCGCGATCCTGGCCTGGCATACCCTGCTCGGAAGACCAAACACCCTGCCGGAAATTACCGGTGCCGGACATGCCGTTCCGGGCGGCCATATCGTGCCTGGTGAAAACTGGCCCGGGTTGCTTAGCTACCTTTCTGCATGGACCCGCTTACCCACGCCATAAGCGGCGCCGTCCTGGCCAGGGCAGCGCCGCGACAGCGATTGCCGCGGGGAACCGTTCTCTATCTCGCGTTTCTGGCCATGCTGCCCGACGCAGATTATGTGCTTCGCTTCATCTCGGATATCGTTTACCTCAAGTATCACCGGGGGATCACCCACTCCATTCTCCTCCTGCCCCTGTGGACATGGCTATGCCTGAGCATCGTTCCCAGCCAACGCCGCAGGTATCCTGCCATGCCATGGCTGATCGCCGCCGTACTCGGGCTCCACATTTTTCTCGATATCATCACATCCTACGGCACCATGGCGCTCTCTCCCCTGACCGATCAGCGGCTTACGCTGGATCTGGTATTCATCATCGACCCCCTGTTCACGCTGACCCTCCTGATACCCCTGCTCATGAGCCTGCTCTGGCCTGACCACGCCCGGAAACTGTGTGTATTCGGCCTGGCCGGCATGGCCGCCTATCTCGGAGTGGCCTATTCCACCCAGCAGCAGGTCCTGAGGCTCGCAGAAAGGGAGATGCCCCGGGCCGAAAAATATTCGGCCCTGCCCTTGCCGTTTTCCCCGTTCCGCTGGCAACTGATTGCCACATATCCCGACCACTACCGCCGGGCGGCCGTTGATTTCCAGCCGGATTTTCCGGGAAGCGCCCTTTTCCTGCCACAATCACTGACGCAAAGGCTTTCACAGGGTGTCCGTCCCGCGGACAGACCTGA
Organism: uncultured Zetaproteobacteria bacterium; assembly: GCA_964501925.1. Lineage (GTDB taxonomy): Bacteria > Pseudomonadota > Zetaproteobacteria > Mariprofundales > Mariprofundaceae > CAYLYU01. The sequence goes on along the minus strand of CAZCTM010000010.1, from coordinate 56,927 downwards.
GTGGCAGCAGTTTCCGGCGATGACGTCGGTACAGGGTATCGATGGCCTGTCGGGAGTGGATTTCTATCGCTGGTTTGCGCGCTTTCCGGTGCTGCTGAAAAGGAACGGTGAATTCCTCGAATTTGCCGACCTCCGGTTTCACGCCGGTGATCCGGCGAACCTTCACTTCCGATTGCGCATTTCTGTCGGCGGCCAGCCACAGGCCTGGCTAATCTGGTCGGAGAGGCAAAAAAGCCCCGTTGGCATGGAGAAGGGGCTGTCAGGGGGGTGGTGACCGCTTTGACATTCCCTTCCGGGAGAATCCGCCTAATATTCACTTCCTTGCCGGAAGGCAATCACCTGGAGGACTGACATGCAGGAAACCTGGACAACCATTCAAGGCTGGTCTTTTCTCGGCATCCCCCTGATGCGCTGGCTGCTTTCCCTTCTTGTGCTTTTTGCCGCCATTGCGGCCCAGAAGATCATCCTCAAGACCTTTCACGTTCTCACCCAGAAACTGGCCGATCGCACGGCAACCGAGCTGGACAACCTGCTTTTGGAGGCCGCCGAGAAACCGGCAAGCTGGCTGATCCTGGTCCTCGGCATCATCGCCTCGGTCCACATCCTCAATCCACCCATCGAAACCTTCCCGATGATCGAGTTTGCCGACCAGGCAGGGCGCATTATTTCCATCATCGTGGGCGCATGGTTTCTGTGGCGTCTTACCGACGGCCTGGCGGCCTATTTCCGGGCCCGGGCCGCCAGGACCGAGACAAGCCTGGATGACCAGCTTGTTCCGTTTGTTTCCAAGACCCTGAAGATCTTCATCGTGATCACGGGTGTGCTTGTCGTTGCCCAGAACCTCGGTTACTCCATCACCGGCCTTATCGCTTCCCTTGGCATCGGCGGTATCGCCATCGCCATGGCGGCCAGGGACACCATCGCCAATGTTTTCGGCTCCATCATGATTCTCATCGACCGGCCGTTTACGATCGGCGACTGGATCAGAACCAGTGAATTCGAGGGGGTTGTGGAGGAAATCGGTTTCCGCTCCACGCGCATACGAACCTTTGCCAAAACACTGGTCAATGTGCCCAATTCCTCACTGGCCAACATGGTGATCGACAACATTCACGCCATGCCCAAGCGGCGGGTCAAGATGCGGATCGGCGTCACCTATTCAACAACTCCGGCCCAGGTTCAGGCAGCCATCCGGGGGATAGAGAAGATATTAAGGGATCATCCCGGCGTGGATCAGGATTTCTCGCTGGTCAAATTCGACGAATTCGAGGACTCATCCCTGTCCATCTTCCTCTACTATTTCAGCAAGAGCACCAAATGGGCAGACTACCTGCAGGTGCGCCAGGAGGTGAATCTCGCCATCATGGAACTGCTGGGCAGGCTGGATATCGAATTTGCATTCCCTACCCGAACCGTATATCTGGAACAGTCAGCAAATTCCGGTGTTGGGGAAGAAGCCCGAACAGGATCGGAGACCTGACCCGTTGCAACGTACCCTGATCACCATCGGCATTATTCTCATTCTGGCCGGGCTTGTCTGGCCCTGGATCGACAGGCTGGGTTTGTTCCGTCTGCCCGGTGACATCGTGATTGAAAGAGACAATTTCCGTTTCTATTTCCCGATCACTACGGGCATCCTGATCAGTGTTGTTCTCAGCATCATATTATGGCTGCTTCGCAAATAAACCCCAGCCGTTCGGAAGGGGCATCCGGCCTTCTCCGATGCATTGTTCGCAAGTGACCCTGCAGCGCATCAATCGGGGAGGATGGGAAACGGCTGGTCCGAAGGGACAAGCATGAAGTGATCAATTTCCCTTGATATTGATCTGCCCATAGCAGTTATGGCTCGGATGCCTGGTAAAGTGGCCGGACGCATCTGCCTCGCCGGTAAGATAATATTCATTGGCCTTGCAATAACGAGCCTTCAATAGCTCGATGACATTAGCATGTTTATATTCCATCACTTCCTCATACCGCATGGCGCAGTCCTGGACACCCTGGTACGTTTTCGGTTTGTGGTGTTTGATTCCGAGGGCATGACCAAGTTCATGAATCACGGTCGTTGCCAGCAAATCATGAAAAACCACATTCTTGGGCCGATGAAAATTGTGATCCGGATTGTAAACGAATTCCTGAACGTTCTTTGAATATATCTCCGCACTGTAAAAGCATTTCAGAGGAGGTGTGAACAGATCATTTTTGCCGCACAAACTCTTGGTGGTTCCGGCCCAACGGTTTACCTTGCGCGTTTTCCAGTCAACATCATAATCTTCACCCTTGTCCAAAACAAAGATGGCATACTGGTGCCGGGCTGAGTATTCCCCGCTGGTATTGAAATTTACCCAGCGATAATCGGGAGACTTCTCAAGAGCCCCGTCCTTTTTGATCATTGTCAGATCAATCAGGTGCCAGTTGAGATCGGCAGGATTGCCATTCGGAAAATAATAGTTCCTCAGCAATGAGTCGGGATCATATGCAAATATATCCTTGCGCATCGGGTCCAAACGGACGTGCTTCCCCTCAACCTGCTCATGCGCACCTTTCGTAAAATAATGCTGATTGGCCTGGAAGCCACGATACTCTTCATACAGCGTGAACCCGTCACCGTTCCCCTTTTGACCAGCGGGAACGGGATCCTCGTCCCAGTCGGGTGGAAGGCTCTTGTCATAGACTCCCGTATCCTTCTCCCATCGGTCCGCGATGTTATTGCCATTCTCATCGTAGGGAACCGGTAAACTGTAAGTTTCGAAGGGCCTTGCCTCGGCCGTGAACCAGTTTCCGTTGACAAGCACCTCGGCCTTCAGGCTTGCATAGGCCCCGTAATCCCTGGCATGCAGGGTGATGACTTCGCTGTTCCCTTCCGGATTTTCCTTTGTGGCCACATAATTACCACTGGACTGACTGATCCTATAGCCCTTTTCCCTGATTCCGGCCTCGAATTCCAGATCCGGATCGGTATTCCGGTCCCGGGAATTCATGCTGAAACCGGGCTCGGAAGAAATGTCGAACAGGGTAAAGCGGACCTTTGATGGGGCAATATTGTCATTCCAGCTCAACCTGATTTTTACCGCATTATCCTTTTCCGGAACCCAGTTCACACCGCCGGTATTATATTCCAGCCATGCTTGGGGCATTTCGTGATCCGAAGGTACAAACCTCCACTCAAGCATTATCTTCCGATGTGTCGCATCATCAATCGCTGTCCCTTTCGCATCGCTCTCAAGACTCTTGCTGCCTGACAAAACCATCCCGTTGGCAGGCAAAGGCTCAAACCGTACTTTCAACATGGACTTGAGCAAATTGTCCTGTTCCAGTGGCTTCACAGAAACTGCTACCACACCGGCATCGTCTTCATTGAATGATGGTTCACAAGAGTCTCGCTTTGAATATTTATATACCCCCTTCTGGGAGGTATCCAGCCCGTCCCAACTAAAGCTGTAGGCCTTTTTCTGCAGGTTGACAACCAACTTCAAGGTTGAATCTCCCATGACATCTGCATGAACTTCTCTTTTTCGAATCGTCTCACACCATCCCTTACCAGCCTCATCCAATCCTGCATCCCGTTGGAAATACCGGGTATTCATTCGGAAGGAAAGGTTGGTTTCAGCATGGATACCAATCTCGTCATTCGGCGATATATTGGCGGCAACCATCGGGTTTGAACCAAATGAGTTATAATCCCATTCCTTGTATTTCCTGGCTGCCAGGTGCAGCCCTTTCATCTTGTTCAGCTCCGACATTACCTGTTGCATCATGGCCGGGCTCATGCCCGAATTCTTCATCGCCTGTTGCATACTGCCGAGATCGTGCCCTGCAAACATATCCCCTTTCTCCACCTTCTCCGGGGCAGGCTCCGTTTCCGCAACAAAGGGATCAACCGGCCCCCAGTGCCCATCCCCTGTTTGAACCGAAACCCGCCATACTTTTACTGTCCTGAAGTGATTATCGGATAGCCCTCCGGACCACTGTCTGTGTTTGTTGTAACGCTCTTCAACTCGAAGGAAGATTTCGCCCTTCCATTGCTTGACATTCAGGAACCGCTCCAGCCCATCGCCATCCTGTGCCAGAACCAGTCCTGCATGAGGCAACAAGACTATGGAAACAACAAAACACCAGGTAACCATTAACTTCATTGTTTCCCCCATGAATGCTTCCTATAAAAATTCACACCAAATTCGGATATAACCAATGATCCACTTCACCGGGGTTATTTGTTTTCAGCCCCCATCAGCGCAGAAACCCCATGCCAATCGGCCTTCTCACGCATTGCATCCATCACCTCGCCCCGAGCCGCCGAAATCGAAACCTCCACATTCTGCAACCGGTGTGAGGGCGCGGTCGGATCAAACCCGGCCAGCCAGCCATCCTCGCCCTTGTTCCACGCACCCATCAGCACCTTCAGGATGGCGCTCCCATCCTCGAAATCCTCCAGGCAGGCCGCCGCCGCGCCCGGAATGCGAACCGGCTTTCCCTGACAAGCCGCGCGACTCGTCGCGACTCGTGTTGATATCTACATCCACCGTGATCTCCCGCCGCGCCTGCAACTGGTCGGATTGGCGCTTCAGCGGCGCAAGCTCCCGTTCCTGCTCCGCCACAACGGCATCCATCCGTTGCCGGATGCGATCTGCGGCCTCTTGATCCTCGGGACTGGGTGGAAATCGTTGCAGATGCGCCGCCAGTTCCGTTTGCAGCGGCATGGTGCGTGCCATGTGTTTCTGCATCACTTGCTGCTGCCGGTCCTGCAAGCGCAACGCTTTCTGGTTCGCCTCCGCCAGTGCCTGGCCCTGCAGCACAAACCGCAGATGGACCGGCAGAAACAGCGGATCGTGTTCTCCGGTCGCACAACGGCGATCACGGGACACCGTCACCTCGCTTCTGTCCAGCCTGTAGTCGGCCGAAGGATGAAAAAGACCGGGCACGACCTCCTTGACATGATCCCATGCTGCCCTTTCGGCCGCGGTTGTATCCCGCATCACACCATCCACACAACCAGCCAGGGCGGCTGGCGCCCATGCAGGCATGGCCAGCACAAGCATCAGGCTGATTGCGGACTTCCGATTCATTGCGCCACCAGCTCCACACGCCGGTTTTTGGCGCGTCCCGCATCGCTGCTGTTGGCCAGCACCGGCGAGAGCGGCCCCACTCCGGCCGGATGCAGCCTCGCCCTGGCAATCCCGTAATCCTTCACCAGCACCGCCACCACGGCCGCCGCCCGCCGGCGCGACAGATCCATGTTGTATTCCAGCGTGCCGACATTGTCGGTGTGGCCCACCACATACAGCTTCAGCTTCGGCCGGCTGTTCAGCAGTTTCGCAATCTCGCCCAGCGCCTGCTTCGATTCCGGCTTGACCTCGGCCTTGTTGGTGTCGAAATAGATCCCGTAGATCGCCGCATGCCCCGTGCGATCAATGTCCTTGAGCAGCGCATCCGCATCCACCTTGACCATGCCTGTCTGCATCGGCTTCGCCTCGATGACATACATGTTTGTGAACGCGTTGTGCTGATCCGTGGCGATGACGACATACACATCCCCATCGGGGCGCTCCAGTTTGGCGCTGATCAGGCCACTGTAATCCGCGCCAAGCGTGATCTGATGGAGCCAGCTGGTCTTGAACCTGGCCGGACCCCCCCGTTTCGAGCAATCCCGCCCGAGGCAGGAGAACAGGATCCTGAATCCGCCCTGCCGCAACGCCTGTTCGTAGTTCTCCTGAATCTCCAGCACGCTGCGTTTTTTTGGCGTTTTGTACTCGATGGCTGTCAGCTTGCCGCGCACCACAACGCTGGATGCCGGTACATCACGTCTGAGCGTGCCATCCCATGAGAACTTCCCGGTCGGAACGGCAAATCTGGTATATTGCACCACGTCCGATTTCCATGCCCTGGAGCCCGTGTAGGGCTTGACCAGCGGATGCCCGGAAACCTTGAGCCCCGCCCATGCGGGCGATGCCAGCCCCAGCAAGAAAGCAATCACGGCGATGCGTTTCATTTCCCCCCCTCAGTCGCCCAGCAGCTTGCCGACCAGGCCGCGCTCCTCGCCGGTGTCGCTGCCTGAGGCAGCGGCGATGCGATCGGCCATGCGTGCGAACGGCAGGCTTTGCAGCCATACCTTGCCCGTGCCGCGCAACGTGGCCAGAAACAGCCCCTCGCCGCCGAAGACCATGCTCTTGAGGTTCCCGGCGCGTTCGATGTCGTAATCAATGGATGGCTGGAAGGCCACAAGGCAACCGGTATCCACGCGCAGGGTTTCGCCATGCAGTTCCTTCTCGATCACCGTGCCGCCGGCGTGAATGAATGTCATGCCGTCGCCGGAAATTTTCTCCAGAATAAATCCCTCACCACCAAAAAAACCGGCACCAAGACGTCTGGTAAAGGCGATATCCAGCTTTGTGCCCAGCGCCGCGCAGAGAAATGCATCCTTCTGGCAGAGCAGCTCGCCGCCGATGGTTGACAAATCAAGCGCGATGATGCGGCCCGGATAGGGTGCCGCGAACGCCACATGCCGCTTGCCCTCGCCGTTGTTCGTGAAGTGCGTCATGAACAGCGACTCGCCGGAAATCATCCGCTTGCCGGCACCCAGAAGCTTGCCGAACATGCCTTCATCGGCTTCGGAGCCATCGCCCATTTTCGCCTCGAAGGCGATGCCCTCTTCCATGTAGGTCATCGCGCCGGCCTCGGCGATCACCGTTTCGCCGGGATCGAGTTCCACCTCGACCATCTGCATCTCGTGGCCGATAATCTCATAATCCACTTCGTGACACTGTTTGTTCATTATTCGCTCCAGTTATTTCGGTTGATATCTGACCCATATGATCGTCCGGGCATCCGGAAAGTCGGAATGCAATGTCTCATCACTTTCAATGCCTTCGACCACGACGGAAGGCGTCTCCATTAGTTTGCGAGGATTTTCCGCGCATGCAGTTTCAGCATCTCCAAGTTTCTCACAGGTCCATGAGGAAATCTTTTTACGATACCACTCCAGAACCTTCTCCGGAGGCGCTTTGCTCAGAAGCTGGATATATGGCAGAAGACGATGCCCGGCAAGCTCTCCTCCGGAATGAGTCGAGATGACAACGGCGCCGGGATAGGCAGGCAATCCAACAACTTCCTTCTCCGGCACCTTGGCCGCTCCAACCACCTGCTGACTATATGAAGTCATTCCGGGATTGGTTTCGGCCTTGGGCGCATAGGGTTCCGCCCGGCCGTTCATGGAAACAAGCATCAACGCCAGCAGGCATGCGAATTGTCTTTTCATTTCCTCCTCCTTTCTACTGCCGCGGTCTGTAAACAATCGTGATGACGGTTTTGGCATCGGGCATCAGCGACCTCTCCATGAAATTCATCGGCCCCATATCGCTGATCACCACGGAAGGGGTGTCCATATATGCGATCGGACCGACGGCAAAACTCTCGGAATCCGTCCAGAAATACGCCATGGTCTGGCCACCGCCTTCCTTCCATCCCTGCAGGGATTTCCGGTAGAAAGCCGCGACCTTCGTCCGCTTATCCGTGCTCAGCATGACGATTTTCGGCGTCTTTCTCGGGCCGGCATCATCCGGATCACCCACTCTCAGAACCCGGATAACCCTTGCTCCTGGGTAGGCCGGCACGGGAACTTCGGTCCGGTCGGGAACCCGCACATCGGCCAGATTCATTTTCCATAGTTCATAGAACTCGCTGTTTTCCGCCGGCAGATCGGCAACCCTGGCGAAGGGTTCAGCCGCCGCCAGGCCGGACATGCAAAACAAACAGAAGATCACTGTCGCCATACGTATCACAGTCATCGCAACCCCCTCTATGTTCTTCCACTGCTTGCCCATCGTCTCCTTCTTGTTCTATCTGGCCTGCCGATTACTTCCGTTCATTGATGTTGATGGTGATTGTCGTGGGCCATTCGCATATTCCGTAGCGCTGCTTCATCCCCACGATCTCGATTCGCGTCCGCTCCGAATAATCCCAGCCAAACTCGCGAATTTCGGGGTCGTTGGGATTCACTTCCGGCCCCGCATACAGCACATGCGTGGCTTCATCCTTGAAATAGTGCCATCCCTTCAACCGCTTCCGGTACCAGTTCAGTACCTTTTCCGGAGGATCCAGTGCAAGCAGGCTGCGGTGCACGCCCCGACTCCCTCGGCCCGACCCGTGCTTGCATCCATTGGGATATGCCGGAATGCCGGCTTTTGTCATGGAAGCCTGAAAATCCGAATCCATCCCATCACAAAGGCTCAGGCAGGCCTCGGCGGGCGGCTCCTCCGAAACTGCGACTGCCGGCGCCATGGACACGAACAACATGCTCGCCGATAAAGTCATAAAAACCGTCTTTTTTCTCATGCCTTGCCTCCTTCACTCCGGCCTGCACGACCAGCGCATCTTCACATCCCCGGCATCCGTAAACTGGCTCGGTCCTTCGCCCTCAAACGCCAACTCATCCGGCAAGGGAACGTTCTCCACCAATCCGGAAAACGTGCCGCCTTCGATTTCAACCTCGCCCTTCTTCTCCGTCGCGCAGGTAGCGCCGACGAGCCCGCGCATAAAGCTCCCCAGCGGCATTTCCGCATCCGTGGCCTTTTCCATTTGCTTGCGTTTTGCTTCCATCCCCGACTTCATGCGGCAGTGCTCCAGCCGCTGACCGGTCACCGGATCCAGATGATATTCCAGGGAATAGGCTCCCTGGTCCGGATATATCCATATCTGGAACGGCGGCTCCACTTCGTCACCCGAAAACGTGGCCGAACCGTCATAGACCGTGGTCTTGTCCCGCATGATGGTCTTGTTCTGTTCCGTACCTTCGAATACATGGCGCACATGAACCTCGGCGCTTCCATTGTTCCAGCCGGAAATCCGGATGCCGTCCGGCCCGCCGTCGTACACATGATGCAGCCGGAAACGCATCTTGACCGTTTCCGAGATGACTTCGTGATACGAATCGGTATTGCCCCCCCGGATTGGACATTCTCACGCCCGAAGCGCCAAGCGCCTGCATGAATTGCCGCTTGGGGTCGTAGGCCAGACCACCCGGCCCTGTCTGGCCGCGCACATCCCGTTCCAGACTTGCCTCGATTGTGCATTGCCAACGCTTGACCTTCAGGAATCGCCCCATTTCCGAAGCTTCTGCCGACGGAGAGCCGGCCCCGATGACTGCCACGATCAAAAACACAAGCCCGGCCCTGGCGCTCACCAGCCGGCGAGCATTCCGGCTGATAATCATCAGCCATGGTTCCTCCCAAATCCTCGAAAATGCACAACATTCAATTACCGGTTTCATCACGCATACTCCGATTCGCAAGACGATGACTGGCAAAATTCAGAAATTGTACCCAATGAGGATAGCCATCCCCTGGAAACGCGCATCGAGTAGCGAATGCTTGTTCCATTCTTCGAGCATCATGGCACTGAAGCTGGCCGGATCGGATACCAGTCGCCAAACCGCCTGCCAGAATGGGACGGAAAAACGGCGATTGAATGCATGAGACAAGGCAGTTTCATTGTGCGCATCCTCCTTTTTAGCCTGCCTGAAAGAATTTCGGCCAGGGTTCCTGGCAGATATGCTAATAAGGACTCTTCCGTGAACAAACATCACCAATGAGCATCCCTGCATCAGGGGAAGGGACTTTTTGGCGTCCGGGAAGTACTCGTAATGGATCGCCGGGGGACCATGTTGACCATCCAGTCTGTCCGGACCGCTCACCATGCCGGACAAGAAGGCATCAGGATTGTCACCGATTCATTTTTCAGCATCCATACCCGTTCCCGGGCCCGGCAGATGCTATTCCTTGCCGGAGCCGATACGCGTGCCTACCTCCCGATCAGATGACACTGCTGCACAAGTAAACTATTTCACGATTTTCACGATCCGAACTGTAATCTCAGAGTCCTTGGATGGCGCCTCATTCCTTACCCTGGCAAAAATATATGAGTGGGTTATCAGATCTTCCATCTTGATCCCCGGCTTCCCCTTATACATGACCCTGCTCCCGGCCTGACTGGTGACTTCCGACCAGCCGGAAAGCTTTCCCTTGTACCAGTCCATAATCTTCTCCGGTGCATCCTTGGATGTGAACCAGAGAACCGACTGGTCAGCCTTCGCGTTACCACTGGTAAAACTCGCCCCCGGATAGACAGGTATCTTCTCAGTTGCAAGCACATTCAGAAGCGCCTCTTTCTGCGCATCGCTCAATTCTCCCGCATGGCTCTGCATCACGCCGGGAAGTGCAAATCCGACCACCGCCAATACCAGCACCAAAAACCCATGTTTCATTTCAATCTCCTTACACTATTCTTGTTTTTCACTTATTTCCCAACGGTCAGAAGAAACCCCAACCATCCTCCCGGCAATCCCAATCGCATGCCGAAAAGCAGGGGAGTCCCCCGGCATCTCATTCATGAGAATCCGGAACAACAATTACAATCTCCGTTGTCATATCCCTGGGCAAACCAAACCAGCCAGGAAGTTTCCTGTTTGTCTGAATCATGACCTGTTTCACCCCCACATACGATGCGGGACCTCCACCAGGCTTGCCGTCATACAGAATCCAGGATCCGTAATCATTGTTCAGTGCCCAGTTGGGAAATGTATCCTGATAGAATTTCCGAACCTTGCCGACAGGATCATGGCTGGCAAAGCGGACACCCACCTCAAGACTTCCGTTGATATACTCCATATTCCCGTAGAGTGGAATCCCCGCTTCCTTGATGACTCTGGCAACCTTTGAAGGCAATTCCGCTGCTGAAGATGACAGCGGTATCATCAGGGCTACAAGCATGATCGTAAGTAATCTTTTCATTTCCTTGCTCCATCCTCCCGGCCTTTTTAGTCCTTTCAGGTGTGAACCCGGCAATCCGTCCGGATTTTCAATTCTGGAGAAATTTTGACATGATGAAAACCCCCTTTCGCCGGTTTAGCTCCGTCAATGCACGCCTATACCATGCATTTTGGGACCGGATATTGCACAATTCCCGAATGACTCCTGGAAAAACCGTTGAAGCCTTCACCGATGGCGCCTGTTCCGGCAACCCGGGACCCGGTGGCTGGGGGGTTGTATTGCGTTACGGCAAGCACGAGAAAGAACTCTCCGGTGGTGAAACCGAGACAACCAATCAGCGCATGGAACTGACAGCTGCCATTGAGGCACTCAGGGCTATTAAAAGGCCCTGCCGGGTAACGATATATTCTGACTCGAAATACGTCGTACAGGGTATGACGGAATGGATCCATAACTGGAAGAGAAACGGCTGGAAAAATGCCAGCAAGAAGCCGGTCGCCAATGCCGAGCTATGGCAGGAACTGGACCGGCTGGCTGCAAAGCACAGGGTTGCCTGGAGATGGGTGAAAGGCCACGCCGGCCATCCCGAAAATGAACGCGCGGATGAGCTTGCCTGTCAGGCGATCCCCCGATAGGTCACACTTTCCTTGCCCTGGGGTGCGTCCTGTCATAGACCTCGGTCAGCTTATTGATGTCCAGATGCGTGTAACGTTCGGTGGTTGAAAGGGAGGCATGCCCCAGAAGTTCCTGAATGGAACGAAGATCCACCCCTCCGGCCAGCAGATGAGTGGCAAAGGAATGGCGCAGTCTGTGGGGGGTAACGTTCACATCCGCACCTGTGGTCATGGCGCGTTTCTTAAGCATCCTCTGCACACTTCTCGCTGAGAGCCTGCCGCCAAATCTGTTCAGAAAAAGGGCAGGCTCCCCTCGATCAGCACGTTTGATGCGATTGCCGACATACGCCCGAACAAGACGGATCACCCCTTCAGGCATAGGGACAATCCGCTCCTTGCGACCCTTTCCAAGCACCCTCAACTCACCGGCCACCAGATCCACATCCTCATCATTCAGCCCTACCGCCTCTGAGACGCGCAGACCACAGCCGTAGAGAACGGCAATCAGGGCAAGATCACGAAGCTCGCTGGCCTGATCCGTATAACGCAGCAGCATGTCTGTCTGCTCTGGCGGCAGACTTCCGGGCAAGCGCCTGGCCTGCCTGGGCGGACGCAGCCCGTCAGCAACATTCTCGGAGCACCAGCCAGCCGACATGGCCGTATCGAGAAAACCCCTTAACGAGGACAGACGCCTTGCACTGCTCGCCGGAGAAAGTCCGGCGGCATGACCCTTCACCATCCAGCCCTTGATGTGCCGGTTTGTGATCCTGTTCACAGGGATATTGCCAGCATGTTCCAGAAAATCCCGCAGGTCACGTCCGTAACTGCTTATCGTGTGAGGGGAATACATGCGCACATCTGCAAGCTGCTTCAGGTACGTACCGATGGCCTCGCGAAGCAGCAATTCAGCCTCCAGCCATCTCCAGCCTGCCCCCGCCGAGGGCCTTGGCCACATACATGACATGTTCCGCGCTGCTGATCAGATCCTTCAGACGCATATCCTGATCGGCAGATGAACATGCCAAACCGGCACTCACGCTGATGGCACGCTCCTCGAGCCTGATTCCGCTGCATGCATCCACAATACGATTCCCTATTTCACCCGCCTTGTGCGCGGGGCAGCCCGGCAACAGGAGGACAAACTCGGCATTTTCCAGGCGTACAAGCGGGTCCTGAGAGCGCACCTTCCCGCGAATTGTTCTTCCCACCTGCTCGAGGATACTTTTAGCCGGGTCCTCATCGGGATTTTCACCAAGCTCCTTGTAATCATCGATCTCGAGGTAAAGACAGGCGACATCGACGTCCTCTCCAAACCACTGGGAAAGCGGCTGCTGACTGTTGGGTTGCAGGAAACGCCGGTTAAAGCTCCCCGTCAGCGAATCGGTTATGGCAAGTCGGGCCATCCGTTCACGAACAACCGTATTTTCCAGGCTTAAACTGACGATCTGCGCCAGATGCTGGAGAAAATCCGTCGCCTGGTCAGGGTGAAACCGGTCCGGGTCAACAGAACCCATACCCAGCACACCAAACGGCCTGGATAAGTCCCCGAGGGTAAGAAGAGCCAGGGAGCGCAAATGTTCATCCCGGGATTCAAGCCAGGAAAACCCCTTTTCAGGCTCCAGCTTCAGCAGGCATACCTGGCGCTCGGCAAGACCCATATGCTGGATTTCCCCGGCCTCAACCCAGACCAGATCACGCTCGGATAGCGCCTCCATCTTGTGGCTGCCGATAAAACTGGAGCAATCGAACCAGAAGCGGACCATATCCAGTCCGAAACGGTTGTGCAGTCCACGGAGCAGGACAAAACACATTTCCTCAACGTCAGACGCTGCCAGCACCTCGGTTTCCAGTTCAAACAGACGGGAAAATAACCTCTCGTTTTCCTGAAGGCGCTCCATGACGCCGGCAACATACTGGCGTAATGTGCGGTTCTCATCAGCCAGCTGCTGCAGACGACGAACGGAATGATCCTTGATGTTTGACTTCCTGCCGGCCGCTTTATGGTCACTCATCTCCAGATTGCCTCTTTCATGGTTTCACCTCGACTGCTTCGGGGTCCGAATCCGGCGAGAGCATGCCACCTGAAACCACCATTTTCATTCCGTCTTCCACCGACATGGGTAAGACCCTGAGCTCATCCTCTTTGACAAAGAGCAGCCAGCCCGATGTGGGGTTAGGTGTTGTGGGCACAAACACGGCAACCAGACCAGCGACCTGCTCGGTCGGCAAAGGCAGCCTGGCGGGACCCGTGACAAAGCCAATGGACCATTGACCCTCTTGTGGAAACGACACCAGCACAACCTTCCGAAAGGCATTGGCCCTTGAACCCAGGACCGCTTCCATAAGTTGCTTGATGGCACCGTAAACGGAACGAACCACGGGTACCCGGGCCAGAAGCGCATCAAACCAGGCAAGCAGCCTCTTGCCAAAAAAATTGGTGGCAAGCATGCCGATGATCATGACGACCAGAACAGCAAAGACAGCACCGATGCCCGGCACATGAAAACCCACAATTGCCTGCGGCTGATAGGCCTCGGGCAATAAGGCAAGAAGCTTGTCCGAGAGGTTGATGAGCCAGTTGATGACCATCAGGGTCCCAATGATTGGAAGCAGCACGATCAGGCCTGTGATGAACCACTTGCGAAACGGGACCTTCATTCCACAACCTCCTGCCGCAGCAGGCTCGTTACCGAAACAATCAGCTCCTGATCCTGTTTGGGTACCCTGTTCTCAAGAAAGGCCAGTGTTTCTTCATTTGGATGCGCGATAACAATGCACGAACCCAGCGTGCGATAACAGTGAATGGCCTTTTCCCAGGCTGCGGCGATGTCCTCCGCTTGCGGGTAGTGATCCAGGAAGATCTGCCGTTCCCCCCAGGCAATGCCCGCCTTTCGCGCTTCTTCTGCAGCGATGGAATCCTTGCCGGTCCGTGAGTCCACAAAAAAAAGGGATCGCTTCCGGAGAACATCCATCAGCCAGGCCATCGGCTGCTGCATGGAGGTAAGCCTGGAACCCATATGGTTGTTTACACCCTCCACATAGGGGATCTGTTCCAGTTCACTGAGTACCAGACGCTCGAGCTCATCCCTCTCCATTCCCGAACGAAGAAAATCATTACCCATCGGGTGTTTTTGCAGGTACTGACCATTGGGCTCCATGGGCAAATGCAACATGACCACGTGGTTCGCCTTCCTTGTGATCTCGGCCACTTCCCTGGCAAACGGGGTTGAAGGCAGAATAGAGATGGCCACGGGAAATGGAAGGGCCAGAACCCGCCTGACGGCGTCCAGATTGTAGCCTGCATCATCCAGAATAATCGCCAGACCCTGTCTCTCGTGAGCCGTCCCGGGGGCTGTTTTCCGGTTACTGTGTCCTGTACCGGTGGAGGGTCCGGTTTCAATCCGGATCTCCGGGCTGAAATCCTCGTAAACAGGGAGATGGGCGGATGATGTCATCATCGCATGCTCGGATTCAGGCACCTTCTTCTGCCCATGCATGACCCCCCATAAACCTACCAGGGCGATCAGAAGGGCCGCGACAATGGCAAAAAGCCAGGGCGGCCATCGATCAAATTGCACCCCCGTTGGAAGGTCTAGCCGCTGGTTGGCTGTAAGGTGTGCAAACCCTTTAAAAGATCCAGCGCCCGTTGGAGTGGGAGGTCAACGGCAAGACGCTTCATCATCGCCTCACTGATCATCTCCTTTGCCTCCTTCTTTCCCGGCTCAAGACCCGTTTTTACCCCATTCTCCAGATGGCCCTTGAGGCTGCTTTCAGTAACGATGGGCTTTTCCTTCTCCACGAGCTCGGTGGGCTTGATAACCTCCAGCACCTCGATGTCCGGCTCGATGCCTGTTGCCTGAATGGATCTGCCCGAAGGGGTGTAATACAGGGCTGTTGTCAGTTTCATGGCCGAACCATCGGGCAAGGGGAAAACCGTCTGCACCGAACCCTTGCCAAAGGTGCGCGTGCCAACCAGTACGCTCCGGTGATTATCCTGCAGGGCTCCGGCAAGAATCTCGGAGGCTGAGGCCGAACCATTGTTGATCAATACGACAAGGGGGATGCCATCAAGGATGTCGCCAGGTTTTGCCTTGAATGAAAGGTTGCTTCCGGTCCGCGATTTCGTGCTTACGATGCCACCCTCTTCCAGAAACAGGTCCGAAACCGCCACCGCCTGATCCAGGAGACCCCCGGGGTTGTTCCGTATGTCCAGAACAACGCCGTACAGTTCCCCCTGGGCTTTTGCCTTCAGCTTTTCAACCGCCTTGATCAGCAGCTTGTCCGTACGTTCCTGAAACTGGGTGATACGCAAATAGGCGTAACGCGGCGCCACGAAATCACTCTTGACGGATTTCACCTTGATCACGTCTCTCACAATGTCAAACACGAGGGGTTTTTCTTCCCCCTCCCGGAACACGGTCAGTTTAATGGATGTTCCCGGTTTCCCGCGCATGAGCTTCACGCCTTCCATGAGGGTCATTCCCCTGGCCAGCTGATCGTCGATCTTGATGATCAAGTCACCTGCCTTGATGCCAGCCCTGTAAGCGGGGGTATCCTCAATGGGGGCCACCACCCGGATCCCCCCCTCAGCCGCAGTAATCTCAATCCCCAACCCCCCGAAAACACCTTTCGTTTCCACCTGCATTTGCTGATACATTTCCTTGCTGAGATACGTGGAGTGGGGATCAAGACTGGAGAGCATACCGGAAAGCGCACCATCTATGAGGTCTTCATCGCTGACCTCTTCCACATAGTTCCGGCGAACCGTCTCCATCACGTGTGAGAACTTCTGGAGTTGCTGATAATTGGCCGCTACAGCCACAGCCTGATTACTATCCGTGGCTTCGGTAAACATCAAAGGACCTACTGCCGCTGCAACAACGCCGAAACCGATCGCAATCATAATATGGCGAAACTTCAATTTCATAACAATCTCCACAAGTTTATGAATCATCATCCATCCCGAAAGGCCCGCTACAAGTCACGGGTGCCAACATCCTGTATCCTACCTCCTGCGACACCATTTTACCGGATTGACCGGCTTGCCATTGTCTCGCAGCTCAAAGTACAACAGTGTACGCTCGACCCATCCGGTACTCCCGGCAAGAGCGATCACCTCTCCTTCCTCGACCCAGTCACCCACTTGTTTGAAGAGGGCATCATTGTGGGCATAGACGCTTATCATGCCATCTCCATGATCAATTATCATCATCAGACCATAACCGCCAAACCAGTCGGCATATCTGACCTGACCCGATGCCACCGTCTTAACCTGTCTGTTCTTGCCGATGGGTGCAAGCTGAACCCCGGCATACCGAAGTTTACCCGGTCCGGAGCGTTTGCCAAAGCGCACCTTGATTCTGCCCCTGATCGGCCAGCGCAGCTTCCCCTTGCGGCTCCGGATGGGGTACATGTGAATATCCCTGTCACGGGACAACAGACCGGTGTGCAGTTGTTCAAGCAATGCCTTGAGGGCCTTTTCCTGAGAGACAAGGGCCTGTTCCCGCTCTTCATTGTGCCTGACATCCTCCTGCATCCGCTTCCATAACACCTGTTTTGCCTGGCGTCGGCCGGCCAACTCCTTCCTGCGGGCAAGTGCTGCATCTTGAAGCTTTTCAAGTTCGGCAAGCTGAGAGTTCGCCTCAACCTCATTCCGTTGCAGATCTCGCATCACCTGAACGTAACGATCACGGTCATCGGCCTGGCTTTCCATAAATCTGGCAAGCAGATACTGTCGATGAGGAATCTCGGTCACTGAGATGCCGCGCAGGGCAAGCACAAACCAGTGGGTACGCTCCAATCGCTGATAGGCGATGGACGCCTCATTCAGGATACGTTCCCTAAGCTCTCGAACCCTTGATTCGAGCCGACGATGCCTCTTTTGCAGAGTGGCCAGCTTCCTGCTTGCCGCTTTGACCGCCTTCTCCGCCATGAGGCTGGCTTTCGTGGCCTCTACCAACTGTTTATCAAGCGCCTTTAACTCATGTCCAAGCTGGCCAAGGCTGGTTTCCAGCTCTTCGCGAAGAGCTCTTAGCTTCTGCCTTTCCCTTTGCAGTTCGTTCAGCTGCGCCCTGATCTCAGTTTCCGATTCTGCCATGATGGATGCCGGCCACACGATCAGGCCGACAAGGAAGACAAGGGGAAACACAAGCCTCATGGGCGATGGTAAGGATGCCCCTTTAACATGGAAAAGACCCGAAAGAGTTGCTCAAGAACCATCAAGCGAACCAGCTGATGGGGAAAGGTCAGCCTGGACAGACTCCAGATATCAGAGGCCTCCGACTTGACCTTCTCACTGACGCCATCCGCTCCACCGATCACAAGGCAATGGGATGATCCCCGGGTCTGCCGGTTAAAGTATCCGGCCCAATCATCACTGCACATAAGAGATCCATGCTGATCAAACAGAATGAATCCCGAACCGGCATGCGTCAAAATACTGCGCTCCTCTTCACACAGTCGCTGATTGACCTTTTTGCTGCGGCCTTCGGGGATTTCATGAATGTTTACATCCACGTAATGTTTGAGACGATCCAGATACTTGCTTTCAGCGGCGGCCAGATCCCTGGCCCCGCGTCCCACCACTTCAAGCCGGATCTTCACTGACTACGTTCAGAGGTGTCGGCTGCAGATGAGGGGGTCTCGGCCCAGAGTTGCTCCAGATGGAAGTTTTCACGAACCTCCCTCAGGAACAGATGCACAACCACGTCTCCAAGGTCGACCAGCACCCATTCAAGCGCTCCCAATCCCTCAATGCGTGCCGGCAAGCCGAATCGGTGGGCCACCTCCGCCACAGCCTCGGCCAGGGCCTTCAAATGCCGGTCGGAACGGCCCGTGGCAATGATAAAATGGTCTGTTACGGATGAACGACCTCTCACATCGATGATGAGCGGACTGATCGCCTTCTTGTCCTCTATGGCGCTCATCACCGACACCGTCAACCTGTCAATTTCTGTCATTTCACTCATCACCACCTCTTTTCTTCGGTCCATAGGCCTTCTCAACCTCGGCACGGATTGATTCAGGCACCCTGTCCCGCAGGCTCAGACCCAGCAGGCACCTTCGACGAAGGTCTGTGGCAGACAGGTCGGGCAACCTTGCCCTGACCCGCACGCAACGTCCAAAACCCGGGCTTTTTCTCCATGCTGTTACGGGCATGCTCTGCCACTCGGGCAACTCGACGCTGGCAAGCCCGGCACGGGAGAAAACGGCAACATCGGCAAATCTCCGGTGTTCCGGATATTCAACCCAGCTTCTCATGCCGGCATAGGCATCCTCACCCAGCAACAGGACAGCCCATCCATGCGGATACTGATCCCTGAACCGCCTTAAACTGACAATGGTGGGGGTTGGCTCATGCCGCGCAACCTCCCAGTCCAGCACCTTCACTTTCGTCTGACCGGCAAAGATGCGTTCAAGCCAGTGCAACCGTGTCATGCCATCCGCCCTGCCGGACAGCTTCCTGTGAACGGGGATGCCGGCCGGAAGAATCCAGACCTCACCCAGATCCAGCTCTCTCAAGGCACTCCTCACCAGTTCCACATGTCCGATATGGGGCGGATCAAAACTTCCGCCATAGATACCAATGGGCTCGCCGCCGGGATGGATCAGAAGATCGGTCAAATGCTTCGCTTACGGGAAACCATTCAGGTACGGATCTCGCCATGACCAAGCACGATCCATTTCATGGTGGTCAGGCCCTCAAGCCCAACAGGCCCTCTGGCGTGCAGCCTGTCCGTGGAAATGCCTATCTCGGCTCCGAGACCATATTCGAAGCCATCGGCAAACCGGGTGCTCGCATTGATCATCACCGAGGAAGAATCCACCTCCCTTATAAACCGCAAGCCCGCATCGTAATCCTCGGTCACAATGCTTTCCGTATGCCCCGAACCATAGCGGGCTATGTGATCCATCGCCTCCTCCAGACTGTCCACCACCCGAATGGATAAAATCGGACCAAGATATTCCGTATGCCAGTCATCATCCGAGGCCGGAACAACCTGGCTGACCAGTTGTTGCGTGCGCACGCAACCACGTACTTCAACACCTTTCTTGTCCATGGCCGCTTTAAAATCCGGCAGAAAGGCGGCAGCCACCGCCTCATGCACCAGCAGCGTTTCCATGGCATTACATACCCCGTAGCGCTGGGTCTTGGCATTATCCGCAATCTCCATGGCCATTTTCAGATCCGCATGCCGATCGACATACACATGACAAACCCCGTCAAGGTGTTTAATCACGGGAACCCTTGATTCGCTGGCCACCCGCTCGATCAGTGACCGACCGCCCCTTGGGATGATCACATCCACGGATTCCTCGGACTTCAGAAGCGCGCCTACCAGAGCACGATCTGTGCTGTCCACCAGCTGAACGGCATCCTGGGGCAGGCCGGTATCGACAAGCGCCCTGCGCAGGCAGGCCGCGATGGCACGATTGGTGTGAATCGCTTCGGATCCTCCTCTCAGAATCACGGCATTTCCCGACTTGATGCACAAACCGGCCGCATCCGCCGTGACATTCGGCCTGGACTCGAAAATAATACCCACGACTCCCAGGGGGACCCGCATGCGCCCGACCTGAATGCCGGACGGGCGATAGGCCATGTCTGAAATCGCACCCACCGGATCCGCAAGGGATGCAATCTGCTCCAGGCCAACCGCCATGGCCTCAACTCGACCGGCATTGAGTTCGAGCCTGTCCTTCAGGGCATCGTCGAGCCTGATCTCTGCCGCCTTTTGCATATCCAGTTCATTGGCCGCAAGAATCTCATCCATTTGCCGCCTCATGACCGTTGCGGCCGTGATCAGTGCATCATTCTTCGCCCGGGTTGAGGCACCCCGCATCTTCCTCGCGGCCCCTCGCGCCTGCTGGCCCATTTGCCGCATGACCTCGTTAGCATCCACAGACATGGCTGAACTCCTTCTTAGTGGGATAAGACCAGATTATCCCGGTGTATTACCGCCGAATAATCACGGTAACCCAGTATGGTCTCAATCCGATCGCTACTCACGCCCTTGATTCTTGACAGTTCATCCCTGCTGTAATTGGAGAGTCCCTTGGCTATGACCCCTGAAGGGCCGCGGACTTCAACACATTCACCCTTGTCAAACGTACCCTCCACGTCGATCACCCCAATCGGAAGCAGGCTGCTGCCGCGTTTGATGATCGCATCCTCGGCGCCCTGATCAACCCAGATCCTTCCATGGGCCTTGAGAATCTCGGCAATCCAGTGTTTCCGCCTGGAGCGCCTGTCCGTGCCACACAGAAAGACGGTCCCGACATCCTCTCCCGCCAGCAGGCGGCGCAAGCTGTGCTGCTCATGGCCATTGATGATAGCTACGGTTACTCCTCCCCACGTGGCCATGCGTGCGGCATGGAGCTTGCTTTCCATCCCTCCCGTGCCAAATCGTCCCGACCGGCTTCCCGCCATGGCCAGGATCTCGGGCGTAATGAGATCCACCAGAGACAATCGTCTTGCATGCGCATCAACGGCAGGATCCCGCTCATACAATCCATCCACATCGGTCAGCATGATGAGCAGGTTTGCATCAACAAGAAGGCTGACCAGGCCGCTGAGCTTGTCATTATCACCAAACTTGATCTCCTCCACCACCACTGAGTCATTTTCATTGACCACCGGAATGATGCCTGCGGAAAACAGTGTCTCACTGGTGTTTCTGGCATTCAGGTAGCGCCTGCGATGCCGCAGGTCATCCTTGGTAAGAAGCATCTGGGCAACCTTCATTCCATGAGTTGCAAACACCTGCTCATAGGCATGCATCAGGGAGGGTTGTCCGATCGCCGCGGAGGCCTGTTTCTCATGAATGGAGAGAGGACGACCAATCCAGCCCATGTGAACCCTGCCCAGGGCCACAGCGCCCGAAGACACCAGCGCCACATCAAGACCCTGATCACGGAGAAGAGCAACATCAGCAGCAAGGCGCCGAATGAGAGAATACCTGACGCCGTGTCTCTCATCAGCCAGAAGCGAACTGCCCACCTTAATGACGATTCTCCTGGCCCGGCTTAAATCGGAACGGCCTTTGATCACGTTTGGTTAAACCCCAAAAAAGATATTGGAAGGAAATTCAGTGGACCAGCTCTTTCTTCATTTCCTTCAGTCTCCCATAGACAGCAAACAGCAAAGGTTCCACACCCTGCCCACTGACCGCCGAGATACA
Source organism: uncultured Zetaproteobacteria bacterium (assembly GCA_964501925.1). Taxonomy (GTDB): domain Bacteria; phylum Pseudomonadota; class Zetaproteobacteria; order Mariprofundales; family Mariprofundaceae; genus CAYLYU01. Next base: position 35,372 of record CAZCTM010000010.1, on the reverse strand, counting down.
CCATACGGGCAGGCCAAGACCTTCCCCTTCCCTTCTTGCCTCTTCAAGCTCCGATTCACTCAGGGCATCAATCTTGTTGAGCGCCAGCAGGCGGGGCTTTTCAAGCAGGTTCTGGCCATAGCTTCCCAGCTCGGTCTCGATCTCCTCCACCTGCTCCGGAATGCTCCGCCCATCGATGCAGGTGACATCCACGAGATGAACCAGGAGCCTTGTACGCTCAATATGCCGGAGGAAACGATCCCCAAGACCCCTTCCCTCATGTGCGCCGGCAATCAGGCCGGGAATGTCGGCAACAACAAAGCCGTCCTCATCCGGCATCCTTACCATGCCCAGCGTAGGAACCAGCGTGGAAAAAGGATAGGCGGCAACCCTCGGTCTGGCATTGGAAATCCGGGCCAGCAGGGTGGACTTCCCGGCATTGGGAAGCCCGACAAGACCGACATCGGCCATGGATTTGAGCTCCAGTACCCGAAGACCACTCTCCCCCTCTTCACCCGGCTGGGCAAAGCGTGGCGCCTGATTGGTGCTGGAAGCAAAATGGCTGTTCCCCAGACCACCCCTGCCACCTCTGGCAAGGACAAAGACCGCTCCGCCATGATCAAGATCCGCCAGGATCTCGCCCGCTTCATCCTTGATGACCGTCCCGACCGGCACCTCAATGATCACATCCTTTCCATCCTTGCCGTGCATGTTGGATCCCATCCCGTCCCTGCCATTCTGCGCGATGAGTCTCTTGCGGTAGTAAAGATCCAGGAGGGTCTGCTTGCCATATGTGGCCTTGACGATCACGTGTCCTCCCCTGCCTCCGTCACCTCCATTGGGTCCACCCTTCGGGATAAACTTCTCTCGCCGGAAGGAAACACAACCCTTTCCGCCATGGCCAGCCTGCACCTCGATCTGGACTTCATCAACAAAACGCATGGGTGAATCCTATGCAACAGGGAAGAAAACGCCACGACCCGCTTCTGCGAACCGAATCGGGGATTGCTAGCCGATTGAACATCTTCGCATGAAAAAAAAAGGGTGCGTTCAACGCACCCCTCACAGACCACCACGGTCAGATCCGGTCAGCAGGAGACACGCACCTCGGTGCGACCTCCCCGCTTGTAGTACTCGACCTTGCCGTCACAAAGTGCAAAGAGGGTATAATCGCGACCACAGCCGACGTTTTTGCCGGGACGGATCTTCGTGCCACGCTGGCGAACCAGAATGTTGCCAGCCGTTACGGCCTCACCACCGTACTTTTTCACACCCAGTCTTTTGGCGTTTGAATCCCGGCCGTTCCGGCTCGATCCACCTGCTTTTTTATGTGCCATAGCTTACTCCCTTGACGCCGCTTCTGCTTTAACAGCCTCAACCGCGCCTTCTCCCGCGGCTGATATCCTGTCAATCCGGATCGCCGTATATGGCTGCCTGTGTCCCATCGTACGGACATAATTCTTGCGACGCCGTTTCTTGAAAACAACGATCTTCCTGCTCTTGCCCTGTCCGGTAATCACGGCAGACACCGTGGCATCGGCCGCATCCTTTCCGAGCCGGATGCCATCCGCCGTGCCGATCATCAGCACGTCATCAAAATGCACACGATCACCAGGCTCTCCTTCGAGCTTTTCAACACGAAGAACGTCGCCCTCATGCACGCGATACTGCTTGCCACCGGTCTTGATCACTGCATACATTTGTTAACTCCAGCTCCAACTAGGCCTTGGTCTGCTGCCTGCCGTATTTCTTGTAATAACGCTCGACACGCCCCTCTGTGTCCACGATCTTCTGCTTGCCGGTATAGAATGGATGGCACGCGGAACAGATCTCAACGTGGATATCACCCTTCGTGGAACGTGTCTTGAAGGTGTTGCCACAACTGCAGACCACCGTTGCAGATTTGTATTCGGGATGAATGTCAGCTTTCACTTAAAACTCCAGTCGTTCAGAAAGGGCGCGATTTATACCGATCTTCTCGCCAATTGACAAGAATATATATCCGGCTCCGTTGATGAAGAGGGAGCCAGCCATCACTAAAGCCATTATAGCGCCGGCTGGCACAGGAAAACCAGGGGGTGTTCATCCCCTGGTTTCCCGGCCCGTGCCAATATGGAGCCCTGCTAACCCACCATGGGTCTCAATACTGGGGTACGGGAATTGCCGGTCCAAATTTCCATGAACCATCAACCTGCAGACAGGCGGTGCCGTAGGCATCCACATAGCGGCCACCGATCACCACCTGGGTCTGATATTCCCGCGTCTGCAGGCAGACATTCTGACGCACGGCGACCCTTGGTTGCGCCACCCTGACGGTCGTCGGGGTCACCACCGTCGTCTGACGATGACGATAATGGGGCTGATGGGCGGTATCACTGATCACATATCCCAGCAGCGCACCCACGGCGATGCCAAGACCCAGCTCCAGGGCATCGTCATCCTCACGGTAGGCATAACTGTGAAGAGACGGATGATAGGCTGGCCGGGGATAAACCCGATGGTAGCGTTCCACACGGTGCCTGGGTACATACACCCTCCGTTCGGAAAAGACCCCTCGATGATAGGGGATATGAAACTGCCGGTTGTATCGATCTTCATGGCCATCATCAGGATCAGCGTGGGAGACGCCCGGGTTTGACAGGGCGGTGATCACGAGTGCCATGACAAGGGAAAAGAATTTAAGTGCTCCGTGTAGTCGATTCATTTCAGTACCTCCTGTAAATTCAGCCGTATCCAGCTCCGGATTTTTCCGGACATCATGGCAGAACCTTAACGGGGTAATCTGAACAGCGGCTGAACCAGCTTTCCCCGTTCAGGAAAAATGCGCCCGGAGGGGTGGCCGGGCCGGAATGAATATCGCGTCCGTCATCCGGTTTCTGGCCTGTCCGGATTTGTATTTATCGCCGGTCAGGGCCTAAACTGATGGCCGGGACTGAAATGACGGATCGGAAGGATATCTCCTGTCCCGTGAACTGCGAGGCAATACGTATGGGCAAATGGACATATCTCTTCATCCTGGCTGTCATGGCGACATTATCTCCCATGGGCAGCCACTTCTCACAGGCCTACGGGTATTCCCTGATCTATGGCCCTGAGTTCATTGCCGCCGAGCATGGCGCATCCCGGCCGTATGTCAGCCGTTTCTCCGTGCGGGATACCGACCAAACGTTCATGCTCTCCCTCCAGGGCGGAGGCCATTCGGGTAAAACAGGCCCATGCACTGTCGGGTTAAACAGCAAAATCATTGTTACGCCGGAAGAGTGCGGCAGACTTCACGGAATGCTGACAAAGACCGTAAGGCTTCAGAGACAGAACGAGATTTCCGTCATGACACCGGAGACAGCCAATACCGGGATCATCGTAAGCATCATCAGCCTCAATGAACATTCCGTAAACGCGGAGATACCGCCGGTCGGCAAACGTGTGGACTTCGCAGATCATGCGTCCATCGTGTTTCCGGCCGGAACCTTTGACAGCAATCAGCATATCACCATCTACGACGCTTTTTCGGACCGTGCGGCGGATATTTTTGATGCCCGTGCCACCGGCCCGCGGCTGCCCTATGAAATCCGGATAAACACCGGGGACAAAGCGCCGCTAAAGGATATCGAGGTTGACATTAACATTCCCGCCTCCTTCTACGCGTCACCCTATCAGATCCATATCTTCGCGCTGATGCACGACAATCCGGACGCGCCGGATGTCCACGACAGTTTCTTCATGATCAGCTCATCCGTCGATGAGGTCATCATGAGCGTGCGCACAACCCTGCCGAGGCATGCCTTTTCAACCCGTCACAGCAACGATGGAACGCACGAGGCGGTCATGATCGTCGGCCTGGTTGATTAAACATGATGCCGGTTCAAGCGATTGCCCTTCATCCCTGCAAGAAACCACAGGAACAGGAAGGTTATTGGAATACCTCCAAACTGCAGGTAGTGTCATGGGAGTGAACAAGCCCACGGACAAGGTCATCGTGCTCTGGCTGGCCATTGCCCTGGCAATTGGCTACTGGCCGCTGGAAGCGCTTGTGCATGCCGTGCTTATCGGCAAAGACACATTTTCCGGACAACTGTTTGCGCCGGACCCCAATGAACTGTGGATGCGCATCATCATCAGCGTGCTGATCATCTGGTTCGGGATTTATGCCAGCAGGATGATCCATCGACAGCGAGATCAGGCAGCAAAGCTGGCGAGGCTCAACCGGCTGCTCCGGTTCCTGAGCGAAGTCAATCAGCATGTTCAGCGCCTGCGCCAGCCTCAGGAGATGTTTGAGGGCATCTGCCATGCCGCGGTGGAGCTTGCAGGTTTCCGTTTCGCCTGGGTCGGACATTATGATCAAGGGACAAGGTGTCTGAGGCCCGTTGCCCAGGCGGCGTTCGCCGAAGCCTGCGGCAAGGCCATGCAATCGGCCCTGATTGGCAAGAGCCACGTTTCCTGCACCATGGCCGACCAGGCCATGGCCAGCGGCAAGCCGGCCTACTGCGATCTCCTTGCCAGCGTCGACTGCAAAAGCCCCTGGAAGGAGCCCCTGATCAGGAACGCTTGTCGCTCCGCGGCTGCTTTTCCCATCCTGGTCCGCAACAAGCCTGTGGCAACCCTCACCGTGTACGCCGGGGATGAAAGCTTCTTTCGCAAGAAGGAAATCGGCCTCCTTGAAGAAGCCGCGGATGACATCTCCTATGCCCTGACGAAGATCGAGCACGAGAAGCAGCAGCGGCAGTCGGAAGAGATGCTGAAAAGCCGGCTGGAAGAACTGGAGCGGTTCCAGAAGGCCACCATCCAGCGGGAATTCCGCATCAAGGAACTGCGCGACGAGATTGCGGCCCTGAAGGCACGGCTGGATGACAAGCGATGAACTCTTCCAAGGTTCCGGCCAAACCGGAGATGGAAACGGAACTGCTTCGCGCAGTGGTTGAGTCCAGCCTCGATGCCATCGTGTGTGTGGATGAGGACGACAGGATCATCCTCTGGAACGAGGCGGCCGAGCAACTGTTTGGCTACACAAGGGAGGAGGCTCTGGGCATGCCTGTCACCGATATTCTGGTGGAAAAGTTCAGAAAGAAGCATCTCAGGGGCCTCAGGGAGTTTCTGACAACCGGCCGGCCATGCCTGATCGGCAGGATCACGGAGACGGAAGGCCTGAGAAAGGATGGCAGTACGTTTGCAAAGGAGATGAGTCTCACGGCGGCAAGGATCGATGGTCGATGGGTGTTCACGGCCATGATGCGGGACATCAGCGAGCGGAAACGGTACGAACAGGAGCTGCACGCACGCATGGACGAGATCGAGCGCATGAACCGGCTCATGGTCGGCCGCGAGCTGAAAATGGAAGACCTGCGCAAGACAATACGACGCCTGCAAAAGGAGATCGAAACACTGCGCTCAGGAAAGAATCCCGCATGAACTCCAAATCGAGGACTGTTGCATCCCTCCGGTCTGAAATCAGACAGCTCAGATCCGAACTGGCCAGGACAAAAACACTGTTGTCCGAACAGGAGGATACCCGCCGGGCCATGCTCTACATGCTGGAGGACCTCAACGAATCGGAGGAGATGGTCCGGGCAGCCAAGGAGGAATGGGAGGCCACCTTTGATGCCATTGCCAGCCCCGTCTTTATCCATGACAGGGACGGGATCATCCTCCGGGCCAACAGGGCCTATGCCAAGCAGGCAGGCAGGCCCTTCAGGGACTTCATCGGCAACCCCTACTGGCAGGTCTTTCCCAGACTTGACGCACCGCTGCCTGTTGATCAGAGCAGCCGGGAAGAGGAAAAGGAAATCCGGGCGGAAAACGGAGAGATCTATCTTTCCCACAGCTATGCCATGCGCAGCAGCCGGAAAAAACCCTGCTTTGTCCATTTCCTGGAAAACATCACCCAGCGGAAAAAAGCCGAAAAACTTATCCGGGACAGCCGGAACAGACTCAGACTGAGCCTGGAGGGAACCGTCCAGGCCGTGGCCAAGGCGGTTGAGGCGCGTGATCCCTACACATCCGGCCATCAGCTGCGCGTGGCCTCTCTGGCCACAGCCATGGCCAAAAGGATGGGGCTTGATCAGGACACGATTGACGGCATCCGGCTGGGCGCCATGATCCATGACATCGGCAAGATTCACCTGCCTGCCGAGATTCTGGCCAAGCCCTCCAGGCTGACCGATATCGAGTTTGAAATGATCAAGGGTCATCCCGAGGTTGGATACGAGATCCTCAGGGGTATTTCATTTCCCTGGCCGGTCGCCGACATCGCTCGTCAGCATCACGAACGCATGGACGGATCCGGTTATCCCCTCGGGCTCAAGGACGGAGAAATCTGCCTGGAAGCAAGAATCGTGGCCGTCGCGGATGTGGTCGAGGCGATTTCCTCTCATCGGCCTTACCGGCCTGCACTTGGTCTTGATTTCGCCATACAGGAAATATCCCGAAACAAGGGCAGGATCTACTGCCCAATGGCGTGTGAAGCCTGCCTCAAGGTTCTTGAAAACGGATTCGGATTCGAAAGAATCTGACCAGTCACGTCTCTGGCACCAATTTCCTTTTCACCTTTCGGCTGATAACATTTTTCTGAAAACAAGGTAAAATCAAGGGAGGAATGGTGCCCAGGAGCCCTCAGCATCCATCCTTAAAACATCGTACTGATGCCACCACCACCATCACGGACCCGGTGTATCGCACCATCTTCGAGCATACGGGCACGGCCATGCTGATCTTTGAGGAGGACGCCACCATCCGGATGGTCAACCGGAAACTTGCCGATCTCCTCGGTTATACCAGGGAAGAGCTGGAGGGCAGGCGGCGCTGGACGGAGTTCGTGCCCGATGAGTATCGCGAGCGCATGCTGGACTACGCCCGCCGCCGCCGCGCCGGAGACAGGACCGTTCCCGTTGAGTATGAGTTCCGCTTCTTCCGCAGGGACGGCGCGGTCCGAAGGGGAATCGTCAACGTCATCCTCCTGCCGGAGAACGGCAGGACACTGGCCTCGGTGATCGACATCACCGACCGCTACGCCCTGGAGGAGGAACGCAAGCAATACGAGTTCATCGTGGACGCCTCCCAGGACAGCATGAACCTGATCGACGCCAACTATGTCTATCGGGCGGTTAATGGCGCGGCCCTGAAGATCCATGGCAAATCCCGTAAGGAGATTATTGGCAAAACCGTGGCCGAGGTCTGGGGCGAGAAAGACTTCCGGGAGTATATCAAGCCGAAACTGGATCAGTGCCTGGCCGGCAAGGCCATTCGCACGGTCTTCACCAGAAACCTGCCTGCAGGCGAGACACGATACTATTCGGCCGCGTTTTATCCCTATTACGAGGACGGGCGGGTGACCCATGCCGTCGTGGTCAGCCGGGACATCACCGATGAGAAGCGACTGGCCGACAACGTGGCCAGGAGTGAGGACAGCCTCAAGCGGGCCCAGCGCATCGCCCACCTGGGCAACTGGGACTGGGACATTACGGGCAAGTCGCTGATGTGGTCGGATGAACTCTACCGCATCTTCGGCATCACGCCGAAAAAGGGCGGTGTGCCTTTCCGCTCCTTCCTCATGGCCGTGCATCCCGAGGACCGCAGGGAGATCAGCCAGGCCATCAAGGCCTCCCTGGAGACCGGCAAGGCCTATGAACGGGATTTCCGCATCGTCCGTCCGGACGGACGATGCGTTACGTGCATGCCGATACCTCCGTTATTTACGGGGAGAACAGGAAGCCCGTCCGCATGATCGGCACCGTCCTGGATATCACCGAACGGAAACAGGCCCAGATCGCACTTGAGAAGAGTTATCTCCAGCTGAAGAAAATCCTGGAGGGTGCCTTTCAGGCCATTGCGATGATGGCCGAATCACGCGACCCGTACACCGCCGGCCACCAGTGGCAGGTCGCCAAACTGTCCGTCGCCATTGCCAGGGAGATGGGACTTGACGAGAACCGGATTGAGGGCATTCACGTGGGCGCGGCCATTCACGATATCGGCAAGATCCAGATTCCGGCCGAGATTCTGGCCAAACCCTCGCAGCTGACCGACCTTGAGTACTCGCTGGTCAAGAATCATCCCCGGGTTGGTTATGACATCCTGAAGAAAATCGAGTTTCCATGGCCCGTGGCGGACATCGCCTATCAGCACCACGAACGCCTGGACGGCTCGGGTTATCCGCTTGGTTTGAAGGGAGAGGAGATCATCCTTGAGGCCAGGATCGTCGCCGTGGCCGATGTGGTGGAATCCATGGCCAATCACCGGCCGTACAGGCCCGCTCGCGGTCTGGAAGCCGCCATGGAGGAAATCATCAAACATCGGGGCAGGCTTTTTGATCCGGATGTGGTCGATGCCTGCGTCCGGCTTTTCAGAAACAAGGGTTTTCATTTCGGAAGCCGGGAGGACTAGCCGGCCCCGATCCGTCATCCCGGGAAGAACCGGATACTTCCACGGCTGGCAGATGCCGACATACCTGACTATATTCCTGATAGAAGGATCAGAAAAGGAGGACAAGCAATGCCCATTGCCAGAAGCATCAGGACCTACCTTGAGAAGCATGGTGTGAAATACGATGTGCTTACCCATCCTTACACCCAGTCGAGCATGCGAACGGCAGAGGCGGCAGGCGTTCCGGGTGATCAACTGGCAAAGGCGGTCGTGCTGAAGGACAAGGACGGATACCTGATGGCGATCCTGCCCTCCACCCATCACCTTGACGTGGATGCGCTTAATTCGCTTCTGGAGCGTGATCTGGAACTTGTGGAGGAAGAAGAGCTGGCCGAACTGTTCAGGGACTGTGAACTGGGTGCCTTGCCACCCGTGGGACCGGCCTACGACATGGAGGCGGTCATGGATGAGGCCTTTTCGGATGTGGCGGATGTCTATTTTGAGGCGGGGGATCACCGCGAACTGATTCATGTCAGCGGTGAGGCATTCCGGCTTCTGCAGGAGAAGTCCGGACGGGGGCGCATCAGTTATCACGTGTAGGGTCGAAACCCTTTCATCCAGCCCCTGACCCATCCAGCCCCCATCAAGCGGCAGGTGGTGGATCAATCGTGAAAAACCCCTTGCCGACCATTCCCCTGGCGCCTGACATGAAGAGGCAAGGCATGTGCTAAAGTAGCATACATGCCACGATGGTCTGGATTGCTCTGCCTTCTGCTTCTGATGCCGGTCCTTTCACCGGCGCAGGCTCCCCCGCCTGCCCTGCTCCTGGACATCAAGGGCGCGATCGGTCCGGCGGTAGCGGATTACATTCACCGGGGGCTGGTGAAGGCCAGGGAACAGGATGCGCCTCTGGTCATCCTGCGGATCGACACACCGGGGGGGCTGGACCTGTCCATGCGCCAGATCATTCAGGACATCATTGCCTCCCCGCTGCCGGTGATCACGTTTGTGGCACCCAGCGGGGCCCGGGCCGCCAGTGCCGGGACCTACATCCTTTACGCATCCCATGTGGCTGCCATGGCTCCGGGAACCAATCTCGGGGCCGCAACACCTGTACGGATCGGGGGCATCCCCTCGCCATCCCCACCGGGACAGACACCGAGCAAGCCCGGAGAGGGCATGGAAAAACAACCAACGGCAAAGGATGACATGAGCAAGAAAGCCCTCAATGACGCCGTTGCCTATATCAGAAGCCTTGCCCAGATGCGGGGCAGAAACAGCGACTGGGCGGAAAAGGCGGTCCGGGAGGCTGCCAGCCTGTCCAGCAAGGATGCCCTGGATAAAAAGGTCATTGACCTTGTCGCCATGGATATCCCTGATCTGTTGAGCAAACTGGATGGGAGAAAGGTCATGGTTGCGGGAAGGGAAATTGAGCTGCAAACATCCAGCCTCTCGGTCGAACGGCTGGAGCCGGACTGGCGAAGCCGAATGCTGGCCGTGATCACCGATCCGAATGTCGCCTATCTGCTGATGCTGGCCGGCATTTATGGAATATTTTTTGAACTGATGAACCCGGGCTTTGTCCTGCCGGGTGTGATGGGGGGTATCTGCCTGCTGCTGGCGCTGTTCGCCTTTCAGGTCCTTCCCATCAACTATGCGGGCCTTGGCCTGATCCTGCTGGGTATCGCCTTCATGGTGGGAGAACTCTTCATGCCCAGCTTCGGGGCCCTGGGCATCGGTGGCGTGATCGCCTTTGCGATCGGGTCCATCATCCTGATGGATACCACTGCCCCGGGTTTCGGCATTTCCATCGCCCTGATTGCCGCCGTGAGTCTCACCAGCGCGGCCTTCTTCATCTTTGTCATCGGGGCCGCCCTGAAGGCACGCCTGCGACCCGTGGTGAGCGGCCGGGAAGCCATGGTCGGATCAACCGGGAAAGTCCTGGACGATTTTATGGGAGAAGGGAATATCCGGGCCCGGGGTGAAATCTGGCAGGCCCGCTCCTCAATTCCCCTGAAAAAGGGGCAGAAGGTGCGCATTGTCGCCGTGGATGGTCTAGTCTTGGTTGTTGAGCCTGAAAGCAAACACAAGGAGGCAAGCCAGCCATGACAACCACTTTTCTGTTTCTCGCCGTTATCCTGCTCAGTCTCATCTTCTCCTCACTCAAGATCCTGCGTGAATACGAGCGGGGCGTGGTCTTCATGCTTGGCCGCTTCTGGAAGGTCAAGGGCCCGGGCCTGATCATCATCATTCCCGTCATTCAGCAGTGGGCACGCGTGGATCTTCGCACCGTCGTGTTCGATGTGCCCACGCAGGATGTTATCTCCCGCGACAACGTCTCGGTCAAGGTCAATGCGGTCATCTATTTTCGGGTCGTTGATCCACAGAAGGCCATCATCAACGTCGAGGACTTCTTCACCGCCACCAGCCAGCTGGCCCAGACCACGCTCAGATCGGTTCTGGGGAAACACGAGCTGGATGAGATGCTGGCCGCACGCGACAAGCTGAACGTGGACATCCAGACCGATCTGGACGAGCAGACAGATGCCTGGGGCATCAAGGTATCCAACGTTGAAATCAAGCACGTGGATCTGGATGAGTCCATGATCCGGGCCATCGCCAAACAGGCGGAGGCCGAACGGGAGAGGCGTGCCAAGGTCATTCACGCCGAAGGGGAGCTTCAGGCCTCCCAGAAACTGCTGGAGGCAGCGCAAACCCTTTCAAAACAATCCCAGGCCCTGCAGCTCCGCTACATGCAGACACTTACCGAGATCGCCGGGGAAAAGAACTCAACCATCATCTTTCCCCTGCCCATGGATCTGATCAAACCCTTCCTCGCAACCGGGCACAAGGAGCACTCTTCCACCGGAACATCTAATGCCCGGCCGGAGGATTGACCATGGGCACAAAGGCCACTGGCAGGATATCCTGCTCGTGAACAATACCCCGCTCATCCTTGCGCACCAGGAGTAGATTCTGACCACACCAGCGTGACCCCACCGGAATCGCCATCCGGCCACCGCGCTTGAGCTGTTCAACAAGCGTCGGGGGAACCGACTCCGGGGCGGCCGTGACGATAATGGCATCAAAGGGCGCATGCTCAGGCCAGCCTTCGTAGCCGTTTCCCACCCGAATCTCCACATTGTCATAACCGAGACTATCGAGATGTTTGCGTGCCCGCGCAGCCAGTTCGGGAACATATTCAACGGAATAGACCCGTCTGAACAGCTTTCCCAGAATGGCCGCCTGATACCCGCATCCCGTACCGATCTCCAGGACCGTCGCATCCTTCCTCGGCTCCAGAAGATCGGTCATCAGGGCCACGATGTAGGGTTGGGAAATGGTCTGGCCATGGCCAATCGGCAAGGGGCTGTTGTCATACGCACACTGCAATAACTCAGCGGGAACAAACTCATGACGGGGTACCTCCATCAGGGCCTTCATCACCTCGGGACGCAGGGAGTCCCTGCCGGTCAGCTGACTGGTCACGCGAACCTCTTCCCGGATGGCCTCGATCATGCGTTCATGTGCGGGCAACATCATCCTTCACCTTTCCTGCCGATGGACTTGCATGCCACCATTAAATGGCCAATATGGGGGTGGTTCCCTCGTGGAACCCATCATCACCCCCTAACCTGTTTATAGATCAAGGAGGACGCATGCAAAACACCTTTGATGCCCGCAGACTTTTGAAGGTTCATGGTAAAAGCTATGAGATCTTTTGCCTGGAAGCGGCCGGGAAACAAGTATCCCGTCTCCCCTACTCGCTGAAGATCCTCCTTGAAAATCTCCTTCGGCGTGAAGATGGCGTCACCGTCACGGCTCAGGACATCAGGGCAGTCGCTGAATGGAACCCAAAGGCCGAACCCAGCCGGGAAATCAGCTTCATGCCCGCTCGCGTGCTCATGCAGGACTTCACCGGCGTGCCGGCTGTCGTGGATCTGGCGGCCATGCGCGACGCCATGGCCGATCTTGGCGGTGATCCGAGAAAGATCAATCCGCTGGTGCCCGCCGAGCTGGTCATCGACCACTCCGTGCAGGTGGATGCTTTCGGATCAGACCAGGCCTTTCGGATCAATACCAGGCTTGAGTTTGAACGCAACCGCGAGCGCTACGCATTTCTGAAATGGGGACAGCAGGCCTTTGACAATTTCAGGGTCGTGCCGCCCGATACGGGTATCGTCCACCAGGTGAACCTGGAGCACCTTGCCCGCACCGTCTTTGTGGATGATACCGGCCTTGCCTATCCGGACACACTGGTGGGCACGGACTCCCATACAACCATGATCAATGGACTCGGGGTGCTTGGCTGGGGAGTCGGCGGTATTGAAGCCGAGGCGGCCATGCTTGGCCAGCCGATTTCCATGCTGATTCCACAGGTGGTCGGTTTTGAACTGACCGGACAATTACCGGAAGGGGCGACGGCCACCGATCTTGTCCTGACGATCGTAGAGAGGCTCAGAGCGCATGGGGTGGTCGGAAAATTTGTTGAATTTCATGGTTCAGGACTCGATCACCTGCCTCTAGCCGATCGGGCGACCATTGCGAACATGGCCCCGGAGTACGGAGCGACCTGCGGCATCTTTCCAGTGGATAACGAAACCCTGAACTACCTGAGATTAAGTGGCCGGGATGAAGAGAACATCGCCCTGGTGGAGGCCTATACCAAGATGCAGGGCATGTTCCGGGATGACGCATGTGCCGAATACAGTGAATCCCTCTCACTTGACATGTCGGAGGTTGTCCCCTCTCTGGCCGGCCCGAAACGCCCGCAGGACCGTCTCGATCTGAAGGCGTCCAAAAAGCGTTTCCTGGCCGCCCTGGCAGCGGAAAAATCCGCAGCCAACCTGGACTCCCATCCGGTCACCATGACCATGCACGACAAGGAGATCACCATGGAGGATGGCGCGGTTGTCATCGCCGCCATCACCTCCTGTACCAACACATCCAATCCATCCGTGATGCTCGGTGCGGGGCTTGTTGCCAAGAAGGCCGTGGAAAAAGGGCTGGAGGTGAAGCCCTGGGTAAAGACCTCCCTCGGGCCGGGATCCATGGTCGTCACCGAATATCTGCAGAAGGCGGGACTGATGGATCCCCTGAAACGGCTGGGATTTCATGTGGTCGGCTATGGCTGCACCACATGCATCGGCAATTCAGGTCCCCTGCCGGAAGCTGTCTCCGAGGCCATCGACACGGGGAGTCTGGTCGTATGTTCGGTCCTTTCCGGCAACCGCAATTTTGAAGGGCGCGTGCACCCCGAGGTACGCATGAACTATCTGGCCAGCCCACCCCTGGTCGTAGCCTATGCCATTGCCGGCACCATGAACATCGACCTTTACCATGACCCAATCGGCAAGGGAAAAGACGGCCGGGATGTTTATCTGAGGGATATCTGGCCAACACAGTCGGAGATCGCTGCAGCGGTTGCGGATGTCAAGCGTGAACAGTTCATCAAGTCGTATGCGGATGTGTTCGCAGGTGATGCCAACTGGCAGAATCTGGAAGCCCCCACGGGCGATCGCTTCGCATGGGATGAAGGCTCCACATACATCCAGAATCCGCCTTATTTCAGCAGGATGAACGAGACCTCAGAGAACATGACCGTCATCAGGAACGCACGGGTACTGGCCATGCTTGGGGACTCCGTCACCACCGATCACATCTCGCCGGCCGGAGCCATCAAGGTCGATTCGCCGGCCGGTCGTTATCTCCTCGAGCATGGTGTCGAACCAAAGGATTTCAACTCCTATGGTTCACGGAGGGGAAATCATGAAGTCATGATGCGGGGGACCTTTGCCAACATTCGTCTGCGCAATCAACTTGCGCCCGGAACAGAAGGAGGGGTGACCATTCATCTGCCGGATGGGAAGCTGATGAGCATTTACGATGCGGCCATGGAATATCAGGCTGAAGGGACACCGGCCATCATCCTTGCGGGGAAGGAGTACGGGTCGGGATCCAGCCGGGACTGGGCGGCCAAGGGCCCCGCCCTTCTGGGGGTCAGGGCGGTCATTGCGGAGAGCTATGAGCGCATCCACCGCTCCAATCTTGTCGGCATGGGTATCCTTCCCCTTCAGTTCATGGCCGGAGAATCGGCAAAGGACCTGGGTCTGAGCGGTCATGAACTGTTCACCATCAGCGGCATCCATAGCGGCGTGGGCGAGGTGGCCGTCGATGCGGATGGCAAGCACTTCAGGGCAATCGTGCGTATCGATACGCCAAAAGAATGGGCGTATTACCGGCATGGCGGCATTTTGCACTACGTTCTGCGTCAGCTGGCATCCTGATCAAGGGACAGGATCCGTTCCGACTTTATGGCAGGCACTGGCCCGGATCATGATGGGCTTGTCTCCAGGCCCGGCACTTCCGGAGACATGGCGTGCTGTCGGCTCCTCAACACGACACCCCCGACCAGGCATTTGGACGACAACAGGAAGTTGCACCTTGCAAAGCCAGGTCCAGAATACGAATCGTGCCGCAGGTGGAGGATGGGACTGATACCACCTGCCAGGTAACGGATGGCAAGCCGGTTGAAGACTTGAGCATCCATAAGCGCCAGAGGGAGAACGCAAGCTGCAAAGCCGATGGGATGACAGAGAGGCTGGCAAGTGGGTCAACGATCCACTTAGACTCAGGGTGTACACCTCCCGCCTGCTTGGGCAGGAGGCCTCCCTTGTGCTGCATGGTGGCGGCAACACCTCGCTTAAGTCGACACACACCGACCTGTTCGGTGATGAAATTGACGTGCTCCATGTCAAGGGAAGCGGCTGGGATCTGGCCACTATCGAGGCCGCCGGATTTGCCCCCGTCAGGCTTGATGTGCTCAGGCGCATGGCAACACTGGAATCCCTGAGCGATACGGAGATGGTCAGGGCGCAAAGGTCGGCCATGCTTGACCCCTCCGCCCCCTCACCTTCGGTGGAGGCCATTCTCCACGCCATCATTCCATTCAGATTCGTGGATCACACCCACGCCGATCCCGTCGTGACCATCACAAACACACCGGACGGCGAACAACGGATCCGTGAGATCTACGGAAAGCGTGTCGTTGTCATCCCCTACGTGATGCCCGGCTTTATCCTGGCCAGGACCGTTTACGAGATGACGCGGGAGATCGACTGGCAGCAATACATCGGCATGGTGCTGCTCAATCATGGCCTGTTCACATTTGCCGACGATGCCCGGGAAAGCTACGAATCCATGATCCGTCTCGTTTCCGAGGCCGAACAGTACCTGTCAGAACGCACCCCGGTTTCATCCCGGACACACAAGGCAGAGGAGGACCTTTTGGCACTTGCCAGGCTTCGTCGGGCCGTTTCCAGGCGGCGGGGAAAGGCCATGCTGGCATGTCTGGACACAAAAGGTGAGTGCCTTGCCTTCTCACGACGTGACGATATTCACGACCTGGCCGGACGCGGCACACTCACCCCCGATCATGTGATCCGCACCAAACCCTTTCCCCTTGTCCTGAGATCGAAAATGAACATTGATGCCGAGGTGGACACATACGCCGAACGCTACCAAGCCTATTTTTCACGGCATACCGATGGCTCCCACACATGCCTGGATCCGGTGCCCCGCTGGGTGGTGTGGCCTGGATACGGTTGCGTGAGCCTCGGACACTCGGTGCAGGAAACGAACGTCGTCTCCGACATTCTTCACCATACCCTTCCCGCCATCATGCGGGCGGAGGCCATGGGTGGCTGGAGACCGGTGTCCGGGAAAGACCTGTTTGCGGTCGAATACTGGGAGCTGGAGCAGGCCAAGCTAAAAAAAGGGGGAAAGCCGGCCCAGTTGCAGGGGAAAGTGGCGCTGGTCACCGGCGCGGCCAGCGGTATCGGCAAGGCCTGTGCCCTGACCCTGAAGCGACATGGCGCCGCGGTCATGGCCCTTGACCTCAACCCTGAAATCAAGACGCTGTTTACGGCCAGTGATCTGACAGGCATGGTCTGCGATGTGACGGATCGTGAGGCACTGAAATCCTGTGTGGATGAGACTGTGCGCCGGTTCGGCGGGCTCGATATTGTGGTCAGCAATGCCGGGATCTTCCCGGCCAGCGAACCCATCGCGGAAATGAACCCGGCCACCTGGAATGCCAGCATGGCCGTAAATCTGAACAGCCACCAACACCTTCTTCAGTATGCCATTCCCTATCTGGAACTGGGAATCGACCCTGCCATTGTGATCATTGCCTCCAAGAATGTTCCGGCTCCCGGACCCGGTGTGGCCAGCTATTCCGTTCCCAAGGCGGGCCTGACCCAGCTGGGGCGGGTGGCGGCTCTGGAGCTGGCGGAAAAGGGGATCCGGGTCAACATGCTGCATCCCAATGCCGTATTTGATACAGCCATCTGGACGGATGAGGTACTTGAGAAACGCGCCCGCCACTACGGCATGAGCGTGCAGGCGTACAAGACCCGTAACCTCCTGAAGGTGGAGGTCACGTCCGAGGATGTGGCGGAACTCGCCTGTGCGATGGCCGGACCCCTGTTCGCCAAAACCACAGGCGCGCAGTTACCCGTTGACGGCGGGAATGATCGCATTATCTAGGAGAAGACATGCCCATCAAATCAAGAATCCGCACAATTCCCCATTACCCGCGAAAGGGCATCATGTTTCGCGACATCACCAGCCTGCTCAAGGATCCGGTCGGATACCGCATCATGATCCACGAACTGGTCAATCGCTATACAGGAAAACACATTGATAAGGTTGCAGGCATTGAGGCAAGGGGGTTCATCATTGGTGCCGTCCTTGCCTATCAGCTTGGTGTCGGTTTTATCCCGATTCGCAAGAAGGGAAAACTGCCGGCTGAAACCATTGGTCATGATTATGATCTTGAATACGGCAGCGACCACATTGAAATCCACGCCGACGCCATCGATAAGGGGGAACGAATCCTGCTTGTTGACGATCTCATTGCCACCGGAGGAACGGCCGAGGCTGCAGCCAGCCTGATCGAGAAGATTGGCGGCAAGCTGGTGGAATGCAGTTTTGTCATCAACCTGCCGGATATCGGGGGTGCCGAGCGCCTGCGGAAAAAAGGCTACAGGGTATTCACGCTTTGCGAATTTGAAGGGGAATAGCTTGACCGGCAAGGTTGAAACACTGCGCTGGCGCTCAGGCCACCTGGAAATGATCGATCAACGCATTCTCCCGCACCAGTTTCGATACATCACATACGACTCGGCTGCTTCGGTGGCTGAGGGGATTCGAACCATGGTTGTACGGGGGGCACCCGCCATCGGGTGTGCGGCCGCCTACGGAGTCGCGCTTGAGGCCCTGAAACTCTCCGTTTCGGCTCCGGATTCGTTTAACGCGCAACTAGAAATGGGCTTTGAGGTCCTGGCGGCAAGCAGGCCAACCGCTATCAATCTGTTCTGGGCATTGCAGCGCATGCGAAGCTGCTGGCAGGCGCATCGCGTGCAGGAACCGGCGTTGATTGCCGGAAATCTGCTCCAGGAGGCTCATGAGATTCTGGCTGAAGACATCCGGGTTTGCAGGGCCATGGGCGGCCTCGGCGCCACGTTGCTGAAGGACGGAGATACCGTCCTGACCCACTGCAATGCCGGGGCACTTGCCACGGCGGGTCACGGTACGGCCCTCGGGGTCATCCGCTCAGCGGTTGCGGCAGGCAAGCGTATTCATGTTATCGCCAATGAAACAAGACCGTTCCTTCAGGGGGCACGGCTGACCACATGGGAAATGCTGCAGGAGAAGATCCCGGTTACACTGATCTGCGACAATATGTGCGGGCATCTGATGAAACAGGGCAGGATTGACGCCGTCATCGTCGGTGCCGATCGGGTGGCCGCCAATGGTGATATCGCAAACAAGATTGGCACCTATATGGTCGCCGTACTGGCCAGAAGGCATGGAATCCCGTTTTACGTGGCGGCCCCTGTCTCCACCATTGATGCATCGATCCCAGCGGGCGCTGATATCCCGATCGAGGAACGGGATGCAGGGGAAGTCACGGGTTTTGGTGGCCGGAAATGGGCCCCTGAAGGTGTGGATGTCTGCAATCCGGTCTTCGATATCACGCCCGCCGAGCTGATTTCCTCACTGATCACCGAGCGGGGGATTTTATCCCCACCGAATCAGGAAGGCATTTCGGCCTTGTTGCTGAACGATTCCACAGAGAGGAAATGAGTATCGGGTAATGCTACGCGCCCAGCGCATTCACCTTGGCGGCCATGATAAAATCGTTTTCGTGCAGGCCGCCGATCTCGTGGGTAAAGAAGATGACCGTACACCATCCCCAACTGTAGCTGATTACCGGATGATGGTTCTCAGCCTCCGAGACTTCCCCGACCCGACGGGCAAATTCCTGGGCCTCGACAAAGTTGCTGAAACGAAACGTCCGACTCAGCTTGCGGTCATCCTCGATCAGCTCCCAGCCAGGGATGTCAGCCATCCGTCTTTCCGCTTCCTCTTTCCCCATGGGCGGAATGCCGCCCTGACACGGCACACATCTTTTTTCTTCCAGGCTCATCTCAACCCTCCTGCGTTTCGGATCTTTGGATCAGATCACGGATGCCATCTGGAAGATCGGCATGTACATGGCAATCACCAGACCTCCGATCACAACACCCAGGAAGGCCATGATAGCCGGCTCCATCAGGGAGGTCATGGCCTCCACAGCCGCATCGACCTCCTCCTCGTAAAAGTCCGCAACCTTGCTCATCATGTCTTCCATGGCACCGGTTTTTTCCCCGATGGATATCATCTGGGTCACCATATAGGGAAACACACCGCTCTTTTCCAGGGAGGATGTCAGGGTCTGGCCGAGCAGTATGTCCTCTTTTGAGGCGTAGACCACCCGCTCAATGACCATGTTCCCTGAGGTCTCGGCAACCGTTTCCAGGGCGTCCAGAATGGGTACACCCGCCGCCAGCATGGTCGAAAACGTGCGGCAGAAACGGGCCACGGCAGCCTTGCGCAGCACATCACCCAGGATGGGGAGGTTGAGGAGCAACTTGTCCAGTTGATAACGGCCCTGAGGGGTCTTGTAGAGATAGCGTATGCCAAAAACAAGAACAACGGGCAGACCAAAAACCAGATACCAGTATTTCACGAAGGCATTCGAGATGGCAATGGCGATCTTCGTGGGAGCAGGCAGATCGGCGCCAAAGGATGAGAAAAGCTCGCCAAACACGGGGATGACAAAAATCATAAGAATGGCCGTCACAACAAATGCCACCGTGATCACGGCTGTTGGATAGACCAGGGCGGACTTGATTTTCCCGGCCAGTGCCTGGGCCTTTTCCTTATAGGCACTGATCCTCAGGAGGATGTCATCAAGAATGCCCCCCTGCTCTCCTGCCTCCACAAGGGAGCAGGTGAGTCGGTCAAAGTGATCGGGATACTTGCGCAGGGCCTTCCCCAGAGGAGAGCCATGTTCAATATCCTCCTGAATGTTGTGCAACAATTTTTTCAAGGCCCTGTTTTCTGCACCTCGCTCGGCCAGTTCAAGGCATTGCACCAGGGGCAGGCCTGCCTTGATCATGGTGGAAAACTGCCGGAAAAAGATCGTAATGTCCTTTTCAGTGACCTTCTGGGGGAACAGATGGATTTCGATGGGCTTTCGTTTCACCTTGAGTGCGGTCAGGCCCTGCCGTCTTAACGTCGCAATCGCGATCACCCTGTTCGCAGCCTCCAGCTCACCGCTGTGTTCCTGACCCTGCTTCGTTTTACCCTGCCAGAGATATATGGGCATGCGTCAGCACCCTTCAGAAGGTTGTCATGGAAAATATCTGATGATCATCGTCATTCCCCGTCACGTTAGCCCAGAAGCGTGGCTTGATCAACGAATGGCAACCTTACCAGCCGGGTATGGAAAGATGTTCACGCCCAAGCCGATCCTCCAGCCAGCGCAAGGCGGACAGATAATCCGGTGACACACCATGCCAGTAATGAAAGGAAGCGGCTCCCTGGGCCAGAAGCAGCGGCAGACCATCCATGGCCTTCAGTCCTGCCCGATGAGCGGCCTCAACAAACGGGGTTCTGCCATCCGGACGGTAGACCGCATCAACTGCAATCCCCTGACCTGCCAGCCGGAAGGGAAATGCTGACGCATCCCGGGAAAGTCCTATGCTGGTTGTATTGATCACAAGCTGGGATTCCGCCGCAGCCTGTCTTACATCCCCCTCGATCCAGTGAACCTGCGTCAAATGCAGGTGCGGATAATTGACTTCGGCGTGACGGAGCAGGGATTCCAGCCTTGGACGGCCGCGGTTGCACACATGAACACGCTGAACGCCCGCCTCGGCCAGCGCATGAAGCACCGCCCTGGCGGTTCCACCCGCCCCAAAAACAAGAGCCGTTGTGACGCTGGATTCCAAACCCTTCATCACGGCCTTCATGCCCTGCCAGTCCGTATTGGTGGCCAACCAGGCATTGGCATGCCTTTTGGCCGTGTTGACAGCACCAATTTGCCTTCCCACCGCATCCGCGGAAACCAGTTCAAGAATGTCCTCCTT
The DNA here is from genome assembly GCA_964501925.1 of uncultured Zetaproteobacteria bacterium. Taxonomy (GTDB): domain Bacteria; phylum Pseudomonadota; class Zetaproteobacteria; order Mariprofundales; family Mariprofundaceae; genus CAYLYU01. The sequence continues at coordinate 14,559 of CAZCTM010000010.1, read as the reverse complement.
AAACGGCACAGTGATATTGAACCCTTCTACACCAAGGGCAAGCAGACCGGAAACAGCCTCACGCAGCTTTCCCCTGGCCACATGAAAGGGTGCGTAAAGCGCATCAATCTCCGCCTTTCGGGCGAAATAGCCCTGAAACAACGGAGAGAGGGAATGGCTCACCGGATCGCCGATGATTCCAAACACCCGTGTATGACCTGTTATTTCCATGGATCCATACCGCCGGAGAATGATCGTGCACCTGTCAGGCCGGCGCTTGATGCGGTGATCATGGGATTACTCAACCGTCACCGATTTGGCAAGGTTCCGTGGCTGATCGATGTCCGTACCCCGCAGTCTGGCGACATGATAGGCCAGCAACTGCAGGGGTGCTGCGACCAGCAGGGGGGCGGTAAAGTAATCCCCATAGGGTATGGGAATCACAGCACTGACGTAGTTGGGGCAGTCGTTCTCGGGCAGGTCGGTGATAAGGATGACCTTGGCCCCTCTGGCGTGAACTTCTTCCAGATTGGAGAGGACCTTTTCCAGGTGATACTGCCGGGGCGCAATGACCACCACCGGAAGATGCTCATCAACCAGTGCGATGGGGCCATGTTTCATCTCTCCGGCCGCATATCCCTCAGCGTGCAGGTAGGAGATCTCCTTGAGTTTCAGGGCACCTTCAAGCGCCGAAGGAAAACAGGGCCCCCTACCCAGAAAAAGGGCGCCATGGGCTGAGGTAAACAGCGATGAAAGTTCGGCGATTCTCGGAGAGTCCTCGATCAGGCCGGCGATATCAGGGACCAGATCGTGCAGGGCCTGCAGATGACTGCTGATCCTCTTCTCATCCAGGCTTCCGTTCCTGCGCGTGAGCATGAGCACCAAAAGCGCCAGCACCGCCAGCTGGGCCGTAAACGCCTTGGTGGAGGCGACGCCAATCTCCGGACCGGCCAGCAGCTCGATGACCCCGTCGGATTCCCGGGTCAGAGAGGAGTGCATGACATTGCACAGCGCCAGGGTCAGGTTATCCGGCGTATGGGACTTGAACAGGCGCAAGGCCTCCAGGGTGTCCGCGGTCTCCCCTGACTGGGACAGGGTCACCAGCCAGGTGTTCGGTCCGATAACCGGATCCCTGTAACGGTATTCGGAAGCAAAATCGACCTCAACGGATATCTTGAGAAAGCGTTCCAGCCAGTACCGGGCGGTCAGGGCCGCGTGGTAGGAGGTGCCGCACGCCACCATCACAATCCGCTCCGGAAGCGGGGCCTTATGCAGGAAGGCAGCCTCAGGAAAACGGATCTCCGAACCATGCACATAAGCCTGCAGGATGCCTGCGAGGACACCCGGCTGCTCATGAATCTCCTTCTCCATGTAATGACGGAACCCACCTTTTTCCGATGCGACATGGGTGATGGGCATCGGCTTCCAGGCACGATCGACCCGATTGCCACTCCCGTCGTAGATGACACATTCGTCCAGGGAAATGTATCCGTACTCCCCCTCTCTCAGATACATCACTTCCTTGGCATCGCCGGCAAGCGCAATTGCATCCGAAGCGGCATAGATGCAGCCCTTCTTCCGGCCAAGCAGGAGGGGACTCCCGTAGCGCGCGAACCACAACCGTTTTTTATCCTTTTTTATCATGGCAAGGATGGCATAGGACCCCTTGAGCTGCCCAAGCGTTTCCCGCCATGCGTCTACGGGATCCGAATAGATCGACAGATTTCGGGAAAACAGCCACGGAATCGCCTCACTGTCGGTTTCAGACCGAAAGTCAGCACCCTCCTTTTTCAGACTTGCACGAATTGCCTGGTTATTCTCGATGATGCCGTTGTGAACGGCCGCGACTGTATCACTCAAATGAGGATGGGCGTTAGCGTCCGTTGGCGCGCCATGGGTGGCCCATCGTGTATGCCCGATACCGATGGAACCCCGAAGAGGGTCTTCCCTCAAGGCATCCTCCAGTTCGCAGAGTTTGCCCGAACGCTTCACGCAATGCAGTTCACCTTCATGGCAAACGCACAGGCCCGCGCTATCATAACCACGGTACTCCATACGCCTGAGGCCATCGAGCAGCATGTCCTGCACCTCCTGACGACGGGAGATGACTCCGATAATGCCGCACATCAGGGCTTCTTCTTGCTCGGCCTTTTCCAGCCGGGGATATGCTTCTGCTCCGTCCTTACGGAAAGGGTGAGGCCACCTTCCGGAACGTTGCGGGTAATAATGCTTCCGGCACCAATCGTGGAATCATCGCCCACCTCTACCGGTGCGATAAACTTGGTGCCCGAACCCACAAACACATTCTTGCCAATGACGGTCTTATGCTTGTTGGCGCCATCGTAATTGCATGTAATGGTGCCGGCACCAATATTGCACTCGGGGCCAACAAAGGCGTCTCCAATATAGGTGAGATGATTGACCTTGCTGCCCCGGCCAAGAACAGACTTCTTGACCTCAACAAAATTTCCGATACGTACGTTCTCATCAAGTTCCGCCTCCGGGCGCAAACGGGCAAATGGTCCAATCCTGGCGCCACTGCTGATGCTTGCACCCTGAACATGGCTGAACGCAAAGACCTCCACCTCATCATCCAGCCAACTGTCAACAACAATGGCATAGGGACCCACCGTACAATCATCACCAATGTGGGTTGATCCCATGAGCTGACTGCCGCCACGAATGACACAATCCGCCCCGATCTGAACACTGGCCTCTATTCGCACCGTCTCCGGTTGCTGAATCGTCACACCTCTAAGCTGCCAGTCCCGAATCAGACGCTGCTGGAGTTGTCCTTCTACGCGTGCAAGCTGGGCACGGTCATTGATGCCAATGATCTCTTCCGTATCTTCCGTCTGAATCGCCTGAACGGGCATGCCCCGCCCAACAGCAATCTTCATGATATCGGGCAGATAGTATTCACCCTGCACGTTCTTCCTTTCCACTTTGCGGATGAGCTCAAACAGATCACGCCTCCGGACACAGAAAATACCGCTGCTGACTTCACGGATCTGACGCTCGGTGTCATTGGCATCCGCTTCCTCGACAATGCCAAGGCATGTGCCATCGTCCGAGCGCAGGATGCGCCCGTAGCCAAAGGGATCGTCAAGGACGGCCGACAGGACCGATACGCTTGCCCCGGCCTCGATATGGGCATCAATCAGCCTGGCCAGCGTTTCGCAACCGAGCATGGGTGTGTCACCGCATACGATCAGCACATGTTCCGCATCGCGGCTTACCGACTCACAGTGCATGACGGCATGAGCCGTGCCAAGCTGGTGTTCCTGAACCACCCAGTCCAGGCCCAGGGGATCCCCGATGTGATAGCGGACCTTTTCCTCACCGTGTCCTACAACCACAGCAATACCCATGGGATTAAGTGATTCGATGGTATGGAGGACATACTCCAGCATGCTTCGACCGAGCACGGGATGGAGAACCTTGGGGGTTTCAGAGCGCATGCGCGTCCCCTTTCCCGCAGCTAAAACAAGCACCATCACGTTGGAATAATGAAACTGTGGAATCATGATTCCTCCTGGTTTACGAGTCGGCCAAAGCAAAAGGGTCGCACAATGTGCAACCCTTGCAAAGTATCAGCGACATCCCCGTGGATGAATCAAGATGAACGAACTAGTGCTTCTTCCTCTTCTTGATCATCTGCAGCATCGCAGCAACGGCGGCAAGCTCGGCTTCTGCCCGGGCGACATCGATATCGCTGGCCCCCTTCTCCAGAATCTCCTCGGCCCGCCGCTTGGCCTCCAGTGCCTTTGCCTCATCAAGATCGGCGGCCCGCTCTGCCGTATCAGCCAGCACGGTAATGACATCGGGCTGGACCTCCATGTAACCACCGGATATGAAGACCTCGTCCACTTCACCGTCATGGGTAATCCGCAATTCCCCCGGCACGAGAGCTGTCAGCAGCGGGGCATGCCGAGGCATGATGCCAAGCTCTCCTGCGGCCCCGGGCGCGACCAGAAAGTCCGCCTCGCCCGAATAGACCTCTCGGTCAGCAGTGGCGACCGTAACCTTGACCTTGGCCATCCACGCGTCTCCTAGGCTTCCATCTTCTTGGCCTTGGCGACGGCCTCTTCAATGGGTCCAACCATATAGAATGCCTGTTCGGGCAGGTGGTCGTATTCCCCATCAAGAATACCCTTGAATCCCTTGATGGTTTCATCCCGTTTGCAATAAACGCCCGGTGAACCCGTGAACACCTCGGCAACATGGAATGGCTGCGACAAAAAGCGCTGGATCTTGCGTGCCCGGGCAACCACCAGCTTGTCATCATCGGAGAGCTCATCCATGCCGAGAATGGCGATGATATCCTGCAGCTCCTTGTAGCGCTGCAAGGTTCTCTGCACGCCGCTGGCCACCTCATAGTGCTCAAGGCCGATAACCTTCGGATCAAGCTGGCGGGACGTGGAGTCCAGGGGATCTACGGCCGGATAAATGCCCAGCTCCGCGATCTGACGCGAGAGCACGATGGTCGAATCCAGGTGGGCAAAGGTTGTCGCCGGTGCCGGGTCGGTCAGGTCATCCGCGGGCACGTAAACGGCCTGCACGGAGGTGATCGAACCCACCTTGGTGGAGGCAATCCGCTCCTGCAGCTTGCCCATTTCCTCCGCGAGATTGGGCTGATAACCCACCGCTGACGGCATACGACCGAGCAGGGCGGAGACCTCGGTGCCCGCCAGGGTGTAACGGTAGATGTTGTCAATGAACATCAGCACGTCACGACCCTCATCACGGAAGTACTCGGCCATGGTGAGACCGGTCAGGGCAACACGAAGCCTGTTTCCGGGCGGCTCGTTCATCTGGCCGTAAACCAGGGCCACCTTGTCAAGCACCCCGGATTCCTTCATTTCATAATAGAAATCGTTGCCCTCACGGGTACGTTCGCCCACACCCGCAAAGACGGAATAACCACCATGGGATTTGGCGATGTTGTTGATCAGCTCCATCATGTTCACGGTCTTGCCGACGCCGGCGCCGCCAAACAGGCCCACCTTGCCGCCCTTGGCAATCGGGCACATAAGGTCAATCACCTTGATACCGGTTTCCAGAATCTCGGTGGAGGGGGTCAGTTCCTCAAATGTGGGAGCGGGGCGGTGGATCGGCCAGCGTTCCTTGCTTTTGACTTCCTCGCCTTCAAAGTCGATGCCGCGGCCAAGTACATCCATGATCCTGCCAAGCGTGGCCGAACCCACCGGCACGGAGATGGGCGCACCTGTATCCTTCGCCTCCATGCCGCGCTTGAGACCATCGGTCGAACCAAGAGCGATGGAACGCACGGTGTTGTCTCCAATATGCTGTTGAACCTCCAGCGTCAGATCGACATCTTTCAGCTTCAGGGCGTTGTAAATCTCTGGAAGATCTTCACTGAAACGCACATCCACTACCGGTCCGATCACCTGCACAATTTTTCCTATGCTCATGGTCAATTCCCTCTCTAATTACTTGTAACTATTGCGTCGCCGCTGCACCGGAGACGATTTCCGACAGCTCCATGGTAATGGCCGCCTGTCGCGCCTTGTTGTAGGTAATGCTCAGATCCTTCACGATTTCCTTGGCGTTATCCGTGGCGCTCTTCATGGCAACCATACGGGCAGACTGTTCACATGCCTTGTTCTCAAGGACTGCGTGATAAACAAGAGACTCCACATAGCGGTGCATCAGGCCGTCAAGCACTTCCCTGGCTTCCGGCTCATAGATGTAATCCCAGTAACCGGCACGATCAGCCTCTTCAGGTGCGGGGCAGGGCAGCAACCGGTCCACGGTGGGAACCTGAGTCATGGTGTTGATGAACTTGCTGTATACGAGATACACCTCATCGTATTCCCCATCCATGAAACGGTTCATGGCCAGCTGGACCACACCCAGGATATCGGCCAACTCGGGACTGTCCGGAATGTTTTCGGCAGCCCCTGCCAGTTTCGCGACACGCTTCAGGAACATGCCACCGCGACGGCCGATATTGATGCCCTCGATCTCCTTTCCCTCAAGCTTTCTGATCAGCCCCAGGGTTGCCTTGAAGACGTTGACGTTGAGGCTCCCGCACAAACCCTTGTCCGTGGTCACCAGGATGATCCCCACACGATTGATTTCGTCCTTCACCTGCAAAAAGGGGTGTCTGTACTCGGGATGGGATTGCATCAGGTTGCTGATGACACGATTGACACCCTGTTCGTAGGCTCTCGCATCCAGAACCCGATCCTGGGCTTTTTTCATCTTCGAGGCCGCCACCATCTCCATCGCCTTGGTAATCTTGGCGGTGTTCTGAATGGCCTTGATCTGCCCCCTGATCTCCTTGGCTGATGCCACGATATCTCCTTAATACGTTCCTGAGGACTTGAAGGCTTTCGCAGCCTTCTTGAGCTCTTCCGAGATCTCATCGGTCAGCTCGGCTTTCTTATCCAGCTCCCTGACAATGTCGGCGTGCTCCGACTTCAGGTAGGTCAGGTATGACTTTTCAAAATCGCGTATCCGGTCAACCTCAACATCGTCAAGGTCGCCGTTGGCCAGGGCAAAAAGAATGGCCGTCATTTCCGCCACCGTCATCGGATTGTTTTCGTCCTGCTTGAGCACCTCGACAGCCCGCTTGCCGCGCTCGATCTGCTTACGCGTGGCCTCATCCAGATCGGAGGCGAACTGGGCAAAGGCAGCCAGCTCACGGTACTGGGCGAGATCCAGCCTGAGGCCGCCGCCCACTTTCTTCATGGCCTTGGTCTGGGCCGCTCCGCCCACACGGGAAACCGACAGACCGGCGTTAATGGCTGGACGCTGGCCGGCATTGAACAGGCTTGTTTCAAGGAAGATCTGGCCGTCGGTAATGGAAATCACGTTGGTCGGCACAAATGCGGACACGTCACCTTCCTGGGTCTCGATAATGGGCAGGCCTGTCAGGGAACCTGTCTTTCCCTTGACCTTGCCGTCCGTGAATTTCTCCACATAGGCCTCGCTTACCCTGGAAGCCCGCTCCAGAAGACGGGAGTGAAGATAGAACACATCGCCCGGATAGGCCTCGCGTCCTGGAGGACGACGCAAAATCAGGGACACCTGCCTGTAGGCCCAGGCCTGTTTGGTCAAATCATCGTAGATGATCAGGGCGTCCTCGCCATGATCACGGAAATACTCGCCCATGGTGCAGCCGGTATAGGGTGCGATGAACTGCATGGCCGCAGCCTCGGAAGCGCTCGCCGAAACCACGATGGTGTGATCCATGGCGCCATGTTCTTTCAGAATACGGACAACATTGGCCACGGTTGATGCCTTTTGGCCGATCGCAACATAGATGCAGGTGACGTCCTTGTCCTTCTGATTGATGATCGTATCCAGCGCAATCGCCGTCTTCCCCGTCTGACGGTCACCAATGATCAATTCACGCTGACCCCGCCCAATCGGCACCATGGAATCGATGGCCTTAATGCCCGTTTGCAGGGGCTGGTCAACACTCTTACGCCAGATCACGCCCGGTGCCACCTTCTCCACGGGCTGATAGCCAACCGCATCCACCGGTCCCTTTCCATCGATGGGCTGCCCAAGGGCATTGACAACGCGCCCCTTCAGCCCCGGCCCGATCGGCACCTCAAAGATCCTGCCGGTGCACTTGACCTCATCGCCTTCCTTCAGATGGGTGTACTCCCCAAAGAGCACGGCACCCACGGTGTCCTCTTCCAGATTCAGGACCATCCCGATCGTGCCGCCGGGAAACTCGAGCATCTCCCCCGCCATAGCCCCGGAAAGCCCGTACACCTGGGCCACACCATCGGAAACAGAGATGATGGTACCGATATTGGCGTCGGCCGCCGAGGCCTCATATCCCTTGATTTGCTTTTTGATAATCGAACTGATTTCTGCTGTATCCAGCTTCATACGCTCATCCTCATCGGTTCAGTTTAATACGCTCATACACTATGCAGTAACCGCGCGGCGCAATCCCTCAAGCTTGCCACGCAGGGAATGATCGATCTGGCGATCACCAATACGAATGACGAGACCGCCCAAAAGATTCCTGTCTTCACTGAGTTCCAGTCGAACCTTCTTGCCCAGGTCGTCTGAAATCACCTTGGCCAGCCTGGCCTGCAGGGCGGCACTGATCTTGGTGGCCGTTGTCACCTTGACCACGGCCTCCGCCTCTGCTTCCCGCTTCAGTTCGGCATAAACCTGCGCAATTTCCGGCAGAAGCACCGCCTTGTCCCGCTGGCAAAGCAGGCGTACCAGATTGGTCAGTTCGGGATTCAGCCCCTTGACCACCTGGGTGAGCACCGCAGCCTTGACCGTTGCTGGCAATTTTGGGTTGCTGAGGACGGCCACGACCCTTTCATCAGCGACAACAGTTGCCAGCTGATTCAACCCCTTTTCAAAAACTGCCGCATTGCCCTCACTGGCGAGGTCAAACAGGGCCTGCGCATAACGGCGGGAGATGGCGCGTGTGCTCATCTAGTTGAGGCCGCTCTTGATGGTTTGCTCAATAAGCTTGGCATGCCGTTTGCTGTCCAGCTCGGCCTCAATGATGCGTTCAGCAGCAAGGATCGCCAGGTCTGCCACCTCTCTCCGAAGGGCCTGTTTGGCCTTCTGGATCTCCGCGTGAACCTCTTCGTGTGCACTGCTGACGATCTGCTCAGCCTCTTCGCGGGCCTTGACGACCATCTCCTCCCGCAACTCTGCAGCTCTCCTCTCTGCCCCGGCAAGGATTTCGTGGGCCTTGCTTCTTGCCTCTTCAAGCTGGTCGGCGATCTCCTTCTCGGCCTTCGCCTTGGCCTCAGCACCCGCCTCAGCAGCAGCCAGACCTTCGGCAATCTTGTCGGCCCTCTTTTGCAATACGTCGTTAAGCGGCCCGTAAAGGTATTTCCTGAGAAGGATTACCAGGGTGAGAAATACCACGATTTGGCCGATAAAGGTCAGATCCAAACTCATGAGATCACCTCGACTGGGAATTTATTTTCAAACAAACTTGACCTGCTGCACCCTAGCCAATGAATGGGTTGGCAAACAGGAACCAAAGAGCAAAGGCCATCACGATAAACGGGAAGGACTCCATCAAGCCGGCAAAAATGAACATGTTGAACATCAGCTGCGGGCGCATTTCGGGCTGGCGGGCAATGCCCTCAAGCGTCTTCGAGCAGATGAGTCCCCAGCCTATGGCCGAGCCAAGACCAGCGGCGCCAAGGATAAGCCCCACAGAGATTGCGGTGGCAGCGGTGATGATAGTTACTGGTTCCATTGAGTTCCTCCTAAAATTAATCCAGTTAACATTCGCAAAAAGCGATCAGTGCTCTACCGGCTGGTGTGCGATGGACAAATACACCACGGTAAGAATCATGAAAATAAATGCCTGCAGCAGACCGATGAAAAGATGGAAAACCGACCAGCCCAGACCCACGAAGAAGCCGAAAAACATGCCGAATATGCCACCACTGAGCAAGAGGAAGGAAATCAGCAGGAAAATCACCTCACCCGCAAACATATTGCCGAACAGACGAAATGAGAGGGACAGAGGCTTGGCCAGTTCTTCAATGAGCTTCAGGACAAAATTCAAGGGTACGATCAGGTAGCCAAAGGGCTTCGGAAGCAGATTGGCAAAGGGCTCAAAAAGCAGTTCCTTCGTGAAGTGGACGGGTTTGAGCTTGAATTCGTAGTACAGCACGAGGGCAAACACGGACACGGCCATGGCGGCAGGCAGATTCAGATCGTTCGTCGGAACAGGCCTGAAATGGGGCACACCAAACACATGGGCGATGTTGCCAAGGAGAAAGGCGGGCAGGATATCGAGTGTGTTGCAGAGAAAGATGAACACGAAAACAGTCAGGGCCAGGGGGGCGATCAGGGGATTATGGACCGGAAAATTGTCGCGCACGGTATCGTTGACAAAGCCGATAATGGATTCCATGAAATTCTGGGCGCCCGAGGGTCTGCCTTCCGTCAGGCGTCCCTTCAGCCAGATGGAAAACCCGACCATCAAGCCAGCCACCACAATGGTCACCAGCATCGTGTCCAGGTGAATCTGCATAAACGGATTGTCCTTGTCGATCACATAGCTCCAGTACTGGAGATGTTCAGCGATTCCACCGTGTCCTTGTTCGGCCAAGAATGTTCCCCCTCAGGATTGTGAGCAGCCCTGTTTTGCGCGTGCCGCAGAGTACCCAAACAATGCCAGTTGTGCAACCAGTAAACCGCCGGCAACGGCCAGCAAATGCAGTCCCAATGCGTACGCCAGAACCAGCACCGCCAGCAGGGCCAGAAAGCGCATGGCGGCACCCAGATACAGAACGCGTTGACCGCTCACATGGTCCATGTTCCCCGCCCTCTCGATACGTCGCGCCAGCCAGACGCCGTTAAGCAATGAAAAAAGCACGCCATAGACCACGCTAAGACCCACCATCAGACCCAACCAGAGCCCGATCATGAGGGCAACAAGGATTCCGCATACGCCCTGCCAGACCAGGGCGGCTCGAACGCCCTCTGTCCAGATACCGCATTCGGTCGAATTCTTTCCAGCCAGCATTCACCCTCTCCCTTCAGGATCTCGTAGCCGCCGGCGCACGCACCCCGGGAATATCCTTCATCCGATGGCTGAGCAGATCATCGTATAATCGGAAAGACCGGTATGAGCAATCCGTGCCAAGTGATGGCCTGTCCTTGCAAGGGACTCAGGTTGACGTGCCCGTGGATGAAATCCTGAACTCCGTCACGCGGTAGAAACCGGAAAAGATCAGCGTTTCTGACGCTATCCGGACCTCCTTGCCATGGTCGGCCCCCAGCCTGCCAAGCAATGATAAAAGATCATCCTCCCAGAAGCCACCGAGAAACGGCTCGAGCCTTGTCAGCAGCCAGCGGGCCGGCGAAAACCGGTAGAGCCAGTGTGCCGAAGGCAGCGGGGCGTACTCGGTGAGCAACAATGACCCGCCGGGAGAGATAACGCGCATGCACTCGGAAAGCGTGTTCTCCCTCGCTTCAGGCGGCATCTCGTGGAGAAGGAAGAAAAGAACAACCGTGGAGAACGCATTGTCCCTGTATCCAAGCTGCTCCGCATTCATTCTCGATGGATACAGAATTGTTGAAGCCGGCACCTTGCTCTGGGCCTTCTTCAGCTGCACGGGTGCCACATCCGCGAGATGAAGGGCCCGCGGGGACAGCATTTCGAGCAGGCGGGGTGTGAGTGCACCGTAAACGCACGTGAGCTGCAGAACCCTTTTCCCGGGTGCATGTTCAAGCCGCGTGAGCGCGGTGGTCATGAGCCGGTTGTACTGACCGAACAGGATGGCATTGATGATAGGCTGATGGTCAAAGAACCATACCGCCATAGGCCAGAGGTATGCCCACCAGTAATGGCGGGCAAGGTACCATGGGATCCCATCGAGAAAGTGGCGATAGAGCCTCATCCGCTCCCCTGCCGGAAACCCAGATGAAACCCCTGAAGCCTATCCGGACCCGTAAGGTCGTCTTGCCGGTCGAACCCGCCTGTGCCTGGCGGCACAAATCAATCCGTCATTTCTCATAGACGGACTTCAATCCATTCAGATACTGCTGAGACCGCCTTACACCATTATCCGGCCCGGTATCAAGATCCTCACCAAGCGCACGAATCGAGGCATTTGCGTAGGCGGCCTTTTCCTCCTCACTCATTTTTCCCCAGTCAGCGGCATCAACCAGTCCGTCACCGGTCTTGTCAAAGGCCGCATCCAGTGACTCGCCTTCCTGGACCTGGGACCAGGCGATACCGGAGAAAAGCATGACCGAAAGAAAAATAAACAGACGCATCAATATCGATAGTAGTCCGGCTTGAAGGGACCGTCGACCGGAACACCGATATAATCGGCCTGCTCCTGACTCAGGCGGGTCAGGCTCGCACCAATCTTGTCCAGATGGAGGCGCGCCACTTCCTCATCCAGCTTCTTTGGCAGCACATAAACCTTTTTCTCATACTGGTCGGTACGATTGAACAGTTCGATCTGGGCAAGTGTCTGGTTGGAAAAGGAATTGGACATGACAAAACTCGGATGACCGGTGGCACAACCTAGGTTCACCAGACGCCCCTGGGCCAGCAGGATAATGCGCTTGCCATCCGGAAAGATAATGTGGTCCACCTGCGGCTTGATGTTTTCCCACGTGTACCGGCCGAGGCTTGCGACATCGATCTCATTGTCGAAGTGCCCGATATTGCAGACAATGGACTGATCCTTCATGGCCGCCATATGGTCATGGGTGATCACATGGTAATTGCCCGTGGCGGTCACGAAGATGTTCGCCTGGCTGGCCGCCTCATCCATGGTAACCACGCGATACCCTTCCATGGCCGCCTGCAGGGCACAGATGGGATCAATCTCCGTGATCCAGACGGTGGCTCCCAGACCCCTCAGGGACTGGGCACAACCCTTGCCCACATCCCCGTACCCAAGCACGACGGCAATCTTTCCGGCAATCATCACGTCGGTGGCGCGCTTGATGCCATCGACCAGTGACTCCCGGCAGCCATAGAGATTGTCAAACTTGGATTTTGTCACGGAATCGTTCACGTTGATGGCCGGAAACGGCAGTTCGCCCCGCTCCTGCATCTGATACAGGCGGTGTACACCGGTCGTTGTTTCCTCAGTGACACCCCTTATGTTCGCCAAGGTCCTGGAATACCAGCCCGGCTGCTCGGCCAGACGTCTGCGGATGGCTGCGAACAGCACCTCTTCTTCCTCGCTGCCGGGATGATCCAGAACGCCGATATCCTTTTCGGCCTTGGCACCCAGGATAAGCAACAGGGTGGCATCGCCGCCATCGTCCAGGATCATGTTTGGCGTACCGCCGTCGGCCCATTCCATGATGCGGTGCGTATATTGCCAGTACTCTTCCAGGCTCTCGCCCTTGTGAGCGAACACGGGCACACCTGTCGCGGCAATCGCTGCCGCGGCATGATCCTGGGTCGAATAGATGTTGCAGGATGCCCAACGCACTTCAGCGCCCAGGGCCCTCAGGGTCTCGATCAGAACTGCCGTCTGAATGGTCATATGCAGAGAACCCGCGATCCGGGCACCCCGCAAAGGCTGCTCGGCGGTATATTTCTCACGGATCGCCATCAGTCCCGGCATCTCGGTTTCGGCTATCCGGATTTCCTTGCGTCCCCAGTCGGCAAGGGCCAGATCCGCAACCTTGTAATCGTTAAAAACGTCTTTCGCGTTAGCGCTCATTTGTCTCTCCGTTCAGTATCATTGAACGGGCGCCGTTGAAAGATGAAGTTATCTCTCTCACCGAGCCTGGCAAGCCTTGGGCTTGTTGCAGCGCCCCTCGGTGGTCAAATTCGTTACAAGCCGGCAGCATCCCTCAGGGCCTCGGTTCGATCAACCCTTTCCCAGGTGAATTCGGGCAATTCCCTGCCGAAATGCCCGTAGGCCGCGGTCTTTGAAAAGATAGGACGGAGCAGATCAAGCTCCCTGATGATACCGTTCGGCGTCAGATCGAAAAGTTCACGAACCAGATCATCGATCTTCTCATCATCGATCTTGCCCGTACCAAAGGTATTGACCATCAGCGACAGCGGTTCAGCCACACCAATGGCATAGGCCACCTGCACCTCACAGCGCTTTGCCAGGCCCGCCGCGACAATGTTCTTGGCGATATAGCGCATCATGTAGCTTGCGGATCGATCAACCTTGCTCGGGTCCTTGCCGGAAAACGCACCACCACCATGGTGGCCGAATCCGCCATAGGTATCGACGATGATCTTCCTGCCGGTCACACCGCAGTCACCCACCGGACCGCCGATCACAAAGCGGCCGGTGGGGTTGATCAGATACTTGGTGCCTGCGTGCGTCAAGCCGGTGGGATCAAGGACCGGCTTGATGATCTCTTCCATCACGCCATCGGCAAGTTCCTCATGGGAAACGCTCGGTTCATGCTGGGTGGAAAGCACCACGGCATCGATGGCAATCGGCCTGGTATCCTCATAGCGGACGGTCACCTGGCTCTTGGCATCCGGCCGCAGAAAGGTCAAACGCCCCTTTTTCCGAACCTCCGACTGCTTCTCCGCCAGACGGTGTGCAAGGTAGATCGGCATGGGCATAAGCGTATCGGTCTCGTTGCTCGCATAGCCAAACATCAGGCCCTGATCTCCCGCGCCACCGGTATCCACTCCCTGGGCAATATCCGGTGACTGCTTGTCCAGGGTCACCAGGACCGCGCACGACTCCCAGTCAAAACCCATGCTGGAGGAATTGTACCCGATCTCCTTGATGGCGGCGCGAACGATGGACTGGATATCAACCTGTGCCTTGGTGGTAATCTCTCCGGCCACAAGCGCCATGCCGGTTGTCACCATGGTTTCGCACGCGACCCGCGAGTCCTTGTCCTTTTCCAGGATCGCATCCAGAACACCGTCGGAAATCCGGTCGGCAAGCTTGTCCGGATGCCCTTCTGAAACGGATTCGGATGTAAAAATAAAGTTTTTGCGCATGGTTACACCACCTCAGCAGATCGATTTATCAAAAAAGGGGGCGCAGTGTAGCGTCTGCACGCCTTGGCGCAAAGGTAAGCCCTTTTTCCTGTTAGCCCAAAATGAAAACTTCCGCTTTTAGCAAAGTAGAAATTTCCGCTTCA
>CAZCTM010000009.1:0-63358 GCA_964501925.1 uncultured Zetaproteobacteria bacterium | reverse complement strand
GAGCGATGAAATCTGGAACGGCGTGAATCTGAGGGAGCTATACACGGCCTATCAGGATGAACTCAGGCGTTTGGGCAGAATGGATTTTGGTGATCTTCTCCTGAACATTGTGATCCTGATGAAGAATGAACGGGAGGTCGCAAGGACGATCAGTTCCCGGTTCGATCATGTGCTTGTGGATGAATACCAGGACACCAATCCGGTTCAGCAGCAGTGGTTACAGCTTCTCTGTGCGGAACATCGGAATCTCACGGTCGTGGGCGATGACGATCAGGGGATTTACGGCTGGCGAGGGGCGGATGTTCGCCACATTCTTGAGTTTGAAAAGGTCTGGGATGAGGCCGAGGTGCATCGGCTGGAAGAGAACTACCGTTCAACGGGTGCGATTCTCGCGCTTGCGAATGCCGTTATCAGCGAAAACCGGGACCGGCATGAAAAGATTTTGAAAACGACCCGCAAGCATGGGCCCCTGCCTCGATGGCTGGTTTGCAATGATGAATATGATGAGGCAAGGAGGATCAGGGAGTTCCTGAAATCAAGGCATAGACTGGGAGTGCCATGGCGGCAGATGGCAGTCCTGTACCGTTCCAATCGACAGTCCCTGCCGATTGAACAGGTTATTCGGGAGGACGACATACCCTATCGGGTCATCGGTGGCGTGGGCTTCTTCGAACGCATGGAAATCAAAGATGCGCTGGCCTACTGGGCATTGCTGCACAGGTGTGCGGATACCCTTCACCTGCTGCGCATATGCAATAAACCCAAACGAGGGATTGGAGCCAAGGGTCAGGAGGCGATTTCCGGGATGCTTGCTGAATCGGGCCTTCGGGCTGCCGACTGGCTTGATTCCGTTGCCAGGTGTAAAGGGCCGGCCGCAAAACTTGACCCTTTGGCTCGCTTGATCTCGGAGCATCGGCCTCAGGCCCTGAGTAAACCCGACCTCGGGCTTGGGGATCTGCTTGAGGCCAGTGGATACCTTTCATCTCTGCAGGCCCTAGGCCAGCTTGAGGCAGAATCCAGGATCGAGAACATTCGCACCCTCCAGAATTTTATTGAAATATCCATGGGCGAGGGTCTGTCACCGATGGATTTCATGGACCGGGCCGCTCTGCTGCAAAGCGGAGAGGAGGAGGCCGGTGATGAATCGGTATCCCTCATGAGCCTTCATCGTGCCAAGGGTCTGGAGTTTGATACTGTGGCCATTGCCGGTGTGGAGGAAGGATTGATTCCTCACCAGCGTTCCGTTGATGAAGGTGGCCAGCATGTAGATGAGGAGCGCAGGCTGTTGTACGTGGGTATCACGCGTGCAAGGGATCATCTTCTTCTGACATCGGCCCGAATGCGCCGGGCCTTTGGTGACATGTTCTTTCCCCTGGCCAGCCGTTTTATTGCTGACGTGTCCGCTGATGTGCTTCAACGGGAAGCTCCGGCTGCACAGGCAAGCGGGTCGAGGCCGGTGGCCGGTGGAATTCAGGTGGGCGCGGATGTTCGTCATCCAACCTTTGGTGAAGGTGTGGTGCTGAGTGTCGAAGGTGTTGGTGATGCCACGCGCGTGGCTGTTCAGTTCAGGCTGGCGGGGATGAAACGCCTGATGCTTAAATACGCGGCACTGGAAATGGTCTGATTTGAAATAGATTCCGGAAATAGGAGGTATGATGTCTGTTACCATCTATCACAATCCGCGTTGTTCCAAATCACGTGCGACCCTGAAGCTGCTTCAGGATCGGGGAGTGGAAACAAGGATTATCGAATATCTGAAAACACCGCCTTCCGAGGAGGAGCTTGCCCGGATTCTTGACTTGCTGGCTATGGAGCCCGAGGACTTGATGCGCAGGGGTGAAGCTGAATACAGGGAATACGTCAAGGGAAAGAACCTTTCACATGAGGATCAGCTCCGGGTAATGGTTGAACATCCGATTCTGATCGAGCGCCCCATTGTCATTAAGGGTGATAAGGCCGCCATTGGTCGTCCCCCGGAGAATGTTCTGACCATTCTTTAGACATGGCAGGATAGATTTCCCGGACAATAAGGGATCGCAGTTCGTCGATACCCCGCCTGCTCAGACTGGAGGTGGGCAAGGGTGTGAGCATGCCACCAAGTGCGGCACACATTTCCCGCAAGCGTCTGTTTCGTGCGTTCCCTGACAGCTTGTCGGTTTTGGTGGCGACGGGAATCCAGCGCAACCCCTGAATGTTCAGCCATTCAATCAGGTGCAGATCGATGGCTTTTGGCCCATGGCGAATATCCATCAGCATTAGAATGAGATCCGGATGCATCCGGTCTGTCAGATAGGACTCGATCAGTCTGGACCAGCGCATCTGCTCTGATTTTGGCGCGCGCGCATAGCCATAGCCGGGCAGATCCACGATGAGAAGTTTCTCATCCACCACAAAGAGATTAAGCAGGCGTGTATGTCCGGGCTGTTTGGACACCTTGACCAGATTCTTTCGGCCAAAGAGTGAATTCAGCAGGGATGATTTACCCACGTTGGAATGGCCGGCTATTGCGACCTTGGGCAGGGGAAGGAGGGGAAACTGGGCCACGTTGGAGACGGACTGCAGAAAATGCGTGTTTGACCAACGTATTTCCATGCCCATGCGTGGAGGATGGCTGTTTGCGACTCCTGCTGCAAGCTCTTGATGCTTGCCTGCCTGCAAAGGCTGACGGGCAAGCGTGGCTTTGATAAGATGCCTAAATGTTGTGCAATTTACCCTTGTCGTCAGGAAAAGGATTTCGTATCGGCAGGCTGGAGGTCACCTCTCCTCTTGTGCTTGCCCCCATGGCAGGCATTACGGACTTGCCGTTTCGTCGAATCTGCAGGCGTTTCGGTGTTGGTCTGGTGATAACCGAAATGATTGCTTCCCGGGCCATTGATGCAAGGCGTAACCGTACGCAATTAATGGCAGAAATTGGGGATGATGAACACCCCATCGGTATCCAGATTGCCGGCTCCGATGTCACCTACATGCAAAAAGCAGCCCGCTGGGCGGTTGCTCATGGGGCCGACTTTGTCGATATCAACATGGGTTGTCCGGTGAAGAAGATCTGCAAACAGCAGGCCGGTTCCGCATTGCTTAAAGATGAGGCGCTTGTTGGAAAAATACTCACCGCCGTCGTGGAGGCCGTGGATATACCGGTAACCCTGAAGATCCGGACGGGTTGGGATGAGCGACATAAGAATGTTGAGCGAATCGCCAGGATTGCCGAACAATGTGGGGTAAAAATGCTGACCGTCCATGGCCGCACGCGGGCGCAAATGTTTCACGGGCGGGCCAACTGGGACGATATCGGTCGGGCAAAAGCAGCTGTTTCCATTCCGGTCATTGGCAATGGTGATGTTGTGGATGGCCGCTCTGCCATCGAGCTGGTGCGTGTTTCCGGTTGTGACGGTGTCATGGTGGGGCGTGCCGTCCAGGGAAATCCCTGGGTGCTGGCACAGGTGAGTGCGGCGCTTACGGGCAAAAGACCTCCTGAAGAGCCCACACCCTTCCAGCGATGGCAGATTGTGAATGAACACTTGCATGCTCTGGCCGAACATTATGGCCTTGCCACCGCCATGAAGGTAGCGCGAAAGCATGTCATCTGGTACAGCAAGGGTTTGCCGGCAGCCGCTGAATTCAGGCGCCATTTCCAGCAACTGACAGACTGGCAGGAGATGTTGTCAGCGGTGGAGCTTTTTTTTACATGTGCGGCGGATCAGGGAATGGCCGATGCAGCCTGAGATGATCTCCATTGCTTCGGTTCCCCTGCCATTGTTGCTCCTTGACCGGGAGGGGTATGTGCATTCGGCCAACTTCCTGGCCCAGGAGTGCCTGGGAAGGTCTGAACAACGCCTGAAAAAGCAGCATTTGTCGAACTTGTTTTCACCGGATGTGGAGGTCATGCGCTTGCTAAAGCGCATTACCGATACAGGCGAGGCGGTTTCCAATCATAACCTCAATCTCGGTGGCAGAAGCATGCCGTTTACGCTGCATGGGGGTGTTGTTCCCGGTGGCATTGCCGTACTTCTGGTGGCAGAAGCCATCCGGCACGAGGTGAGCATTCACACACGACAGAAAGAGATGGCTGAAGCGGTTGCCCGCATTGCCCTCGAGATGGCACATGAGATCAAAAATCCGTTGGCCGCACTTCGGGGTGCGGCACAATGGCTCTCCGAACATACCCATTCTGAGGATGCAAAAGAGGCCACTCGCATGATGATGGCGGAAGTGGATCGAATCCGGATTCGGGTCGATGACTTTCTCCAGCTTGGTCCTCGCTCGGATACCGGCATGCAACTGGTCAACATCCATTCCATGCTGGATGAGGTCAGCAACCCCATGGCCGAGATTGAGATCAAACGGATGTTTGACCCCAGTTTGCCAGAGATCCTGGCCAATCCGTTTCGCCTGAGGCAGGCCATCGAGAATCTGTGGACGAATGCCCTGGAGGCGGGTTCGCGTTGCATCGAATGGCATACCAGGATGCTCTCCACGGTCCATCTGCCCGAATATAACGGCCCGGCCATTGAGGTCAGTATTGTCAGCGACGGGGGAGATATCCCTGAGCAGTTGAAAGATCATATTTTCGAGCCGTTTGTAACCAGCAAGCAACGTGGCAGTGGCCTGGGCCTGGCAATCGTTCAGCGTGTCATGCAAGAGCATAACGGCCGGGTGATGTTTGAAAGTGAACCGGGGCGTACGACATTTACCCTGCAACTCCCGCTTCGGGGAATGAGCTGATGCGTGCACTGATTGTGGATGATGATCAGGGCATCCGCTGGGTTCTGTCCCGTGTCCTGCAGGAGGAAGGATACAAGGTCAGCCAGGCGGAAACCCTGTCCGAGGCGGCTCATTGTGCCAGCAGGCAGACACTGGCACTGGTTTTTCTTGACGTGTATCTGCCTGACGGGAATGGTCTGAAGGCCCTTCGGGATGGGATGTTTGCCGCACCTGTCGTCCTGATGACAGCGGAAACAACATTTGATAACGCTGCCCTGGCGTACAAGTCGGGTGCCATCGAATACCTGCCGAAGCCGTTCGATCTTGATGAGGTTCGTTCATTGGCAAGGCGGATAAAACCCCAGGGGGAAGTCGTTCAGGCCGATGAGGCGGTCAGTGGCAGCCATGGCATCATCATTGGCCGGAGCGCAGCCATGCAGCGCCTGTTCCGCACGCTTGGCAGAGTGGCGGCATCCGATCTTACGGTCTTGATCACCGGTGAGTCAGGAACGGGCAAGGAGCTGGTGGCCCACATCCTGCACCATCAAAGTCGACGGGCGAAAAAGCCCTTTGTAGCCATCAACACCGCGGCGATCCCCTCGGAACTGCTTGAATCCGAGTTGTTTGGGCATGAGCGTGGCGCGTTCACGGGTGCCGATCGCTCCCGAGCCGGGAAGTTTGAACAGGCCGATGGCGGTACGCTTTTTCTTGACGAGATCGGGGATATGCCGCTCAGCCTGCAGGTCAAGCTCCTCAGGGTGCTTGAGGAAGGAAGGGTTCAGCGGGTTGGTGGCAGGGAAAGCAGGCCCGTAAACATTCGCCTGCTGGCGGCAACGCACCAGGATCTGTTGAAGAAGATTTCCCTGGGGGAGTTCCGGGAGGATCTTTACTATCGGCTCAACGTCATTCCGGTGACAATCCCCCCCCTTCGAGAGCGAAAGGATGATATCAAGGAACTCGCCGAGCACTTGCTCAAGGAGACCGCGGAAGAGCTGACCATGCAGCCGCCTATCCTGCTCGATGAGGCCCTGGATCTGTTAAGATCGTATGACTGGCCGGGCAACGTGAGGGAGCTGAAGAACGTGATGCGGCGGCTGGCTGTGCTGACACCCGGGGCAACGATTACGCTTTCCGATGTTGCGCTGGCCCTGGGCCATCGAAGCCCGGGTGAAACGCGGGAAGAAACCCTGCCCGAGGCCGTAACCCGCTGCCTGAAACATTATTTTGATCATCTGGGCTATGCCAAGGCAGCTCATCTCCACCAGCATCTTCTGGAGCAGGTTGAGCCGCCCTTGCTATCCCTGGTCCTGGAGCGTGTTAAGGGAAATCAGATGAAGGCGGCCGAAATGCTGGGTCTGAACCGCAATACGGTTCGCAAGATGCTGAAGCATTACAACATTGATCCTTCAGTCTTTCGGGGTTGAGCGGCAGAGGTCAATTGTCCTCCCGCCACTCTCTCAGCCTGGGAAGGCCGGAGATAGGATGGCAGCACCAGACGGGAGAGATGGTCAGGATCAACGCTGGAAATGGATGTCTGCACAGCCTTTCCCAGCGCCCTGGCCCGGCCTGTTTTCAGGGGAATGTAATGCCATGCCGGCAAATCAACGGGAGGTTTGCCGTGGCCCGTAAAATTACCCGCCGGCATCCTGGAGACCCTGTTCCATGGCAGACACTGATCCTTTTTCCGGGCCACTCCGTTTACGTAACAGCCCACATAGGCATCCCCTGATCGGGCATCTTCCAGAACCCATATCAGGCTGTCGGATTGGCTTTGCAGGGCCGTAATGGCCAGGGAAGATATGCCAAGCATGGGGAGCCTCAAGCTGGCGTTGATACCGGCCATCGTGGCGATGGCAATGCGCAAACCCGTGAATGAACCTGGCCCCATCCCGACTGCCAGAAGGTCAAGATCACCCCAGCCGAGTTCAGCCTCACCCAGGATGCTTTCCAGCAACGGGAGTATGCCCAGAGAGTGAGGTTTGTCTCCCTGACTCTCCGCTTCAATAAGGGCCCCATCCCCCTTCAGGATCACAGCGGCTGCCTGTCCGCAGGCCGCATCCAGAGCCAGGATGTTCATGACTGGCCCAGCAATTCACGGAGATAGGCCTGGAGATCACGTCCATATTGGGGGTCTTTGAGGCCCAGCGCCACGTTGGCCTTGAGGAAGCCAAGGGGATGGCCCGAATCAAAACGCTCACCATCAATGATAAGACCATAAACGGGTTCTTCCCGGGCAAGCCGGTGGATCGCATCGGTAAGCTGAATCTCTCCGTGTGTTCCGCATGGCGTATGCTTGAGATGGTGGAAAAGGCGGGGCGTGAAAATGTAACGGCCAATAATGGCCAGATCCGAAGGTGCTGTCTCGGGGTCGGGTTTTTCCACCAGTCTTCTTAGCCGCAGTAAACCGTTTTCCTCGACAGCATCCACAATGCCGTAATGGGGGCTTAAATGTCTCGGAATCCGGGTAAGTCCGATGACGGAAGCACCTGTCCGGGCATAAACATTCTTTAATTGCTGAAGGGCCGGTTCTTCGGCGAGAATGAGTTCATCCGCAAGGATCACGGCAAAGGGTTCGCCCCCCACCCAGTGTCTGGCACAGTAAACAGCGTGACCCAGTCCCCTGGCCTGCCGTTGCCGGATGTAGGCGATATCCGCCATATGCGCAATGCGGGAGATCTCCTTGTAAAGCCCCTCTTTTCCTGCCTGTTGCAGGTTGCTTTCCAGTTCGGCCGAAACATCGAAGTGATCTTCAATGGCACGTTTTCCACGGCCTGTGACCATGATGATCTGGTCCAGACCGGTTGCCAGGGCTTCTTCTACCGCATACTGAATCATGGGTTTGTCGACGATGGTGAGCATTTCCTTTGGACTGGCCTTGGTCGCGGGCAGAAAGCGGGTTCCCATCCCGGCTGCCGGAAAAATGATTTTGCGGAGCTCATGGTTCATAACCACAGCTTACGTGCTTGGGCCAGAAAGTTGAATCAGAAAGAGAACGGTTTGAAAAAAACGGGGGCCTGGCCGGCCCCCGTCTGTATGGGTTATCCGTTTAGGAATCCCTCAGGAGATCAGCTAAGGCGTCCGTAGGAATGCAGGCCGGATAAGTACATGTTGACGCCAATAAAGCAAAAAAGGGTAACAAGGAAACCACCAACGGCCCACCAGGCAAGAGATGCTCCGCGCCAGCCGTGGGTAATTCGGACATGCAGATAGGCGCCATAGACCAGCCAGACAATCAGGGCCCACGTTTCCTTGGGATCCCAGGACCAGTAACCGCCCCACGCCTCTGCAGCCCATGCCGCACCGAGGATCGTTGCCAGTGTGAAGGCCGGAAATCCGATGGCTACGGCCTTGTAGGCAAGGTCATCAAGCTGTTCGAGTGTGGGGAAGGAGGATAGCAGCTTGGTCGCCTTCCCCTTCTGCTCCAGGCGAGTCCTGACCAGATACATAATCCCGACCCCACAGGCAACGGCAAAGGCGCCATAGCCAATGAAATTCAGGGGAACGTGGATTTTCATCCAGTAGGATTGCAGCGCCGGCACGAGTGGCTTGATATCCGCCATACCCACAGAGCCGAGCCAGATGCCAAAGAAAACACCCGCGGCAACCAGGGGCATGATAAACGCCCCCAGGGTACGGACCCGGTATCGATGCTCCAGGGTCAGGTAAATCAGGGTGGTGATGCAGAAGAGAAGAATGAAGACCTCATAGAGGTTTGAGACTGGCGCATGGCCGATTTCCGGACTGATCAGATATGACTCGTACCACCGTAGGAGAAGTGAGGAGCCCCCCGCATAGACACCAATCCAGGCGCTCATGGTTCCCAGCTTGCCGATAAACGAGTCAGGCGCGAACAGATGCATGAGATAAAGTACGGCTGAAAAGATGAATATGACATTCATGGCCATGACGATGCGACCCGAAACCAGATTGGACTGATCCTCATAGCTGATGAGGGAAGGATGGGGTTCGAACATGGCGAAGATCCACGTAAGCAAGAGCATGAGAAGGGCTCCGTCAAGCCATGGCACCAAGGTGGATGAGAACTTGGATTCAACAGTTTCAGGCCTGATCCTGCTGATGATCAGGGAACCAATCAGGCCTGCACCTGCGCCTGCGCCACCCCAGAGAAAAAGGAGACGAAATGGATTGGTTTCATAGTCGTCCATGCCAAAGAAATAAAGTGATGCAAGCCCCGCGATGGCCCCCAGGTAGGTGTAAAATCGGGTAAACCCCATTCTGCCTGCATTCAGACTGCCAAAATCCCAGTTAGAGGTTTTGGTCGTTACAACTGCTGTCATGATTTGACTCCTGATCGATCAATTTGGTGCAGAGTTTCATCCATCTTGCTTAAAAGATCATGAAACTCTTTCTCAAAGCCCAAACGGTTGCGGTTGGTCATTCCGGCAAGCCTGACCTGAATTCCCTTGCCCTTGTGTTCCAGAATAAGCCACAGTTTTCGGTGCGGCATGTAAAACATGATGCATAAGCCGATCACCAGAATGGCGCTGCCAACCCAGACAACATTCATGCCGGGGTCATTGGTAAGCTGCAGCCCTGTATAATATACCTGTTCATAATCATCGAGAATGGGCACAAAAGGCCAGGGGAGGGCGTTCAGGCTGTTAACGCTCTGAAGCATTCTGAGACCCATGGATTGCAGCCCTTCCGGTCTTTCCTGGCCAAACACCTCTTTTAAGGCTGAGCGGAATGCGTTTAGAGTGGCCTCCTTCTTGGGGGTCTTGGCAGGTTTCTTCAGGTTGCGTACAAAGGCGTTGTAGGTTTCCCATTCATCCTTGTTTGTGAAATCCAGCCCCAGGTAGAAGGCTTCATAGTCTCTGGCATTGCCACTGAATGAGACCATGATGACATGCCCCAGGTTCTCTCCGTTGATATTGAACGGGTTCATGAAACTCTTGACCTTGACGGGTTTGAGCTTTGGTCCCCGCAGGATGAACTCAACGGCTGGTCCAAGGTCAACAAGCTCACGTGGCTCATTCGGTCCAGCCACATTTTCAACGTTAAACGGCTTGAAATCAGTAAATTCCAGGCTGACACCTGTTTCCTCGTCCTTGTAGGTCTTGTAGACCTCACTCTCGGCGGTATCGATTTGGCCGGACCCATCCAGCCTGAAAAGCTTGAGCTTGAGTTTCGAGCCGCCATCACCAAAGGATGCTTGATAGATGTTCACTCCCTTGTAATACAGGGGTTCGTTGACAATGATGTCCGATGTCAGGACCTCCTTGCCGTTTTCAAGGATGGTCAGATTGCTTCTGAACTCCTTGGGCTGGCCGGAAGGATAAAAATCGATGCTGAAATCATTGCAGCGGATGGCAAATGGCATCTTGAGGGTTTCAACCTTTGTACCCTTGAGGAAGCTGATTTCCTGCATGGATTCACCCTCAGGCACCGCCATGTTGCCCCGGAAACCAAACTGGACACTGATCATGCCACCGATGAGAATGATCAGGATGGCACCGTGGACCAGAATATACCCGGACTTGTTGTACCGACCCTTATCCGCCCTCAGGTAAGTTCGGGCATCACGTTTTTCGGAGCACAGCCGCCAATCCTTCAGCAGCAGTTCAATTTGTTCCTGAACGGAACCGAGATCGGTCCCTTTGATGCTCCATTGCTTCAGGTGATGAAAGCGTTGCAGGGATTTCTCAGCGATGACGACGCGATGGTGGCGGATTTCCTTGAGGATCCTCGGTATGTTGCGCCACACACATACAGCCAGTGAAAGCATCAGAAAGCCGAGCAAGCCCATAAACCACCATGAGTGATACATGTCGAACAGGCCGAGCAGTCGGAAGGCACCGTACCAGAGGGGGCCAAACTGATTGAAGTAATCTGCCTGGCCCTGATTCTGGATCAGAACCGTGCCGATGACAGAGGCGATGGACAAAACAATGAGCAGAACCACGGCCAGAGACATCGACCCAAGGCGTTCGATGTAGGGCCTGAATTCCTGCGAAAGATTGCTCATGACAGCCATCCTAATTCAGATGGGAGATGCAAAAAAGCCACAATGCAAACAGGGAAACAGGTTTTCTGGCGCGGGAACGGAAAGGCGTCTGAGCCTTTCGGGGCTCCAGGCATCGGTAAGGTAACATTTGTACACCTCATTTCGGACCTCTTTTTATTACACAGTCAGCGGAGGCGATGCATTCGGTTTCGCTTCACCATCCACATGGTCGATGGCTGCCCCCTGGTTCGATGTGCGGGCATTGCCGCTTGAAGGTAGCGTCTCCAGCGCATTCTTAAACGCATCTCCGGTTGCTGAACGGGCTTTCCCCTGCGATTGAGACTTGTAGATATCACCATGCCACCAGCCTCACGGGCAAGGCGCCTGCATGATGGATCTCCATCCACCCTGATGGCAAGCATACCTTTTCGATAACAGGCCCTCGGCAGTCCCGGCTTTCCGGGAAAGACGAGAGTGGTGCTTCCGGGCCAGCGGCTGCGCATGGTTTCCCGCAATCCAGGTGTCCAGTAACGGACCCACCTGGCTGCTTCCTTTATGGATGCGGCAAGGAGGAGAAATGGCCCCCCTCTCTGCTTGAATCGCTGTAACAGACGGATGGCCTCGGGCCTTCCGGGATGGGCTGCAATACCCGGGATGGTGGAGGTGCCATGGGCGATCAGGCCTCCTCGGTTCAGTACGCGCGCGAGGATAAGTGATTGGAGCTCGCGTTTGATGTTAGCGCTCGGGCTGTGATTGCTGCCGGCGGGAATCGATCAGCGCCTGACGAAGGCCCTGATCCTCAAGTGCAAGTATCTGAACGGCCAAAAGGCCGGCATTTTTGGCACCGTCAATTCCCACGGTCGCCACAGGAATGCCGGGAGGCATCATGACGGTCGATAGCAGCGCATCCTGGCCCTTCAGCGGCCCTGCCGAGATGGGAACACCGATGACGGGCTTGGTGGTGTGGGCGGCTACGACACCCGCGAGATGGGCAGCCATGCCCGCACCACAGATGAAGACCTGGCAACCGCCAGCTTCGGCCTTCCTGACCGTCTGGACAGTGGCCTCCGGTGTACGGTGGGCCGAACGGATCAGGACCTTGTGGGGTATGCCGTACTCTTCCAGTACGGCCGTGGCCTTTTCCATCACGGGCAGGTCGCTTTTGCTGCCCATGAGAACCAGTACCTTGATTGACTCCATTCACGACTCCCTTTCGATGGCACGATATCCGATATCCCGACGATAGAAGCCGCCGGGCCAGTTGAGGTGCTTCAATGCGTCATAAGCCCGGCTCCGGGCTTCACCGACCGTCTTTCCCAGAGCGTTTACGCCCAGAACCCTGCCCCCGATATTAATGATGTCACCGTTTTTCCTGCCTGTGCCGGCATGAAACACGGTCGCCCCTGCCGATTCCACGGCATCAAGTCCCCTGATCACCTGACCCTTCACATAGCTGCCCGGATACCCCTTTGAAGCCACCACCACCGTGAGAGCCGGGCGATCATCCCATTCAAGGGACATGCCTTTCAATTGCCCCTCCGCTGCAGCCATGAGCACCTCGCCCAGGTCAGACCTCAGCCTGCTCATCAGGGGCTGGCACTCCGGGTCCCCAAACCTCACATTGTACTCCAGCAATTTGGGTCCATCTTTGGTGAGCATGAGGCCACAATAGAGAACCCCGACGTATTTGATGCCCTTTTTTTCCAGGGCCTTTACCGTGGGTCTGACCACCTGTTCAAGGGCAATCTGTTCAATCTCAGGGGTGACACACGGTGCCGGTGAGTAGGCGCCCATTCCCCCCGTGTTCGGTCCTCGGTCCCCATCCAGCTGGCGTTTGTGATCCTGGCTGGAAACCATTGGCACGATGTCATTGCCTGAAATAATGAAAAAAAGGGAGGCCTCTTCCCCGATGAGGCATTCCTCGATGACAATTTTGGCGCCCGCCGCACCAAAACTTCTGCCGGAAAGCATATCTCTGGCCGCCCGCACGGCGGTTTCAACATCCTCGGCCACAATGACCCCCTTCCCCGCTGCCAGCCCCGAGGCCTTGACCACTACAGGGGCGCCCCATCGGCGAATGGTTGCCTCGGCGGTGTCAGCATCCGTGTGCACCTCAAAACGGGCCGTCGGCACACCTGCTTCCGCCATCAACTGCTTCGAAAAGGCCTTGCTCCCCTCCAGTTGCGCCGCTTCCTGTGAGGGGCCAAACACATTGAAACCATCGGCCCTGAGGCGGTCGGCCAGGCCCAGAACCAATGGGGCTTCAGGCCCGACAACCACAAGATCAGGCTTTTCGCTGCGGGCCAACGCAAACTGACCATCAACATCCTCCGCGCCAACGGATACACAGCGGGCATCGCGCGCTATCCCGGCATTGCCCGGGGCGCAGATCACCTCCTTTACGGATGGTGAACGCTTCAGTTTCCAGCACAGGGCGTGTTCGCGTCCGCCACCACCGACCACCAGTACCTTCATCATTCACCTCGCCAAAACATCAGAGTTGCGCAGCCTAGCAGGCTTGCTGCGGAATGTGAGGCCCCGGTCTGTGGATGGACTCTTTCAGTCAGGGGAAGCCTGCAAACAAAGATTCTCGAGTGCCACGGCATGGCGAATACCCTGAAAGCCCTGATGGACATCGGAGCCATCAGGCCGTGGGAAAGTGGACGATACCAGGGGTTTAGTGACGGAAATGGCGGATGCCGGTGAAGACCATGGTGAGCCCGTGCTCATCGGCGGCGGCAATCACCTCCTTGTCCCGCATGGAGCCGCCCGGCTGGATGACAGCGGTTGCTCCGGCCTCGGCAAGTGCATCCACACCGTCCCGGAAGGGGAAGAAGGCATCCGAGGCTACAACCGAGCCTCTTGTGGCTTCACCTCCATGATGTGCGGCAATACGGGTGGAATTGACACGGTTCATCTGGCCTGCCCCGACGCCCAGGGTGACACCGTCCTTGGCGAACACGATGGCATTGGATTTTACGTGTTTGGCAACGGTCCATGCAAAGAGCATATCCTTCCACTCGGTTTCCGTCGGCGCGCGTTTGGTCACAACCCTGCATACCGCACGATCCAGCATGTGTGTATCACGCTCCTGTACCAGAAGACCGCCGCTGACGCGTTTGAAATCCCAGCCGCCCGAGACGGGTTCGGCCGAAGGAGCCAGAAGCAGCCGCAGATTCTTTTTCGAGGCCAGGATCTTGCGGGCTTCAGCCGAGAAACCGGGGGCGATGACCACTTCCATGAAGGTCTCGGCAATCAGTTCGGCCGCACCGGCTGTCAGCTCCCGGTTGAAGGCGGCGATACCGCCAAAGGCCGAAACCGAATCAGCTGCGCGGGCGCGCGCATAGGCGTCCGCCTGATCGGAGCCGGTGGCCACGCCGCAGGGGTTGGCATGCTTGACGATGACCGCCGCGTTTTCCGGAAAGTCCCTTACGCAGGCAAAGGCTGCATCGGCATCCGCAATGTTGTTATAGGATAACGCTTTTCCCTGCAGAATCTCACAGTCCGCCAGCGATACGCCGACATCCTCGGGGTCGGCATAGAAGGCAGCCTGCTGGTGCGGATTTTCACCATAGCGTAATTCGTTGGCGGTCTTGATGAACTGACGGGTGAAGATATCCGGGAAGGCGCGTTTCGTGCCATCGGCATTGAGCGCCGAGAAATGGTTGGCGATGGCCCCGTCATAGCTGGCCGTATGGGCAAAGGCCTTGACCGCCAGGGCCCTGCGCCTGGCCTCATCCAGTGAGCCCGACTCGATGGATTTCAGGACTTCAGGATAATCATGGGGATCCACGACGACGGTAACGAAACGATGGTTCTTTGCTGCGGCACGGATCATGCACGGGCCGCCGATATCGATGTTTTCAACGGCATCTTCCACCGAACAACCCTCTTTCGCCACCGTTTCGCGGAACGGATACAGGTTCACGCAGACCAGATCAATCGGTTCGATGCCATGCGCCGCCATCGCCTCGCCGTCCACATCGCGGCGGGCGAGGATGCCGCCGTGCACCTTGGGATGCAGCGTCTTGATGCGGCCGTCCATCATTTCCGGAAAGCCGGTATAGTCGGAGACATCCCGCACCGGGATGTCAGCCTCGCGCAACAGCGTTGCCGTACCCCCCGTGGATAGAATTTCAACATTCCTGTTTGCCAGTGCCCTGGCAAAATCAACAATGCCGCTCTTGTTCGATACGCTGATCAGTGCGCGTGCGATGGCCTGCATGGGGGTTCTCCGTAGCTTGCTTGATTGAAGGGAAGCAAACGCTACCCATCCCAAGCATCAAGGCAAGAATGATGCCTGGCTGATTTCCTAACGTCTTGGGCGCCTTTTTCCCGGCCGGCCCTTTCTTTCCGCTGATCGGGTCTGTTGCCGATCCTCCCTGCGAAGCCCTTCAGCGGTGGCCTCCGGATGCGTCGGCTTGCCGATCTCCAGGATCGAGCGATCCCAGTCGGGAACCGGGATGGAATGGCCGATGTAAGTTTCAATATCGGGCAGTCCGTAACAAAAGCGTTCACATGCAAAGGAAATGGCGACTCCCTTGCTTCCGGCCCGGGCCGTGCGGCCGATCCGGTGGACATAATCCTGGGCATCCTGAGGCAGATCATAATTGAACACATGGCTAACATCGTCGATGTGCAGGCCGCGGCTGGCCACGTCGGTGGCCACCAGAAGGTGGAGTTTGCCTTCGATAAAGTCTTTCAGAATGCGCATGCGCTTTTTCTGCCGAATGTCACCGGAGAGGATGCCGACCGAAAACCCGTAGCGGGCCAGGTTGGCCGCGAGCTTTTCACCGGTGCGCTTCTCGTTGACAAAGATCATGCCCCGTTTGACCTCGTTTTGTCTGAGCAGGCTGACAAGCAGGGGAAACTTCTCTTCCATTGCCACGTGATAGAGCGACTCCTCCACACCCTCCGCGGTGATACCACCCTCCTCGGCCCTTATCTGTACGGCATCATTCATGTGTTCATAGGCCAGCTCAAGGACGCGGTAAGACAGGGTGGCCGAAAAGAGCATCGTCTGGCGCTCATCGTATTTCGGCAGTCTGCGCATCAGAAAACGCAGATCCTTGATAAAGCCGAGGTCGAACATGCGATCCGCCTCGTCCACAACCAGCATTTCACACAGCCGGAGGCTGTAGCAACGTTTCCTGAAATAATCGATAAGCCGGCCCGGCGTACCTATCAGGATGTCCACACCCTGCTCAAAGGCCTTGCGTTGTTTCTCGTAATCCACGCCTCCATAGACGGTGTGCAACTTCAGGTTCGTATAGCGCAGGAGGATCTTTGCATCCCCTGAAATCTGCAAGGCCAGTTCACGGGTTGGTGCGATGATCAATGCGCGTGGGTGGTGGCTTTTACGCCCTTTTTTTGGCTCATGGCTCAGAAGATGCGTGATGACGGTGATAAGAAAGGCGGCCGTCTTGCCTGTTCCGGTCCGGCCCTGACCGGCCACATCCCTGCCTGACAGGGCGACAGGTAGAGCAGCCTCCTGAACCGCCGTCAGCCGGGTAAACCCGAGATCCCTGATGGCACGATGGAGTTCATCGGGGAGGTTCAGTTCATCAAAGCGCATCTTTCCGCCTTTCTCCGGCCTTTTTGCGCGGCAAGCATTGCATTATGGAGACAGAAGTACTGAAAATGCTGAATAATCCTTCACAAGGTCAGCCGCCAAGTTCCCGGGTGGCCGATTCAATTTGTTCTTTCACTTTCTCTAATATCGCATTTCGATCGCTGTTTGTCACATCCTTATACGGGATAAAGGGCAGAAAGCGGACCCTGACAACACCGGGTTTCTTGATAAAACCGTATTTGGGCCAGCAACGGCCGGCATTGTGCGCCATGGGGAGGATGCCAACCCCGGCGAGACGGGCGAGCATGATGCCGCTGGCCTGATAATTGCCCGTCACCCCCGGTTTCTGTCTGTGGCCTTCCGGAAAGATGACAACCCAGCGTCCTCTCCGGAGAAATTCCTGCCCCTGGTTGAGGATCTGCTTCAGCGCCACCCTGGGTTTGCTGCGTCGGATGGCGATGGCGTCCAGCATCCAGAGCGCCCAGCCAAAGATGGGAATGTAAAACAGCTCGCGTTTAAGGACCCACACAAAGGGGGGAATCAGGCTGGGCATGGCGATGGTTTCCAGTGCTGACTGATGTTTGGCCATTACCACGCAAGGTTCGGACGGCAGGTGTTCCCTGCCCTCCACCTCAATGCGGATGCCGCAGATCATGCGGGCCAGGAGAAGAACAAGTCGGGACCACATCCTTCCCCAGAACCAGGCCGCGTGAAAGCCAAATGGCCTGAACAGCATGACGAGGATAGAAAAAACAGGTGTGGTCAGGAAGAAGAAGGTGTTAAAGGTCAGGGAACGAAGAAGAATCATGTTTCCCCCAGCAGTGTGTCGACAACGGTCCGAAGATCCGGGTAGATCTGTAAATCCTGGTCAAGTCTTCTGGCCTGCCTGTAGATTTCTTCGGCATCCCCATAACCGGTTCTGACCAGGATCGGCCTGACCCGGGCAGCTACCGCTGCTTCAACGTCCCGGACGGAATCCCCCACCAGCAGAACCGATGAGGGCTGATCTGACAGCCCCAGCCTTGTGAGGGTGTCAAGGATGAGGCCCGGCCTGGGTTTACGGCAATCGCAGTTATCCTCCGGAGCATGGGGGCAGTAGGCCACATGGGCAATGCGGCCACCCTGCTCTTCAATGGCCGCTATCATCCTTGCGTGAATGGCATCGAATGTCTGCCGGTCCATCATGCCGCGACCGAGCGCGGACTGGTTGCTTACAATGGCCACGGGAATGCCCGATCTGTTCAGGCGGGCAATGGCCTCCAGGCTTCCCGGAATCGGTCGCCATTGCTCCGGCGTCAGGATGTAATCGGGGGAATCAAAATTGATGACGCCATCCCGGTCCAGCAGTATGGCCTTGGGTAACCTCATGACGAAACGGTAAGCATTGCAGGCCTCGATGAAAAGGGAGGCCAAACAGAAAGAGCGGCCAGAAGGCCGCTCTTAAGCCGAGGTTCTGGTTTTACCAGTTGAACACCGGGAAATGGGCGCTTGAGGCCATGAAAAACAGCATCGGAATGGAAAGCAGGGTATTGGTACGGCTGGCAATCAGGGCTTTCTTGCCGGCGGCAGCCTTTTCCTCGGCGGTTGCTTCCTCGATCCCGATGACCTTCTTCTGGGCCGGCCAGATGATGAACCAGACATTGAACCACATGATGATACCAAGAAGAGCACCGATACGGATATCCCAGCCGGCGGCAGAACCGAGGTTCATGAAAAGCAGCAGGCCGAAGATCAGCGTGAACATTGCCCCCCAGCGGAACCACCAGAGTGCGCGGCGGACAATACTGTTTTCCTTGAACAGATCGGCCTTGGTTTCAGCGGAAACGCCGCCAAGGGAGGGAACCTGCACGAAATTGAAGTAGTACAGCAGGCCGATCCATGTGATTCCGGCCAGGAAATGTCCCCAGCGGGCGAGCCCGTAAGGATCCACACCATCATAGCTGCCACCGGAAGCGATGGTTATCTTGATGCCGATGGCAACCAGTATAAGGGTAAGAATAAAACCAGCGCCGATAGTCCAGCGGTGATCCTGAAAGATTTTCATCATGATAAACTCCTGATGTTTATTTGGCGGGCCAAACTATACCTCGCTTTTGGATTATCAAGTACCCGTCGCAAATAGGGATTTTAGCATGATCACTTTTACACTTGCATCCGCCTGCGTTTTGGCCTACCACTAGGGACCCTGAAGATGCATGGAGTTCAAGTATGCCGGAGACTGTAACAAAAAGACCCTGGCGGTTCGGAAAGCGGGATGCCATTGCCCTGATGTTCGTGGTGATTGTGATCATCATCCTGAGCCTTGGCTCGAAGGAGAGACGTACCGCTGCGACTCCGGATGACACCGTGCACCGGAATGTCGCCTCGCGGACAGAATGCATGTCCTGTCATGGCGCTGATGGTGTCAGACCGCAGCCGAAAGGACATACGCGAGCCGATCAGTGTTTTCAGTGTCACCTGCAACCTCCCGGCTGGAAAGGAGGCAAGTCATGAAGGTGGGCATTGGCATCAAGCCGGGCGAGCCGCGAGCCAGGAAACTGGCCATGGAGCTTTACCACTGGCTGATCAAGCATGACCAGAAGGTATGGATCGCTGAGCCGTGCCTGATGGATCAGGAAGACCTGCCACGCCTGCCTCTGGAAAAGATGCCTCAGTCGGTCGAGCTGATGATCGTTCTGGGTGGGGATGGAACCCTGCTGCACGTGGCCCGCCGGTTTATCGGCTCTTCCACCCCGATCATGGGCATTAATCTTGGCCGGCTGGGGTTTCTTACGGAAACGCCGGTGGGCGGAATGTTCGATGCGGTCGAGCACGTTCTGGAAGGGAAAAGCAAGATTGAACGCAGATTTGGCCTTCAGGTTGAGGCGTGGCGTGACCGGCAGCGCTTTACGACGGGCTGTGCCATCAATGACGTGGTGCTGCAGCGAAACGAACATCCGCGCATGATCGAATTTGAAATGTGGGTTCAAAAGCAGTTCGTCTTCCGCCTTCGCGGTGATGGTCTGGTACTGGCCACACCCGCCGGATCCACGGCCTATGCCCTTTCGGCAGGCGGGCCGATCGTACATCCCAGATTACCGGCGATCAGTGTGGTGCCCATCTGTCCCCACATCCTGTCCAACCGTCCCATCGTGGTGCCGGCCGAAGATGTTGTTGAGCTCAAGGTCACGGAAAGTCCGGCCCCTGTCGCCCTGAATCTGGATGGCCAGGAACACTCCATCCTTGAGCAGGGAGACCGGATCAGGGTCGAGAAGGCCGGCTACGTCTCGCTTGTCTATCTGCCAGGGCGAAATTATTACCAGGTCCTGCGTTCAAAACTCCACTGGGGAGGTCCAGAGTAGCAACAGCATGCTGACCGAGTTGCATGTTTGCCAGTTTGCCCTGATCGAGGAGGCAAGGCTGGCGTTCCAACCGGGCATGACTGTGCTCACCGGCGAAACGGGTGCGGGCAAGTCCATCCTTGTCGATGCCCTGGGCGCAGTGTTTGGGGCCAGGGCCGAGCGTGAATGGGTGCGTCACGGCGCTGAATACTCGGAGATCACGGCCGTCATCGAGGATGTCAGCAAGCCGGTCTGGTCACTGCTTGAAACGCATGGAATCGAAGCGGATGAGCAACTGATCCTCAGGAGACTGATTACCGCTGACGGGCGCTCCCGAGCCTATGTCAACGGCAGGGCCATGCCCCTGAAGGTTTTGCAGCAGCTAGGCTCCAGACTGCTGGATCAGCACGGTCAGCATGAGCACCAGGCTTTGTTACAGAGCGGGTTTCAGTGCGGGCTGCTGGACGAGCGCCTTCCCGCAGAGAAGCTGAGCGCGGTTCAAACCGCCTTCAAGTCCTGGCAGCACGAAAAGCAGATGCTCGCGGATCTCCTGGCCAAGGGCGAGGAGGGCAAGCGCCAGGAATTATGGATGAGGGATGAGTTGCAACGGCTGAAGGCCCTGGAGCTGGAGCCCGGGATAGAGGAGCAGCTGCGAAACCAGGTTGAGTCTGGTCGCCATTTTGCCCAGATCCATGAGGCTGCAGGCAAATCCCTGATGGCCCTCGAGGACGGGGATATCAATGTTCGCAGCCTGCTGGCTCAGTGCGAACAGGCTTTGAGACAGGCGGCTGCATTCCGCCCCGAACTTGAAGAAGACCTTGATCTTCTGGAACAGATGGACGCCTTGCTCTCGGAGCTGGAGCCCCATCTTCGGGCAGTATGGGAAGAGGCCTTCGATCCCGTGGCGCTCAGACAGGCGGAGGACAGACTGATGAACCTGCATGATGCCATGCGTCGCCACGATACGGATGAGGCAGGGCTCATTCATCTTCTGGATGAAATGGAAAGCAGGATATCCCTTCTCGAGACCGTTGGCTGGGATGTGGATGCCCGGGAGAAACAACTGGAGGCTGCAAGCCGTCTCTATCAGGAGGCGGCATCGGAGTTGACCGAGGCCAGAAAACAGGCGGCGGCCGAACTCTGTCGTACCTTGCGAACATTCATGGATCAGCTGGCCCTGGAGGGGATGGAGGTCAGGATCAGGGTGGAGCCCATGGCCGACCATCCTTTGCGGTGGAGTGCCAGCGGCTGGGATGAGGTGGAATTCATGGCCTCATCCAATACTGGCGAACCTTTCCGCCCACTCTCATCCATCGCCTCTGGCGGTGAGTTGTCAAGACTCGTGCTGGCACTCAAAGGCAGCGGCGCACTGAAATCAGTACCGGACATGGCGATATTTGATGAGGTGGATGCAGGTATCGGGGGAGAGACGGCCTGGCGTGTCGGAGAATTGCTGGCCTCCATGGGCAGGGAAAGACAGGTGCTGGTCATCTCGCACCTGCCGCAGGTGGCGGCCTGCGCGGACTGGCAGATCCGCATTCGCAAACGGGAGCATCAGGGAAGGACCGTCACCACCTTTGAGCAGCTTGAACTGTCTGAAAGACTGGAGGAACTCGCCCGCATGCTGGGTGGTGCCACTTCCAAGAGCATGGAACATGCGGCCCAGATGCTGCAGCGTGGGGAGATGGGAAGAAAGGCCGGCTGAATGCCCCATCGTATTCGTATCCGCAATGCAGAGGTCGAGGATGTCGGGGCCATTTACGAGCTGCTCCGGCCTTTCGCGGATCAGGGGATCATTCTGCCCCGTTCCGAGGATGACATTTACCAGCATCTGCAGGAATTTGTCGTTGCCCTTTACGATGGCCGTCTCCTGGGTGTGGCGGCCATGCACATCTATGGATCCAATCTGGCTGAAATCAGGTCTCTGGTCGTAAGCAGGGGACATCAGGGCATGGGGTTGGGCGGCATGCTGGTCGAGGCCTGTGAAAAATGGGCGGCAGGTCTGGGTGTGGCCTGCGTGTTTGCCCTGACATACACCCCGGAGTTCTTTGAACGTTTGGGCTACGCTCGTGTGCCCAAAGAGAGTCTGCCGCACAAGATCTGGACGGTCTGCGTGCACTGCTCCAAATTCAGCAATTGCGATGAGATCGCGGTGCAGAAGCGACTGGCTGATTCCCCCATCGAGCCCATGAAGACCATCCCTATCCTTGAGGTGAATCAAAGTTAGCTAAGAATTTCTCTAAGTTTCAAAAGGCCTTTTTGACTTGTACCTGTGATCAAAGTGGCGCATCGTTAAATGGGATTCATAAAGGGCCTAAATTGGGAGGAAATGATTGGCCGATTATCTAAATCAGAATCCGGAACAGCGGGCGCGCGATCAGATTGATCGCCAGTTGCTGGTGGCCGGCTGGTTGGTTCAGGACAAGGCGAACTTCAACCCCAATGCAGGTCTGGGCGTGGCCGTGCGCGAATATCCCACCGATGTCGGTCCAGCCGATTATGTGCTGTTCGTGGGTCGCCAGGCGGTAGGCGTGATCGAGGCCAAACGCGCCGAGGAGGGCCATCGCCTGCTGGCCGCCGAGGATCAGGCATCGGATTATGCCGGGGCCAAGCTCAAATGGGTTAACAACAGCGAGCCGCTGCCGTTCATCTACGAATCGAACAGCTTGGTCACTTATTTCCACGATATGCGCGATCCCAGGCCGCGCTCCCGCCCGGTATTTTCCTTCCATCGCCCAGAGACCCTGCAAGCCTGGCTGAATCGGCCGGCCACCCTGCGAGACCGCCTGCAATCCATGCCCACCTTGCCGACGGCGGGCTTGCGCGGTTGCCAGATCAGGGCGATCACCAACCTTGAATCCTCGTTCCGCAGGGCACATCCGCGTGCATTGGTACAGATGGCCACCGGCTCCGGCAAGACCTACACGGCCATCACGTCCATTTATCGCCTGCTCAAGTTTGCCGATGCCAAGCGCATCCTGTTTCTGGTGGATACCAGGAACCTCGGCGAGCAGGCCGAACAGGAATTCATGGCCTACCTGCCCAACGACGACAATCGCAAGTTCACTGAGCTTTACAGCGTCCAGCGGCTGACCTCGCAGCATGTGGCAAGCGATGCCCAGGTTTGTATCAGCACCATCCAGCGGCTTTATTCGATTCTCAAGGGCGAGGAGTTAGCCGAGGCGGCCGAAGAGGAGAATCCCGCCGAGCATCTCATCAAGGCCAAAAAGCCCCTGCCGGTGGTCTACAACGCAGAGATCCCGCCGGAGTTCTTCGATTTCATCGTCATCGATGAATGTCACCGTTCGATCTACAACCTGTGGAAGCAGGTGCTCGACTATTTCGATGCTTTTCTTATCGGCCTAACCGCCACGCCGGACAAGCGCACCTTCGGTTTCTTCAATGAAAATGTGGTCAGCGAGTACGGGCATGAGGATGCTGTGGCCGACGGCGTCAATGTCGGCCACGATGTTTATCTGATCGAAACCGAGATCAGCCAGCGGGGCGGCGAGATCAAGGCCAAGGAGTTCGTCGATCTGCGCGACCGGCTCACGCGCGAACAGCGCTGGACGCAGCTCGACGAGGATATTGAATACTCGGCCCGGCAGCTCGACAAGGATGTCGTCAACCCCAGCCAGATTCGTAAGATCATCCGCACATTCCGCGACAAGTGGCCCGATATCTTCCCCGGCCGCACCGAGGTGCCGAAAACGCTGATCTTCGCCAAGATCGACAGCCACGCCGACGACATCGTACGTGCCGTACGCGAGGAATTTGGCGAAGGCAACGAATTCTGCAAGAAGATCACGTATCAGGCCGAGGACGATCCGAAATCGGTGCTGGCCAGCTTCCGCAACGACTTCAATCCTAGAGTCGCCGTCACCGTGGACATGATCGCCACCGGCACCGACGTCAAGCCGCTGGAGTGCCTGCTGTTCATGCGCGATGTCAAATCGCGAGGCTATTTCGAGCAGATGAAGGGGCGCGGCACGCGCGTCATCGGCAAGGACGATCTGAAAAAGGTCAGCCCCTCCGCCGAGGCCAAGACCCATTACGTGATCATCGATGCCATCGGCGTGACCAAATCGCTGAAGACCGACTCGCGGCCGCTGGAGCGCAAGCCCTCCGTGCCGCTGAAGGACCTGCTCTACGGCGTCATGCTCGGCGCACATGATGAGGACACCGTGCTGTCGCTGGCCAACCGCCTGACGCGGCTGTCGCGCTCGCTTAACGATGACGAACAGCGGCAGATCATGGAAAAAGCGAACGGCGTGCCGCTGGATGCCATCGTGCGCGGCCTGCTGGAGTCGGTGAATCCCGACCTGATCGAGGAAAAGTTGCATGCCTCCGGCCGCGATTTCCACGAGGTGCAGGCGGAGCTGGTGAAGGAAGCCACGCGCATGTTCAACGGCGAGCTAAACACGTTGATTGAAGGCATCCGCCGCAGTCATGAGCAGATCATCGACACGGTGAATCTGGATGAGGTCACCTTCGCCGACTGGGCCGAACAGGACGAGGCGCAGGCCGAGGCGCTGATCAAGGATTTCGCCGAATACATCGCCGCGCACAGAGACGAAATCACCGCGCTCTCCATCTTCTACAACCAGCCGCAGCGGCTGCGCGAGCTGACCTTTGCCATGGTGCGCGAGGTGCTGGAGATACTGAAGCGCGACCGCCCCAGCCTGATGCCGATGAACGTCTGGCATGCCTATGAACGGCTGGGCAAGGTCAAGGGCCATGCCCCGAAGCAGGAGCTGGTTGCATTGGTGTCGCTGATCCGCCATGTCTGCGGCATGGATACGGAGCTGATCCCCTTCGATGCGCGTGTAAAGGAGAATTTCAAGCGCTGGGTTATGCGCCGGCATAAGGGCAACGCGCCGAAGTTCAGCGAGGCGCAGATGGCCTTCCTGCGCATGATTCGCGACCACGTGGCCGCATCCTTCCACATCGGGCGCGATGACCTCGAATACGCCCCGTTCGATGCCAAAGGCGGACTCGCCCGCATGTATCAGCTCTTTGGCGATGACATGGAGGCACTGCTGGATGAGATGAACGAGGAACTGGCGGCGTGAGAACGGAAATCAGGCGAGCCCCGGGCCGCAGGATCCCACATCTCAGAGGGTGCTGCCGTCGGCTTGACGACCTTCGGTTTGCCCCGCGCATGCTCGCCTGCCCGAACTTTACGCCTTCCAAGACTGGCCTTGCAAATGCCGCTTTCCAATAATGGTAATGTGTTGACAGTTACCATAATGGTAATATAATTGCCCTCGTCCTACCGAGAGGAAACAGGGCGGTGAGGGTGATTGGTCGTGACAAGCTGGTGGAATTCGGCAGGGCGCACGCCAATGCCAAGAAGGCGCTGGATGCCTGGTTTCACGAAGCCAAGAACAGCCAATGGAAAACAACGCAGGACATTAAAAACAGGTATCGCAGCGCGGATTTTCTGGCTGGCAACCGGGTGATATTCAACATCAAGGGGCATCACTACCGATTGGTTGTCAGGGTGAGCTACCAGGTCGGAATTGTTGTTATCGAGTGGGTGGGAACCCATGCGGAATACAGCAAGAAGACGTTTTAAAGGAGGTGGGCGATGCATTTGAAGGTGATTAAAAATGAATCCGAGCATCAGCAGGCCATTGCTGCCTTGCTTGAGCTGATGGATCGCAATCCACCCGAGGGCAGCCCCGCAGCGGATGAGCTCGATGTGCTTTCCGTGCTGATCGAGCGCTATGAGGAAGAGCATTTTCCCGTGGACTTGCCGGGACCCATCGAGGCCATTCGCTTTCGGATGGAGCAACAGGGACTGACGCAAAAGGATATGGTGCCGTATTTCGGCTCCGCATCCCGCGTCTCCGAGGTGCTGAATGGCAAACGCCAGCTAAGCATCAACATGATGCGCAAACTGAACCGGGTACTGGGCATTCCAGCTGAGGTGCTGCTGCATGAAGCTGAAGGTGAGCTTCCCTCCGCAACGGCCTGGGATCCATCCGTGCTCAAGGCCATGCTTGATCGGGGCTATTTCGATGGCTTTCAGGGCACGTTCCAGGAATTGAAGGAATATGCGGAAGAATGGGTGGATCGATTTACTCGTCAGGTGCCGGGAATCACGCCGACTCCGCCCGCGCTGCTGCGTTCGACAGCTCATCAGCGCAGCAGCCCCAAAAAGGTGAATGAACTGGCCCTGTGGGCATGGCAAACCCGCGTGCAGCAAAAAGCGGCGACATTGCCATTACGACATCCGTTTGTGCCCAGGTCGGTGGATATTGATTTTATGCGTCGTTTGGCGGGTGAATCATGGGCGGAAAGCGGCCCGTTGCGCGCCAGGGAGTTTCTGAATCATCATGGCATTCACCTGATTGTAGAGCCGCACCTGCCCAAAACCTATTTGGACGGCGCCGCCATGCGCGATGCTCAAGGACATCCGATTGTAGCGTTGACGCTACGCCATGACCGTGTGGACAATTTCTGGTTCACCCTGATGCACGAACTGGCTCATGTGGCATTGCACCTGGAACAATGCGAGGTGTTTATGGATGACCTCGATGCTTCCGGTAATACGGATACAATTGAAAACGAAGCGGATCATCTGGCGTCCGAGGCGCTGATCCCCTCGGATGAATGGCATAAGGTGGATCTTGTGTCTGCCGCCGACGTTTGCAATCTCGCCCGCAAGCTGCACATCCATCCGGCGATTGTGGCCGGACGATGGCAACGCGAAGCGGGCAATTACCGTAAGTTCAGCAAACTTCTGGGACGCAATCAGGTGCGACAGTACTTTGATGGCTGAGTATCTCGAATACGCCCCGTTCGATGCCAAAGGCGGGCTGGCCCGCATGTACGCGCTGCTGGATGAGATGAACGAGGCGCTGGTGGCATGAGTGATTTGCCGGAAGGGTGGGCAGAAACAAACTTAGGAGAAGTCGCCGTGTGGGGCTCGGGAGGAACCCCATCAAGAAGCAAATCGAGTTATTTTGGTGGAAGTATTCCGTGGTTGAAAACAGGCGAACTTGGTCCGAAATATATCTGGTCAGTCGAGGAGACGATTAGCGTTGAAGGATTGAATAAGTCATCTGCCAAACTATTTCCCACCGGTTCTGTAGCCATAGCTATGTACGGCGCAACTATTGGAAGAACGTCCATTTTTGCAATTGATACGTCAACGAATCAGGCCTGTGCAGTAGCTCAACCAATCGAAAACACGCTGTTCAATGAGTTCCTTTATTACTTTCTTCTCTCAGTTAAAAAGAAGCTGATTGATTCCGGGAAAGGCGGAGCTCAACCAAACATCTCTCAGGGTGTTTTGAAAGCTTTTCCATTATCTCTTCCTCCCCTCAACGAACAAAAGCGGATTGTGGCGAAGATCGAGGAGCTGTTGTCGGAGCTGGATGCGGGGGTGGCCGCGCTGAAACAGGCGCGGGAGAAGCTGAAGGTCTATCGCCAGGCGGTGCTGAAAGCCGCCTTCGAGGGCTGGCTCACCGAAAGCTGGAGAAAAGAGCATGCCGATGAACTGGAAAGCGCCGACAAGCTTCTGGCTCGAATCAGGGCCGAGCGCGAGGCTCGCTACCAAGAGCGGCTTGCCGAATGGCAGCGGGCCGTGGCCGAATGGGAAACCGTCGGCAAGCCGGGCAAAAAACCAACCAAGCCCCGCAAGCCCAAAGAACTCCCGCCCCTCACCGCCGAGGAATTGGCTGACCTTCCCGAACTGCCCGATGGTTGGGGATGGGGTAAATTAGGTGAATGTTCAGATATAGTTGGAGGCGTTACCAAAGGACGTAATTTGTCTGGGAAGGAAACAATTAGCCTGCCCTACCTGCGCGTGGCCAATGTCCAAGATGGTTATCTAGACTTAAGAGAGCTAAAGCTTATAGATGTTCTTCCTGAAGATTTGAATAAGTACCGCTTGGAGTACGGCGATATTCTTTATATTGAAGGTGGTGACAAAGATAAGCTCGGACGAGGGACTTTGTGGAAAAATGAAGTGTCGAATTGTATTCACCAAAATCATGTATTTAGAGCAAGGCTTGTCGGTGGATTTTTTGAACCAAAGTTTGTCGCTCTGATTTCACAGGCTCAGACAGCGAAAAGATATTTTTTTAAAAATGCTAAACAGACTGTCAATCTAGCCTCTGTTAACATGACAGTTTTATCTGGATTGCCAATTCAGATTGTCCCGATTGAAGAGCAACAGCAAATCGTTCAGGAAATCGAATCGCGGTTTTCGGCGGTGGAGCAGATGGAGCAGGCCGTTGACGAGGGGTTGAAGAAGGCCGAGGCCTTGCGCCAGTCCATCCTCAAGCAGGCCTTTACGGGCAAGCTCGTGCCACAAGACCCATCGGATGAGCCTGCCAGCGAATTGCTGGCCCGCATCAGGGCTGAGCGTGAGGCTGCATGAGAAGCAGCATGCAAGAATTATTGGCATTTGGTTGTAAGTTTACTTATAATTCGCGTATCAGGCCCCTGGCAGTACGCATGATTCCATCCATCGAAATCATGCCGAGCCCAGGGGTTTCTTGTTTTTGGGGAGGGCGATATGTACACGGCCATTCTGGTTGA
The DNA here is from genome assembly GCA_964501925.1 of uncultured Zetaproteobacteria bacterium. Taxonomy (GTDB): domain Bacteria; phylum Pseudomonadota; class Zetaproteobacteria; order Mariprofundales; family Mariprofundaceae; genus CAYLYU01. The sequence goes on along the minus strand of CAZCTM010000009.1, from coordinate 35,247 downwards.
CGGCAGTTTCTTCCTTCGCCGATACCGCTCGATTTACGGCAAAAAGAATGCGCAAGTGACTGCGGCGGATATGCACAAGATGTGTTGCGCTCATCTATACCGAAACAGCAAAAGCAAGCAGCCAGATTCGAAGCTGTATCGCATCTTCTTCTACGACTGTCCGCCGATGCGAAAAAAAGCGCATCACCCTTTGTCCGGAAACCCCGTGGACTTCTCCAAGTCCGAAGTTGCTCTGTTCAGAGACGAGTTGCTGAATGAACTGCGGAAGTTGCGAAAGGTTGCCGTGCGGCTGGGTTATATCGATGAGGCCAATGCCCATTGGGTGATCAAACCGGAAAGAACCAAAGCGCTGCTTTCAGGAAAGATAACGTTGGATGAATTGCAGGAGGATGATGTCGTCTACGAGGCGCGGCAAAAGGCTGTTGATATGCGCGTTGGACTGGATATCGCTTCCCTGGCATTCAAGAAGCAGGTGCAGCGAATCGTCCTGATCGCAGGCGACAGCGATTTTGTTCCGGCTGCAAAGTTGGCCCGAAGGGAAGGAATTGATTTTATTCTCGACCCAATGTGGCATGCCATTAAAGCGGACCTCTACGAACATATCGACGGTCTGCGTTCGACATGCAAGAGGCCCAAAAGCGCTGTAGTGCAGGCAACTTCGGATATTGATGTATGAACGCAGCAACGATTGTTTCCAGGGTATGGAGCTTCTGCCATGTGCTGCGCGATGCCGGTGTGAGCTACGGCGATTATCTGGAGCAGCTGACCTATCTGATCTTCCTGAAGATGGCGGATGAATACTCGCGTCCGCCGTACAACCGCGATGTCGGCATCCCCGAGGCGTACAACTGGCAGAGCCTGAAGGCGAAGCGCGGGGCGGAGCTGGAAGGCCATTACATCGCACTGCTGCGCGAGTTGGCCCACAAGCCAGGCATGCTGGGCCAGATCTTCACCAAGTCGCAGAACAAGATTCAGGACCCGGCCATGCTCTATCGCGTCATCGACATGATCGATCAGGAGAAATGGACGCTGCTCGATGCCGATGTGAAGGGCGAAATCTACGAAGGACTGCTGGAGAAGCACGCCCAGGACACCAAGAGTGGCGCCGGGCAGTATTTCACGCCGCGTGCCTTGATCAAGGCGATGGTCGCCTGCATGCGCCCGGAGCCGATGAAGACGATAGCCGATCCGGCCTGCGGCACCGGTGGTTTCTTCCTCGCCGCCTACGACTGGTTGGTGAGCAACTACAATTTGAACCGCGAGGAGAAGGAATTCCTCAAGCACAAAAGCTTTTTCGGCAACGAGATCGTCGCCAATACGCGGCGCATGTGCCTGATGAACATGTTTCTGCACAACATCGGCGAGATCGACGGCGAACCGACGATCTCCCCCAATGATGCCCTGATTGCCGATGCGGGCCAGCGCTTCGACTATGTGCTCACCAATCCGCCGTTCGGTAGAAAAAGCAGCATGACCGCAACCAATGCCCAAGGGGAGCTGGAGAAAGAAGACTTCACCTACAACCGGCAGGATTTCTGGACCTCGACCTCGAACAAGCAACTCAATTTTGTGCAACATATCCGCACGATGCTGAAAACCAGCGGCAAGGCGGCCGTGGTGGTGCCCGACAACGTGCTGTTTGAGGGGGGAGCCGGCGAGGTGGTGCGCAAAAAGCTGATGGCCACCACCGATCTGCACACGATTCTGCGCCTGCCCACAGGCATCTTCTATGCCCAGGGCGTCAAGGCCAATGTGATCTTTTTCGACAACCGCCCCGGCGGCAAGGATATCGCGACCAACGAGGTGTGGATTTACGACTACCGCACCAACATCCACCACACGCTGAAGAAGAAGCCGCTGCGCTTCGAGGACCTGCAGGATTTCATCGCCTGCTACAATCCGGTGAACCGGCATGAACGCAGCGAAACCTGGAGCGAGGAGAACCCCGAGGGTCGCTGGCGCAGGTTCAGCTATGAGGAGATTGCCGCACGCGACAAGACGAGCCTCGATATCTTCTGGCTGAAGGATAAAAGCCTGACCGATCTGGAGAATCTGCCCGAGCCGGACGAACTGGCTGTGGAGATCGTGGAGCAGCTCGAAGCGGCGCTGACCGCCTTCCGCGATGTTCAGGTCGGCTTAGAGTCATAAGTGTTGGAAGTATCAGATTGGGGTTTCATTTCAATGACCTTGTGAAACCTAATCGACGGTTACCGCTGTGCCACTGATACTGACCATCAGCATGCCGTTTTCCGCCCCAAGGACCTCGTAATCGATGTCAACGGCGACAATGGCATTGGCCCCCAGCTCAGTGGCCGCGGCCTCGATTTCATGCAGGGCGATTTGCGGGGTTCATTTCAGCTTTTTTTCGCAGGCCCCCGAGCGGCCGCCAACAATGTCCCTGACCTTGGCAAAAAGATCCCGGAACATGTTGGTTCCCATGATGGCCTCGCTCGTGACAATGCCGAGATATTCCCTGATACGCTTTCCTTCAATATCCGGTGTGGTGGTAATAATCATGTGTTTCCCCCCCGGTCAGGTTTTTTGAAGGGCAAGCAGAAACTCGATGTTGCCCTTGGGTCCGTGGATGGGGGATTCAATCACTCCCATGATTTGGCAGCCTTCAAGCTCCCTGGCGCATGTCATGACCTTTTGCACGCAAATCTGGTGAATTCTGGCGTCGCGAACCACTCCCTTGGTGATGTTCATCGGGCCGGCCTCGAACTGGGGTTTGATGAGGGCTACAGCCCATCCACCTTCTTTAAGAAATGGCCATGCCAGTGGCAGAGCGGTGGTCAGGGAAATAAAAGAGACATCCATGGTCAGGATATCCACCGGCTCCGGTACCTGGTTGTGGGACAAGTCGCGGACATGCGTTTTCTCGAGATTGATGACCCGTTCATCCTGGTGCAGTCGGTAATGCAACTGCCCATGGCCAACATCCACCGCGTACACCTTTACCGCCCCCCGTTGCAGGAGGCAGTCGCTGAAGCCGCCTGTTGAGGCCCCGATATCCAGGCAGACTGCTCCCGATGGATCCAGGCCAAAATGATCCAGTGCTGCCTCCAGTTTCAGGCCACCTCGTGAAACATACCGCAGGGTAGAACGCACCTCGATCTGGGCGTCCTGGGCCACTCGGCTTCCCGGCTTGTCCGACTTCTGGCCATTGACATAGACCAGTCCCGCCATGATCAGGCGTTTGGCCTTCTCACCCGATTCAGCCAGCCCGCGTTCCGCCAGGAGCCGGTCGAGGCGTTGTTTCTTAAGTGCTCTCACTTATCTGGTAATCCAGTGGAAGCTCATGTCCGGATCCAGCCATCCTCAAGGAGTCAGGAAGCAGGCAGGCAAGCACCCATCCTGTTGGGGCAGAATCAGGCAGTGACACGCTTCATCCGATGAGCCGCCCCTGCCGGGGATCACCGGCCAATACCACATGAAGCAAGGCAATCACTTTCCACCCGTTTTTCTGAGCTCGGAGATAATCGCCGGCTCATCGAGATGCAGATCGCGCAGGATTTCTGCCGGACTGCCATGCTCGGGAAACTCATCGGGGATTCCCATGTGCACGAATGCTCCCTGCCATCCATGCTGCATCACGAGACATCCGATCTGCTCGCCGATACCTCCTTTCCGGCAAGCTTCCTCGATGACAAGCAGGGGTTTGGCCGGTTTCAGATGCTTGAGGACGAGCTTTTCATCGAGTGGCTTGATAAAACGCAGATTGATCAGGGTGAAATGCCTGCCGTCCTCCCGACGGACGTGATCCACTGCGGCCAGTGCATCCCTGGTTCTGGAACCGACGGAAACGACCAGTCCGTCCTCTCCCTCGGTGAGCACTTCCCCCTGGCCAATGGGCAAGGCTTTGGGAGGCGGGCAATCGACCCCATACCCGTTTCCGCGTGGATAACGGATGGCTGCAGGTCCCTTCAGCTGCAGGGCGGTGAACAGCATGTGCCGGAGTTCAGCCTCGTCCTTTGGGGCCATAATCGTCATGTTCGGGATGCATCTGAGATAGGCGATGTCAAAGGCACCCGTATGGGTTGCCCCGTCGGCTCCGACAATGCCGGCGCGGTCCAGACAAAAGACAACGGGCAGGTTCTGGATACAGATATCGTGAATGATCTGATCGTAGGCGCGCTGGAGGAAGGTGGAATAGATCGCCACCACGGGTCTTAGGCCCTCCACGGCCAGACCCCCGGCAAAGGTCACCGCGTGCTGCTCGGCGATACCGACATCAAAACAGCGGTCCGGATGCCGTTTGTGAAAGTGGCTCAGGCCTGTGCCTGCCAGCATGGCCGCCGTGATGGCGACAATTCGATCATCCTTGTCGGCAAGATCGGCGAGAGTCTCGGCAAAGACCTGGGTGAACGTGGGGGGAGCTCCTTCGGCCTTGATCGTTTCCCCCGTTTCAGGCTTGTAAGGCCCGAGACCATGCCAGGTTTCCGGATCCTCCTCCGCAGGTGGAAAGCCAAACCCCTTTTTGGTCACCACATGGAGAAGGACCGGTTCATCCAGGTTCCTGCAGTTGCGCAGGGTAGGCAGGAGATGGTTGAAGTCATGTCCGTCGATCGGCCCGATGTAGCGGAATCCAAGCTCCTCAAAAAGGGTCCCCGGTGTGATCATGCCCTTGATGTGTTCTTCCAGTTTCTTGGCCACATCAAAGGCCACGGGAACCTTTTCCAGAATCTTTTCCGTGGCGGACTTGATGCTTCCGTATGTCTTGCCGGTAATGATACGCGCCAGATAGGAGCTCATCGCCCCCACGTTCGGGGCAATGGACATTTCATTGTCATTGAGAATGACGAGGAAACGGCGTTTGCTTCCCCCTGCATTGTTCAATGCCTCGAAGGCCATGCCACCGGTCATGGCTCCATCACCGATAACGGCGATGCAGTGCTTGTCGCTGTGCCGGAGATCACGACCTACGGCCATGCCAAAGGCTGCAGAAATGGATGTGGAGGCATGGCCCGCACCGAACGGATCATGCTTGGATTCGGATCGTTTGGTGAAGCCGGACAAGCCGCCGTACTGGCGGAGCGTCGGCATGCGCGAAAGGCGGCCGGTCAGCATTTTGTGGGGATAGGACTGGTGTCCAACATCCCAGACGATGCGGTCCTTTCCGGAATCGAAGAGGTAGTGAAGCGCGATGGTCAGTTCCACCACGCCAAGGCCGGCACCCAGGTGGCCACCAATCGGTGCCAGGGTCTGGATAAGGTAGCGGCGCATCTCCGTGGCCAGGTCACGAAGCTGGTCTTCACTCAGCTTTTTGACGTCTTCCGGACCGTTTATGGTGTTCAGCAGGGGATAATCGCTCATTGCCTGCGTTCCAGGATGTAACAGGCAAGCTGGCGAAGATGCTCGCCCCGTGACTCCAGAGGTTCGAGTGCAGCCAGCGCCATCTCCAGCATTTCATCGGCAAGTTCCCTGGCCTGCTCGGTGCCGAGAACAGATACATAGGTGGCCTTCTGCTGGCTGGCATCCTTGCCCGCGCTCTTGCCAAGTTCCTGACTCGTGGCAGTGGCATCAAGGATGTCGTCGGCGATCTGAAACAAAAGGCCCACGGCCCTCCCGAATCGCGTGCATGCATGCAACTGCTCCTTGTCTGCCCCGGCCAGCAAGGCCCCGGCCTCGCAGCTGTAACAGAGAAGCGCACCTGTCTTCTGGATATGGATGCGTTCCACATCCAGCACATTTTCCGTGCCCTTCCCTTCTGCAAGCATGTCAAGCATCTGGCCGCCCACCATCCCCTGGGCACCTGCCGCGATGCTCAGTTTATGGAGGAGCATGCATTTGATGTCATCCGGGGCTGATGAGCCGGTGAGCAGCTCAAATCCCAGGGCATGCAGGGCATCTGCCGCCAGAATGGCTGTGGCCTGATCGAACTTTCTGTGGCAGGTCGGCTGACCGCGCCGAAGGTCGTCATCGTCCATGCAGGGCAGGTCATCATGGATAAGGGAGTAGGCATGAACGCATTCGATACTCAGGGCCTCGGACATGATGTCCTCCCGGCCATTGCAGGCAGCATGGCATTCCAGCATGAGAGTCGGCCGGATCCTTTTGCCGTGCGCAAGTAGCGAATAATGCATCGCTTCCCACAGGCGGCCGGGAATGACATTTTTTCTCGCCTGCATCATGGCCTCAAGCGCTGCATTGACCTGACCTGCGCGCTCTGCCAGCAGTTGTGCTGCGGACATGGTTCTAGCCGTTGTTTTGATCGCCAAGGACTTGCAGGCGCTGCTCGGCCTGATCCAGGAGTGCCTCGCATCGCCGGCTCAGTTTCACGCCTTCCTCAAATGCCTCCACGCTTTCCTCAAGCTGAAGCTGCCCGGACTCCAGCTTTTCGACAAGTTGCGTCAGACGCTGAAGGGCCTGCTCGAAATTTAGTGTATCTATATCGTTGTTGTTCGTTTTTGTGTCGCTCACAATAGGGTACCTCTACGCGCATGATTGTAAGGCTCATCCGGGTCCGGTCAACGCAGGCCTGTTTCAAACATGCCATGAGAATTGATAGCCTGCCTTGATGGTGATTGACCGCCCTGGCGTTTTTCTTTTGTTGCTCATGGCCCTGTGGCCCCTGAATGCATTTGCCATTATCAATGTTGAGGAGGCGCAGATTGGTGCGCCCGCCGAAGGCGTTTCCGGAAGACTGAATCTGGATGTTCAGGGTTTGTCCGGCAACACGAACAAGATCAATGCAGGTGCAGGTGGATTACTTCAATGGCACGGCGACAGACTGACGGATTTCATCCTCCTGCACTATGCCTTCGGGAAAAGCAACGGTCGTACGGATACCAACAAAGCCTTTGGGCATTTGCGCCATCGATTTGAGGTGGACAAACTGTGGGCTGTGGAGGGGTTTGCCCAGGTCAGCCGGGACGAGTTTGCCCGCCTCTCATTCCGCGGGCTGCTTGGTGGTGGCATACGGCTCACCCTGCGGGAGGAGGAATCCAGTCGGGCAGCCTATCTGGGCCTGGGCGGTTTCTACGAGCGTGAGATCCTGCATCTGGCCCCGAACACCACCGATCCAAGGAGAACAACCACGTGGCGTGGCAATGTCTATCTTCTGCTGAAATACCGCTTAAATGAGCATATCCGTTTTGCAAACACGCTGTATTATCAGCCCGCCTTTTCCCGCCCATCCGATTTCCGCCTGCTTGAAGAAGCGGGCCTGTACGTCCCGCTGCATGGAAATCTGGATCTCAAACTGACCCTGGAGGTCGCCCACGACAGCCGTCCTCCCCAGACTGTGAAGAAGACGGATGTCATCTACAGTACGGGTCTGGAGCTGAACTTTTGAAAACAGGCGGGCGATGTGATCCTGTCCTGCGCATCATCCGTCATGAGCGTCAGGGTTATGCGGATTCCGTAGCCGAACAGGAACGGCTTGTTGCGGAGATACTGTATGACCGTTCCGGGCCGTGCGTCATCCTGACGGAGCATGATCCCGTGTACACCATTGGCACTTCCGGTTCACGGAACGATGTCCTGCTCACGTGCATCGATGGGGAGCGGATCGCCGTGTTTGTCACCGGCCGGGGTGGAGAGGTGACCTACCACGGTCCTGGTCAGCTGGTGTGTTACGTTCTGGCCGATCTGAGAAAGGAGCAGGATTTGCACCGGCATGTCTGGCGACTGGAGGAGATGATCATCCGGACGCTTGGGGAGTTTGATATCCAGGCTACGCGACATTCCCGGGGCATTGGTGTCTGGGTTGGAGGCAGGAAAATCGCGGCAGTGGGTGTGCGTTGTCGCAAATGGATTTCCTATCACGGGATTGCCCTGAACATTGATCCAAACCTGCGACATTATTCCGGTATTGTTCCCTGTGGCATGCGGGATTCACCGGTGACATCCATGCGGGCCCTGGGGATCAATGTGTGTCGCGAACGTGTGGAGGATGCCCTGTTACCCCATGCCCATGACCTGTTTGGTCAGCCGGAGCACAATGAAAGCTGGCCGAACAAACGCCCGGAGGGCTAAACTGCATCCATGAGCAAAGGAAAACTTCTGATCGGTCGTCCCCGCGGCCGTTTTCCCCTGGCCCGGGAAGGCTGGCCGTTTCTTGGAACATGTGCATTTTTTATCGCTGTCAGTGCTGCGATGTGCTGGTGGCTGCTGACAGCCGTTCTGCTGGTGTTGCTTGCGCTGATGCTGAACTTTTTTCGAGACCCGGAGCGCAACACCCCTGTCGGGCCGGATCTCTACCTGGCGCCGGCGGATGGAAAGGTGCTCAAGTCCGAGACGGGAGTTGAAGGCGGGCGGGTGGATATTTTCATGAACATCTTTGATGTGCATGTGAATCGTGCGCCCATGGGCGGGCGAATCGTCCACATGCAGTATTATCCGGGACGGTTCATCAACGCAAGTTTTGATAAGGCAAGCCTGCACAATGAGCGAAATCGCATCGAGCTTGAATCCGATCAGGGAGACAGGATTGCATTCACCCAGATTGCCGGGCTGGTCGCCCGCCGAATCGTCTCCTATGTGGCCGTGGGGGACCATGTCAAGGCCGGGCAACGCATCGGCATGATTCGTTTTGGTTCCAGATTGAATTGTGAAATCCCGAAGGACTTTGAACTGCTTGTCCGACCCGGGCAGAAAGTGAGGGCGGGCGAGACGGTTCTGGCCAGAAAGGTGACAGAGAAGAATGGATAAGACACTGTCAACCTTGCGAGCCAAAGGCGTTTATGTGCTTCCCAGCATGTTCACCACAGCGGGCCTGTTTGCCGGTTTCTACGCCCTGATTGCATCCATACAGAGTCATTTTGAGGTTGCTGCCTGGGCACTGATTATTGCCATCATCTTTGACGTTCTGGACGGCAGGGTGGCTCGTCTGCTGCAGGCCGAGTCCAAGTTTGGGGGGGAGTATGATTCCCTTTGCGACATGCTTTCCTTCGGCATTGCACCGGCTGTTCTGGTCTACATGTGGGCGCTTACCCCCTTGCACAAGCCCGGCTGGCTGGCCGCGTTTCTGATTACGGCGTGTGCAGCCTTGCGTCTGGCACGCTTCAATACCCAGCAGGACTCCAAGGACAAACGCTATTTTCAGGGCCTGCCAACCCCCGCGGTCGCCGCCATGATCGCCACCTCGGTACTTCTTTATGAGGATTTGAATGCGGAACCGAATTCATGGCTGTGGTTCATTGTTTCCATTCTTCTGGCCTATCTGATGGTCAGCAGGGTGCGCTTCCTCGCGGCCAAGGATGTGGACCTGAAGAGGCAGCGTCCATTCGCCTTTATTCTCATCCTCCTTGCCATACTCGTGCTGATTGTGGCCAATCCGCATCTGAACCTGTTCCTGGTCGCCCTTGGCTATTGCCTGTACGGGCCGATTCTCAGCATGAGACAGCAACAAAAACTTTCCGGACGGCGCCTGGCGCGCCGCCAGAGCGAGCAGGAAAAGAAACCCTCGCAGGATGATTGACCCCGCTCCTCGTCAGTGGTCTAATCCGAGCCATGATGACATTTCGACTTCCGGGTTTGCTGCTTGATGAGCGACTGCCTTTATGGGCGGATCGTCGCGGCTTGCGTATGTAATTCACTGGAATCCAGTTGTGCAAAGGCCGCAGAATTCACCTGCGGCCTTTTTTTGTAAGGAGAATCGGCATGGCGGACAGACTTTACATTTTTGATACGACCTTGCGGGATGGAGAACAGTCTCCGGGCTGTTCGATGAACATCGAGGAGAAACTGAAGGTGGCTCAGGCCCTGGCCTCACTGGGTGTGGATATCATCGAGGCCGGATTTCCCGTGGCTTCCCCCGGGGATTTCGAGGCCGTGAACCGGATCGCCAGGGAAGTGAAAGGTCCCGTGATCGCAGGCCTTGCCAGGGCGCGAAAAGAGGATATTGAACGTGCAGCCGAGGCCGTCAGGCTCGCTGAACACTCAAGGATCCATACGTTTATCGCCACCAGCCCCATACACATGCAGTCCAAATTGAGGATGCAGCCGGATCAGGTCCTGGAGATGGCGGTGAAGGCCGTTTCCATGGCCAGGGATCTGGCACCCGAGGTGGAATTCTCAGCCGAGGATGCCGGCCGCTCGGAAATGGACTTCCTCTGCCGGATCGTTGAAGCGACGATTCGTGCGGGTGCGACGGTGATCAATATTCCCGATACGGTTGGATACATGACCCCCGATGAGTTCGGAAACCGTATTCGCCATCTGATCGAATCCGTGCCGAACAGCGATCAGGCTATTTTCTCCGTTCACTGTCACAATGATCTGGGGCTGGCAGTGGCCAATTCACTGGCCGCCATCGAGAATGGTGCCCGCCAGGTGGAGTGCACGATCAACGGTCTTGGTGAACGGGCTGGCAATGCCTCCATGGAAGAAATCGTCATGATCCTGAAAACACGTTCGGACCGCCTTCATATTGATACCGGTATCAACACAACCAGGATCGTGCCTACGTCCAAACTGGTCAGTCAGATTACGGGTATGCCGATTCAGCCCAACAAGGCAATCGTTGGGGCCAATGCCTTCGCCCATGAGTCCGGCATCCATCAGGACGGTGTGCTCAAGCACCAGAGGACCTATGAAATCATGACACCGGAGTCCGTCGGCTGGATGACAAACCGGATGGTGCTGGGCAAGCATTCCGGCCGGGCAGCCCTGAAGGCGCGTTATGAAGAACTGGGCCTGACCCTGGATCAGGAGCAGCTGAATACGGCCTTCGAACGCTTCAAGATTCTGGCTGACAAGAAAAAGGAGGTCTTTGACGAAGACCTGATGGCCATTTTGTCGGATGAGTCTGAAATTGAGGCGGAGCGCGTCAGGCTGGTGAGCCTGCACGCCGTTTCCGGAACCGAGGACACGCCCGTTGCGACCGTCGAAGTGGATATCGATGGGGTGGTCCACAAGGCCACAGCCCGGGGTGACGGTCCGGTGGACGCGGCATTCAAGGCCATCAACAGCCTGGTGGAACCCCATGGCAAGCTTCTGCTCTACTCGGTCAACGCCATCACTTCGGGCACGGATGCGCAGGGAGAGGTGACGGTTCGGCTGCAGAACGATGGCCGCATTGTCAATGGTCAGGGATCGGATACCGATATTGTGGTGGCGTCCGCCAAGGCCCTGATCGCGGCCCTGAACAAGTTGCCGGACATGCATGCCAGGGAGGTCCACGCCCAGTATTCCGGCGTGTAAGTGAAAGGGGGTATCACCCCCCCCTTTCAGGTTAAAGCCGCATCTGTTTTAGCCAGTTTTCAAGAAAGTGGATGTTGAAGTCACCCGACTGGAAACCGGGATTGGCAAGAAGCCGGCGGTGCAGTTCGGTGTTGGTTTGAACACCGTCCACCACCAGTTCCCCCATGGCCCGTTGCATGCTTCGGATGGCGCGGGCGCGGTTTTCCCCCAGCACGATGACCTTGCCGATCATGGAGTCATAATACGGCGGAATGGTGTAGCCGGAGTAAACGGCTGAATCGACACGGACGTTTCGACCGCCCGGTGGATGATAAAGCTCGATGGTTCCTGGTGAGGGAGTGAACTTGAAGGGGTGCTCGGCATTGATCCGGCATTCGATGGAATGACCCTGGATATGGATATCCTCCTGGGAGAAGGGCAGGCGTTCGCCGGCTGCCGTCCGGATCTGCCACTCCACCAGGTCGATCCCCGTAATGTACTCGGTGACGGGGTGTTCGACCTGGATTCGGGTGTTCATCTCGATAAAGTAAAAGCTCTTGTCTTCGTTTACGAGGAATTCAACCGTGCCGGCGCCTACATAGTTTACCGCTTTTGCAGCCGCCACCCCAGCCTGGCAGATCTTTTCACGCGTGTCCTCGTCCAGAAAGACACTGGGCGCCTCTTCCAGCACCTTTTGATTGTTGCGCTGCATTGAACATTCGCGCTCAAAAAGGTGCACCACGTTGCCATGTTGATCGGCAAGAATCTGGACCTCGATATGTCTGGGTTGTTCAAGGAACTTTTCCAGGTAGACGGTATCATTGCCGAAGGCGACCGCGGCCTCCGACTGCGCCATCATGAATGCCCCCAGCAGGGCGGCTTCCGTATGCACGATCTTCATTCCCCTGCCGCCACCCCCTGCCGCCGCCTTGACGATGACAGGAAAGCCGATCTCTCTGGCGATCTGTCGGGCTTCATCCGGAGATCTGATCGCCCCCGCGGAGCCGGGAACCAGCGGAACACCCGCTTCTTCCATTTTGCGTTTGGCAACCACCTTGTCACCCATGGCTCGCATGGCATCCGGTGGCGGTCCAATCCAGCTCAGGCCGGATTCGATGCAGATCTCAGCGAAATCGGCATTTTCTGCGAGAAAGCCGTAGCCGGGATGAATGGCTTCGGCGTCGCTTACCTCCGCTGCCGCCATGATACCCGGAATGTTCAGGTAGGATTTGGCTGAGGGGGCCGGACCAATGCATACGGCGAGATCGGCCAGCCGGGTGGGCATCGCATCACGATCCGCTTCGGAATAGACCGCCACGGCCTGGATCCCCAGATCCCGACAGGCACGGATGATGCGCACAGCAATCTCGCCACGGTTGGCAATAAGAACCCGCTGGAACATGTTCTTCCGCCTACAGGGGGATAATGACAAAAAGACCCTGGCCGTATTCCACCGGTGTGGCGTTTTCTACCAGGACCTTTTCAACGATGCCGTCGTATTCGGCTTCGATTTCATTCATCAGTTTCATGGCTTCGATAATGCAGAGGGTGTCGCCCTTTTTCACCTTTGATCCTTCCGTCACAAAAGGATCCGCTTCCGGGGAAGGCGCGCGGTAAAATGTCCCCACCATGGGCGAAGTCACCACGTGCTCCACATGCTCGGCTTCGGGCTGGGGTTCCTGAGGCTGGGGTGTGGGCATGGCAGGAGGTTGTGCAGCTGCCGGTTGCTGGGGTGCAGGCATGACCTGGGATCCCGTGTTACGACAGATGCGAACGGTTTGCCCCCCCTCCGAGACCTCGATCTCACTGACATCGGTGCTCTGAATCAAACGGATCAGCTTGCGAATCTGGGAAATGTCCACGTTAGTCTCCTGTTGTCTCTATTCTGTCTGGCTGGATGTTGCCGACCGATGTTTCCGGCTGGTTTTGCAGGTAATCCGCCAACCCCCGCAAGGCAAGCTTGTAGGACTGGGGACCAAAACCGGTGATCACGCCCACGGCACAATCGGCCAGCAGGGAACGATGCCGAAATTCTTCCCGCCGGTGAATATTCGACAGGTGCAGTTCCACAAAGGGGATCCGGCAGGCGAGGAAAGCATCACGAAGGGCGATGCTGGTATGGGTAAAGGCGGCCGGGTTGATGATGATCCCATCCATGTTCTCGGTTCTGGCCTGATGAATCCGCTCCACCAGCTCACCTTCGTGATTGCTCTGGAAACCAAGAACCTCCACACCCAGCTGGTTTCCAAGGCTTGCCAGCTCCTCATTGATGTTTTCCAGGGCGTGTCGACCGTAATGTTCGGGTTCACGCTCACCAAGCAGATTGAGGTTCGGTCCATGCATCACAAGGATGCGCAGTGGGTTCATACCTCCTCCTTCAGCAACCGGGCCAGCTCGCGGATTTTCTGCCCATCCTCTCCCTGTTCCAGCAATTTATCCAGCATGGCGCTGGCGCCCTCCCTGTCCCCTTGCTTCCAGAGCAGTTTGACCAGCGTGACGGATGCGATTTCTCCCCTTTCCCCGGATGGAATGGGATCATAGAGGTCGGAGGCGTGATGGAAATACTCCAGGGCCCGTTCATGGTCGCCGAGGGCCTGCATGACCTTTCCCAGCATGTGCCACGCCCTGGCCTCCATGGGTGCGAATTCCAGAATGCTTTCCAGCTGCACCTTGGCCTGATGGTAGTCGGATCGCTGAAAATGGCGTATGGCGCTTTCAAGCCCGGTGCGTACACCCTGCCAGTTGGTGGGAGTTGGGGCGGGAGTCGGCGCCAAACTCATGTACCATACGCTACTTTGAGTGAAAAATGGGGTCAATATGAATAAAAATGGCCAAAAAATATGTGAAAATCGCCTAAAATCGCCAACCACATCCTGCCGCACAAGGCCTTGAACCCCATACCTCCGGCAAAATATCTTGCCAGCCTGAACCGGGCCGTCTGTCTCACACGTGGAGAACCGGCACAAGTGGTTGACATGGCTGTGATGGTGTTGCAATGTTTAGGTGCCGTCTCTGGCAGGTTTCCCATCAGCAGTAGTTTTTCACCCATGTTATGGAGATTCCATGCAATCCAAAAATCAGCATCAATTTCGGACGTTGTTCCCGAACATCATAAGGAAGATCAAGTAATGGACACTGAAGCACAGATCGCCCCCCAGGGCAGCACCACAGGAAAAAAACCGGCCGAGCAAGCGGCAGAGGCTGCGGAATCATTCACCGGCGAGGAAAAGCCGGCAAAGGTCAGGAATCAGCACAAGGGCCGTCGGCGCAATTCCGATGCCCCGGCACGCCGGAAAAGAGGTGATGCGAATCAGCTTCCGGAAATGGAAGCCAATATTGATCCCCATGAACGAGAAGGTATTCAGATGCATCTGCGGGAGGTGGCGGCCATGCAACCCCAGCAGTTGCTGGAACTGGCCGAATCTCTGGGTATTCACAATGCCGCCGGCATGCGGAAACAGGAACAGGTTTTTGCGATTCTCAAGGCCCATGCGATCAGGGGGGGGACACTCTACAGCGAGGGCGTTCTTGAAATCCTGCCTGACGGTTTCGGGTTTCTTCGTTCCCCTGAGGCAAATTATCTGGCCGGTCCTGACGATGTCTATGTGTCTCACAATCAGGTTCGGCGTTTTTCCCTGCGCAAGGGTGACACGATTGCGGGCGAGATCCGGCCACCTCGGGATAATGAGCGCTATTTTGCCATCAAGACGATTGATACCATCAACGGGGAAGACCCAAAGGTCGCCAACACCAAGGTTCTGTTTGACAACCTTACCCCTCTGTATCCAAACGAGCGAATCCGCATGGAGGTGGAGGGTTCCAAGGATATTACCGGCCGCGTCATCGACATCATTTCTCCCATCGGCAAGGGCCAGAGAGGCCTGCTGGTCGCCCCCCCACGTACAGGCAAGACCATGATGATGCAATCCATCGCCCATTCCATTGAGGCCAACCATCCCGAGATCATCCTGATGGTTCTGCTCATTGACGAGAGACCGGAAGAGGTGACGGACATGCAGCGCTCCGTGAAGGGCGAGGTGGTTTCGTCCACCTTTGATGAACCGGCGCAGCGCCACGTGCAGGTGGCCGAAATGCTTATTGCCAAGGCCAAGCGTCTTGTTGAACATGGTCATGACGTGGTGATTCTGCTTGACTCCATCACCCGTCTGGCCCGCGCCTACAACACCGTGGCCCCCTCCTCGGGCAAGATTCTTTCCGGTGGTGTGGACTCCAACGCCCTGCATCGTCCCAAGCGATTTTTCGGGGCGGCGCGCAATATCGAGGACGGCGGTTCACTGACCATTATCGCTACGGCCCTGGTTGATACCGGCAGCAAGATGGATGAGGTGATCTTTGAGGAGTTCAAAGGCACGGGGAACATGGAGATTCATCTCAACCGCAAGCTTGTGGAAAAACGGGTCTTCCCGGCCATTGACATTGCTCCAAGTGGCACACGCAAGGAAGAGTTGCTTACCGATCGTGAGGAACTCAGCAAGATCTGGATCCTGAGAAAGATTCTTACCCCGATGGGCACCGTGGACGCCATGGAATTTTTGCTCGACAAGCTGAGGCAAACCAAGAATAACGCCGAGTTTTTTGAACGGATGAATCAGTAGAGGATTAACGCCGAAACGTTCATCGTCAGCCTCCTTTTGATTTATCCGGACACCAGCACATCCGGAAGCTGGTGAAAGCTGGTCACATGAAAGTCCCATGAGGCGCCGTTTCCGTGGCCGACCAGGGCGGTTTGACAGCCGAGGTCTCTTGCAACCTGCAGGTTGTTCACCATGTCATCTACCACGAGTGTGCGCGACGGTTTTGCACCCTCCATCCTGATCAGGCTGGCAAGTGTCTGCCGGCAGGGCTTGGGGCTGTAACGATTGAAACGGATGTCATAAATGGCGTGGAAATGATGCAGGATGCCCAGGGTTTTCAGAACCCTGCTGGCATGTTCCCTTGTGCCATTGGTGTGTACGACCTTTCTTCCCGGCAGTTGATTTAATGCGGCATCGAGCTTGTGATCGGGGGCCAGCAGTTCATGCACGTCGATGTCATGAACATATTTCAGGAACGGTTCCGGTTCCATGCCGTGATGGAGCATCATGCCACGCAGTGTGGTCCCGTACTGTCTCCAGTAGCGAACCCGCAGCGCATTGGCATCGGCGTCGCAAAGCCCCAGTTCACTGGCCACGAATCGTGTCATGCGCTCATCCATGCGGGCGAAAACGCCGTTATTTGCGGCGTACAGGGTGTTGTCGAGGTCAATGATCGCCAGGTCAAAGGGCATGACCGAATACTAGACCGAATGGTTTGCAAATGCCTCGTTTCATGGAAGATCCCTGAAAAAGAGCTATCATTGGAAGAATGAAGACCCTGTTGATTCTCGGATGCGGTTATGTTGGTCAATGGCTGGCCAGGGCATGTCTGGATAGGGGTGTATATGTCTTTGGCATGACACGGAGTTTTAGCCGGGCCGAGGAATTGACGGCCATGGGGGTCGAGCCCGTGATCGTGGACGAACCCACGGATATTCCTGAGCCCATCCTGGAGAAGGTAGATTCCGTCCTGGATTCCATCCCCCTGCAACGGACGCGGCACGGTTTGGTGGCAGGCCAGCCCCAGTGGGTGCCGGTCCTGGCGGGAAAGTTGAAGAATGTCCGCTGGCTCGGGTATCTGTCTACCACGGGAGTGTATGGCGATGCACAGGGGGCCTGGGTGGATGAATCGTGGCCCTGTCGTCCCACCAGTCAGAGGGGAAAGGAACGTCTGAAGGCAGAAAAGGCCTGGCTGCAGTCAGGCTTGCCCGCGGAGGTGTTTCGACTGGCGGGTATCTATGGTCCAGGCCGAAATATCATTCCAAGGCTGATGGAGGGAGGATATAAGGTTATACGCTGGTCACCCCCGCATTTTTCCAGCCGGATTCATGTGGAAGATATCGTGGCTGCGCTGATGGCGGCGATGGATCATCCCCGAGCGGGCAGGATCGTCAATCTGGCAGATGATCTTCCCATGCCCCATGATGAATATGCCTGTGAGCTCGCAAGGCTGGTGGGGGCTCCCGATCCGATCATCTTAAGCCCCGAGGAAGGCAGGCGCCAGCTCTCTCCTGCGGCGCTGGATTTCTTTCGGGACAACAAGCGAATCAGCAACCGGCTGATGCATCGGGAACTCCTTCCCGAACTGAAATACCCGAATTTCCGGGTGGCCGCTCCGGATCTGCTCTGAGCGTTGTGGTATGCCGGAGCCCATGACTGCGGCCGAGTTCAAGTCCGTTGCCGAGGAAGTGTTTGCCGCGCTTCCGGACAGGTTTCATGCCGCCATCAGCAATGTGGTCATCTTTATCGAAGAGTTTCCGGATGCAGATACTCTGGCAGGCATGAACATGGAGTCACCATACGATCTGCTCGGGCTATACCAGGGTTGGCCCCTGCCCGAGCGCGGTAGCCAGTACGCGGGCCACCTGCCGGATGTCATCCGGCTTTATCGCCAGCCCATTCTTGCCTATTCCCGAACCCGTGGAGAGGAGATTCGTCATTGCATCCGCCATGTCCTGATTCATGAGATCGGGCATTACTTCGGATTTTCGGATGATGAAATGCGTTTGATCTCAAATCGTCCATGACCCCGGCCTCACCACACGCAGCCATCATGGCCATGAGGGATCAGCTGGGTCGGGTCATTGCCGGCAAGCCCGCGGTCATCGATCAGGTCCTGATCACCATATTGTGCGGAGGTCACCTGCTTATCGAGGATATTCCGGGTGTGGGTAAAACCACTCTGGCCAGGGGACTGGCTGCGTGTCTGGCCACCGATTTTGGCCGCATTCAGTTTACTGCCGATCTGTTGCCCGCCGATATCATTGGTGTGGACATCTATGACCCGGCGGAGAAGCGATTTGTTTTCCACAAGGGGCCCATCTTTCACCACATTGTGCTGGCTGATGAGATCAACAGGGCGACACCCAAGGCCCAATCCGCCCTGCTTGAGGCGATGGCCGAAGGCCAGGTGAGCATGGAGAGGAAAACCCTTCCCTTACCCAGGCCGTTTCTGGTCCTGGCCACCCAGAATCCGATGGAACATCTGGGGACTTTTCCACTGCCCGAATCGCAGCTGGACCGGTTTTTCATGCGCATCAGGCTCGGATATCCCGATCAGGAGGCCGAACGTCAGGTCTTGCTGGGTGAAGTGGGAAAGGTAAGGCTGGATACCATCCAACCTGTGGCCGGTCTCTCCGATCTGATCTCCGCCCAGGCCCGGATCATGGCCATGCCGGTCTCCAGGGCCCTGCTTGACTATGTTCTGGAGCTCCTTGAAGAAAGCCGGAAGGGTTCCTGGCTGAGGCTGGGCATTTCGCCCCGCGCCGGCAGGGACCTTTTGTCTGCCGCAAGGGCGAGGGCATGGCTGGATGGCCAGGGCTATGTTTCGGCCTCCAACGTCCAGTCGGTCTTTCTTGCCGTGTTGGCCCACCGCGTGGTAGCGGATGGTGATCCAAAGGCAGCGCTTCTCGGTATGCTGGAGCAGATTCCGGTTCCTGCCTGAACTCTGACATGGCCTACGATCCAGCGGATCTGAAACTTCCCGGATGGGTTCTTGCCTTACTGGACCGCCTGGTTGCATTCAGACTGCGTATTTATCCGGGATGGCGTGTGGGTGTCACCCGCCCGGGAGGGCTGCTGCTTGCGTCACTGCTGGGGCTTGCGGCAGCCGCTGTCTATTCGGGAAACAATCTGCTCTACCTGTGCGGGGCCATGCTTCTTTCCATGGAGGTGGCCGCCCTTGCCACCGGTGTCTGGCTTGTCAGGGCGATCCCCAAACTGGGCGGTATGCTGCCGAAAAATGGCCACGTTGCCGATCTGACAAGTCTTCGAATACCCGTTGATTTCCACTTCCCCTTTCCATCCTGCCTGGAGATTGCCTGGCGATCGGCGGGTTCAGACACCGTGCTCAGTTTACGCGTGGAGGAGGGAAAAAGTCTTCTGACTGGCAGGCTGCCACCCCTGCGAAGAGGGGTGTACAACTATGACAGGTGCACGGTATCAACAGAGGCGCCGCTGGGATGGTGGCATATCGAGCACAACACTCAGGATCAATGGGGCCGGATGATATTGCCCCGAGCCACACCATGGGATGGCCTGGATGGGCCTCTCGCCCATCCCGGTCCGCTGGAAGGGGATGAATGGAGTGATCTGCGAGCCTACGTGCACGGGGATTCACCGGCCCGCATCCACTGGCGGAAATCGGTGCTTGGTGACTGGACGGTAAAACGGTTTGCCGCCCCCCGTTCTCACGGGGATTCGCCCTTGTTGCGGGTGGACCTGCGCGCTGTAGATGATGCGGCCTTTGAAAGATTGCTGAGTCGCGTGTATGGATGGATGCTGGAATATCCCGATGGAAATCTGATCCTGGGCCAGACGTTTTTTGATCTTGGCAGGCCGGATCAGCATCAGGCCGCCCTCAGGAAACTGGCCACAGTTCAGCCGGAGCAATCACCGCCGGCAGGTGAGGGGGGCGTTCTGATCTCGTCAACGGCATGGAACCATGCAGCCTGACTCCCTTCAGCAGGCAGAGCGTCTCACCCTGGGTGTGCTGATTTGCGGGGTTGTTGCCCTTTCCCTGTCCAGTTTTGTGGATTCCGCTTACTGGCTGGTGGTCATGTTTCTGGCCGCCCTTCGTTTATGGAGAGGTGGCGGTTTCTTCCTTTCCGAGAGGGTTGCCAGCCTGATTGGCTGGGGTGGCTTTTTCTGGGTGGGATTCGAGTTGCTTGCCGGCAGGGACTTTCTCATCGCCCTGACCGATTTTCTCCTCATTCTCTCCCTGGCCGTAACCGTTGAGGAGCCGACGCCACGAAACCACCTGCACCGGATGATTGTCGGTCTCTTTCTTGTTCTGGCGGCCGCCGTGCTGACCGATAGTGTGTTTTACATCATCCCCTTGTCGGCCTTCGGCTTTTTCATGTGGCGCGCAGCCCGGTGCCTGTATGGGATCCGGCAGCCTGGCGGTGATCTCGCGATGAAGGGAGCAGGGGCCGACATAACGGTGGCGGCTGCCATCATCCTGGCCAGCACGCTTCTTTTTGTGACCCTGCCCCGTTACGGGTTCGGTTCGATTCTGAGGAACGTCCAGCTTCAGGTGGACGCATCAGGGTTTACCGATCGGGTGCGACTGGGCGATTTTGCCCGTGAACTTGATGCTACGGTGATGATGCGTCTGGAACCGGTATCGGATGAAGTGAAGGCCAGGCGATGGTTGAGTGGGCGGTATTGGCGGGGTATCGCGCTTTCACGCTATACGGGCAAGGGCTGGTCCCGGTTTGCCGATCCCTCGGTCATGTCCTGGTCTGCCGGTTCGGATGTCGGCCCCAATCCGGGGCATGGGAGGTATGATCCCCTTACGGTTGCTGTCTTTCGGGAGGCAGTGAATCATTCCTACGTCATGCTGCCGGACAATTTCGTGCGCCTGGAACATGTTCCCCGGCAGGTGTATGCCACGGCTTCCGGCAGCCTGATCTTTGCGAAACAGCCCCGGCAGCGTCTTCGTCTTACCATGCGTCTGGACAGGGAAGAGACAAGTCTGCCCGGTCGTCCCCCGATTGAACTGGAACGCAAGCCGCCAGCCTCGGACATTATCCGAAGCTGGGCATCAAATCTGACCCGCGGACTGGCGACGGACCTGGAGAAACTGAAGGCACTGGAGAAGGAGCTGAAAGGCTGGGACTATGATCTGCAGGCGCCGATTGATGATAAACATCCCGTCGAGGCCTTCATCACCCGGGTGAAAAGGGGGCATTGCGAACTGTTTGCATCGGCCATGGCCCTCGGAGCGAGATCACTTGGCATTCCTGCGCGGGTTGTGAACGGTTATTACGGCGGGGAATGGAACGATGTCGGGGGATTTCTCCTGATACGCCAGCAGCATGCCCATGCATGGGTTGAGGCATGGCTGGAAGGCCGATGGCAGCGCTTTGATCCGACTCCGGCCTCCCGCTGGCTGCTCAGCGGTGTTGTCTTTCCAGCGGCAGATCACCTTTGGGAGGCTGTCAAACTCGGCTGGTACCGCTATGTGCTTGCCTTTGAGGCCCGTGATCGGTTGGCCCTGTGGGAGGTTATCAAGCAGGTGCTTGCAAACTACATTCACTTCATGGGAGCTTGGCTTGTTGCGCTCATGCTTTTGCTGCTGGCCTGGCATTACAGGACCCATATCGGCCAGGTATGGGCACGACAGGGAACATGGGATGTCCTTGATAAATGGTTGCTGAGGAGAGGGAGGCAGCGCAGGCCCGGCCAGCCTCTCAGGCGTGTTCTGCCACCCGCCGGTATTCCTGCCCCGGACTGGCGGAAGTTCGTGTGTGACTGGGAGCGTCAGGCCTATGGCAAGGGGCCCATCTGGAGCAGGAGAGAGCTCAGGCGGCGTCTGCGTGCGCTTTTGCGATCCCGCTGTTAGCTTTGGCGTTCATACAAATCACATCAGGGGGAGTCATTTGGGAATTCTTTCTGGAAAAAGAGGCCTGATTCTTGGCGTGGCGAACGACAAGTCTATTGCCTGGGGCGTCGCCAGGTCCGCACATCGTGAAGGGGCCGAGCTTGGATTTAATTATGTGGGCGAAGCACTGGAAAGGCGCGTACGCCCATTGGCCGAATCACTTGGCTCCAGCCTGATCGAGCCACTTGATGTGGGCAGCGATGATCAGATTGATACGTTTTTCGACAAGGTTGAGCAGCAATGGGGTTCACTGGATTTTCTCGTGCATTCAATCGCCTTTGCAAACAAGGATGCGTTGAAGGGCCGGTTCATGAATACGAGCCGGGAGGATTTCCGGACCGCACTGGAAATCTCGGCATATTCCTTCGTGGCGGTCGCCCGGCGGGCGGCACATTTGATGAATCCGGGAGGCGCCATGGTGACCATGACCTATCTTGGTGCCGTGCGTGCCGTCCCCAATTACAATGTGATGGGCGTTGCCAAGGCGGCCCTGGAGGCGGCCACCCGCTATCTTGCTGCCGATCTCGGCCCTGACGGTATCCGAATCAATGCCCTTTCCGCAGGCCCGATTCGTACCCTGGCTGCTTCCGGGATTGGTGATTTTCGACGCCTGATGGAAAAGGCGGCGCGTGGCTCGATGCTCAAACGCAACGTAACCCAGGAAGAGGTCGGCGATGCTGCCGTCTTTCTGGTTTCGGATATGGCCTCCGGCATCACCGGTGAAGTGCATTATGTGGATGGCGGGTTTCATATCGGTGCGGGTGATCCAGGGGAGCAGTAGCCAATGTCCGGGAGCAGTTTCGGCCAGGTTTTCCGGCTAACGACGGCAGGCGAATCACATGGACCGGCACTTGTCGCAATTGTGGAGGGTTGCCCCGCCGGTCTCGAGTTGAGCGAGGCGGACATTCAACCCGACCTTGATCGGCGCCGGCCCGGACGTTCACGGTTCACCACCCAGCGCCAGGAGGCGGATCAGGTGGAGATCCTTTCCGGTGTGTTCGAAGGGAAAACCACCGGCTGCCCGATCGGCCTGCTGATTCATAACACGGATACCCGCAGCAAAGACTACGATGAAATCAGGGACAAGTTCCGCCCCGGGCACGCGGACATCACGTACTTTGAAAAATACGGCTTCCGGGATTATCGGGGCGGGGGGCGCTCCAGCGCCCGTGAAACGGCGATGAGGGTGGCTGCCGGCGCTATCGCCCGCAAGCTGCTGAAGCATTTTGAGATCAGGATTCTGGGCTGGGTGGACCAGATTGGCATGGTCCGGGCCGATCCGGAACATTTTGACGAGGATGAGATAGGCAACAACCCCTTTTTCTGTCCGGATGCACAGGCCGCCGTCAGGATGGCCGACCTGCTCGACAGGGTCCGCAAATCCGGGGATTCGGTGGGCGCTGCTGTGGTGGCAGAGGCGCACGGCATGATCCCCGGCCTGGGTGAGCCCGTTTTTGACAAGCTGGACGCCGATATCGCCAAGGCCATGATGTCCATCCCGGCCGTCAAGGGTGTGGAGATCGGGGACGGCTTTTCCTGCATTGAGGCCAGGGGGTCGGAATTTGGCGATGCCATCCGGGCCAGTGGTTTTGTCAGCAATCATGCCGGAGGCATTCTGGGGGGTATCTCCAATGGTGATACCGTTCGTGTGCGGCTGGCATTGAAGCCAACCTCATCCATCCTGATTCCCAGACCCACCATAGACATTCATGGAAACGAGACGGAGATCGTGACCAAGGGGAGGCATGATCCCTGTGTCGGCATCCGCGCCGTGCCCATCGCCGAGGCCATGCTGGCTCTGGTGCTGGCCGACCACCTGCTCCGCCACCGCGCCAGTCGCCTTTCCGTGCAATAGGATCACTTTCCAGCGATTTTTCTGTTTGCCCAGTCCAGGATCTTCTGCAGGCGTGGGACCAGACGCTGCCTGGCCTCTTCATAGGGCAGCCAGCGGAATTCATGGTGTTCGGGTCTGCCCAGCTCGGGATTCACCGGCAGGATGACCTCGCTGTTTTTGGCCTCGGCCAGGTAATAGCGGGCAACCTTCCCCCGCCCGTAGGGTTCGGTCTGACGGTAAATCCTTCCCCAGGGGAAGCGGAGATCATCCAGTCCTGTCTCTTCCCTTACCTCCCGGCAGGCTGCGTGAAAGGCGTCCTCCCCTGGCTTGACGATGCCCTTGGGAAAATCCCAGTTGCGGTAGGCGCGGAGCAGCAGAAACCGGCAGCCGTTGCATGATCTCCGGACGATCACCGCTCCTGCCGAGAGTGTTCCTGTCTTCATGCCTGAACCTTGCGGTTCAGAAGGCCCCCCAGGTCGGCAATAAACGGTTCCCTGTTCCGGAAATGAATGCCATGCAGACCACGGCTTTTGGCCCGCCGAACATTGTCCGGGTTGTCATCCACAAACAGGGCCTCGGACGGCTGGATACCGAGGGCACGTACGACATCCGTGAAAACGGTGGGATCCCGCTTGCCCTTGCCCAGGTGAAAGCTGGTAAAGACGTGGTCGAACTCCCGATAGAAGTGATCACGGGCATCCAGAAGATCCAGCCAGTCCGTCTGGTCACTGAGTATGGCTGCGATCAATCCCCGCTTACGAAGCCGGCGAACCAGCTCGATCATCCATGACCTGAGGACAAAATGCTCCAGAATGAACTTTCTCAGGGCGGCTTTATCCACCCTGACACCGAGCTTGTCCTCGAGGAGTCTCCAGAATTCGGGTTCGCTTCCCCGCCCCAGTACGTAGCCGGATTCATAGACGGCATCCATGCCGGAGCGAAGGGTTTGTTCGGGATCAAGCCCGTGTTTTCTGGCGAGTTCATGCAGTCCCTTACGGAACCCCTCCTCGGCCAGTACACCACCGTAATCAAACAGGATTGCCTTGATCATGTTCACGCTCCTTATCGGTTGATCGAAGCAGATGGCCCTGTTTACGACAAGGCCTGTAAAGAAAAGCGGGGAAACACGCCCCATTCTTCATGGATTGCAGGCCAGGGGGCTGGTATCAAACCCCATCCGTCTATTCAACCATAGTCTGATTCCCGCAGGGATCCATGAATTTTCAGACCCTGGATGGAATCCCGGGGACACCGATGCACTAGGCCTTCAGGCTGAAAATCCGCTGAAAGGCCCGGTGGCCAACGATCTGGTGCACCACGCCCATGCCGGCATGGCCGAGAATGAAAACCCACATCAGGGTGCCCAGGATCTCGTGAAAACCCATAATGAACCGGACGGTGGAATCCATGCTGCCATCCGGCTTCGTGCCGATAAAAAGGATGATGCCGCTCAGTCCCAGCCCCAGGGCCAGGCAGAGTCCCAGGCCGTGAACGGTTGCGGCCGTGACATTTTCCTCATCCGGAGATTTCAACCTGCCCTTCAGCCATTGGGGAAGCTCATGTCTGAGTTCATGCAGAAGCAGGGTTCGGCCACGGGGTGTGCTCCAGGGAAACAGACGGGCGCGCTCTTTTTCTCCCTCATCCAGAAGAGAAATCAGACGCAGACCGACAAAGAAAAGCACAAGAAAGCCGATATACTGATGGATGATGAAGAAAAACGACTCCGTTGCGTCCGGGGCAGGTTGTTCCGGCCTCAGGGGACGCATCAGTTGCTCGCTTAAAAGCTGGAGGGAGACAGTGGCGGCCACACCCCAGTGGATGATTCGGTTATATCGATCGTATTCCACGGCCCTATACTTACCTTCTTCATGCCGGCGAGACAATACCGTTTTGATTCGGGGTCTTCCGGCGCGATCGGGGTGCGCTGGGCGGCTTGTCCTGACCTGGCGGGTGTTTCTGGTGAGAATCGGCCTAGAGACGGTTTGCCAGATCGGGCCTTAACTGCTTCATTTTATCCCTGAACATGTTTGCGATGACACGGAATCCTGCCGGGGAAGGGTGAATTTCATTCTGCCAGTCGTTTTCTCCCAGTACGCCGGCGGTGGGTATGACATGAAAATGGTTGATCGTACCCTGCTGCTGCAGGTCGGTGAGCATGTTTCCAAACTCCTCGATGACAAACCGGGCAATTCCCTTCTGGTCATCCGGATCGGTGATGCCGATGCCATCCAGATAGGGTTTCATCCAGCTTTTGGTGACGGGCAGGCCAAAGATCTCCGCGCCTTTGTCCGATGGGATGGGGTAGTCGTAGACATGGGTGATGATCGGGCATGAGGGGAAAAACTCGTCACGGATAAATCCCAGTTCGATGTAGGCAAGCCGGATCTGTTCCCTGCGGTTCCGGAAACGCTCCATTCTGATGAAATCTCCCGGGTTGCTTCCCTGTGGAGCTGCCCGGATCAGCATGGGGAAATCGAACATGCCGACGATGTCGTTTCCGCCGCCGGAAAAGAGGATAAAATGAGGCGTGAGATCAACGCTTGCAAACTGATCGGTCTGCTGTTTCAGATAGGAAAGGTTCTCGATCAGGTCATGGCGCTGGCTTCCGGAAAGCATCGTTGCCGCTTCATCACCGGGCTCGGCCTTTTGGAAAATGACCGGTTTGTCATTTGCCTCTCTGTTCATCTCGATGATGATGTTTGTCACCGGATAGGCGAACCACGAGTCTCCTTCGGCAATGATCCTTGCCTCGGATGGTCGCATACGGCTCCAGGCCGTAAAGTCATTCAAACTTTTTGCAATAGGCATAACCCTCCCCCATCAAGTCCGGTATATTTCGTGATTGTAGGGCGGTTGACGCCCGGAAGGAAAGCCGGTGACTTAAATCCATGGAGCTCTGGCCCGAACGGCATGTTTTTCTCTGGCCTTCCAGTATTTCTGTCGATAGGTTGCCTGTCATTGGAGCAGACATTCCATACAATCAACTCCCCTGATAAAGGATTCACTTTCATGAAAATCACAAAACGCAAAGCAGTTACCATCAATTACACCCTGACCAATGACGATGGAGAGGTGCTTGACACCTCCAGGGGTGGCGAACCACTTTCTTTCATCTTTGGAATTGGCACGCTTATTCCCGGTCTGGAAAACGCCCTGGATGGCAAGTCCCCTGGAGATCATCTGAAGGTCTCCATCAAGCCGGAGGACGCCTACGGTCCTCGTGATGAGTCACTGATCCGGCTTGTCCCCCGCGCGGCATTTGGTGGCGTGGAAGAGCTTGAAGTGGGCATGTGTTTCCAGGCCACATCCGACCAGGGTGACCAGATGATCATGATTACCCGGATTGATGGAGACAACATCACGGTGGACGGCAACCATCCACTGGCGGGCATGCCGCTCAATTTCGATGTTGAGGTGGTCGCGGTTCGCGATGCAACGGACGAGGAAATCTCCCATGGCCATGTGCATGGTCCTGGTGGCCATCACCACTAGACGAAAAAAGGCCTTGATGGCATGAACCGATGGGGTCCGTGCCGGATGGGCGCCCGTTTCTGCCCGAACAAAGGCCGGGACATCAAAAAATAATGTGTCATATCTTCGGACCTTGACCGACCAAGGATAAAAACCACGGAGATACCCATGAGGCGTCTGTCGTTATTGCTGGTGCTGGGAAGTGCTATGCTCACAGGTATGTCGGATACAGCCATCGGTGACCAGAGTTCGGTGCAGCCCCGGGTAGCCATCTTTGCCGGGGGCTGTTTCTGGTGCATGGAACATCCTTTTGACGAGCTTGACGGGGTGATTTCGACGACCGCCGGTTACACGGGGGGGCACAAGCCAAACCCGACATACGAAGAGGTTTCCTCAGGGAAAACGGGGCATGCCGAGGCGGTGAAGGTTGTCTACGATCCTCGAAAGATTTCCTATCAGCGTCTGCTCGATGTCTTCTGGCACAACATTGATCCAACAACAGCAAACCGGCAGTTCTGTGATCATGGCAGGCAGTACCGCACAGCCATTTATTACACCGGCGAGGAGCAGAAGCGCCTGGCCGAGGCATCCCTGCGCTCACTGGAGGAATCAGGGCGTTTCCCGGACGGGATCGCGACCGAGATCACTCCCGCTTCCGAATTCTATCCCGCCGAGGAATACCATCAGGATTACTACCGGAAGAACCCCCTGCGCTACAAGTTCTATCGTTATCACTGCGGACGGGATCGGCGTCTGCATGAGCTCTGGGGAGATTGGAAGCCGTCATGACGAGGCGTACGTTTCTCCTGGGGATGCTGGGTGTCGGCATGGCGGTTCTGACAGGACCGGAGATGCTGGTGGCACGCGACCAGAAGAGGAGGGTAATGATCAAAAAGATTCACAAAACCGATGAGGAATGGCGCAGGATCCTGACCCCTGAGCAGTACCGCGTGTTGCGCAGGGAAGGGACCGAACCCCCTTTTTCCAGTCCGTTGAACGAGGAAAAACGCAGGGGTGTGTATGCCTGTGCGGGGTGTGGGCTTGAACTCTTTTCATCAGAGGCGAAATACGACAGCGGGACCGGCTGGCCCAGTTTCTTCACCGCCATGGAAGCGCATGTGGAGACCAGGCGTGACTTCAGGTTGATTTTTCCACGCACCGAATATCATTGCGCCCGTTGTGGCGGTCATCAGGGGCATGTGTTTGACGACGGCCCCGATCCGACCGGCCAGCGATGGTGCAATAACGGGGTGGCCCTGAACTTTATTCCCGCGGACCGGTAAGCAGTTTTCTTCTCCTCACCACGGCGGTGCAATCTCTGCCCCCCATGGGTGGGCCATCCCACCTGTACATAGATGATGGTTGCGGCAGAATCAATGAAAAAGACCGGAGGTGTTTCATGGCGTTTCTTCGTGGCAAAAACATGGCCCTGAGCATGATCCTGACGGGGTTTCTCCTGGCATCGCCGGCACATGCCGCCGAAGATCAACTGGATGGATATGATGCCAATGGCGACGGCAAGATCACCTTCGAAGAGGTTATGCGTCATATCGAGCCTTCCATTCGCCGGGGATTTGACGCGATGGACCGAAACAAGGATGGTGTGCTTTCCGATAAGGACTTTGATGATGTTCGTGCGGAAATGAAAAAGTGGGAGGAATGGCTGAACAGTTTGTTGCAGCCCTTCATGATACCGGAAGATCGTCCTCACCGGGAACATCAGGGGGGCGGCGAGGTCCATCGCTTCTAACGCTTGTTGGGGATCTCCTGCATCCGGGGCTTCCACTTATGGACAAGCCGCCTGGCCTCCGCGATCTGCTCAGGGCTCATCTTTGATGCGGTCATGTCCAGGTTGTCCTGTGCGTCAGGATAGCCGTTGGCCAGTGCCAGTGCGAACCACATGTAGGCCAGGACATAATCTCGTTTGACGACACTGCCATATCGGTACATGAGCCCCAGCCTGTTCTGGGCACCCGCGTGTCCCTGTTCGGCAGCCTTGCGAAACCATTTTTCAGCCTGCCGGTAATCCCGGTCAAACCCCAATCCCATGCTGTGCATGAGTCCCAGGGCGTATTGGGCCTTTGCATTTCCCTGCTCGGCCGCCCGGCGATACCATTTTGCCGCCTCGACATAGCTCATGGGTACGCCTTGCCCTTTTGCGTATATGTCCGCAAGCCTGAGCTGGGCCTGGATATCCCCCTGTTCGGCGGCCTTAAGATATTCGTGCATCGCCGCCTGATCATCTCCGCGCTTGTGGGCAGCGTTTCCTTCCTCAAGAGGGGCAGCCAGCACGATCCGGGGGAGGATCAGCCAGATGACGAGATGTAGGGCAATCCTTGCAGTCAGTCGGGGCAAA
The DNA here is from genome assembly GCA_964501925.1 of uncultured Zetaproteobacteria bacterium. Lineage (GTDB taxonomy): Bacteria > Pseudomonadota > Zetaproteobacteria > Mariprofundales > Mariprofundaceae > CAYLYU01. The sequence goes on along the minus strand of CAZCTM010000009.1, from coordinate 5,983 downwards.
CGCTTACCTCCATGTGTGCGGCCCTGGAGATCGGACCGCAGCCAGTGTAGCACGGCGTCCACTTTTTTCACCGGCCGATGAGATTCTTTGAAAACCTGTGGTGGTGCTGAAATCGGCCAGGAGGCGGGAGTTTCTGTTTTCAGATATATCGTTATAGTTTGCGGCCTGGGAGAGATGACATGACGCTAACCCCATCCGACTTTCCTGAGGTCGCCATGCCGTTTATGCACGACAACCATCTTGAAGAGGTGGATTTGCTCAATGCGATCTATGCACTGATCGAGCAGGTGGAGGCCGGAGGGGAGGCCCCTGAGCTGGCCGCCAGAGTGGATACGCTTTTGTCACACACCATCGCCCATTTTGCCAGCGAGAACGAGAAGATGCGGGAGTCTCGGTTTCCCCCCTATCCTGTCCACAAGCGTGAACATGACCGCTTTCTTGAGGAATTTACGAGAGTGGTGGAGACATGGAAAAAAACCGGTGATCTCGCGCCTCTCGCCAAATATCTCAGGGAGACCATTCCGGCATGGATGAAGCATCACATTTCAACCATGGATTACGTAACCGCCAACTTCCTTGCCATGCACGAGCGGACGGGTGGAAAAGGCTGATGCCTTCCCAGTCCAGACACCCCGGCTCCCGTCCCCTTTAACCATCGTACACGTACATCATTGAGAATCCGCCTGCCGGGCGCAGGGCGCCTGGCATTGCAAGATTGCGGGTTATTTTCCGCAAGGTCCGATACGGTGACCCTTCATGTGGGAGGTCATGGTCATCTGCTCTCCACCCTCGTTGGAGGTGATCCGTGTTGTGCCCTTCATCCGGTCACCCTCGTATATCACCTCACCCCTGGCTTCCGAGGTTCCCCGGGATGACTTGCAGCGCACTGTCCAGTTCACGGTGTTGCCTGAGATCTTCTGTTCCACCATTTTGCACTTCTGCCCCGGTTCTTCCTTTTGCGGTACCGCCTTTTCGCCGGTCAGACACTGCTGGAAGGTCATGGGCGGTGGTGTAAACGGCATGCCGGGCATCTCCATGCGGGTGGTGATCTCCCATTTCCCTTCCTGAAAGGGAGGTTCGGCCGCCGCCTGATCGGCTGCCAGAAGCACGACCCCAAGCAGGACAGCCGAAAGGCCAATGGATTTCATTCCGTAACTCTTGAAACGAAAACGTGAATGCATGAATTCCCCCTCGTTTTGTGATTTCAACTTTTGTACGGATCATAATTGCTAAAGGAAAATTCACAACCGCTTGCAATCGAGCTGCCTGCGCCGGTTTACCAATCGAAGAACTCTGCAATCACTGGTTTCTGCGCCATATGCGGGTAACAAACAACGTATAAATATTTGCGCTGGGAAATCTTTCTCCTGCTTCTGAATCGGTTCAGGCCCACATGTTTCTCCATTGAAACCGTATGATAGGCTAGACTGATTCATTCCTTCAGGGAGGAAAACGGATGCAGTGGATTGCGCCATCTGAAAAGGACAGGGATCGGGATACGCTGGAAAAGCGGTTGTGGGAGGCGGCCGATCAGTTCCGGGCCAACTCGGGGCTGACAGCGGCGCAATACTCTTCGCCGGTGCTGGGCCTGATCTTCCTGCGTTTTGCCGAGACCCGCTTCGAGAGCAGACGAAAGGAACTGGAGGCCGCCGGCGCATCGTCGCGTCGCGGCACGTCGCGCGTGGATGAGCCGACCGCCTATCATGCCGCGGGCGTGATGTACCTGCCGGAAGCAGCCCGTTTTCGGCATCTTCTGAACATGCCGGAGGGCGCCAATGTCGGCGGTGCCATCAATGCCGCGATGGATGCGATCGAGAAGGCGAACCCGCAGCTTGCCGGCGTGCTGCCGCGCACCTATCAGCTCTTCACCAGCACGCTGCTCAAGGAGATTCTGAAGAAGATTTCCGAGATTCCGGTCAGCTTCGCGTTCGACGCCTTCGGCCGCATCTACGAATACTTCCTCGGCGAGTTTGCCCGCACGGAAGGCCAGAAGGGCGGCGAGTTCTACACGCCGTCGTCCATCGTGCGGCTGCTGGTCGAGATACTGGAGCCGTTCCACGGCAAGGTGTTCGATCCCGCCTGCGGCTCCGGCGGCATGTTCGTGCAGTCCGCCCGCTTTGTGGACGAGCATCACAGGGTCGCATCGGACGAGTTGTTCATCCACGGCGTGGAAAAGGTCGATGAAACCGGGCGGCTGTGCCGCATGAACCTGGCGATCCACGGCCTGGAAGGCGACATCCGCCACGGCGGGCATATCAATTCCTACTACGACGATCCGCACGATGCCGTCGGCGGCTTCGATTTCGTACTCGCCAATCCGCCGTTCAACGTCAACGCGATTGATAAGGAGCGGCTGGAGAGCGATGTCGGCCACGGCCGCCGCTATCCCTTCGGTCTGCCCAGAACCGACAACGGCAACCATCTGTGGATTCAGCTTTTCTATTCCAGCCTGAACGAGACTGGCCGCGCCGGCTTTGTCATGGCCAACTCGGCCTCCGATGCCCGGGCCTCGGAGATGGAGATCCGCAGGAAGCTGATCGAGGCGAAAGCCGTGGATGTGATGATCGCCGTCGGCCCGAATATGTTCTATACCGTCACGCTTCCCTGCACGCTGTGGTTCCTCGATAAAGGCAAGCGCGGCACCGAGCGCGAGGACAAGGTGCTGTTCATCGATGCCCGCCACATCTACCGGCAGGTGGACCGCGCCCACCGCGACTGGACGGAGGCTCAGATCAGCTTTCTGGCGAACATCGTGCGCCTCTATCGCGGCGAGGCGATTGATCTGACCATCGGCGGTACTGAGGCCGAAGCAAAGCTGAAAGAGGTGTTCGGCGATACGCCCGAATACCGGGACATCCCCGGCCTGTGCAAGGCCGCCACGCTGGAAGAGATCGAAACCCAGGGCTGGAGCCTGAACCCCGGCCGCTATGTCGGCGTCGCCGCAGGCGAGGAGATCAGCGATGAGGATTTCAGGGAGAAGCTCGAAGCCCTGAACGAGGAACTGGAAGTGCTTAACGCCGAAGCGCGGGAGCTTGAAGCGACCATCGCGGCGAATGTGGCGGAGTTGTTGGAAGCGTGATATTCCGTGCTTGGAAAATTTCGACTCTTGGAGAGGTGTGCTCGGTTATAACAGATGGGGCTCATAATAGCCCCCCTTCTGTCCAAGAAGGAAAGCCAATGGCATCGGTCAAAGACCTTACAGGGTTCGGAATCCAGCTTGATAAATGTCGGCGAATCAGTGATGAGGATTTTGAAAAATTGGTTCGTCAAGGATGTAAACCTATTCAGGGAGATGTTCTCATTTCTAAGGATGGGGCATCAGCTCTTGACACAGTATGCGTCCATAAGAGAAATGAAGATGTCGTTTTGCTATCTTCGATAGCCATATTGCGACCAGACCAATCAATCATTGATTCGACATTTCTTCGCTACTATTTGGATTCTCCAATTACCCGTAGCTATTTGAAGTCATCATTCATCAGCGGTGCGGCCATTCCGCGAATTGTGTTGAAAGACCTAAAGCGAGCCGCCATTCCTCTTCCTCCATTGCGTATGCAAAAACGAATTGCGGGAATATTGTCAGCCTATGATGAGCTGATCGAAAACAACCAGCGGCGGATAAGGGTTCTGGAAGAGATGGCGCGCAGCCTCTACCGCGAATGGTTTGTCCATTTCCGCTATCCCGGCCATGAGTCCGTCCCCCTCGTCGATTCCCCCCTCGGCCCCATCCCGCAGGGGTGGGAGGTGAAACCTGTCGCTGATTCATTTGAAATAATGGGTGGCGGCACTCCGTCTCGGAAAGTCGATGAATACTGGGATGATGGTGATATTCAATGGTTCGCCCCCCGTGATTTGACTGGCTCCGGAGCAATGTTCATGGATGATTCTTCCGATCACATCACTGCGTTAGGGCTACAGAAAAGCTCGGCAAAATTATTCCCAGCGCGAAGCGTAATGCTCACAAGTCGGGCGACAATCGGAGCTATTGCCATTAACACTCATGAGGCATCAACCAATCAGGGGTTTATTACTTGCCTGCCTAACGAAAAGGTGCCGCTTTACTACCTTTACCACTGGCTGAAAGAAAGCGTGCCAACATTTCAACGAATGGCTTCTGGGGCTACCTTCAAGGAAATCAGCCGGGGAGTATTCAAGACCATTGACTTTTTGCACCCGTGCCCTGACTTGGTTGCTCAATATGAGCGTGCAGTTCATCTAATCGCTGAGGAGATTCTGGTTCTCCAGCGCCAAATCTCAAACCTGAGAAATACCCGCGAATTACTACTTCCCAAGCTGCTTTCAGGTGAGATAGATGTGAGCAAGTTGGAGGAGGTCGCATGAGCAAGAGAAAACCGGAACTGATACTCGATTTTGGTGAATATGGTGGCTTAGTCCAAATCAAAGAGCCTGCTGAGTTGCAAACTTGGTTTCAGCAGGAAGTTTCCAAGTGGCAATGGCTTCAACCAATTACCCAGACTCAGCCTAACTGGAATGCACTCAATAACCCTCATTTAAGGAATCAAATAGCCCAATTTTCTTCGCAGTGGCAATCGGTGATTGAACAGCCCGATCAAGTTAAAGCCAAACTAAGTGAAGTCAAACGATACCTTGAACAACAGCTAAATTCCTTTCTGCTAAGCACGGGGGTAAGAGGGCAATTCGTATTATCACTTCGGGAACAGGCCGGAGACATGGTCGCCGCTGGCGCATATATGGAATTAGCAGGAAACCCACAGCCTATGAATCAGCCATTTCACCCTCAGTTCATGGATGGGCTGATTCAGGGTTTTCTGTTTAAGCACGAAATTGATTGGGTGGCCACTGAACATCGGAAGACCCTGGAGCGCCTGAAGAAGCAGTATACCGGAAATATCTCAGAGCAGACGCGAAAGCTAACTCATTTGGAAGATGAAAATGCCAAACTAAACAAGCAATTTTCTGAGGCCCTTGAGCAAAAAAACTTGAAGCTGGACGAACTGCATAAGGTTCAGTCAGAGGCTTTCGATGCTTTGGTTAAGGAACATAAAAAGAACCTTGAAGCAATCGAGCAGGCTTATGATCAAAAGCTTGCTCTACTGAAACCCGTTGAGTATTGGGAGAAGCGTCGGGTTCAGCATCAAAAGGCTTCGAGAGGATACGCTGTTGCGGCTGGTATCGCTGGCTTTGTGTTATTTGGGGCTCTCGGCGGGGTTGCTTACGAGCTATTTCTGAACCTTCAGCCGAATGAGCACCCAAAACCTTGGCAGATTGGCGTATTCGCGGTTGCGGCATTTGCCGCTATTTGGTTTGAACGCATCCTGGTGCGGTTGTTTATGAGCAATATGCACCTGAAAACTGATGCAGAGGAGCGCAAAACCATGCTGCAAACCTACTTGGCGATTATTCGCGAAGGCTCGGAGTTTGCACCGGAAGAGAAAAAGCTGATTCTGGAACGCTTGTTCCTGCCCGCTTCGGATGGATTGGTGAAGGATGATGCTGCTCCGCCAATGTTGCTGGAATGGCTGAGCAGGAGGGGATCATGAGCAAAACGGTGTTCAATCAGGTCAACTATACGCTGCAATCTCTGATGGATGGCATCAGCCACGGCACCATCGGGCTGCCCGACATCCAGCGCCCCTTCGTGTGGAAAAACGCCAAGGTGCGCGACCTGTTCGATTCCATCTATCGCGGCTATCCGGTCGGATATTTCCTTTTCTGGAGCACCGGAGCGGAAAAGGGTGCCAAGCAAATTGGAGCGGAGGCGAAGCAGAAGGCACCAAGTCTCTTGATTGTTGATGGGCAGCAGCGGCTGACCTCCCTTTATGCCGTCGTGAAGGGAATCCCCGTTGTGCGCGAGAACTATGAAACCGAACGCATCCAGATTGCCTTCAACCCTCTCCATGAGACGTTTGAAGTGACGGATGCGGCCATTCTGCGGGACAAGTCCTTCCTGCCCGACATCTCGCTTCTCTGGCAGGAAAACGTGGACCTCTTCAGCCTGGTG
>CAZCTM010000008.1:0-67620 GCA_964501925.1 uncultured Zetaproteobacteria bacterium | reverse complement strand
GGATGTGGGAAGCGGAATGGGTATTCCGGGCGTGCCGATTCTTCTTGCACGGCCAAGTTTGCATGGAATACTTGTGGAAAGGCGTCAGAAACGGGCGGAGTTTCTAAGACATCTCAAACGTGTCTTGGAGTTTGATGCTGAAATCCATGCAAAGGATCTGGAGCAATTGCCCTGCCTGCATGCAGATGTCTGCGTGGCCCGTGCCGTGGACAAGGTCCAGCACCTGCTGAAGATGTGTGCTTCCCATGCCCTTGCGGGCACCCTGGCGGTGTTGACGGTCCCCAGATCAGGTGGGGTTGTGCACATGGAAAACTGGCATTTCCAGCGCAGCATCCGTATTGCGGCAGGAAAAGAGGATCAGGTCATTCATATATATCGTTACGGGAAGAAGGTTTCACGTGAAACATGAACGTACAGGGCCGGTTATTGCCGTGGCCAATCAGAAGGGTGGTGTAGGCAAGACCACGACGTGCATCAATCTGGCGGCATCGTTGGCGGCCATCGATCAGCGGGTGCTTGTTATTGATATGGATCCCCAAGGCAACAGTTCCACCGGTCTGGGGATCGACAAGGAATATGTAAACGCCAACATCTACGATGTACTTATGGGCGAAGCCAACCTGGAGGATGCGATCCATTCCACCCGTTGTGACAATCTCTTTGTGCTGCCGGCCAGCATGGATCTGGCCGGTGCTGAAGTTGAGCTGGTTTCCGTCGATCGTCGTGAATATATGTTGCTCAATGCATTGCGCGCATACGAAGGGCGTTCTTTCGATCGTATGTTTATTGACTGCCCTCCCGCCCTGAATCTGCTGACATTAAATGCCCTGATTGCGGCAGACCGGGTATTGATTCCCATGCAGGCCGAATTCTACGCCTTGGAGGGTTTGACCCAGCTCATTGATACGATCCGCAGAATCAGACTGAGTATGAACCCCGACCTTGGTATGGGTGGTATTTTGCTCACCATGGTGGACCGGCGAAACAATCTTGCCGTGCAGGTTGAACAGGAGGTCCGGGATTATTTTGGCAGTCAGGTGTTTAACGAAATCATTCCAAGAAACGTTCGCCTGTCAGAGGCCCCCAGCTTTGGTGTCCCCGTACTTTGTCACGATGTTCGATCCAAGGGGGCGCAGGCATATCTGGCCGTGGCAAGGGAAATGCTGGCAAGGGAAAGCAGGCAGAGGAGTTTGACATGACACAAGAAGGAAAAAGACGGGCCCTGGGCCGGGGTCTGGGAGCCTTGCTGGGAAACAAGCCGAATGCCGACCTGCTGGCACAGGCGCGTCCGGTTCCGGTTTCACTGATTCGCCCCAACCGGTTTCAACCGCGAACCCGCTTCAGTGAGGAAGAGTTGCGGACACTCACCGATTCCGTTCGCCGGGATGGTGTTCTTGTCCCTGTCCTGTTGCGTCCGGTAGGAAATGAATACGAATTGATAGCCGGTGAACGGCGCTGGCGGGCAGCCCAGTCCGCCGGCTTGCTGGAGCTTCCCGCCATTGTTCGAGAGGTGAATGATCAGCAGGCACTGGAGCTGGCGATCATTGAGAACGAACAGCGTGATGATCTTTCTGCCATTGAATCTGCGAGGGCCTATCAGAGGCTTGTTCAGGAATTTTCACTTACGCAGCAACAGGTTGCCGAACGAATTGGCGTCTCACGAGCACAGGTAAGCAATCTCATCCGGCTCTTGCAGTTGCCCGAGTCGGTGCAGAAGTTGATCGAGGAGCGCCGGCTTGAGATGGGTCATGCCCGGCCCCTGATCGGTCTGCCCCCTCAGAGGTCCGAGCAACTGGCAAGGGAGTGCGTGTCCAAGGGCTGGAGTGCCCGGCAGATGGAACGTGCGGTCAAGAAGGAAGGCGGCCGGACACGGCAGGTCAATAAGGTTGATGCCGATATTATTTCCCTGCAGGAATCATTGAGCCGAACCCTTGGTTTACGTGTCGAGCTTCGCTGCAAGGTGGGGGGATCAGGGGAGCTGCGAATTTATTTTTCCAGGCCCGAGGAGCTGGACGGCGTGCTTGCAAGGCTGCGCTGATAGAAGCAGGGAGGATCACCCTTGCATTCCCTCGACTACGCTGGCGACGGGCAACACCTTCCATTGAGTTAGGAAGAACATGGGAGAATATCGGGACATCCCCTGAATGGCCTGAACGGGATTCGGGTTTTGGATCGTGTGATGCAACATCGTATGAAGCCCTTATTCGCAATAGGAGATTGACGATCATCAGACCATTTACCCTTGCGGTGCTTCTCCTGATGTCCGTTACCCCTTTGTGGGCAGCTCCTTTCAATCCTGCAGGAAGCATCATAAAATCCATAGATATCAATGGCTTAGATCGGACCCGGGCCAATGTTGTGTTGCGGGAGCTGCCCTTTGCCGTGGGTGACGTCTGGCGGACGGGTTTTGCTTCCACGGGCGAAAGACGACTGCGCAATCTTGGCCTTTTTAGTGAGGCACACATTCTTCCACCGGATGAGAAGGGGGCGGTCTACATTGTGCTCAAGGAGCGATGGACCCTCTGGCTGCTGCCCGAGGCTTCCCGGTCAGATATCGGGAAGACAACCGCCGGCCTGACCCTCACGGAACACAATCTCTGGGGGTTGCATCATAAGCTCAGGCTTGCTGTGCGGGAGGATACCGGCAAAAACTTTACCGATCTTAGCGGGACGTCCTATCAGGCGAGCTACTTCTGGCGGCGTATTGCCGACAGCCCGTTAAGTTGGGAGCTGTCGATAAACAAGGGAAAAAGTGTTTTTGATGCCTTTGAAAACGGGGTTCTGACCAGCCAGTACAATCTCAAGCAGGACAACTGGAGTACCAGATTCTTCTATGGCCTTGGACCTGTTCCAGGTGAAGGCTGGGATCTGGGATTGGGTTTCAGCAGCTCTCTTAATAATTTTACCCTGATCAACGGTCCGATGCTGGACTCGGTTCAGGACAGTCGCAGAAGGGGCATCCAGTTGTCTGCAAGCTATCGGCTCATTGACGATCAGATTACCTGGCTAAGCGGAAGCCAGTTTTCCTACCTCATTGACATCGCTCACCGGGGATTCGGTTCCACCATCAATGTTTACCGGCAGCAATTTGATCTGCGCGCCCACTTCCCCATCGTGGCGGGCAGCACCTTTGATTTGCGCCTCAGCGGAGGTGCGGCAACGGGTGATGTACTGCTGGATGGCCTGTACGATATCGGGAGCAAGAATCAGGTTCGAGGCTATCTGCCGGGAGAATTGCAGGGTTCCTATTACGTGTTCAGTTCGGTGGAGGGGCGTATCCCCATCAGTGAGGGGGGCAATTTCCAATGGGTTGGGTTTACTGATTTTGGCCAGATCTGGAAGAATGGCCAGCCCGCGATGGGCAGTGATGTGGTGGTTGGAACCGGAATGGGTGTGCGCTGGATTCTCCGCTGGCTGATCAAGGGCACATTTCGCCTTGACATTGCCTATGGATGGTCAACCCATCGATGGCGCGCCCATCTGGGCACAGGGCAGGCGTTCTGAACCTGGCTAAACTTTGTTATTCTCCATAAAATCAACAGGTTACAGGCTATTCCTTGCTGTCAGCATCCCGGTCCGTGCCCCAAAGATCAGCAGCCTTAATCCAGCCGGTATCACCGTCAAAATGACGCACATGCACCCAGTGATCCTTTTGGGCGATAACCTTGAAGATGACCCCTCTTTTTGCCTTGAAAAGGATTTCTGCCTCATCATCGGCTCTTTCCCGTGCACTGGTTTCTGGAGCACTTACGATAACATGTCGCTCATCCGAAAGGTGATTTTCCGAAACCCATCCGCTTTCATCATCCCTGTCCCTGACATGAACCCAGTTGCCGTTCCTGTTCAGAATGCTGAAGGGATATCCTTTGCGAACCACAAAACGGACGGGTGACTTTTCATCCGGTTCGGAATGGACAAGGGTTTCCATGGAGGCGGCGCTGGCGAATTCAGCGGCACCGGCCAGGGGGGAGAAAAGCAGCAGCAGGAAGAAAACCCCTAACATGGGATGAAGCTAAATTGGCATAATGGGGCCTGCAAGCTGGATGGGTGCACGAATGAATTGAAAAAGGATATAATGTGAATTGTGGAGTGGTTCGGATGGTCGCGACAGGACCGATGACCTGTCGAGGAAAGTCCGGGCTGCACAGGGCAGGATGCCGGTTAACCGCCGGTGGGCGTGAGTCCAGGAAAGTGCCACAGAAAAGATACCGCCAGGCTTGTCCTGGTAAGGGTGAAAAGGTGCGGTAAGAGCGCACCGCTCCGAACGGTAACGGTTGGAGGCATGGTAAACCCCATCTGCTGCAAGGCCAAATAAGGAAGCGCCAAGCGTAGCCCGCGCGAGCTTCCGGGTAGGCCGCACGAGCTGCCGGGCGACCGGCAGCCCAGATGAATGACCATCCCTCCTGTTATGGAGGACAGAACCCGGCTTACAGGACCACTCCTCATATTTCTGTGCCAGTTGTGAATCAAGCCGTACAGGGGATGCTGATTGGGAGAAAATATGAAACGCCGATTTGCAAATGCAGCCAAGGCAAGAAAGCTCAGGGAATACTTTGAGCGGCACAAGCGCATATTAATCGTGGTGGATGCCAGCCGAGACGATGTCATCGTTCCCGAGCATTTGCGAGGGGATCCGGCCTTGAAACTGGTACTGAACGTACGCATGCCCCAGCCGATTTACATTCGTGATGACTGCCTGGAATCAAATTTCTCGTTTTCGGGCCAGCCGTTTGCCTGCCGTATACCCATGGAATGCATATGGGCAGCTTATCTGTCAAATCAGGATGTGGATGATGGCATTTTGTGGGAAGAGGACATCCCTGAATCCGTCCGTGAGGTGCTCCGCGCGGTTCGGAACATGCAGCAGGATAGCCAGGCAGCTCGGATGTCCAGGAGTTCTCCCGAGAAGGATCTTGGGGAGGTGAGCCATGAGAAAGGCGCACAACCGAGAAAAAAGAAACACCTTCGTGTTGTGAAATAAATGAGAATCAGACGGGTATCGCCCTTCTTTTTCCTCCTCCTGGGGGTGACCACGGGAGTAATGCCTTCTCTTGCCATGGCCTCATCTGATCCTCGCCTCCAGGTCAGCATTCCTCAGTCAAACCAGTTGCTTAGTCGTCCTCCCATTGAGGATATGGCGCAAGCAGCGGCCCCCCTCCTGTGGGACCGCCTGATTCCGAGGAAGGTTCGTCGACAGGCGGATGCTCTTCCCGTTACCTCCAAGCTGGTGAGTCGAATTATCCCGGCTCGCGATGAAACCCTGGTCGTATTCAACGCATCTGCCGTTTTCCACCTTCTGCAACAGGCCGGTTTGCCGCATATTCGCATACCTCCCCGTTTCAATCTGAAGTTGATGATGAAGAACAGCTCTGGATCTCCAATGGGGCAGTCCGAACAGCTTCTCTACAAGGAAGCCGGCGATCTGGCCGAACACTGGGGCATCACTCTGGAGGAAAAGGCACCCGCCCTGGTTCTCGCATGGCAGTGGTTGAATCTGGAAGGAGACCAGGCAACGCTGACCGTGCGTGGCAACTCCAAACTGGCAGAATATACGGAGACCCGCCTGCTGCCTCCGGCTGATCCGGTGGAGGCCCTGAGGGGATGGCTGGAGGAAGTTCTGCTAAGGGCGCGGGATGCCTATGCGGTAAGCGTTTCCGGTCAGCAGGTGGAAGGAGACGGGCAGGATGCGATTTATGTTGAGGAGATCCTGATTTTTGACCGCCCCATGTCTTTGGGTGAACAGGTTGTCATCGAATCCGGATTGAAGTCCGACCGAAGGGTAAGGGCAGTGATTCCCAAGACTTTCAGTGCTCGGCGCCAGGTCTACACGCTGATCCTGGAGGGATACGATGATTCCTGGCTGGCTGACTGGTTTCAGCGGCGGGGCATGGTTTTGAAGCTGACTGCCGAGGGCTGGGTAGCCCATTGAATCGGGATATCATTAATTTTCCGAATCTTCTGACACTTAGCCGGATCCTGCTGACACCGTTTCTGCTCTACATGATTTTGGAGGAAAAGGCCTTGCTTGCCCTGGCCATATTCGTTGTCGCAGGCTTTACAGACATGCTGGATGGCTTGTGGGCCAAACGTTTTCACCAGCAGACGGATATCGGTGCCCTGCTCGACCCCATCGCCGACAAGCTCCTGCTGGTCAGCTGCATGGTGGTGCTGTTCAGCATCGGCCAGATACCTCTGTATTTGTTCCTGGCAGTGATCTTTCGTGACGTCATCATTGTTGTGGGAGCCATTGCCTATGAACTGGTTACCCACAAGCTGAAAATGCAGCCAAGCATTTTTTCCAAGGCGACCACGGCCATGCAGATCATTTATCTGGCAGTGGTTCTTCTGGACATGGCGACACCCGTACCTCCCCTTCTGGTGAACGCCTCTGCCCTGCTGACGTTTGCCCTGACGTGCATTTCAGGCCTTCACTACATGATTACCTGGACACTGAAGGCCATGCGGGCCGAGCGAGCATAACTTGCTGGCAGACTCTCTTTGCCCGATACCGTATCCGGATCTCTGACAAGCGGGAGAAAGGGTATTCCTGTGCGTCAGCGGCTTCTTGATTTCCAGATTCCCTCGAGATATTCCTATGGGGAGTGGATCCGGCATGGCAACGTTGAAGCGGTACACAATCGTATCGCCCTGTGGATGGTTCATGGCGGGAATATCTGGTTGAGTTCTTCGGAGGCTGCTGGCAAGACACATTTGCTGCATGCCCTGCGACAGGAGCACCCCTTTCTTGGTTTGATCCAGATAGCTCGAAAGACAACCTCGTCCATCAACCTGGTTCAGAAGTGGATGGAGGATCTGGATTCATCCGCACTATGGCTGGTTGATGTCCCTGCAGGCCCCATTCCCTATACCTCCGGGATGGCCCTGTTTCACCTGCTTGAGCGGGCGCGGTCCATGCAGCGGCCTTTACTCGTTGCCTGGCGTTGCGCCGATGAGGATTTGTCACCTCCGGAGCTGAGCAGCAGGCTTAAGGCACTGGAACGGGTTGAGATGGCTGCGCCGCAATCGGATGAAGACCTGCATGCCGTGCTGCGTTCCGTTGCCACATCCAACCAGTGGCAGATCGATGATGCGATCATTGATCTTCTTCTTCTCCGCCTTCCAAGGCAATTGTCTGTTCTTATCGATGCACTTCACGAGCTGGAGAAGGCCTCGCTGGAGGAACGCCGCCATCTGAGCAGGGCATGGGCACGCAAATACCTGCGTCGCAGGCTGGAGGAAAAAGCCAGGTCTTCCCTTATTTGAACAAGGGTCCAAAAAGCTTGATCAGGGTATGAAAAAAGGGCGGCCAGAAGGCCACCCTTTTTTACAATTAAGCCTGAGCTGGCTTACATCATACCGCCCATGCCGCCCATGTCTCCGCCAGCCGGTGGGGCCGGTGGCTCCTTCTTGGGAATCTCGGCCACCATGGCTTCGGTGGTGATCAGCAGGCCTGCAATGGAGGCCGCGTTCTGCAGCGCGGAACGGGTCACCTTTGTGGGATCAATGACGCCCAGCTTTACCAGATCACCATATTCCTCAGTGGCCGCGTTGAAGCCATAGTTGATATCCTTGTGGCTAACCACCTCATTCACCACCACGGAGGCTTCAACGCCGCAATTGCTCACAATCTGGCGCAGCGGTTCCTCAAGCGCACGCTTGACGATGCCAATGCCGATGTCCTGATCGTGATTCTTGCCCTTCAGGCCATCCAGCGCCTTTCTGGCCCGCAGCAGCGCGACGCCACCGCCAGGGACGAGGCCCTCTTCGACGGCCGCACGCGTCGCATGAAGTGCGTCCTCAACGCGGTCCTTCTTTTCCTTCATGGCGACTTCCGTGGCCGCACCTACCTTGATAACGGCGACACCGCCGGCCAGCTTGGCCAGGCGCTCCTGCAGTTTCTCGCGATCGTAATCAGACGTCGTGTCCTCGATCTGGGCACGGATCTGGGCGATTCTTCCCTCGACATCCTCTTTTGAGCCTGCGCCGTTGACGATCGTGGTCGTGTCCTTGGTGATTTTCACCCTGCCGGCACGGCCAAGGTCATCAAGGCTGATGTTTTCCAGCTTGATGCCGAGATCCTCGGAAATCACCTTGCCACCGCTGAGGATAGCCATATCTTCAAGCATGGCTTTCCGGCGGTCGCCAAAGCCCGGTGCCTTGACAGCCGCAACGTTCAGGATGCCGCGAACCTTGTTCACCACCAGGGTTGCCAGGGCCTCTCCCTCGATGTCCTCCGCGATGATAACCAGGGGCTTGCCGGAACGTGAGACATTCTCGAGGACCGGCAGCAGGTCACGCATGTTGCTGATCTTCTTCTCATGCAAGAGGATGTAGGGGTCTTCCAGTTCCGCCTCCATGCGGTCGGCGTTGGTGACAAAGTAAGGTGAGATATAACCGCGGTCAAACTGCATGCCCTCGACCACATCCAGCTCGGTCTCCAGGCCCTTGGCCTCTTCCACCGTGATGACACCTTCCTTGCCGACCTTTTCCATGGCGTCAGCAATGATCTTGCCTACTTCTTCATCACCGTTGGCCGAGATTGTTCCAACCTGCGCAATCTCGGTCTGGTTCTTCACATCCTTGGAAAGCTCGGCCAACTCGCTCACAATGGCGTCGACGGCCTTGTCCACACCCCTTTTGAGGTCCATGGGGTTCATGCCAGCGGCAACAGCCTTGATGCCGTCACGCGCAATGGCCTGGGCCAGAACGGTTGCCGTCGTGGTTCCGTCACCGGCCACATCGGAGGTCTTTGAGGCAACCTCCTTGACCAGCTGGGCCCCCATGTTTTCAAACTTGTCCTCAAGTTCGATTTCCTTGGCGACGGTTACCCCGTCCTTGGTAATTGTCGGGGCACCCCAGGATTTTTCGAGGACCACATTTCGGCCCTTGGGGCCGAGGGTCACTTTGACCGCATCGGCCAACTTGTTAACACCACGCATGATTTGAGCGCGTGCATTTTCGCTAAAATGGATATCTTTAGCAGCCATCAGTTAGTCTCCTTGATGAATGATGAATTTTAGGATTCGACAATGCCGAGGATGTCGTCCTCGCGCATCATGAGGTACTCTTCTCCATCCAGCTTGATTTCCGTACCGGCGTATTTGGAGAAGATCACGCGATCACCCGGTTTGACATCAAGTGGCCGGATCTCTCCATTCTCCAGAAGCTTGCCTTTTCCTGCGGCAATGACTTCGCCTTGAATGGGTTTTTCTTTTGCCGTATCCGGAATGATGATTCCGCCGGAAGTCAGTTCTTCGGACTCCAGACGGCGTATGATGACCCGATCATGCAAAGGGCGTACCTTTGTAGCCATATTTATACTCCTGCGTGATATTGTTGATAAGAATTTCCGTCGAACGCGGTTAGCACTCGACTATAGAGAGTGCTAATCATGCAACAGTTTTCATGCTTGTCAATAGGTTATTTGGCCCGTCCTCGACGGATCGGCCCGGATCCGAAAAATGTGATATTGCTGCAACACACCGGCTGCGGCAGTCTTCACACCCTGACAGGTGCTAAGGAGGGTGTATGGCGTCTCCCAAGAAAGAAACCACATCCAAGGCCAGTGAGCTGATCCATGAAGGCCGGACCTACACGTCCCGGACCCTCAACACCATGCACGATCAAATGCTCTTTATCCGGCGTTTTGAGGAAAAGGCCGGGCAGCTCTATGGTCTGAAAAAGATCGGTGGTTTCTGTCATCTGTGCAATGGTCAGGAAGCGGTTCCGGTCGGGGCGGTTCATGCCATGAGGGACGATGATTACATGCTGACCAGTTATCGTGATCATGGTCATGCTCTGGCGCGGGGGTGCGACCCTGCTGCCGTCATGGCCGAGTTGTTGGGGCGCAGTACCGGGATCGCCGGCGGCAAGGGTGGCTCCATGCACCTGTTTGACAAGAGTCGTAACTTTGCCGGCGGGAACGGCATCGTGGGTGAACAGGTGCCGACCGCCCTTGGTTTCGGCTTTGCCGGCTATTACCGTGAGGATGGCCGCGTTACGGTCTGCTTTATGGGAGACGGGGCCATCAACCAGGGTGCGGTTTATGAATCGTTCAACATGGCGGCCCTCTGGAAGCTGCCGATCGTCTTTGTCGTGGAGAACAATCAGTATGCCATGGGAACTGCCCTGAGCCGCGCCTCTGCCGAGACCCACCTGTTCAAGCGCGGCATCTCGTTCAAGATTCCCGGGATGCAGATCAACGGCATGGATGTGCTGGAGGTTGAACGCCACATGTTGGAGGCGATCGAGCATGTCAGGAGTGGCAAGGGTCCCATCCTGGTCGAGGCAATTACCTACCGTTATCGCGGACATTCCATGTCCGATCCGGCCACATACCGGACGCGGGACGAGGTGAACGAGTGGCGTACGGGACGCGATCCGATCGTGCATCTTCAGCAGCGCATGATCGAGATCGGTATGGCAACGGAGGAGTCGTTCAAGGAAAGGGACCGGGAGATCAAAAAGCAGGTTGGTATCATCACAAGGCAGGCCGAAGCTGCCGCAGAGCCCGAGGCCTCCACACTTTACACGGATGTGTACCGCAACCCCATCGAGGGTGCCTATCCCTATCCCGGCGGGAAAAACTGACATGTCCAGGATTACTTTGCGCGAGGCCCTAAATCAGGCCATGGTAGAAGAGATGGAGCGTGATGAAACCGTGTTCCTCATGGGGGAGGAAGTGGCCGAGTACAATGGTGCCTACAAGGTATCCCAGGGCATGCTGGACCGTTTCGGGCCCAAGAGGGTCATTGATACACCCATCACCGAGGCCGGATTTGCCGGGCTGGGTGTGGGTGCGGCCATGGCGGGTCTGAGACCGATCATCGAATTCATGACCTGGAATTTCGCCATCCTTGCCATGGATCAGATTGTTAATGCCGCAGCGAAGATGCTCTATATGTCCGGTGGTCAGTACCATGTACCGGTCGTGTTCCGGGGTCCCGGCGGGGCAGCCGCCCAGGTGGCGGCCCAGCATTCCCAAAGCCTGGAAAACTGGATGGTCAATGTGCCTGGGCTGAAGGTGGTGATGCCATCCAACCCTGCTGATGCCAAAGGTCTTCTGAAAGCCGCCATTCGGGATGATGATCCGGTGATCTTTATCGAAAATGAAATCAGTTATGGTGATATCGGTGAGGTGCCGGATCATGAATATGTGATTCCCCTGGGAAAGGCGGACATCAAGCGTCAGGGCACGGACGTGACCCTGATCGCACACTCGCGCATGGCGGTCCTCACCCTCAAGGCTGCGGATGAACTGGCCAAACAGGGGATCGAGGCAGAGGTCGTAGATCCGCGTACCATCCGGCCTCTGGATGAGACCACCATCCTCAAAAGTGTCGCCAAGACCAATCGGGTTGTTGTCATTGAGGAAGGCTGGCGTTTTTCCGGGATTGGAGCGGAGATTTCGGCACGGATCATGGAAAAAGGCTTTGATGATCTGGATGCACCCGTGTTGCGGGTCACCGGGGCTGATGTCCCCATGCCGTATGCAGCCAACCTGGAGGCGCTGGCACTTCCTTCCGTGGAGGAGATCATCAAGGCCGCACGTCAAGTGTGCAATCGAAATTGAATACAGGTAATTGTCATGCCCATTGATGTTTTTATGACCCAGCTTTCTCCGACCATGAAGGAGGGGAAGATTGTCCGCTGGCTGAAGAAGGAAGGAGACGAGCTTTCCTCGGGAGAGGTGCTGGCGGAGGTTGAGACGGACAAGGCCACCATGGAGATGGAGGTGGTGGACGAGGGTGTTCTGCACAGGATTCTTGCGTCCGAGGGTTCGGTAGTCCCGGTGGGGGCTCCCATTGCTGTGATCGCGGAGGAAGGTGAGGAAGTCCCCGAGGATTATGTGCCTGTCATGGCCGAACAACCCGCGGAACAGGCTGAAGAACCCATGGGTGAAGCAATGGCTGGCAAACCTGCCGAGGATGTCGTTCAAGCACCTTCCGAGGAGGAGGTTGCGCCGGAAAAACCCAAACGGATTAAGGCCAGTCCCCTGGCCCGGCGGCTGGCAAGGCAACTGGGAGTCGACCTGGAGAACATCAGAGGGTCAGGCCCACGCGGTCGCATCGTCAAGGCAGATGTGGAAAAGGCCGCCAAGGCCGGGATCAGGCTCGGACTGGGTGCCGGAGAGCCGGTTCCACCCGTTCGTCCGTTGCCGCAGGGCCCACTCCCCTATCACAAGGATGAGTATGAGCTCGTTGAGCATTCGATGATGCGCAAGACGATTGCCAGCAGGCTGACTGCATCCAAACAGCAGGTACCGCATTTTTACCTGGCCATCGATGTGGCCATGGATCGCCTTCTGGATTTGCGGAGCCAGTTGAACGAGGCCGCAAACGGAAGCTTCCGGCTTTCCGTCAACGATTTTGTGATCAAGGCTGTGGCCAGGTCACTGATGGATGTTCCGGATGCGAACGCCACATGGACCGATGAGGGAACACTCAAGCACAAGCATGCCCATGTATCCGTGGCCGTGGCCCTGGAAGGAGGCCTGATTACACCGGTGATTCGCTATGCTGAACGGAAAAGCATGGTCGAGATCTCGGCAGAGATAAAGGAACTGGCAGCACGGGCCCGTGAAGGAGGCCTGAAGCCGGAGGAATATACCGGCGGGACCTTCTCCATTTCCAATCTTGGGATGTTTGGCATCAAGCAGTTTGCGGCCGTGATCAATCCCCCCGAAGGCGCTCTGCTTGCTGTGGGGGCCACTGAGCCAAGGGCGGTGGTGGAGAATGGAGAGATATGTGTCAAACAGATGCTGACACTGACGCTTTCCTGTGATCACCGGGTGGTGGACGGTGCGATTGGTGCCAACTTCCTTGCCGCCCTCAAGCGGCACCTGGAAACACCGGCCGGCCTGCTGCTCTGATCGCTCATCATTACGAGCTCCAAAGAGGAATGAGCTGTTTTGCCTTTTTGTTCCTCACATTTTGCTGGTTAGAAGAGGATTGTCATGCCCATTGATGTTTTTATGACCCAGCTTTCTCCGACCATGAAGGAGGGGAAGATTGTCCGCTGGCTGAAGAAGGAAGGAGACGAGCTTTCCTCGGGAGAGGTGCTGGCGGAGGTTGAGACGGACAAGGCCACCATGGAGATGGAGGTGGTGGACGAGGGTGTTCTGCACAGGATTCTTGCGTCCGAGGGTTCGGTAGTCCCGGTGGGGGCTCCCATTGCTGTGATCGCGGAGGAAGGTGAGGAAGTCCCCGAGGATTATGTGCCCGAAAGTGCTGCTGAGCCTTCTCCTGAATACACGGAAGATCTGGGAATCGAGGAGCTTGGGGGTGAATTGGAGTCTGCAGAGATTGCATCGGAAGCACCGGAGGTGTCTGAAGGTGAAGCGCCAATCCGTAAGGAGACGGGCACATTTTCAGCCGCAGAGGCCGAATATGATGTTGCGATTATTGGGGCCGGTCCAGGTGGCTACGTGGCGGCCATTCGTGCGGCCCAGCTGGGCCTGAAAACCGCATGCATTGAATCCACACATCTGGGCGGCATCTGCCTTAACTGGGGATGCATCCCGACCAAGGCCCTGCTCAGGACGGCCGAGATCATCAATGTCATCAAAGGTCACGGCAAGGAACTGGGGGTTGGTCTGACCGAGCCCAGACCGGATCTGAGCCTTGCCATCGCACGCTCCAGAAAGATTGCCGAAAGGCTGTCCAACGGCATCGGCTTTCTGTTCAAGAAGAACAAGGTGACACGGATCGATGGTTACGCCCGTTTTGTGGCCGGCCCAAGGCTTGAGGTTGAGGCGGCTGATGGTTCAAGGAAGGAGATTACGGCAAAGCATGTGATTGTTGCCACAGGCGCACAGGCCCGCGCCTTTCCCGGTATGGAGGTTGATAATGAGGTGGTCATCACCTACAAGAAGGCCCTGTCGCTTGAGGTGCTGCCAGAACATATGGTGGTCATTGGATCCGGGGCCATTGGTATGGAATTTGCCTATTTTTACAGGGCAATGGGTTCTGAGGTCACCGTTCTGGAGGCCGCCGACCAGGTGCTTCCGGTCGAGGATCATGAGATTGCAAGGGTGGTTGAGCGCAGTTTCAAGAAGAACGGTATCAAGGTCATCACCGGTGCCATGGTCTCTTCCGCCAGAAATGTGAAAGGCAGGGCCGTGGTTGATTATGAGGTCAAGGGCAAGAAGGAAACCGTTGAAGGCGATGTGGCACTCGTTGCTGTCGGTGTGATCGGCAATACCGAGGAGATCGGCCTGGAGCACACACGGGTGCAGGTCGAGCACAACACCATCAAGGTGGATGAATATTACCGTACCGATGAGCCAGGCATTTATGCGATTGGGGATGTCATTGGAGCGCCAGCCCTGGCCCATGTGGCCAGCCATGAGGGTATTGTATGTGTCGAGGCGATTGCGGGTCTTAATCCGCATCCGGTGGATTACAGCAATGTGCCGGGCTGCACTTACTGCCAGCCGCAGGTCGGTTCCACCGGCATGACTGAAAATGCTGCGAAGGAAGCGGGTCATAAGATCAAGGTTGGACGCATGCCCTACGCTCCGAATGGCAAGGCCATTGGTCTGGCCGAAACCGAGGGCATGGTGAAGACCATCTTTGATGCCGAGACAGGTGAACTGCTCGGGGCGCATATCGTGGGTGCTGAGGCCACCGAGCTGATCGTTTCACTGGGTTTGGCGAGGACGCTGGAAACGACCGAGGTCGAGCTGGCACATCACATGTTCCCTCATCCGACCCTTTCCGAGATGATTCATGAGTCGGTGCTGGATTCCGATGGCCGGGCGATCCACATTTAGGTAGAGAGCAGATTAACAGAGTTTGTAAGAAAGGGATGATCACAAAGTCCGGCTGACACCAAGGAGGATTCCCCCTTACCTTATTCCTTTTCCGGATTTCATGTGGTAAAGAATGCTAAAACGTTCAAGCCACAGGCTGACATGACCCCATAGCCATTCCCGCACACGTTCATACCAGGGTCGTTCCAGCCATTCAGGCAGGGTGATTTCATGACTTTGACTGAAATCCGCTTCAAAGAAGGCGGCCACTTCCCTCGCAAATCCGGCATCGTAGACCTCCTGGTTGGCTTCCAGGTTCCAGTGCAGATTCCAGCGGTCCATGTTGCAGGATCCGATCGAGACCCAGTCATCGCAGAGGTACACCTTGGCATGCATGAATCGGGGCTGGAATTCATAAATGCGGATGCCGTGATGTAAAAGCCTGTGATAGTAACGGGCTCCGGCATGGCGGACGGCAGGGTGGTCATTGATGAGGCCAGGTAACAGAAGGCGCACATCCACTCCACGGTTGGCGGCGCGTCGCAATGCGCGCAAGATCTTGCGCGACGGGACGAAGTAAGCCGTCGCCATCCAGACCCGCTTCCGGCTGTGCCGTACCTGCCGAATGAACATGCGCTTGATCTCCTTGGGTCTCCTTGGCCTGCATGTTGTTACCATCCCGATCTGTGTACCTGCCGCAGTTGGTCCCGCCGTTTCCGGCAAATCAGGTGGCTGGCCGGTGATCTCTTTCCAGTTTTCAGTAAACAGCGTCTGCCAGTCTGTTACCACCGGGCCCTGTATACGTATCATGACGTCATGCCATGGCAGTTCGCTGGAATCAGGTGGGGGGGCATATTCATCGCTGATGCAGTAACCACCGGTAGAGGCGATATTCCCATCAATGATCAGCAGTTTGCGATGATTACGTGGCAGGCCCCGCAAGAGATGAGAGAAATAGAATGGATTGTAGAAAGCAAGCTGGATACCGGCCTTTCGCATGCGTTCGCGATCGGACTCGAGCAAATCCCGGACACCAAAGTGGTCAAGCTGGACATAGACGCGGACCCCGCGCCCCGCGACTTCCACAAGTGCGTCAATGAAGCGGGTGGCAACCTGGCCCGAGGACATGAGATACTGCTCCATCAGCACGTAATGCCGCGCTTCGCGGATGGCGTTCAGCATGACGGGATAAAATTGTCCGGCATCGATGAACAATTCAAAACGGTTGCCTTCGCGGCGGGAAAAACGTGTGCCAAGTCTCATGTGCAGCTGGTCGACAGGAAAATACCCCATTGAATAAGGGGGCGATCAGAGATCAAGCGATATGGGTACACCTTCATGCCTTAAAGCATAGCGCAGATACTGGAGACTGTTTCGCCTTGTTTCCCTGTGCAGCCATATAGCCGGAGTTTCCATCCCGATATCGGTGGGCACAGGTTCAGCCACCTCACTCAGCCTCCTGCCAGTTTCACGGTATAGCCCAGGTCCTGCAGCTCGGTGATGAGAGTGTCCCGGTGGTCACCCTGGATCACGATGATTCCATCCTTGGCTGAACCCCCCGTCCCGCACCGCCTTTTCAGCTGCTTTGCAAGCTCTTTCAATTGCTGATCATCAACGGGCACACCGCTGATGGTCGTGACCGTCTTGCCGCGACGCCCCTTGACTTCCCGCCGCACGCGCACGATGCCGTCACTGCGTGCCGGTGACGTCTTGCTTTTGCCCTTTCGGCAGGCGCATCGGGCTGCCGGCTTTCCGCATGCCGGACAAACTCTGCCCTGCTCCGTGGAGTAAACAACCGGTCTCTGTTCCTTTCCTGGCATCATGGATTCCCCTTCCCGGCCGCTTTTGCTGAGAAACCAGCCGGATTCTAAGACCGAATTTAGGATTCTTTAATGAACCCCTCCTATAGTGGCGAGCCCTTCTGCTCCGGAGGCTTGGGAAAAAGCGGCTTCATCCGGGGTCAGAATAAGGCTGCGGTTGCCGGTTTCAAGATAACTGGCTGATGGGTAGCGCGGCCGTTTGATTTTATCTTGAGTCATGGAGGTCTGATGAAAGTTCATTGGAAGAATGTCCGAATTGCATCGATCTGGTACTCGCTTGCCGGGTTATACACCCTGGCTGTTGTGGCCGTGGCCCAATAACGGGCCCTGGTCTTCTTCCCTGTTTTTTTCATCCCTCTTTCGTTAGCAACATCCTGAGTTTCACGGCGTTGTCAGGGGCAAAGGCCTGGCTGTCGTTGTTGAAGTAGATCCATTTACGTTTCGCTATAGCGTTTCGTATTCGCTCTGCCCAGCTTTCAAGCTCCCTTTCCCCATAATTCTGCCTGTACCACGGATTGCCATGAAAACGCAGGTAGAGGTTATTGGAAGTTGTCACAATTGCTTTCGGCAGATCGGGAGCACTCACGCAACAGAAGCCGACATCTGCATCCCGAAGGGCCCGATAGACAGCTTCATTCCACCAGCCCGGATGGCGGAACTCCAGGACATTATGAAACCCCGGTTGCAGAACCCCCAGAATTTTTTTCAGGGTTTCATCCGAAAACCGTATGCTGGGTGGAAGCTGAAAGAGGATGCAGCCGAGCTTTTCCGCCAGCTCATCCCTGAGGACCTGGTAGAAATCCGTCAGTTGCGGTTCGCAATCTTTGAAGCGTTTGAAATGGGTGATCAGCCTTGGCGCCTTGACGGAATAAATGAAACCCTCGGGTGCCTGTCTGTACCAGCGTCGAACGGTACTCTTGGTTGGGAAGTGGTAAAAACTTGAATTGATCTCCAGTGTGTCGAAGTGCCTTGCGTAGTAGGCAAACCATTGACTCGACTTGAGTTCGTGAGGATACCAGATCCCCTTCCAGTCCTGGTAATAATATCCCGAGCAGCCGATTCTGTATTCACACGCCATCATAACCGGAGCATAGTCCATTCAGGGTTGTGACAGGGCGGGAGCTGACGTTTAGGCTTGCCGCATGCGCGAGATCATACCGATTCATCCCGAGGAAAAGACGCGGGCTCCCAAACCGTCGTGGCTGAAGGTGCGTGCCCCCCTGTCTCCTGAATATCGCAGGCTTCGCAAGCTGATGCGGCATCTGCACCTGAACACGGTGTGTGAAGAGGCTTCCTGCCCCAACATCGGTGACTGCTGGCACAGGGGCTCGGCAACCTTCATGATCCTGGGAAGGGTATGCACCCGGACCTGTGCCTTTTGCGATGTGGAAACGGGCAGGCCCGATCCGGTGGATGCCGGTGAACCTGATCATGTTGCAGAAGCGATCAGCCGCATGGGGCTCAGACATGCGGTGATCACCTCGGTGGACCGGGATGACCTTCCGGATGGAGGCGCAGGCCATTTTGCCAGCACCATCCGGGCCATTCGCAAGCTCACCCCCAGGGTGACCATTGAGGTGCTGACCCCTGATTTCCAGCGGAAATCCGGCACCTGCCTGGACACCATCATTGAGGCGGGACCGGACATCTTCAATCATAATCTCGAAACCGTACCCAGGCTGTATCGCTCGGTTCGGCCAGGGGCACGTTACTTCACCAGCCTGCGCCTTTTGCAGCGGGCGAAGGAACTGGATCGAACCGTGGCCACCAAGTCCGGAATCATGCTGGGGCTTGGAGAAGAACGTGACGAGGTGCTGCAGGTCCTGGATGATTTACGTGAGGCCGATGTCGATATCCTGACCATTGGTCAGTATCTGCGCCCAAGTCCAAGCCACCATCCCGTAATCCGATACTGGAAACCGGCGGAGTTTGATGAGTTGAGGTATCTGGCCGAGAGGAAGGGGTTCAGGATGGTGGCCTCCGGTCCTCTTGTGAGGTCATCCTTTCACGCCGAGGATGTGTTCAGGAGCATGCGGCACCGATCAGAAGGCTGATTCAAGTTTGAGCCGGGTGTGATGATTCCAAAAAATCCGGGCAGGTGGTAGATTTACAGCTTGCATTCCGGTAGTAGACATTTTGGCGCGGACGTGCGCCATCCCAGACATGCGGTCATATGGG
This sequence comes from uncultured Zetaproteobacteria bacterium, assembly GCA_964501925.1. Taxonomy (GTDB): domain Bacteria; phylum Pseudomonadota; class Zetaproteobacteria; order Mariprofundales; family Mariprofundaceae; genus CAYLYU01. The sequence continues at coordinate 48,870 of CAZCTM010000008.1, read as the reverse complement.
TGGGCTTTTTGCAGGCGCCATGGATGCGCCGGCAGGAAATACGGGAATGCGTCGACCTGAGGGGGAATGAATGCCGATCAACGTAGAACCGATTAAAGCCAGCTTGGCAAAGCTGGGCATCAGGAATCTTGAGCGCATCTACTGGAATACCCCAAGTCCATCCCTGTATGAAAGGGCGGTGCGCCGCCGTGAGGGCCACCTCTCCCACATGGGTCCGCTGGTGGTCCGTACCGGCTATTTCACTGGCCGGGCCGCCAATGACAAGTATGTGGTGGATGAACCCTCCAGTCGGGACAGGATCTGGTGGGGCAAGATCAACCAGCCGATTGATGAGCAAAAATTCGACATCCTGTACAAGCGGGTGTCTCGCTATCTGGAGGGCCGGCAGGTTTTCGTACAGGATTGCCTGGCCGGTGCGGATCCCGAATACGAGATTCCGGTCCGGATCATCACCCAGGACGCCTGGCATGCCCTGTTTGCCCGGACCATGTTCATTCGACCGGTGGATTTCGGACGGGAAATCGATGTGGATGCGCCCCAGTTCACGGTGGTCCATGTCCCCCACTACCACGCCCTCCCATCCAAGGATGGCACCAATTCCGAGGCGTTCATTATGATCCACTTTGGGAGGAGGCTTGTCCTGATTGGTGGCACGTCCTACGCCGGCGAGATCAAGAAATCTGTTTTCACGCTGATGAATTACGTGCTTCCCCAACAAGGCGTGCTTTCCATGCATGCCTCTGCAAATGTGGGCAAGGACGGTGATTCCGCCCTGTTTTTTGGCCTTTCCGGCACAGGAAAAACCACATTGTCTTCCGATCCCGGGCGGAGGCTCATTGGTGATGATGAGCATGGCTGGAGCGATCACGGCATCTTCAATATCGAGGGGGGCTGTTACGCCAAGGTGATTCGTTTGTCCAAGGAAAAAGAGCCCATCATTTATTCCATGACAACCCGGTTTGGCACCATCCTTGAAAATGTCTGTTTTAATATCAACAACCGGCGACTGGATCTTGATGATGATGGCCTGACGGAAAACACGCGCGCAGCCTATCCGATCACCCACGTGCCGAATGTCATTTACCCGGGTCTTGCCGATCATCCACGTAACATCGTTTTTCTGACCGCGGACGCCTTTGGCGTGCTGCCACCGATCTCCAGGCTTTCACCGGAGGAGGCAATGTATCATTTCATCTCCGGTTACACGGCGAAGGTGGCCGGTACGGAGGCCGGGGTCACCGAGCCCGAGGCCACCTTCAGCACATGTTTTGGTGCCCCGTTCATGCCGCTTCACCCCAGTGTTTACGCCAGGCTCCTGGGAGAAAAGATACGCCGGCATAAGGTCAACTGCTGGCTGATTAACACCGGCTGGACAGGAGGCCCCTATGGTGTCGGGACCAGAATGGACATCACTCATACGCGGGCGATGCTGAATAACGCCCTGGACGGAAAACTGAACGATGTGCCCTACCGCGAGCACCCGATCTTTCGCATCGGGATTCCACAGCAATGTCCGGGTGTTCCGGAGGAGGTACTGAATCCGGAGAATACATGGACGGACAAGTCCGCCTATGAAGCAAAAGCGAGGGAGCTTGCATCTTACTTCCACGAGAATTTTCGGCAGTTTGCCGACGAGGTCAGCGATGAAATTCGATCGGCTGGTCCAGCCTGACCATCACGGCCACGGAGCAGGATGGTCTGAGATCTGCGGTCGGTTCTGCTTAGGGTGATTGTGACATAACTCCTGGTGAATTAGGCTGTTAATCCACGGGCCCATAGCTCAATTGGTCAGAGCTACCGGCTCATAACCGGTTGGTTCCAGGTTCGAGTCCTGGTGGGCCCACCATTCTCGTGGATGCAGTATCGAAAAAAAAACATTATCCTGCGCCACCGTTTCGCAGGGGATGCGGACAGTTTTCAACAAAGGGAAAGAAGGGGAAAACCTATGGCCATGACCGTTTATTACGATTCTGATGCAGATCTATCCATCATCCAGAGCAAGAAGGTAGCCATCCTTGGCTACGGTTCCCAGGGCCATGCGCACGCCCTGAACCTCAAGGATTCCGGGGTTGATGTCACGGTGGGTCTGCGTTCCGGCTCATCCTCCTGGCAGAAGGCGGAGCAGGCCGGCCTGAAGGTCGCTGAAATGGGTGATGCCGTGAAACAGGCGGATATCGTCATGGTACTGCTGCCCGACGAGTTTCAGGGACAGGCCTATCGCGAGGTGATTGAGCCCCATATCAAGCATGGTGCGACCCTTGCCTTTGCCCACGGTTTCAACATTCATTTCAGTGTCATCCAGCCACGGGGCGATCTGGACGTGATCATGGTTGCGCCCAAGGGACCCGGCCATCTGGTTCGCCATACCTACATGCAGGGTGGCGGTGTCCCCTCCCTTATCGCGGTGGATCAGGATGTTTCCGGTCAGGCGAAGGTAACGGCGCTTTCCTATGCCAAGGCCAATGGCGGCACCCGCGCAGGTGTGATCGAGACCACGTTCAGGGATGAGTGCGAGACCGATCTGTTTGGTGAGCAGGCGGTCCTCTGTGGCGGTCTGACCGCCCTGATCACGGCCGGTTTTGAAACATTGGTCGAGGCCGGATATCCCCCGGAAATGGCCTATTTCGAATGCCTGCATGAAATGAAACTGATTGTTGATCTGGTCTATGAAGGCGGCATTGCCAATATGCGCTACTCCATTTCCAACACGGCCGAGTATGGGGACATGACCCGTGGTCCAAGGGTGATCAACGATGCGGTCAAGGACGAGATGAAGAAGATCCTGCAGGAAATCCAGACCGGCGAATTTGCGCGCGAGTTTGTCAACGAGTGCAACAACGGCAAGCTGGTGATGAATGCGATGCGCCGTCGAACGGCCGAACATCAGATTGAGCAGGTGGGCAGTGATCTGCGCGCCATGATGTCATGGATCGGCAAGTCCAAGATCGTGGATCAGTCCAAGAACTAGGCAGTGTTTAGGAGAACCGGCAGGAGGATGCGTACGGGCCTCCTGCCGGTTTTTTATCATTATCAGGTCAGGGACAGGGATTCGGGCGCTTCTTATGGATGGCGTCAATGCCGGCAAGCACCTCCTGATCAAGCTGCAGGTCGATGCTGGCCAGATTGGACATTAATTGTGCCATGCTCGTCGCGCCGATAATGGTGCTGGTAGTAAAGGGGCGGGAATGGACGAAGGCCAGGGCCATTCGGGCTGGATCCAGACCATGTTCGCGTGCCAGATTGACATAGGCCCGGGTTGCCTTGACGGCGGCTTCATTGCTGTAGCGTCTGTAGTCGGGAAAGAGAGTAAGCCTTGCACCCGCAGGATGCTTTCCATCCAGGTATTTTCCGGAAAGAACACCGAAGCCGAGCGGGGAATAGGCAAGCAGCCCCGTTTTTTCACGATGCGCAATTTCAGCCAGACCGATTTCAAAACTGCGGTTGAGAAGGCTGTACGGATTTTGAATGGAGACGATGCGCGGCAGGTTCGATTGCGCGGCCGCCTGGAGGTAACGCATCACACCCCACGGGGTCTCGTTGGATACCCCCACGTACCGAACCTTGCCCGATTTCACCAGTTCGCCAAGCGCCTCCAGCGTCTCTTCGATCGGAACAGCGTCGGCATCATCTTCCGGTTCATAGCCTAGTTTGCCGAAGTAATTCGTACTTCGTTCAGGCCAGTGGACCTGATATAGGTCAAGATAATCCGTCCTGAGACGCTTTAGACTTCCCTCCAGAGCCATGATGATATTCTGCCGGTTGAGTCTGGATTTTCCCCGTCGTATATGTGGACACCAGCCTGTTGGCCCACAAACCTTGCTGGCCAGGACGATTTTGTGCCGCAAACCGCTTTTTTTCAGCCAGCTGCCAAGGATTGATTCGGTTCTGCCAAAGGTTTCCGCCCTGGGGGGGATCGAGTACAGCTCGGCGGTATCCACAAAATTGACTCCCTGTGAAAGGGCATGGTTGAGCTGCTGATGGGCCTCTGCCTCCGTGTTTTGCTCTCCCCATGTCATGGTGCCAAGGCAGATGACGCTCACCTTGAGGTCCGTATTTCCAAGCCGTCGATATCGCATGTCCGTATACTATCTCCCAATGCCAAAGGGTCACCCGTTGATGGGATGGATCCAGATGGATCGTCACTCTGGAGAAAAGGGGTTGGCGAAACCAGTCGGGATGGTTGGGAAATCCCGAAACGGGCTGGAATTATCTGCAATGGAGTTTAGGCTGAGTCGCGCTTTGCCATTCAATGCCGGCTTATCATATTTTTAGCAAACTGAGGAAAACGTCATGGGAAACAACACATCCGAACACAAATATGTCTTCTCCTTTCAGGAAGGTGATGGCAAGAACAAGCATCTTCTGGGGGGCAAGGGAGCCAATCTGTGTGAGATGACCCAGATTGGTCTCAATGTGCCGCCCGGGTTTGTGATCAGCACGGAGGCGTGTCTGGCCTATCTGGATTCCCCTACCAGGACACTTCCGTCGGGATTGATGGATCAGGTTCGCGCCCAGATGCGCGCCCTGGAAAAGGCCACCGGCAAGGGGTTCGGGGATGCCGAGAACCCGCTCCTGGTCTCGGTCCGCTCAGGTTCCGCTATGTCCATGCCGGGTATGATGGATACCATTCTCAATCTGGGGTTGAACTCCACCACGCTGGCGGGAGAGATCAGGCAGACGGGGGATGAGCGCTTTGGTTATGATGCCTACCGGCGTTTCATCCAGTTGTTCGGCAAGGTTGCGCTCGGCATTCCTGACGAGTTGTTTGACGCCGAATTCGAAGAGGTCAAGCAGAAGGCCCATGTGACCGAAGACGTGGGGCTTTCGGCGGACAATTTGAAGGAGATATGTGACCGCTTCCTTGCTGTTGTGGAGCGGGAAACCGGCAAGCGGTTTCCGGAGGACCCCTATGAACAGCTGGAGATCGCCATCAAGGCGGTGTTCAACTCATGGATGGGCAAGCGTGCGGTGGATTACCGGCGCGAATTCAACATCACCCCGGAGATGGCCAATGGCACGGCCGTCAACATCTGTACCATGGTGTTTGGCAACCGTGGAAATGATTCCGGGACCGGCGTTGCCTTCACCCGTTATCCGGACACGGGTGAGAATAAGCTGTTTGGCGAATATCTGGTGAATGCCCAGGGTGAGGATGTGGTTGCCGGTGTTCGAACCCCCAAACCCATCGACAGCATGGCCGAGGAAATGCCCGAAATCTATCAGCAACTGCTGGAGCTGAGGGACAAGCTGGAGAGGCATTACAGAGAAGTACAGGACTTTGAGTTCACCATTGAAAAGGGTACGCTCTACTGTCTCCAGACCCGCAACGGCAAGATGAATGCCACTGCCATGGTGCGCACCTCGGTGGAAATGGAAAAGGAAGGCCTGATTTCCAGGCGTGAGGCCCTTTTGCGCATCAATCCGGAGTATCTGGAACAGATGCTCTATCCGCGGCTGGATGCCGATGACAAGATCGAGCCCCTTGCCCAGGGACTGCCGGCATCGCCCGGCGCCGCCTGTGGCCATGCCGTCTTTGATGCGGACCGGGCCGAGAGCCTGGGCCGGGGCGGGCAGCGGGTCATCCTGATTCGGGAAGAAACCAAGCCGGAGGACATTCACGGTTTCTTTGCGGCCCAGGGCATTCTGACCAGCCGTGGGGGCAAGACCTCCCATGCGGCGGTGGTTGCACGTGGCATGGGCAAGCCCTGCGTGGCCGGAGCCGAGGGTATTCATGTGGATGTGCAGGTCCGCAGGGCCTTTATCGGCGATACGACCATCAAGGAAGGTGATCTGATCACCATTGATGGTACGACGGGAAACGTTTATCTGGGTGAAGTGCCCATGGTCGAGGCCGATTTCTCCAATGAGCTGGTGACGCTGCTGAAATGGGCCGATGAGGAAGCGCGTCTCAAGGTGATGGCGAATGCGGATACACCGGATGATGCCAAACGGGCCATCAAGTATGGTGCCATGGGCATTGGTCTGTGCCGCACGGAACGCATGTTCAATGCGCAGGAGCGCCTGCCCATCGTGCTTGAAATGATTGTCGCCGAGACCCAGGAACAGAGGCAGATTGCCCTGGACCGGCTCCTGCCCATTCAGCGTGAGGATTTCAAGGAACTGTTTACCGTCATGTCCCCCAGACCTGTGACCATTCGGTTGCTGGATCCGCCCATCCACGAGTTCCTGCCATCCGAACAGCAACTGGTGAACGATCTCGAGCAGCTTCGCCATCTCCGCAGCACGGTGCAGGGCATGGAAATCCTTTCGGATACCATCAGTCTGCTTTATCCCGGTGGCAAACCTCCGGCAGGGGGCGAGTTTGCCGTCGAGGTGGAAAAACTGGCGGATACCCGTCTGGTGGATGATGCCATCAGCAAAAAGGAGGCGATGCTCAAGAAGGTTCGCGCCCTGTATGAAATCAACCCCATGCTCGGCCATCGGGGTGTTCGTCTGGGCATCACGTTTCCTGAGATCTACTCCATGCAGGTAAGGGCCGTGCTGGAGGCCACAGCCGAATGCACGAAGGCGGGCATCGAGGTGAGTCCCGAAATCATGGTTCCCCAGGTGTGCACCGCGCAGGAGCTCAAACGGGTCAAGGAGCATGTTGAGCGTATCAAGGAGGAGGTCGAGGAAACCTACGGCTTTCCCCTTAACTTCAAGTTTGGAACCATGATCGAGGTTGTCCGGGCCTGCATGCGGGCCAAGCAACTGGCCGAGGAGGTGGATTTTTTCTCCTTTGGTACCAACGATCTGACGCAGGCCACTTTCTCCTTTTCACGGGAGGATGCTGAAAACAAGTTCCTGCCGATGTATAACGAGGCGGGTATCCTGCAGAACAATCCCTTCGAAGTGCTGGATACCAAGGGTGTCGGTCAGCTCATGAAGCTCGGAGTAGGCTGGGGACGCGAGATCAAGTCGGACCTTAAGGTCGGGATTTGCGGAGAGCATGGCGGCCACCCTGATTCCATACGCTTCTGCCACGAGATCGGGCTAAGTTACGTCTCGTGTTCGGCGCCGCGTGTGCCCATCGCCCGTCTGGCCGCGGCCCATGCCGCCATGCTTGCCGGGACGTAAGGGTTCCGGTTCAAAAGGGCAAGGCCTGTTTCGGACCTTGTCAGATAACGGCGCGAATGCCCGTGAACAGGATAATCCTGGTAATGACGTAGATGCCCGTCATGATCACTGAACTGAGCGCGGTGAAGCGCAGTTTGCCAAGGGGGCTTGAATCGGCGTGAATACGGTTCCGGAAGAGAAAGCGGGGTAGCAGCACCATTCCCCCCAGGATGCCGCAGCCTACCGATTGCAGAATGACCAGAAAGGCCTGCAGGGAAAGCTCATCCGTGATCTTCTGCATATCGTCAAAGAAGAGCCAGGAGAGGATCACCAGGCCGAACCAGGGAACATAGATAAAAAAATACTCGCCCTTCAACAGCCCAACCTTGTCCTTTCCCGTGATGTAGAACATGATCACGATGAAATTGGCGGGTATGGCGTACAGCGTGAAGGAAAAGAAGTAATCGTTCATGGGATCGTTCATGGGCAGAGCCGGCTCTCCATCCGTACGGAACTAATCAAGAATATGGGATATCAGACCGTCGGCCAGCTTGGGCTCGAACCACGTGGACTTTGGAGGCATGACCTCCCCCGCATCGGCCACGGCCATGACATCCTCCATGCGGGTGGGAAAGAGGGAGAAAGCCACAGTCATCTCACCCGAATCCACCCTTTTCTCCAGTTCGGCCAGACCGCGGATACCTCCCACAAAGTCGATCCTCCTGTCCCGGCGGAGATCATGTATTCCCAGAACGGGCCCCAAAATATAGGTGCTGAGCAGACTGGCATCCAGTCTGGCGACAGGATCGTTTGCGGGAATGTGGTCCGCAAGAATCTGCAGCCTGTACCACTGATCGTGCAGATACATGCCGAACTCACCGGGTTTTTCCGGCTTTATGGCCTCTGTACCTGGCTCAATCCGGAAGAATCGGGACACAGACCGTAGAAATGATTGCGGGGACAGGCCATTCAGGTCGGTGATCACGCGATTGTAATCCAGAATTTGCAATCGGTTGCAGGGAAAGATGACGGCGAGAAAGAAATTGTAGCTTTCATCACCTGTATGATCGGGATTGGAAGCCCGACGCAGGGAGGCAACGCGGGAGGCGGCGGCCGACCGGTGGTGGCCATCGGCAATATACAGATCACCCACCTGCTCAAATAGTTCCGTGATTTGTCTTGTGTCCTGTTCGGCTGATATTACCCACAGGGTATGCCTTACACCATCAAGGGTGATATCCACATTCGCGGGTGACCGGCACAGTTTGGCGACCAGCGAGTCGATTTCTTCAGATGGCCGGTAGCTTAAGAGGACGGGGCCGGTCTGGGCATTGAGGGTGTCGATATGACGCACCCTGTCCTCTTCCTTGTCCGGCCGGGTGAACTCATGTCTGCGGATACGGTTGCGATCATAGGCCTCAACAGATGCCGCTGCGGCGATGCCGGTTTGACAGTGGTTTCCCATGACCAGCCGGTAGAGGTAGTAACATGGGTGTTGATCACGAATCAATAATCCCTCATCAAGGAGACGTCGGAGATTTTCGGCGCCTTTCGCATAGACTTCCGGATCGGATGGGTTCACGTCCTCGGGCAGATCGATCTCTGGTTTGGAGACGTGAAGAAAGCTCCATGGATGGCCCACAGCTCGCTTGCGGGCTTCGCTGCTGCTAAGCACGTCGTAAGGGGGTGCAGCCAGATCGGCTGCGCGATCTGGAAGCGGCCTCAGGCCAGTAAAGGGACGGATCAGTGGCATACTGTGAACGTTATTTGAAATTGGAGGCCAGTCTAGCTTTTTGGCATGAGGTGTCGCCAGCGACGGTAGCGTTCCCTTAACGCATGACTGGTTCGCGGAGAAAAGGTCTTGCCATGATCGCCGGGCCAGTCACATGGTTGGCCTGCAAGCAGCCATGCAAGGCCACGGGCCGTGGCTTCCATCAGGCCAGGACGGTGAACGGGAAGACCGCTCAGGTCCGCCAGTCGCTGACAAAGTCCGTCCAGATCTGCCAGACCGCCACCGATGCAAATCTGCTCCCGCGGCACCACACCTTTCATGCCGTCCAGATTGGTCTGAATGAGGAAGACGATGCTTTCAGCGACGCTAACAGCCTTTTGCCAGGCTTCACCCTTGCCGATAAAACGGCTTTCGGGAAAAGGCAGCCAGAACGGCGACCCCAGGCCGGAAATTCCGTTCAGGAATAACGGGACACCATTCGGCCGGCCAAGCCATTCAGGAAGCCTGGCCAGGATGTCATGCCGCTTGAGTTTTTCTTCGAGCCAGGCTATGGCACTGCCGGCCCCGTTAACGCTGCCTTCCACGACATAACAGCTCTTTTCACGATCATGCAGGGCGATTCCGGTCAGGAATCTTGAAGAAAAAAGAGGCGTATTGCCTGTCGGTATCTGGACAAAGGCCCCTGTACCCATGGTGATGTACGCCGTATTCGGCTCCGGCTGGCCAAGGGCAAACAGGGCTGCCGGCAAATCACCGGTAACAAGAAGCAGTGGAATCCTTTCATCCCCCAGTTCTAGGTGACCAAAGGCGTGAAAGCTGGGCACACACCCCGGCAAGGCCTTTGGTGGAATGCCAAACATGCGAAGAAGGCTGCCGTCCCAGTTCAGCTCACCGAGATTCCAGAGCAGGGTCCGGGAGGCGTTGGCAGGATCAACGACGGCTGGATGTTCGGCAAGCAGGCGAAATGTGAGGAAACTGGCCAGCGGTCCCATGCAGAGTGAACCTGCCCCCAATGCGTCCCGGACGCCTGGCAGGTGGTCCAGGCACCATCGCAGCTTGCTGGCACCGTAATGGGGTGAGGGGACCAGGCCGGTGATTTTGTTTATGTCGTCAAACCTGGAAGCGATGGATGCCAGAATGTCACTCGCCCGGCGATCCTGCCAGCTGATGACGGGCGACAGGGCCCGGCCTGTTCTCCGGTCCCAGCACACGATGCTGGAACGCTGTGTTGCCAGACCTGCTGCCATGACATCGACGCGCCTGGCTCCCAGGTCATGAAGGTTCCTCTGGATGACCCGGTAAAGCGTTGAGACGATCTCATCCGGGTCATGTTCAACGTATCCCTCGCTGGGTCTGAATGTCGAAATTGCCTCCCGGGCACTGGCATGAGGGACCCCCCGGGAGTCAAACACCATGGCCCTGCTGCTTTGGCTGCCCTGGTCTATGCACAGGAAAAGGGGGGTGTCCGGGATGGTTGTGGCGATCATTGACAGCTTTTCCTTCATGGTTGTCCATTTTTCTGGTGCAATTTCGCAAGTCAGCCTAACCTTGCTTCTGGACAGTATAGGTTCTAACGGATCCGAAGTGCATGTAAGGAGAATCATGAGCGAAGCCCCATTCCGCGTACTGGTCATCGGTTATGGCGAGATGGGACATGCCATGGAGCATCTTCTGGCCGGGAACCATGAACTATCCTTCTGGGATTGTCGGCCAATACAAGGCTTGAGACCCATCCATCTCGAACGGGCAGCGGGACAAAGTGATTTTGTTTTTTTCTGTATTCCCGCCAATCCGCACATGGCGATGGCGAGGCGACTGGCTCCCATGCTGGATCCTGGCTGCATCTGCCTCAGCATTGCCAAGGGCCTGGATGAGAGGGGGAGAACGGCTGCTGATGTTTTTTCAGAGGTGTTCGGCACGCACCAGGCCTACGGGCTCCTTTACGGACCCATGATATCCGAGGAAATTCGCGCCGACCGTTCGGGTTTTGCCCAGATGGCATGTTCGGATGTTCAGGTGTTTGACAGGGTAAAGACCCTCTTTGCCCATACCCGTCTGTATCTGTGTTATACCGAGGATGTTATCGGTATTTCCTGGGCGGTGATCCTGAAGAACGTTTACGCGATCCTGTTTGGTGTTGCCGATGGGCTGGGGCTTGGCGACAACATGCGGGGGTTTCTGGCCGTACAGGCCATCGGGGAACTGGACACCATCGTGCAGACCATGGGAGGCAGAGAGGCTACGGCCTATCATCTGGCCGGGCTTGGCGATCTGGTAACCACGGCTACCAGTGCCGGTTCCCACCATCATGAACTTGGTCGGAAACTTGCCAGGGGTGAGACCGGAGATATCAGCGGTGAAGGGGTGCACACACTGGCCATGGTTGACAGGTTTTCACTCTTCGACCGTCATGCCTTCCCACTCTTCAATCTGGTCCACACGCTTGTGCGGCATCCCGAGGATCCGGGCAGAAGGATCCAGTCGTATCTCGATGCCGTTTTTGCCGCCTGAGGTTTGGGCGTGTCTGGTGGAATTGCTAGGCTTGGTCATCGCTTCAATCTCGGGGACAAGGAGAAAGCCATGCATGTCACACTCGTTTACGTCCATGTGAAAAAGGATCACATTGATGATTTCATCCGGGCATCACGCGCCAATCATGAGGCCTCTGTCAGGGAGCCCGGCAATCGCCGCTTTGATGTGCTTCAGTCGGCCGAGGATCCAAGCCGGTTTGTGCTTTATGAGGCCTACGCCAGTGCCGAGGATGCGGCCGCTCACAAAAAGACCCCGCATTACCTGAAGTGGCGGGAAACGGTCGCCGACTGGATGGCTGAACCCAGGAATGGGATCACCTACAATGGCCTGCTGCCTGCATAGGCAACGGCCTCATCGACGGTTCAGGCTTCTGGAACTGGTTCGCAGGTTTGCGAAAAAGGGGCCGTAGGGATCAGGGCTTGACCACGACCAGGATCACAGCAGCGATCAGGATGAGCGTAGGCAGTTCGTTGTAAAGGCGGTAAAACCTGTGATCCCGTCTGTTCTCGCCACGCGCGAACAGGTGCACGACATAGCCGTTGTGGAAGTGATAGCCTGTCAACAGGATCACGAGGAACATCTTGGTCCAGAACCAGGGTTCCTCACGCACGTATTCCCATTGCAGATAGGCCAATGCCAGGCCGAATACGATGGTCAGGATCATGGCTGGCATCATGATGTAGCGGTAAAGCTTGCGCTCCATCACGCAGAACTGCTCATGCACGGGACCAGTGGGATGTGAAGCGTGATAGACGAAGATCCGTGGCAGGTAAAACAGTCCTGCAAACCATGAAACCATGAAGACGATGTGAAAAACCTCAAACCATGCCATGCTGAAGAGGCTAGGCGGGCTGGGGCTCGATCGCCACCACGTCGGACAGTTTCACTTCCAGCACCTCTCCCCCCTCCGAGCGGAAAAACCCCCACTCCTCTCCATCAAGGATACGCCATTCCAGCGGAATGGCCATGACTGCATGATGCTCCCCGTAGGTATCCTGATAGACAATGCGGCAGTGCTGATGGCGTACCGCTGCGGCCTCGAACTGATCGTGCATGCTGCAGGACATTCCCATAGGCTGATTATAGCCAAACTTCCGGACATGCAAGTGTTTAAGCTGTTCGTTTCTCGGTCTGCTTGCGGTTAGAGTACGTGTCATGCGACGGATTGATCTTATCGAACCCTTCCGGGTCATGCAGTTGCTGGAACGTGCCAGGCAACTGGAGGCGCAGGGGCGGCACATCGTGCACATGGAAATAGGTGAGCCCGACTTTCCAACCCCGGCGCCGGTGATTGCCGCGGCGAGGAAGGCCCTGGATGAGGGAAACACCTTTTACACCCCCTCCACCGGCTTGCCGGAACTCCAGCGGGCACTGGCGGAATGGTACGGGCGGGAATACGGGTTGTCACTCGAGAGCGACCGGATTCTTGTTACGCCGGGGACATCGGGGGCTTTCAGTCTCCTGTACAGCGTTCTCCTGGAGGCAGGAGAGTCGGTCCTTCTTTCCGACCCGGGCTATCCCTGCCAGCGCAATTTTGTTCGTTTGGCAGGAGGAAATCCCGTCAATATTCCTGTCGGTCCGGACTCCCGCTATCATCTGGATGTCGATCACCTCGAAAAGTTCTGGACCAGCAAGACCCGTGCCGCCCTTGTGATCTCCCCCGGCAACCCCACCGGCATCCTGATCGAAAAGAAACAGCTTGCAGCTCTGGCTGCGGGGTGCAGGCAACGGGGCGGATACCTGATCTCCGATGAGATCTATCATGGCCTGACCTATGGAGAGAAGGCGATCTGCGCCCTTTCCTGCGATGAGGATGCCATTGTCGTCAACGGTTTTTCCAAGCGCTGGGCCATGACCGGCTGGCGAATTGGCTGGGTGATTGTGCCCGAAGAGCTGGTCGATCCCTGCCGGCGAGTGATGCAGAATATCTTTATCGCTGCCCCTACCCTGTCCCAGCATGCTGCCATCCAGGCGCTCCTGGCCGACGATGAGGTGGAGCGAATGCGTCTGGAATATGATCGACGCAGGCGATATCTCCTTTCCGAACTGCCCGCCCTTGGTTTTGAGATCGTGGTCGAGCCAGAGGGTGCCTTTTATATCTACGCGAATGTCTCCGGACTGACGGATGACTCACGCGACTTTTGCTGGAGGCTGCTGGAAGAAGGGGGTGTTGCCCTCACACCCGGTGAGGATTTCGGGGTATACAGGGCCGGGCAGCACCTGCGGATATCCTATGCCAACAGCTTGACGAATCTTCAGGAAGGTATACGCCGGATTCGCAATTTTCTGAAAGGGTGACTTGAACGAACGTCCGTATCGGCTCATCCACCCGGTTCGACCCCATGTTATGGCAGGAAGACCGTGCTCCTTCAGGATATTTTAAGCTTGCTTGGTGACAATCCGGCGGCATGGTAGATTGCGCCGCCTTATTGTAACAGGGTAAGGCCCAGGAGATAATTGTTCATGTTCAATGTACTCACCAAGGTTTTCGGTAGCCGAAACGAACGGATACTGAAACAGATGTATCCCGTTGTGGATCGAATCAACGCTCTGGAGCCGGAGATTCAGGCGCTGAGCGATGCGGAGCTGGCTGCCAGGACTCCCCATTTCAAGGAAAGACTGGAGAAGGGAGAATCCCTGAACGATCTCCTGCCCGAGGCCTTTGCGGTGGTGCGCGAGGCTTCGCGCCGGGTGCTGAACATGCGGCATTTTGATGTTCAGCTCATCGGCGGCATGATCCTGCATGAAGGCAAGATTGCCGAAATGAAGACCGGTGAGGGTAAAACACTGGTTGCCACGCTGGCCGTTTATCTCAACGCCCTTACGGGCAAGGGTGTGCATGTGGTCACCGTGAACGATTATCTTGCCAGACGAGATGCGGAATGGATGGGCAAGATCTACACCTTCCTGGGGATGAGTGTCGGGGTGATCGTGCATGGCCTGTCGAATGAGGAAAGAAGGGCTGCCTATGACGCGGACATCACCTATGGCACCAACAACGAGTATGGTTTTGACTATCTGAGGGATAACATGGCCTTCAGCCGAGACGAGCTTGTGCGTCAGAGGCCGCTCTACTATGCCATCGTCGATGAAGTTGACTCCATTCTCATCGATGAGGCGAGAACCCCGCTGATCATCTCCGGTCCGGCCGAGCAGGCGGGCGAGCTTTATACCGCGGCGGACAAGCTTGTGAAGCAGCTTGATCCCGATGATTACGAGAAGGACGAGAAACAGCGGGCGGTTTCCTATACCGAAAAAGGAATGGAGCGGATCGAAAACCTCTTCAAGGAGGCCGGCTTGTTGAAGTCGGGGGATCTGTACGATCCTGCCAATGTCAATCTGTTCCATGCAGCCACACAGGCCCTGCGGGCCAACACGCTGTTTACCCGTGAAGTGGATTACATCGTCAAGAATGGCGAAGTCATCATCATTGACGAGTTTACCGGCCGCATGATGCCGGGCCGTCGTTATTCCGATGGGCTCCATCAGGCCCTGGAGGCCAAGGAAGGCGTGCCCGTGAAGCCCGAGAATCAGACCCTTGCCTCGGTGACTTTCCAGAATTATTTCCGCATGTACGAGAAGCTGGCAGGCATGACCGGTACCGCGGATACAGAGGCGGAGGAGTTTGAAAAGATCTACAAGCTCGAGGTTGTCATTGTTCCGACCAATCAGCCCATGATCCGGGAGGACATGCCCGACCTTGTGTATCGCGATCAGAAGGACAAGTACAACGCCATTATTGAAGACATCGTCGAGCGTCATAAGAAAGGTCAGCCAATCCTAGTCGGAACCACTTCCATCGAAAAATCCGAGCAACTCTCTGAACTGTTGAAGAAGCGGGGCATCAGGCATCAGGTCCTGAATGCCAAATACCATGAGCGCGAGGCGGAAATTGTTGCCCAGGCCGGCCGCAAGGGTGCAGTGACAATCGCAACCAACATGGCCGGGCGCGGCACCGACATTGTCCTTGGCGGCAATCCCGAGATGCTCATCCAGCAACTGCCCGAGAACCTCAAGGAGGAAGAAAGGGAAAAGCGGATCAGGGAAATCCGTGAGCAATGCAGGCTGGAGCATGAGGAGGTGGTGAAGCTCGGGGGCCTTCATATCATCGGCACCGAACGCCATGAGTCCCGGCGTATCGACAATCAGTTGCGTGGTCGGTCCGGACGACAGGGCGACCCGGGCTCGTCCAGGTTCTATCTGTCTCTGGAAGATGACCTGATGCGTATCTTTGGGGGCGAGAAGATGCAGTCCATGCTGCAGAAAATGGGTTTCAACGAGGGGGAGGTCATCGAGCATCCCTGGGTTAGCAAGGCCATTGAAAACTCCCAGAAGAAGGTGGAAGGCCGCAATTTCGATATCCGGAAGCAGCTTCTCGAATATGACGACGTCATGAATCAGCAGCGAGGGGTCATTTATGACCAGCGCCGTGAGCTTCTGGAGGCGGAAGATGTCAGCGATGTCATTGCCGACATGCGACGTGATTATGTGAGTCAGTTGGTTGATCAGTACCTGCCACCCCAGTCCTACGTGGAAAACTGGGATCTTGAAGGCCTCCAGCAGGCGCTTAAAGAGAAGTTGACAGTCCAGTTACCGGTCAAGGACTGGGTGGATTCCGGAGAGGTGGAAAGCTCGGACCAGATGGTGGAAAGGATCACCGACGCCCTGGCCAGCTTCATGCAGGAAAAGGCCGAACAGGTGGGTGAGGAGAACATGAAGCATTTCGAGAAAATGCTTCTCCTGCAGATCCTCGACCATCACTGGAAGGAGCATCTTCTGGCCATGGATCACCTGCGGGAGGGGATCGGGCTTCGCGGCTATGCGCAGAAGCAGCCCCTGCAGGAATACAAGCACGAGTCCTTCAAGCTTTTTGCCAGCATGATCGCGCGTATCCGGGAGGAAACCATGCTGGCCCTGCATAGCGTCCGTGTGGAACAACCGCCTCAACCTGAGCCCGAAGTACGCCAGACACCCATGCAGTTCAAGCATGGCGATGAGGAAGTTGAAGAGACTCCCGCGACCGTGCGCCGCAAGCAGCCGAAGGTGGGCAGAAACCAGCCCTGCCCATGCGGTTCTGGAAAGAAATACAAGAACTGCCACGGCAGGCGTCAGGCCGCCTAGAAGTGGTATCAAAGGTCGATTCAGGTACGGATCTGCACAGATGAAACGACCGCCGCCACCCGGCTGTTTTTTTCTTGGGAATCTTTCATGGCGGTAAACCCACCGGAACTGAAACCGCCCCTGCCCGTGCCGGGTTTTAGGGTTGGCACGGCCTCCTGTGGCGTACGATCCCCTGAACTGAAGGGAAAGCGGCAGGATCTGACCCTGATCGTCTCCGATGTGGCGGCCCGGGCTGCAGGTGTTTTTACGCGGAACCGATGTCGCGCCGCCTGTGTGGATCTTGGGGAAAGAACCCTGTCCACGAACCCGACGGGTATCCGCGGCATTATTGCCAATAGCGGTAACGCCAATGCCGGAACCGGTGATATGGAGCGTATCTGGGCTGAGGATCTGATCAGGGAGGCGGCCGTGGCAGCCGGGCTTGTTCCCGATTCAGTCCTTTCGGCCTCTACCGGTGTGATCGGGACCCCGTTTCCGATTGAGCGAATTCGTGAAGGCGTGCGTGAGGCGGCTGCAAACCTGTCCGAAACGGGTTGGGTTCAGGCAGCAAACGCAATTCGAACCACGGATACCTTTGCCAAATATGCCTCCAGGAAGGTTGGGAGATACACAATTACCGGAATCTGCAAGGGCTCGGGCATGATCCATCCGGACATGGCTACCATGCTTGCCTTTCTGGTCACCGACGCACCTTTGGATGCGAAGGATTTGCAGGCCATGCTGGAGAAATCGGTTGAACGTTCGTTCAACTGCATTTCCGTGGATGGTGATACCTCCACCAATGATACGGTGTATCTGCTTTCCTCGGGCCTCGGGCTTGGTTGCGCCCCTTTGAGTGATGTGGGCATGTTTACCGAGGCGCTATCGGGGTTATGCGTGGAGCTGGCACAGATGATCGTGCGTGATGGTGAAGGCGTGTCCAAGTTTGTGACCATTGAGATTGGGGGAGCGGCCTCCGAAGAAGAGGCGCGCAATGTGGGCCGCACCATTGCCACCTCCCTGCTTGTCAAAACAGCCTTTGCCGGAAGCGATGCCAACTGGGGGCGTATTCTTTCAGCCATCGGCAATAGCGATGCCACTGTTCATCCGGACTGCATCGACCTGAAAGCTGATGAGGTTGTTATTCTCGCGTCCGGCAATCTTCATCCCGCTTACCGGGACGAGGACGGGATGGCCGTGTTTGCTCGCGATGAGTTTACGCTGTACATCAATCTTGGTGTTGGCAAGGCCAGTGCAACGGTATGGACCGGGGATCTGACCCATGAATATATACGTATCAATGCTGAGTATCGGACATGACAAAAAAGGGAATTCCGGTGCCTTGCCAGGCATGAGGGCCTTTTCCAGTCTGCTCGGGATGTCACGTCACCCATGAAAAAAAAGGGTGAAACATGCCGGCATATTGCCCTTGTAGTCGTCCTCAACGTCAATGATGAAGTGTTGCTTTTGCGCCGGGCCGATGATGTGCATTGTCCGGGACTGTGGAGCTTTCCAGGCGGCAGGATACAGACTGGTGAGACTCCGATTGAGGCTGCGAGGCGCGAGCTTCTTGAAGAGACAGGTATCGACGGACTGGATTGGGAGGTTCTGGATGAATGTGAGTACAGCTATCCGGACCGGCAGCTGTATTTTTACCTGTTCTCATGCATCTGCCATGATCTGGCCAAGATATCCAGTGTGGAGCATGCCTGGGTGCCCGTCCATCAACTTGGCGATTACCCGATGCCTCAGGCCAATGTCGAGGTTCTGAACCAGATGGTGATCGAGCATGTCTCCGAAAGAAGCTGATCGCCGGTTTCATCCCAGGTGGAAGGCATGGGTTGTAGCAATGATCGTTTTGAGCGCCTGCGCCCACCCCGTTTCTCCGGGAGCTTCTGAGGCAAAGGTTTATCATCTTGTGCTCTGCTGGCTGAAGGAGCCTGGAAAAGCCCAGGCTCGTCAGCAAATCATCGATGCTTCAAGGTCGTTTGCGAGCATTCCCGGCGTGGTCAGCGTAAGGGCAGGCACTTCCATTCCAAGCAGCAGAACGATTGTCGATGACAGCTTTGATGTGGGTATCCTGCTCGCTTTCAGGGATGAGGAGGCGATGCAGGCCTACCTTGTTCATCCTGATCACATGAAGGCTGTACAGGAAATCATCAGGCCGCTGGTGAAAAAAATCGTCGTTTACGACTTTGCCGAGTAGGCCTTCTTCGTTTTGTTGCCCCTGCGCATGAATGCAGCAGGGGTTTGAGCCAGGCGGGTTCTCAAATGTAGGTCAGCCAGTCCGTGTGCCTGTTACTGCGGCCATGCACCACGTCAAAATATTTTTGCTGAAGGATCTCGGTTACAGGACCACGACCGCCAGCGCCTATCCGACGGCCATCAATGGCATGGATCGGTGTGACTTCGGCCGCGGTGCCGGTGAAAAAGGCCTCATCGGCGATGTAGACCTCATCCCGGGTGATGCGTTTGACGACGACGTTGAAACCTTCCTCTTCGGCAAGCTGAATCACGGTTGCACGGGTAATGCCGTCCAGGGCGCTGGTAAGATCGGGTGTGTAGATCACACCATCTCGGACAATGAAGAGGTTTTCGCCACTGCCTTCGGCTGCAAAGCCCTCCACGTCGAGAAGGAGCGCCTCATCGTAGCCGTCACGAAGCGCCTCATTCAGCGCGAGCATCGAGTTGATGTAATGGCCGTTGGCCTTTGCCTTGCACATGGTGATGTTCACATGGTGACGGGTGAAGGATGAGGTGCGGATTCGGATCCCGTTCTTCAACGCCGAATCCCCCAGGTACGGCCCCCATTCCCAGGCGGCTACAATCACGTGGACTCTAAGGTTGTCTGCGCGCAGTCCCATCCCTTCAGATCCGTAAAAGGCCATCGGCCGGATGTAAGCCGAATCCAGCTTGTTTTCCCGCACCGCATCGAGCTGCGCGGTATTCAGCTCGTCCTTGTCGAAGGGCATGGGCATGCTCATGATGTGTGCTGACCTGAAGAACCGATCGGTATGCTCCTGGAGGCGGAAGATGGCCGTGCCCTGATCCGCCTTGTAAGCACGTACACCTTCAAAGACACCCATGCCATAATGGAGCGTGTGGGTCAGTACGTGCACCTTGGCCTCGCGCCAGGGGATCATTTCGCCATCGAACCAGATCACACCATCCCGGTCTGAAAAGTCATTGGTCATTTAGTTCTCCTCATCTTCATTCAGGAGCAGCAAAAACCGCTCATGTACCCAGTTCATGCGTTGTTCCAGCTCCAGCGGAGACTTGATCGGTCCATGGCGACGCAGGGTTTCCCATTCTGGCGCTGTCTCGTCACGAGGCAAGCCACTGATCGATTGCCACAACTGCACCCGGAGGATGTTTTCCATCTGACGATAGTCCAGATAGGTTTGGGCAAGCTCGGTTGCCGATTCTCTCCACTTTCGGGATGCACGTTGATGGAGTTGACGCAAACCTGCCACCGTTCCCGTGGCGGAGCCGCCGAATATCAGCCGCGCATATTGCGCCAGGAACTCGATATCGACAAGCCCTCCCTCGTCCTGTTTCAGGTTGATGATATCCCTACGATGGCTGGCCAGGTGCCTTAGCATTTTTTGCCGCATGGCCATGACATCCCTGGCCAGTTTTTTTTCGTCGCGGGGCTGATCAAGAATCTCTGTGACGACCTGATCGGTCATGCTTATGGCGTCTTTGGGTCCTGCGACTGCCCTGGCCCTGCAAAGCGCCTGATGTTCCCAGGTTTGTGCGTGGTGCAACTGGTAATCCCTGAACGCATTCAGCGTCGTGACCAGCACGCCGCTTTGTCCTGAGGGTCTGAGGCGCACGTCGAGCTGATAGCCAGCTCCGAAAGGAGGATGAGCCGTAAGGTGCTGAATGATGCGCCTGCCAAGGCGTTGTGACCATTCCCTCAGGCTCCTGTCCCCTTGTTCCATGCTTGCCGGGTCTTCGTGCACGAGGAGGTAGACCAGATCAAGGTCCGAAACCAGCCCCATCTCTCGACTGCCGTGTTTTCCCATGGCCAGACAAACAAAAGGAAAGTCAAAAGGCAACCGTAACTGTCTCAGGCTCAGTTGCAGGCATGTTCGTACCGCCTGATCCGCCGTTCGTGCAAGCCAGTCGCCAACGCTCAAGGGATCCGCCTCACCGGCTGCAATGGCCATGGCTGTGGTGATTCGGGCCTGGTCGACCAGCCTGGCCATGTCTGCCAGACATTCCTCATCCGTCAGGTCGGCGCCACGCACCTTTTCAAGCTGCCTTTCAATATGTTCAATGCGTTCCTTTCCCCGCTCACCTTCGATCGGCCACTCAAGCCATGTTGGATCCTTGACGAGGTGATCCCTGATGTAGGCGCTGGCAGCCAGTGCATCCAGCATCCAGGAAAGCACCCCCTCATGGGTGGCAAGCAGATCAATCCAGGTGGCGCGGCCACTGATCTGTCTGAAAAGCCTTGCCAGCGCCTCCAGGGCCTGAACCTGGTTGGCATCCCCCTGCCAGGCTTGCATCGCCCGATCAACGATGCCATTTATCTGATTGCGGCTTCGTGCGGGCAGAAGCCCGCGATCGGCATCGTTCCGAATCTCCTTCAGGGCCAGTTTGATCCTTCGCCTGTCCTCATGGGTCTCCGTCAGCAGACGTCTGTCCCATTCAGGCTCATCTGCTTCCAGCCATGAAAGCCTTTCGCCGGATGGGGTGTCCTGCTCAGGGAAGCGATAGCGAAAATGCCTCTGAACCGTTTCTGCACGTTCCTGCATGAGCGCCTGAATTCCGGGCAGCCCAAGTGCTTCGCTGAGATAGGGTGCAAATCCCTCAAACAAGACGTGAGTCTGTTCACCACAACGTGCTTGCAGGGCGTGCTCGATACTCCGCCAGAGGCGATATGCCTCCTCCAGTTCTTCAGCCTCGGATGGGGTGATGAGTCCCGCCCCGAGCAGGGCCTGCAGGGCTGACATGCTTGCCCGAACACGCAGCTCTGGATGACGCCCGCCGAAGAGAAGCTGCAAGGACTGGATAAGAAACTCGATTTCGCGGATCCCCCCTTTTCCGCGCTTGATGTCATATCCCTTGCCTATCCCCTTTTCCCCGGCTTCAATGTCGATCCGCCGCTTCATGTCGGCCAGTGCCTGGATGGTTGTATAATCCAGGTAACGCCGGTAAATGAAGGGTGTCAGCTCGTTGATAAACGTCGTGCCGAGGTCCAGATCACCTGCGACGGGTCTCGCCTTGATCAGCATGGCGCGTTCCCAGGTTTGCCCGTAGTTCTGATAATATTGAAGCGTGGCATCCAGGCTCAGGCATAGAGGGCCTCCATCCCCGCCGGGGCGCAAACGCATGTCCGTGATCCATGCACGGCCCAGTTCGGTATATGCTGACATCAGCCTCAAAAGCGTGCGGCTTAGCCTCTGGTAATATTCTCCGGCATCCCGTAATTTTGTACTCGTCGACCCCCCCGGTCGGGTCTGCCACAGGAAGAGCAGGTCCACATCTGAATTCAGGTTCAGCTCCATGCCTCCGAGCTTGCCCAGCCCGATGACACAGAATTTACCCCCGTCCAGGCGACCGTGTTTGGCTTCCATCAGTCTCTCAGCCATCCTGAGGGCAGCCTCGAGCAGGTTGATGGCGAGAGACGACAGGCTGGCAGCTGACACTAGGACGTCCGATCGCAACCCCAGCTCCCACCACAGAATGCGCCGCATTCCTTCACGTTTGACGCGTCTGAGTTCGGCCATGCATGCATCCATGTCCTCACACTCAGGAGTCGGTCGCCATACCGATGATGGGTCAGGCAGGCGGACTGACGAGGCGTCTGAAAATACGGACCGGCATTCGGCCTCATCCGCGTCACGCATCAGATCCGCAAAAAAGGGGGAGAGTCTGAACAGGCGTCGGATGGATTCCTCGTGCTGAGGTGCTTGCTGCAAACAGAATCGAAGGGTCTGATCGTGCATTTGTGCATCATAACCGGATTTTGTTGATTCACACACGTGCAAATCGGGTGATCTGTGGTTAGTTTTGCATCAAATCAACGATCGAAAGGCGATCAGATAAGGGGTGCTGAACAACAGTGATACGCTGTGAGCAGGTGAGCATGAGCTTCAACGGTGCGCTTGCCCTGGATCACGTGGACCTTCAGGTAAAGGAAAAGGGTGTCACGGTGATTCTGGGGGGCTCGGGCTCTGGCAAGACCACGTTGCTGAGGCTGATATCGGGGCTGGCCAGGCCGAGTTCGGGTCATATCTGGTTCGAGGGCGAGGATCTTGCCAGGATAAGTCGCAAACGCCTTTATGAACTTCGGCAGGGCATGGGAATGGTGTTTCAGTATTCCGCTCTTCTGAATTCACTGAATGTGTACGACAATGTTGCCTTTACCCTGCATGAGCATACGGACCTGGATGAGTCCGTCATCCAGACCATTGTGACCATGAAGCTGGAACAGGTGGGGCTCAGGGGTCTGGGTCACTTGATGCCATCGGAGCTTTCCGGAGGCATGGCCAAACGAGTGGCCCTGGCCAGGGCACTTGCTATGGATCCGAAGGTGGTGTTTTTTGATGAACCGACTTCCGGTCTGGATCCCATATCCGCAGGGGTGATCACCTCATTGATCGACCGGCTGACCCGAAAGGTTCACATGACCTCAATTGTTGTGACCCATGATGTGCAGGCCGGCCTCTCCATCGCCGATCACGTCATCCTGCTTTGGCAGGGTAAGGTCATTGCCAGGGGGACGTCTGAGGATATTCGAAGAAGCGATGACCCGCGTGTCCGGCAGTTTATCGAAGGCAGACCGGATGGGCCCATCCCCTTTTCCCGGAGCAGCAAGAGCTATCTTGATGATCTGCTCCACAGCCCGGGGACAGTGAGGTTGTAGGTCTTGGACCTCTTGGCAAACATGTTTGGCCGCCTGGGCAGCCGTTTTCTGCATATGCTCCAGAAGCTGGGAGATGCCGCCAGTCTGAGTGCCGCATCTCTTCGTATGCTTTTCCTGCCGCCATGGCAGGGCAGGCATCTGGTCATTCAGATGCATATGGTCGGTGTGGGTTCACTGGTCATCATTATCATTACCGGCGCATTTACGGGCATGGTTCTGGGCCTGCAGGGATATTACACCCTTGCCAAGTTTGGCTCGGAAACACTTCTTGGTTCCGCGGTTGCCCTGTCCATCATTCGTGAACTGGGACCGGTTCTGGCAGCGCTGATGCTTACGGGTCGGGCCGGATCGGCCATTACTGCGGAGATTGGCATCATGCGGGTAACGGAACAGGTGGATGCCCTGGAGATGATGGCGGTGGATCCACGTGCCCGCATCATCATGCCGCGCATTGTTGCCACGACGCTCTCCCTGCCCCTCCTGGTAGCCATATTCGACCTTGTTGGTATCGCTGCGGGATACATCATCGGTGTTGACCTCCTTGGCGTGAATTCGGGTGCGTTTGTGGCTGAAATGGAGGCCAAGGTCACCATGCATGACCTGAACGCCGGTTGGGTAAAGGCGATCGGGTTTGGATTTCTGGTTGGTGTGATATGCACCTATATCGGTTACCGCGCCAAGCCGTCAACCGAAGGTGTGGGACAGGCCACAACCCAGGCAGTGGTTGCCTCATCGGTTGGTATCCTGGCGCTGGACTACGTCTTAACATCTTTTTTCCTATAGGAGCTTGCCCATGGCATCGTACAGAGGGATAGAAATCAGTGTTGGTGTCTTTGTCTTTATCGGCATCATCGGTATGACATATTTGGCCCTCAAGTTGGGAGAGGTCGGTGGCCTGGGCCAAACCGGCTATTCGATTCAGGCTCGCTTTGATGATGTCGGGGGGATCCGCGAAGGTGCAGATGTCATGATTGCCGGTGTCTCCGTGGGTCGCGTCGAGAGGGTAAAGCTGGTGAATGACGATGAGGCATTGCTGGATATCCACATTAATGAGGGAGTGAAAATAACCCGGGACGCCATTGCCTCTGTGAGGACGAAAGGGATTATCGGGGACCGTTATGTCCGGATTTCGCAGGGTGCCGATGATGAGTTTCTCAAGGCGGGTGAGATAATTGAAGAGACGGAATCCGTTCTTAATATTGAGGATCTGATCGCAAAGTTCATTTATTCCGGGAGTGAGGCGCCTAAGTGATGGACATCGCTGTACCGGAAGAATTAATGGCCATGATTTCTCATGGCTTGTGGCGTATCATCCTTGATACCTACGACGGATAGGAGGTGAATGTCATGAAGATTTTCCTTGGGATAGTGCTGGCGGCACTGATGTCGCTTTCCGTTCATGCTGAAGCCCATTCCGATCCCAAGGCTGTGGTTCAGGCTGCCGTAGACGGCGTGCTTCAGGTCTTGAAGGCCCGGCCTGATCAGGGTCGGCTGCGGTCTGAAGACAGGCAGGCGATCCGAGAAGCAGTGGAAAAATATTTTGATTTTGTCGAGATGAGCAAACGAAGCCTTGGACGCAGTTGGAAAAAGATCGATTCCAGGCAGAAAGAGCATTTTGTCGATGTGTTTCGTGAACTGCTGGAACGCTCATATGGGAATCGCCTTGCCAGCTACAAGGGCCAGATCGTGGAATACGGGGATGTTCGAGTCGACGGTAAGCGGGCCCGTGTAGACACCATGATTATCGATGAGAACAGATCCATTCCTGTCCAGTACTCCCTGAAACTGAAGGGCGGCCAGTGGCGAGTCTACGACATACGCATCGAGGGTCTCAGCCTGGTTTCAACCTTCAGAACGGATTTCAGGACGATCTACAAGAAGAAAGGATACGAGGGTCTTATACGACAACTTGAGGCCAAGATTGAAAACATGAAAAAGGAAGACGGGTAAAACCAATATAGGGCGGTTAGAGCCCAGGGATCAGGAAATATGCGGCAATTGCTAGCGTTTGGCGCCTCGGTGAGGCGCGTGTTGCTGCTTTTGTGTTTTTTTCTTGTGGCGACAGTTGCCTGGCTGTATTGGTATGGCCCCGATCTGAATGAGTTCCGGCCCGAAATCCAGAATCTTTTACGCAACAATCTCGATCTGAGAGAACTTTCATTTGGCAGGCTGTCCTGGTCGTGGACCGGCCATGTCTGGGTCAAGGCGGAGGATCTCTCTCTCACAACCAACGATGAGTCCCTGCATGTTGAAAAGGCGGATCTGGCCGTGCGTGTCTCTCTGCTGCAATTGTTGCTTGGTGACATTGAAGTCAAATCCGTCCGGGTTCTTCATCCCGAGATAAAGATTCGGATACCTGAGCAATGGGAGACAGGAACTCCTTCTCTTCCCATGTTTGTCAGCCTTGAAGATGCGAACATCAACTGGAGATATGGCGAGGAGTCCGGTGGAATAAGGCATCTGGATCTGGATTTCGATGTCAAAGATGGAGAGTTTGTAGCCCGCTCTCCGGGGATTCATCTCAGGCTCCTGTTGGCGGAGAACAGATTTCCCCGTTTGCTGGAACTAAAATGGCAGAATCTTGACTGGCTTCCAATGAAATTCCGCAAGCCTTTCAGGGGGGGGCTATCCGGGGAGGCCCGCGTGGTCAAATCGGGAGACAACTTGTGGAATGTCGAGATAGAGGTGCATGGCAGGGGAAAGACCATGTTTGTCGACCAAGCCGGAGATTCTCTGCTGCCCATATCAAGCATGCGAGCCCTGGCCGATGTGGACTGGCCGGTGTCGGACAGCAGCCCGAAAGAAATCCGTTTCAGGGAGCTGGCCTGGAAATCCGGCCGCAGCCATTTGCGGTTATGGGGAGAATGGAAGGATGAGAAACTTCGGTTGCATATGAAGGACGGTGTTCTTTCCATGCCCGTCATGTGGCCCTGGTTAAAAGGTTTGGGCGATGAGAAGTGGCATGCCTGGCTTGCGGAGATG
The DNA here is from genome assembly GCA_964501925.1 of uncultured Zetaproteobacteria bacterium. GTDB lineage: Bacteria > Pseudomonadota > Zetaproteobacteria > Mariprofundales > Mariprofundaceae > CAYLYU01. The sequence goes on along the minus strand of CAZCTM010000008.1, from coordinate 22,591 downwards.
CATGAAGGGATGGCCAGTAACATGCAGGGCGAACTTGTGGTTAACTGGCCGGCGTTGTGGGGTCTTCCTGAAGTGGCCGGTCTTGATGAGATCGCCTTTGTCCTGAGGGCAAGCGTTGCCAGTGCAGACATTGCCCTGGTCCCCGGAGAGGGGCGTTTAACGGATGTTCACGCCCTTGTTCAGCTGAACCAGGATGGGCTTAAGGCAAGTGTGTCCAGGGCCTTTTTGCCCCATGGTGTTGGTCAGATCGCCGGCGACCTTCTGATCCGTGACTGGAAAAATATTGTTCTGGACATGAAGGGCCGTGGCCAGATTGATGTCATTGCCCTTCGAGACTGGCTGGGAATGGAGGAGGCTGTTCCGGATCTAAAGTTTCTTCAGGCCCCTGCCAGCGGGGAGTTTGCCCTTGAATGGGTTCCCGAGGAGTCTGAACCCCGTAAAGGGGCGGTGAGCATGAAACCGGACCCCGCCTGGGAGATCACCCTGGCTAGCAGGGATGTGCAGCTCACAGACGGTACGATCAATTGGGATAGCGAGAAGGGTGTCCGCATCGAGGGAATGCAGACCGCCACGGAAGGTATTAAGGGGACCGTGGACCTGGAGGCTGTTCCGGTCGGATCCCATGGCTGGAGCTTGCGCCGTATGGATGCGGGTGCGCGAGCCGAGTTGAATTCGATTGTCCAGAAATACCGCCTCCCGATTGTAGCCCCCCAGGGAGAGGTTGAGATCGGATTGCGTTTTGATGACGGTCGCTGGAATGGAGCGATCGATTTCCAGTTTGCGAGCTGGAGGCACTGGCTGGGGTCCATCAAGAGCAAGGGGGATCCGTTTTCGGTTTCATTTGATGGGATCGAGCTTGAAGACGGGTTTCAGCTGACCTCACTTGCAAGCAAGGGAAACATCATGCGCCTTTCCGGGCATGGTGAATATACCCCCACGAAAAGATTTCTTATGCTCGAAAAGCTGGAAACGCCTGCCATTGACGCACGGCTCAATCTGACCATGGTTGACGATGGGTCCCTGGAGTTGTCCATTGATGGAAAGTACCTGACGCAGGGATTTCTTCCCGAATCCACACCGAGGATGCGGGATCTGGGTGGCAGAAAAATATTGATTCGCCTGTTTCTTGACCAGTTGAACTGGGGGGGCGCCAAACTGACAGGGGTCCAGGCAAAGATCTCTCTACCGGGTGAAGGTGTGGAACACCTGAGAGCGGAAAACCTGGTGATCAGTGGCCTCACCTTTGCGGATATCGATGCCCAGTTTCATCGCTCAAGGCCAAACGAGATAGATATTTATCAGCTTTCGGCCTCTCTCTGGCAGCAGAAGTTTCTCATCAGCGCCAAGGTGTCCCTGCATCAGAACGGTCATCTGGGCTGGAAAGGCTTTATGCAGCTGCAAGGAGATGACTTCAGCCGGCTTCTCACAGAAATGAAATGGTCCGACCGTTTTCAGGGAGGCAAGTTTCGAGCATTGTTTCTGGGGAGTGGAGAGATGGCACCCGATCAACCGTGGTGGAGTGGCATGAAAGGCAGGGCAAGACTCCGCGTTGATGATGGTCGTATACTGGAAGGGGGGACCCTGACCAGGGTTCTGGCGGCCGCGAGCCTTGCTGATCTGCCCAAGCTCCTGCTCGCCCAGAGGAAGGATCTTATTGGCCCCGGGATCCATTACAAACGATTGCAGATCGAGGCGGATCTTGCCGGCAGACAGGCGAAGTTGCGCAAGGCTGCCTTCAGGGCCTCCGCATTTGATTTGGCAGGTCATGGCAGCATGGACCTTGAGGCTCAAACGGTTGATCTGCTTCTCGTCATCAGGCCTTTCCAGAACATTGATGCGATCATCGGCAAAATACCCTTGCTCAGAGACGTGATCGGTGGGAGCTCACGAAGCGTGATGCGCAAGGTTTACCATGTGCACGGGCCCCTGTCCGATGCAAAAGTGGACAAGCTTGATCCCAAGGAGGCCGGACTTGATTCGCCCGGTCTCCTGGAGACGCTTTTGTCCCTACCGAGCAACTGGTTTGGGAAGGAGCAGGATGAAATGCCTCACCCTGAACAGCATCAAAGATAATCATTGGGTATCACAGATGAGGGGGATAGAGTAAGGCCCATGCGTCTGATCATGCTGGATACCGAAACCACCGGCCTGTCGCCACTTAACGGGGACCGGATGGTTGAGATCGGTGCCATAGAGGTGATCAACCGCAAGGTGCTCTCCGGTGAGGGCCATGTCTTTCATCACTACATCAACCCGGAGCGGGAGATCCCGGCCGAAGTGGTGCGGATCCATGGCATTGATAATGACAAGGTGCGGGACAAACCTCCCTTCAGGGATATCGCTCAGGATTTTCTTCGGTTTATCGAAGGGGCTACATTGGTCATTCACAATGCATCGTTCGATCTGGCCTTTATCATGAATGAGTTGCGTTTGAGCGGGTTTCCTAACATCCACGACGTTCCGGTCATCGACACACTCGCATATGCCCGCAAAAAGCACCCCCATCAGAGGAATAATCTTGACGCCCTGTGTGATCGTTACGGCGTCGAACGCGCTCACCGCAGGCTGCATGGTGCGCTGCTTGACTCGGCGTTGCTGGCTGAGGTCTATCTGAACATGACAGGGGGGCGACAGTTTTCCCTTGCGATGGATATACCCAGTCAGCCTGCATCCAGCTTTGTGCAGTTACCGGAGCTGGTCTCTAACCGTGACGAGCGGGTTGAAACGGCAGCCATCATGCGCCGTCCTCCCCCCCCCCTTCTCGAGGAGGATCTGGCAGCGCACGAGGCCATGTTGAAACGTATTCATCAGGAAAGCGGCAGGGCGATCTGGCTGATGTCGTCCAAGTGTGGTGAGAATGGGCCCCTTGAGGCGTGATGTTTTCAGGACCAGTTCTGGTTGTCTGCACGGGTAACATCTGCCGAAGTCCGTTTGCAGCCCGCTATCTGGAGAAACGCTTGCTGGAGGCAAAAAAAGCGCAAGAAGTTCGAAGCTGTGGTTTGATGGCTTATTCCGGGAACCGGGTGACGGCCGAGGCCATGATGGCCGCTAGGCGATTCGATGTGGATCTCTCAGGCCATCGTGCTTGCCCTCTGGATGATGTCATGGTTGAACGTGCGGGGCTTATTCTGGTGATGGAGCGGAGGCAAGGAAAGATGATCGAACGCATGTATCCCCAAACCGCTGACAGGATCTTTTTGCTCTCGCACATGTCCCGGGGAGCACTGGCCGGCAGGGATATCGATGACCCCTATGGCATGGGCGTAGATGTGTATGTCAGGGTCTATGGGCAGATTGTTCATCATGCCAATGCGTGGCTTGACCGTTTGATTGCCGGGCAGGCCATTCCGGCTGGCAGAAGGGAATGAAACCAGCCCCTTAATCGTCCGGCTCGCTCCAGGTGAGCACCGGTTTTCGCGCTGCCGTGGTTTCATCCAGCCGGCCCCGAATGGGTTTGACCGGTGCGGTGTGGAAATCTGCCGTGTTTCCTTCCTCGACATCCCTGGCGATCTGCAGCATGGCCTCGCAAAATGTATCCAGAGTTTCCTTTGATTCCGTTTCCGTCGGTTCAATGAGCATGGCCCCGTGGACAATGAGTGGAAAATACACGGTCATGGGGTGACAGCCAAAATCGATCAGGCGCTTGGCGATATCCAGTGTCTTGATGCCATGCCGCTGCTGCCTTTCATCCGTGAGAAGACACTCGTGTTTGCACGGGCCGGGAAAGGGAGCATGGTAGGCCTCCTTGAGGCGGTGCAGGACATAGTTGGCGTTCAGCACGGCATCCCCGGCTATGTGGTGCAGGTATTCACGACCAAAGGCCGCGATATAGGCTGCGGCGCGGATAAGCACCCCTGTCTGGCCTATGCTGCCGAGTACGGGACCGATGGAATGTTCGGCCTCATAATCGAGCTGGTATCCCTTATCTTTCTTCACGATTCTTGGAACCGGCAGAAACGGGGCGAGCGTTTCATTCACGGCCACCGGCCCTCCGCCCGGACCACCCCCTCCATGGGGCGTGGAGAAGGTTTTGTGGACGTTGATGTGGAGGCAGTCGATGCCCATGTCACCAGGTCTGGCAATCCCGACCAGGGCGTTAAGATTTGCGCCGTCACCGTAAACCAGTCCTCCGGCTGCGTGAACGAGGGTGCAAATTTCATCGATATCCGACTCGAACAGGCCGGCCGTATTGGGATTGGTGAGCATCAGAGCCGCCACCCTGTCATCAAGGTGCATTTTCAGCTTCTCCAGATCGATGCGGCCATCCGGACCTGATTTAAGCTCAACCGTTCGCATGCCACAGAGACTGGAGGAGGCTGGATTGGTGCCATGGGCTGAGTCAGGAACCAGCACCCTGTCCCTTTGGGTCTCTCCCCTCAAATCCAGTAGCGCCCGTATCATCATCAGGCCGGTAAGTTCACCGTGGGCGCCTGCGGCAGGCTGGAGGGTCACATGGGGCAGGCCAACAATCTCCCCGAGCCATTCCTGGAGCTCGTAAAGAATGGCCAGTAAACCCTGGACGCTGTCAGCCGGCTGTTCGGGGTGGAGTTCAGCGAATCCCGGAAGCCTGGCGATGTCTTCATTCACCCGCGGGTTGTATTTCATCGTGCAGGATCCCAGAGGGTAAAAGCCCGTTTCGATACCGTGGTTCCACTGGCTCAGGCGCACAAAATGGCGGACGCATTCCGGTTCGGAAAGCGCGGGTATGCCCGCCTCCTTCTGACGGATAAAGGCGTTCATCTCGGGGGAGGTCTCGCCCTCAACACCCGGCAGGCTGATAGCTTTGGCCTGATCGTGGGCGCGCTCAAAAAGAAGGGGCTCCTCGTGAACAAGTCCGGTGGCTCCGGAGATTCTTGCCCTGCTCATGTGGACGTCTCCATTACCCGGAGGTAGTCGCTGATGTCCTCCGTGTTGATCATTTCCGTCGTGGCAACCAGCAGATGCCTGGGGTTGTGTCCTTTCTCCAGTTGTTCCAGGGGAATACCTGCAAAGATACCCTTCTTTTCAGCCTCCATGAGGAACCGATCCCGTGCCGGGCGGTTAGCAAAACTGAGGACCGTCTCGTTGTAACGAGCACCGTCAGCAGCCCTGACATGCGCTGGCAGGCCGGAAATCAGATATTGGAGGGCGGCGGCCGATCGCTCGGCAACGGTACGAAGGCCCACATCCCCAAGCAGGGACAGATAAACGGCCGCAGCGGTACACATCAGTCCTTGATTCGTGCAGATGTTGGAGGTTGCCCGGTCACGGCGGATGTGCTGTTCGCGCGTGGAGAGTGTCAGCACGAATCCGCGCCGACCATGGATGTCGCTCGTCATGCCGCATATCCTTCCGGGCATCTGACGCAGATAGGTCTGTTTGCAGGCAAACAGTCCGAGGTGCGGGCCGCCAAAGGCCATGGGAATGCCCAGCGACTGTCCGGAACCGACCACGATGTCTGCTCCGAAATGGCCTGGCGGAGTGATCAGTCCGAATGCTGAGACATCGGAGAAGGCCACGATGAAGAGGCAACCGTGTGAATCGCAGAGACTGCGAACAGCCGCGAGATCAAAGACCGAACCGAAGAAGTCCGGATACTGCACGATCACGCAGGCGGTTTTCTCATCGACAAGCCGGTGTAAGGCTTCGATATCCGTGCCAAACGGACGACAGGGGGCCTCCTCAATGTCGCCTTCTAGCCTTCCGAGATAGTTTTTAGCCACTCTCCTGTAACGCGGGTTGACTGCTCTGGAAAGGACGATCTTTGTCCGCTTTGTGATTCGCCGGGCCATCAGGGCCGCTTCGGCGAGTGATGTCGCGGCGTCATACATGGAGGCATTGGCAATCTCCATCCCTGTCAGGCGGGCGATCATGGTCTGGAATTCAAACAGGGCCTGCAGTGTTCCCTGAGCGATTTCAGGCTGGTAAGGCGTGTATGCCGTGAGAAATTCGCCTCTGGATATGATGTAGTTTACGGCCGCCGGAATAAAATGATGATAGGTTCCGGCTCCAAGGAAACAGCGCATGCTACCGGCATGCCGGTTTCGATCCGCTTCTGCCATGAAATGGCGCATGATTTCGGCTTCGGATCTGGCGGATGGCAGGTTGAGGCTTCCCTTCTCCAGAAGGAAGGAGGATGGAATGTCGGAAAACAGCTCATTCATCGATGCAAGGCCCATCGCGTCAAGCATGGCAGTGCGATCGGCATCAGTGTGGGGCAGAAAACGCATGTTCAATCCTTCCAGTTAACATGGGCACAGAGGTGACCGGTGGTCATCCGTTCCGGCTTGCGGCGCTAGTGAAGCTGGCTAATCCTCGAGATAGGAAGCATAGGCATCGGCATCCATCAGAGTGGAAAGGTCGGCATTCCCTGCAAGGCGGATCTTGGCTATCCACCCTTCACCGTAAGGATCGGAATTCACCCGCTCAGGGGATTCGTTTAGTGCTTCATTGACCTCGATGATTTCCCCCGAAGCGGGGGCATACACATCCGATACGGCCTTGACCGATTCAACGACCGCACAGGGTTCTTCCGCCTTGAGCACCTGACCGATTTCCGGCAGTTCCACGTACACGATATCGCCAAGGGACTCCTGGGCATGATCGCTGATGCCAAACGTGGCAATATTGCCATCCACCTTCAACCATTCGTGTTCCTTTGTGAATTTCAGATCGGATGGAATGTTCATCGTTTCCCCCTGTTCCCCAGTGCGTTGGGCATCAATCTATTTCCGAACATTACTGCGAACAAACGGGGGTTTCACCCTTTCAGCTGGCAGTGGCCTGTTCCGGACAAGTATGGAAAGGCTGTCAGACGTTGCATGGTTGGGCGAAACGTAAGCCAGGGCGATACCCTTGCCCAGCAATGGAGAAAACATGCCGGATCTAACCTCTCCGACAACTGTCCCATGATCCATGACGGGATAGTGCTCTCTGGGAATGCCGCGGTCCTTCAGTCTTAAGCCGACAAGCCGTTTTTTCGGCCCCTTCGCCTGCCGCTCGATGACAGCCTCCCTGCCTATGAATTCGGGCTTGTTTGTTTTGGTGATCCACATGAGATTTGCTTCCACCGGGGTAACGTGCTCATCAATTTCATGTCCGTAGAGCGCATAGCCCATTTCGATTCGAAGCATATCACGGCAGGCCAGACCAATGGGGGTCGCCCCCTCCGCAAGAAGTCTGTTCCAGACCTCGCCTGCATGTTCACTGGCCAAATAGATCTCGAAGCCGTCTTCCCCCGTGTAGCCGGTTCGTGAGATCAATGCCTGGACGCCACAGATGGATGCCATGGTGAAGCGATAATACGGGATGTCAGCCAGGTTGGCATCCACACACCCTTGCAACAGTTCTTGGGAGGATCCACCCTGCAGGGCCAGGAGAGCGGTTTCCTCCGATTCATCCCTGACACGGATGTCGAAGTTTCGGGCACAAGCCTTCAGGTGAGCGACATCCTTGCGGCGATTCGCCGCGTTGACACATAGATAGTATGCATCTTCGCCCAGGCGGTAGATTGTGATGTCATCGACAAATGTGCCCTGCTCATTCAGCAGGGCCGAATACTGGACCTGGCCGTCAGTCAGAATCGAGGCATCATTGCTGCAGACGTACTGCAGAAAGTCCAGGGCCTGCCTGCCTGTGATGCGGATCTGGCCCATATGGGAAATATCGAAGAGACCGGCGCCGCCATTCCGTACCGTGTGGTATTCCTTAAGAACGCCGGCGGGGTATTGGACGGGCATGTCGAATCCGGCAAAGGGCACCATCCTTGCTCCCAGCCGCAGATGTTCCGCATGAAGGGGGGTTTTTGCCAGCCTGGTTGCCGTCATGAGTCTTCAACATGCATTTCAAAGGCCTGCAGGGTGTTGACGAGCAACATGGTAATGGTCATGGGTCCAACCCCGCCGGGTACGGGGGTGATCCAGGAGGCCCTCCTGGCCGCCTCCTCGAATTCCACGTCCCCCATGAGCTTGCCATCCGCGCTGCGGGTAATGCCGACATCAAGCACAATGGCCCCCTTCCTGATCCATTCCCCCTTGATAAGGCCGGGCTTTCCGGCCGCGGCCACCACAATTTCCGCGCCACGAATGTGGTCGGCCAGGTTTCTTGAAAACTTGTGAACGACGGTGGGGGTTGCCCCTGCCAGGAGAAGTTCCATGGCCATGGGTCGCCCCACGATATTGGAGGCCCCCACCACGCAGGCCTCCATGCCGTACAGATTGCAACCCGTCTCCTCAAGAAGTTTCATACAACCGTAGGGGGTGCATGGTCGCAGCAAGGGCAAGCGAACGGTCAGTCTTCCCATGTTGTAGGGATGAAACCCGTCCACATCCTTGCCGGGGGAGATTGCTTCAATGACCTGTTCCTGATCAATGTGATCCGGCAGGGGCAATTGTACCAGGATGCCGTCCACCCCGGGGTTGTCATTGAGTTCTGATATCAGTTCAAGGAGCTGATCCTGACGGACGGATGCAGGGAAATTATGGGCAAAGGAAACGATACCAACCGCCTGACATGCCTTTTTCTTGTTTCGCACGTATACCTGTGAAGGGGCGTGATCACCGACCAGAATGACGGCCAGGCCGGGTGAGCGGCCATGCGTGCGGGAAAGTGTTTCCACCTTCCTTTGCAGGTCCTGGCGCATGCGAGCAGAGATGGCCTTGCCGTCGAGTATGCGTGCCGTCATGGGGTGAGGATTGTTGCAGGAAGAGGCGCATCGGTAAATCATGGACTTTGGGTTTTATGGGTTTAGGAATAATTCGCTTCCTCGAAGATGGCGTCTATATTCCCGTGCCAGCGGCCTCTGAAGGCCTCCAGCCATATTTCCGCCTGCGTTCTCCCGCTTTCCACAGCCTCCTGGAGGGGGCGAAGGAAGAGGCATTCGTTTCGCCCTTTTTTGCTTCGCACATCCTGCCGGATCAGGCCCTCTCTTGCGATATCCAGCATCGTCTCACACAGGGAAAGAACCGTCGTGTCCCTGAAGGCCGTATGCAGGGCTGTTCGGGCGACTCTTTTCCTCAGGTCTGTCACCTCGTCATGAGACCAGTCGGCAATCATCTCCCAGGCCCTGTCCCTTGCCACGTCATCGTAGAGCAATCCCTTCCAGAGAGCCGGCAGGGAACAGATCCAAGGTCGCGGTCCGGCATCTGCCCCTCTCATTTCGATGAATTGCTTCAGGCGCACATCCGGGTAAACGGTGGTCAGATGCATCTCCCAGTCCGGGAGTGTGGGAAACTCACCAGGTAATGCGGGGAGTCTGCCCTTCAGAAAGTCGCGAAAGCTTTGGCCGGAACAATCGATATAACGGCCATTGCGGATGACAAAATACATGGGCGCATCCAGTGCCCACTGTGCGTAATGTTCAAATCGAAAATCATCCCTGAAGATGGCAGCCGGAACACCCGTTCGGGCAGGGTCAGTGTCCTGCCAGCAGAATGCCCTGTAGGAGAGGTAGCCGCTTGGTTTGCCGTCCACAAAGGGGGAGGCGGCGAAAAGTGCCGTCACCAGCGGCTGCAGGCAGATTCCGATGCGCATTTTTCTTGCCATGTCCTGTTCAGAGGAGAAGTCCAGATTGACCTGTACGGTGGCCGTACGCAGCATCATGTCCAGCCCATGGTTCCCAACCCTGGGCATATAGTTGCGCATCACCTTGTAGCGTGCCTTGGGCATCCAGGGAATGTCCTCCAGTCGCCATTTGGGCTGGGATCCAAGGCTCAGGAAGCCGATGCCAAGCTCACGGGTTACCTGACGGAGCAGATGGAGGTGTTCGCTCACTTCCCTGCATGTTTCGTGGGCCGAAACAAGGGGCACGCCGCTTAATTCAAGTTGCCCCCCGGGTTCCAGGGTGATGCTGGCACCATTCCGCTTCAGGGCAATGGGCCTCCTGCCCTCCCAAACCAGCTCCCAGTTTTCTGTGGCGAGCAACTCGAGGAGCCGGCGTATGCTTCGCTCTCCCTCGTAGGGAATGGGTTTCAGGGTTTCGATGCAGAAACCGATCTTCTCGTGCTCGGTGCCAATTCTCCAGGCATCCCGGGGCTTGCAGCCTCTGGCGAAATAGGCAACCAGATGTTCCATGTTTAATTCGGGGGGTGCGTTCAAGATAGCCTCAATGATGACATGTTTTCCGGATACTTAACCACTTTGCCCATGACGTCTGGAGAGAGCAAATAATGGTGAGGTCTGACACCTGCTTCAGGTTGCCCCTGGGATCCTGACGGCAACCCTCGCTTCAGGCAACCACAGGAAACGGATATGCCTTGCGCAATTGGGTAAACCTGTCTATAGAACATGTATCTCACGTCAAAGGAGGGTGAGCGATGAACAAACGAATAAAATTGCTCTGGGTCTTATTTGCTTTCATGGTATTTTTTGCCGGCTGGCAGGTGCCAGCAATGGCCACGGATCAGGTCAATGTCAATACGGCTACTGTGGAGGAGTTGCAGGCGGTCAAGGGTATTGGCGAAAAAATTGCGGCTGCCATCGTGGCATATCGCAAGGAGCATGGTCCGTTCAAGAGTCTGGATGAACTGGTTCATGTCAAGGGTATCGGCGAGAAGACACTGGAAAAGATCCGCGGTCACCTGACACTGGGGAATATCAATCCATGTGCGGGCTCCAATCCTTGCAGTCCATGAGTGACATACGAATTTAATTATCAAATTAACAGCACCCACCATGAGGGGCGGATGGAATTCCGCCCCTCTTTCTATTCCAGAAATCATGCCCCTATGTGACGAAATGACACACAGGCCCCGTGTTGCATTGACTCTGTGATATGGCTCACACATAGTGCGCCAACTGCTCCCTCTTTGGGGGCGAATCATATTTGGAGGAAAACAACTCATGAAGAAGATTCTTCTTTCTGCTGCGGCCTTTGCTCTTGTGGCTGTTTCGGCTGTTGCCGTTGCTCCCAACACGGCCGAGGCTGTTCCGGCGTTTGCGCGCCAGACCGGCGCTGCTTGCACGAACTGCCACTTCAAGCGCATTCCGAAGCTGGCCGCGTTCGGTCGTAACTTCCGTATCAACGCTTTCCGTGATACGGGTGAGCAGGCTTTGCTCGAGGACGAGAACCTGTCCCTGCCTGCAGTATTCAACGCATCCTTGCTGTTCAAGGGTGATATCAAGAGCCAGACCGGCCTTGTCAACCCCGGTATTCCGGGCACCCAGGCCAGCCTTGGCATTCGTCACTACGATGAGTCCGCGCTGTTGATCGGCGGCCGTTATGGCGAGCATTGGGGTGGCCTAACCGAGTGGAACATGGGTCCGCTGTCCTACAAGCTGTACTATGTGGCCGACACCGACATGGGCCCGATTGCCATTGGTCTCTACTCCACCGATGCCCTCGGCATGGGCTGGGCGTTGAATGACGGCTCCAACACCATCACCCGTAACACCCGCAGTGCCCAGCACCGTTTTGATGCCTACCGCACCTACATGCACGCTGGTCAGACGGGTATCGGCGCCTATGCATTGTTGAACGATATGTTCTACGTCGCTGCTGCCGCCGCTGTGCCCAACAATGGCGTCAACCCGGCCGGTGTTTATGTTGAGCTGAAGCCCGGCATCTATCTGCGTGGCGCCTTCGTTGGTGAGGTTGGCGGTCTGGACGTGGTTGCCGGCCTGAGCTATGCAAGCGGCGATGTCGGCATCACCAATGCCGCCCTGCTTGGTGGTCCTGCGCTTCCTGACAACTACACCGTCTGGGGCGCTGATATCCAGGTCCAGGGTGATCTGGGCGATGTTGGCGTCAGCTTCTACCTGCCCATTCAGGTCAAGGGTCAGGATCCGTATGCCACCACGGCGCTGGGAAGCACCAACAACCGTTCCGGTTACTTTCCGTTGCTCGAGGTTGCCATCGGTCACTTCGGCGTTCGCCTCGGTTACGACTACACCAAGGTCAAGGATGACACCATTGGTCAGTCCGGCACCATCAAGACCACGGTTCTCGGTGGTTACTGGTCCGTTGCCCAGAACATCGAGCTGGATCTTGAGTACAACAACGTCAAGACCACGCCGATCGGTGGAGTTTCAACCACTGTGAGCTCAACGGCTCTGATGATCGAGTACGTCTATTAAGGAAAAGCATCTGCGGATGTGCAAGGAGGGGGCCGTCAGGTCCCCTCTTTTTTTGTCCCGGCTAGGATATCAGGTTCGATAAGGCTTCACCCGGATCGGGCTGGCGCATCAGGGACTCACCCACAAGAAAACCGTAAACTCCCGCTTCCTGCATCATCTCGATGTCGGATCGATCATGAATTCCGGATTCGGTAATGACCAGCCGGTTCTCGGGGACATACGGTAACAGGCTCAGGGTTGTGCTGAGACGGGTCTCAAACGAGTGCAGATCACGGTTGTTGATGCCGATCAGCCGCGTACCCAAGGTCAGCGCACGTTCAAGCTCTATCCGATCATGCACCTCCGGCAGTACGGCCATGTCCAGCTCTCCGGCTGCTGCGCAGAGATCAGAAGCCAGAACGTCATCCACCAGGGCCAGGATGATGAGGATGGCGTCCGCCCCCAGGGCCTTGGCTTCCAGAACTTGGTAGGGATCGAGGATAAAATCCTTGCGCAGAATCGGCAGCCTCACCTGCTGGCGAACGGTTTCAAGGTCATGATCCGACCCCTGGAAGTACGGTGTGTCGGTTAACACAGAGAGGCATGTTGCGCCTGCCTGCTCATAGGATCGTGCAATGGATGCGGGTTCGAAGTCCCGCCGTATCAGACCCTTTGAGGGCGACGCCTTCTTGATTTCAGCGATGATGGCGGTCTGCCTGCCGAGAATTTTTTCGGCCAGTGCGTCGACAAAATCAGGGGTGGTATCTCTGAGTTCGCATCTTCTGATCAGCGCCTGCTCGGAAACCCTGATCTTCTGCTCCCGGATATGCTTTCGCTTGTCAGCAGCTATGGCATTAAGGATGGAGTTCATGCCTGTTGCGTAAAATCAACCAGGGCCCGCAACTTGTCACGTGCCTTGCCCGCATCGATGCACTCTGCCGCAAGCCTGAGGCCCTGAGGGATGCCATCAACCCGCCCGCATATCCATAGCGCGGCAGCAGCGTTGAGCAGGACAATATCACGTTTCGCTCCCCTTTTCCCCGAGAGGATCTCCATGATGATGCGGGCGTTCTCATCCGCATCAGCGCCTGCCAGGTCCTCGGCACTGGCGTACGGTATCCCGAATGCCTGCGGATCAATCTCAAACCGGCGCAGAGGCATGGCTTTCTCCACGAGGATCGCATCGCTGATGGTGGTGGTCGTGATCTCATCCATGCCATCACGACCGTGCACGACAAGTGCCCGTACTGAACCCAGTTGCAAAAGGGCATTGGCCACGAGATCAAGCTTGTCCCTGGCAAACACCCCAATAATCTGATATTCGGCGTCAGCCGGGTTGCTTAAGGGACCCAGGAGATTGAAGATGCTGCGAATCCCGAGTTCACGCCTGGGTCCTGCAGCGTATTTCATGGCCGGATGATGCCCCGGTGCGAAGAGGAACCCGATGCCCACCTTGTCCACACATTCGGCCACTTTCTCGGGAGGCAGCCCGATGTTCACCCCCAGGGCTTCCAGGACATCAGCACTGCCGGAGCGGGAGGAAACCGCACGATTTCCGTGTTTGGCCACCTTCTGGCCCGCAGAGGCGACAACCAGGGCAACGGTGGTGCTGATGTTGAAGGTTGACGCGCCGTCTCCCCCCGTGCCGCAGGTATCCAGCAATCCCTTGCTTTCCGGATGAATCCGTGTGGCTGCGGAGCGCATGGCCCGGGCGGCCCCGGTGATCACATCGGCTGTTTCTCCCCGTATGGTGAGTCCCATCAGGAGAGCACCGATTTGGGCCGGTGTGGCCATTCCACGCATGATCTCCGAAAAAACCCTCTCGGCCTCGACAGCGGAAATGGCCTCGCCTGACTGCAATGTGCGTATGGCCTGTTGAATATGCAGGGTCATGACTGCACGTCCAGAAAGTTCTTCAGCAGCCTGTGGCCATGTTCGGTCAGGATCGATTCGGGATGAAACTGCACCCCGAAGGTGGGGTGCTGAACATGGGCCAGGCCCATCAGTTCGTTTTCACTGGTCCAGGCGGTTCGCTTGAGGCAGTCTGGCAGGGGCTCAGCCACAATCAGGGAGTGATAACGGGTTGCCGTGAAGGGCGAAGGTATGCCTGTAAACAGGGATGAATGATCGTGGTAGATGGCGCTGGTTTTACCATGCATCAGGCGCGGGGCACGAATCACCCTTCCTCCGAAGGCAGCGGCTATGGATTGATGGCCCAGGCAAACACCAAGGATGGGAATCCTGCCCGAGAGTTCTTGGACAAGTTGTACCGAGATACCCGCTTCGCTGGGTGTACATGGGCCGGGCGAGATCACGATATGCGTGGGTCCGAGCTTCCTGATGGCGTTGACTGTGATCTGGTCGTTTCGGTGCACGAGGGGTTGCTGGCCGAGTTCGCCAAGATACTGGACCAGGTTGAACGTGAAGGAGTCATAGTTATCAATCACCAGAATCATGCTTTTTCCTGCTGGGCCTCGGCCAGGTCGACGGCACGGAACATGGCCATCGCCTTGTTGACACATTCCTGATGCTCTTTTGAGGGTACCGAATCGGCAACTATGCCCGCTCCCGACTGGACCCGAATGATTCCCTGCCGGATCACCGCTGTCCGGATCGTGATGGCCGTATCCATATGTTTGCCGCCGAAGGCAATGTACCCGACGGCTCCGGCATATGGGCCTCGCGCCACAGGCTCAAGTTCATCAATGATTTGCATGGCACGGATTTTGGGTGCACCGGACACGGTTCCGGCGGGGAAGGTGGCAGCCAGAAGATCAAGACAGCTCACTCCGTCCTTCAACGTTCCCTCGACATTGGAAACAATATGCATGACATGGGAATAACGCTCGATTTTTGTGGCTTCCGTAACCTTCACGCTGCCATACTCGCAGACCCTTCCGAGGTCATTGCGTCCGAGATCCACAAGCATGACATGCTCGGCGAGCTCCTTGTCGTCGGAAAGAAGGTCCTTTTCCAGCGCCTCGTCCTCTTCACGTGTATGACCGCGTGGCCGGGTTCCCGCAATGGGTCTCACCACGGCCTTGCGACCATCTTTGCGCACCAGGATTTCCGGAGATGAACCAATCAACAGCGTGTCATCGACATGCAGATAAAAAAGATATGGGGAGGGATTGATGTGACGAACGGCACGATAGATCTGGATCGGATCACATGAAAGAGGCGCACTGAACCGCTGCGACAGCACCACCTGAAAGATGTCCCCCGCAAGGATGTACTCCTTGGCGCGGCGTACATTGGCCTCGAACTCCTCCTGACTTATTTCCGCTTTCGGCCCGGAAACATCACCCTGATGAAGATCAAGGTGCATGGGGGCAAGGCCGGGTCCCTCCAGTTTGGCCTCGATCGTATCCAGAAGATCGTCAACAAGACTTCCTTCCGGTGCCAGGACACATAGGGAAAGGGAGCCGCGAAGATTGTCAAAGATGATGAATCGGTCGACAAGCAGGAAGGCGGCTACGGGCTCATCAAAGAGCGGATGCCTGCTCTCCATGGGTTCGAACCGATGAATGATGTCATAGGAGAAAAAACCCACTGCGCCACCACTGAAGGGAAGCCCGTCGGAGGATGGGGGGTCAACCTGTTCCACTTCATCCCTGAGCCAGTCGAGGATATCTTTGCCGGAAAGCATCTCCTTCTTCCCATCACGGTGGCTGATGTGGAGTTGGTGGTTCCGTTCAACGGCAATGGCCGCAGGTTCAAATCCGATAATGCTGTATCGCCCCCAGTTTTCCCCTCCCTCTGCGCTTTCAAGCAAGAAACAGTCCCCCGAACCACGGACCCGGGCAAAGACGGAGAGAGGCGTTTCACAGTCGGCCGAGAGCTCCCGCCGGAAAAGCCGCAGGGGTTTTCCGGAGGTTTTCATCCGGATAGTGTTGACAGCCCCAAGGGAGCATGGCTAAATGCGCCGTCTTCGAAGGGGCCGTAGCTCAGTTGGGAGAGCGCTACAATGGCATTGTAGAGGTCGTCGGTTCGATCCCGTCCGGCTCCACCAGTTTCCAGGCCAGCAGCCCTTTGCAAGGTGTATCCTCGCTGCGTACCGGTAACAGCCATCAGGTGTCAGAAACGCTCGAGCGCAGAGGTATTGATATTGATCTCATGACGCTCACGCACGGATGCGATCCAGCGGGCAAAGCGTTCCGCCCCATTGGCTTTCACAAGCTCCTGCCGGATGCCTTCTGCCTTTTTGCTGAATTCTTCTTCCGTTGCTGAAATGACGTCCCTTACCTGGACCACGGCAAATCCCTTCGGCACTTCAATGACATTTGCCACATAGCCCCCCATGGGGGTCTGGAACGCCTTTGCAAGGACTTCCGTTGTCAGCCAGCCGGCCTCATCTCCCACGCCGTTTCGTCTTACGGGTTTCGAAAGGAACAAGGCCTGGCTGTAGGTGGCTGCCAGAGAGTCCAGTGAGGAATTCCTGGCCTTCTCCAGAATCTCCCTGGCCTGTTCCATCGCCAGCCTCCTGGCCTCTTCGGCTTTGGCATCGGCATAGACCTTTGCCGCAACCTTCTCGAAAGGTAGGATGTCGGGCTCCTTCCGCGATACAATCTGCACGGCAACAAAACGGCCATCATCCAGCTCATGGATTTCAACCGGATCATCCATCGTTGCGGCGAAGATCTGCCTGCGAAAGTCCGGATTTCCGGCGAACAGGGGGTCAGCCATGGCCTCTTCCTGACTGACAGGCCCAAGTTTTTTGACCGGGAGGCCAACGGCTTCGGCTGCCGCGGAAAGACTGTCCTCCCGGCCAAGGGCGTCATCGAGATCCTGCGAAAGATTATAGGCCTCGTCACCCGCCTTTTCCCTGCGCAGCTGGGTCTCAAGCTGATTTCGCACTTCCTCCAGGGTTTTGGTGCCTGCGGGCCGGATTTCGACCAGCTGGATGATGTGCAAACCAAAGGGTGTTTCGACAACATCACTGACTTCGTTTGGCTTCATGGAGAAAGCAACCTCTTCAAATGCGGGAACCATGGAGCCGCGGCCAAAGAATCCGAGATCGCCGCCATCCTTTGCTGTCACATCCTCTGAGACCTCCTTGGCGACCTTTGCGAATTCCTCCCCCGCCTTGATACGTTTGAGGGCATCCTCGATTTTCTTCCGTGCTGCCTGCTTCTGTTCATCCGAGGCATTTTCCGGAAGGCGCACAAGAATATGCCGAGCCCGGCGCTGTTCCGGCTCAGTGAATTTGTCTTTCTGTTCCTCATACGCCTTGATGATCTCGGATTCATCCACGGATACTTCCTTGGCCAGGGTTTCAGGGTTGATTTCCACGATTTCCATGCTCAGGCGCAATGGTGAGCGATATTTTTCCTTATGTGATTCATAGTATTGCCTTGCCTGTTGATCGTTGATCTTGACCTTCTTTTGAAGGCTTTCGGGGTCGACAATCAGGCTTGCCAGAACCCTTTTCTCATACTCCTCATGGAAACGCTGCCGAACCTCTTCATCACTTACAATCGCACTGCCGATAATGGCCTGCTGCAGGGCATCTGCCATCATATCCAGCTTCAATTCCTGCTCGTAATCTGCAGGGGTCCGGTAGCCCAGATTCCGGGTCAGTATCCGATACCGTGCGGGATCAAATGATCCTGCGGTCTGAAAGGATGGATTGGAATGCACACGCTGCACCAGTGTTGGTTTTGGGGCGGTAAGCCCCATCGTCTCAGCTTCACTGAGGATGATCCGGCGATTGATGATGGTCTGAAGTGTCTGTTCCTTCAGGCCAAGTTGACGTGCCATTTCCAGGGAAAAATCCTTGCCGGCCGACGCACGGAACATGTTGAGCTGACGCTCGTATGTCTGGGAAAACTCAAGCTGCGAAATGGGTTCACCATCCACTTCAGCAACCTCCTGAAGCCTTGAACCAAGGAAGTAATCGCCAACACCCCACAGGATGAATGAAAGGGCAATACCTCCAAGAATGATCTTGGAGATCCAGGACTGGGCATGACTGCGCATTGATTCGAGCATAATATCCTCTACTTACAATAGGGTTTGCAAACGCATGATACGGTAAAGATTCGCGACGCTACCGAAGCAAAAATAGGCGCGCAAGATAAACGATCTTTGGTTACCCTTTCCGATGGAACGAGTGCTTGCTGATCCTTCTGAAACAGCAGTCCATCTAGAAAAAGAAAGGGCCGCGTGAGCGGCCCCGGCGATTACACCGAGAATGCCAGGATTAGTGAATGGTGATGGCTTTCGGTTTGGCGCTTTCGCATTTCGGAAGCCGAATCTCCAGCACACCATTCTTCATCTTGGCATCCACCTTTTCGGCGTCGACATTGCTCGGAAGGCTGAAGCTGCGGGAGAACTTGCCATAAGCGCGTTCAATGCGATGGACATTCTCCTCCTTCACATCCTTCTCGTAACGGCGCTCGCCCGAAATGGTGAGAACATCGTCGCGCACCTCAAGGTGAACATCCTTTTTCTCAATGCCTGGCAGTTCAACCTGGAGCAGCAATGCATCATCCGTTTCACGAATGTCAACGGTAGGAACCCACTCACCTGCCTCACCGGTAAGTCCTACAGGCGTTTCATCAAGCAGGCGGCTAAGTTGCCGATGCATGCTTTCCAGTTCTTGCCATGGAGACCAACGCATCAACGTCATAACACACCTCCTTTATGATGATGTGAGTATTTCCCGGAAATCCATCTCCGGCAACTATTATATAGTGACTGTTTTCCGGGATTTCAAGGGGGGGTCCTGTTGAAAAATTATACGTGAAATCAATGGGTTAGCCAAGAGATCATGCCGATACAGTCTGTCTTGGAAGGAGGTCGGAAGATCATGACGGATTCAGGCGCGCGCCACATTTTGAGCACGTTCCGGGTTTGGAAAAGATGTTTTTGTAGGCCATCATCCTGCCGCAGGCCTCACAGAAGTAAAACCCCCTCAGGTTTGTGAACAGAATGGCCACCACGATGGGTACCAGGATGACATATCCCGCCCTGGGAAAGTCCAGAAGCCAGGCGGTGAGGAGGAGAAGGCATCCCAGACCAATGATCAGGAGCGGCCAAAGGCGTTTCTTGATGTTGATATCCACCTTGATGGAAAAGACGGCCAGCCTCGCACCCACAAACAGGATCCAGAAGAAGACCAGCAGAAAGACAATGTCACCCGTGCTCAATGGATTCGGTTCCCTCCCATCCCGTAACAAAAGGTTTACTGAACAAGTTTCAACCAAACCGGCAAGGTGAGCAAGGATACAGCCGTGGTGACGGTAACCGCCTCGGCGTAAAGGCTGGCGTCGAGCCTGAAGCGGTCGCAGATCACAAGACCCAGAACCATGCATGGCATGGCACCCTCGATGACGGCAGGTGCCAGCAGTTTTTCCGGCATGCCGACACCAATGCATGCTGCCCAGACGACAAGAGGCATGAAAACGAGCTGAATGAGAATGATGGGGACCAGCAGCGGGAGTCGGGACATCCAGCCTGCCTGCCAGCGCAGGGCCATGCCAATGGACAAAAGCATCAGGGGAACGACAGCTGCACCCAGAAGATCAAGGGTGCCATCCAGCCAGGCGGGCATGGAGATGTTGCCTGTGCTGAGCAGCAGCCCGGAAGCCGCCGCCCATAATGCAGGCACTCGCAGCAGCTCGATACCTGCGTGAATCTTCATGGGACAAGACCCATAGTGCTGGGCAATCAGGATCCCAACGGTAAAGAGCAAGGGTGTGCTGGAAAACAGATCATAGGGAATGGCGACGGATTGCGCCCAGGGTCCGAAGGTCTGGGTCAGTACCGGTAAACCGAGATAGGTAAAGTTGCCAAACCCGGCTGCAAGCAACATGGCCCCTGCTGCCCTTTTTCCTCCTCGACCGTCTCCCCGGCCGCATATCAGATAGGCCGCAAGCAGGGAAAGCAACACGCCCACAGCCGAAACAACGGGAATGCGCAGGGTGTTTAGATCAACGGGTGTTTGCCACATGACATGCAGAACGAGGGCGGGAAGAAAAACCTCGTAGACGGACTTGGCCAGATGGGCGCGGATACTCTCGGCCGAAGTATTGCCAAGGACAATTCGCCAGGTAACGCCGGCGGCTATGATCGCTGACATGCCGAACAGTATGGCCAACATTCACACATGATACTCCGGAATGGAGACCATTTCGATTTGGTTGCGGAAGGCGTGTGGGTGGTGTCGATCTTCGATGAAAGTGCACGATGTCTGTACTGGTGCAATAAACGGCCTGGGCATAGTCTTAGAGATCCACTACCAGGAGGTGTGTTATCCGCCAAACGCGTTCGCTCAGCAGGTTCTGGGATCAGGGATTTTCCTGGCTGAAAACCCATGACGTTCTCTATCTGAGCATACTGGCCCTGCTTGTTGGCGTGCTGGCAGGCTATGCGGCCCTTCTGCTCCGTTCCGGTATCGAATGGGTTTCCGTTTTCTGGACCGGTGAAAGGTCATGGGAGATGGCTATAGGTTACATTCCCTGGTACATCTACCTCCTTGGCCCCGTAACCGCCGGCTTGGCGGTTGGCTGGATCATGGTCCGTTTTCTGCCGAAGGGGGAACTTCGGGGTGTTCCGGGTGTTCTGGAGGCCTTGGCGGAACGCAGTGCCAGGGTTGATCCAAGACAGATGATCACGGAAACCTTCGGCACCGCCATCAGTACGGGAAGTGGCGCAAGTTTGGGCCGTGAGGGTCCCACGGTTGCTCTGGGTGCGGTCATCTCCTCGGAGATCGGTTACCGGATTGGCCTGTCCGAGAAGCAGCTGCGCACCCTGATCGGTTGCGGGGTTGCCGCCGGTATCGCTGCTTCGTTCAACACACCGATCGCAGGGGTGGTGTTTGCGCTCGAGGTCATTCTTGCCGATTACACGATTGCCACTTTCAGTCCGATCGTTATCGCCTCGGTAATTGCAACCGTGATTACACGTGCGGAACTGGGCAATTATCCGGCCTTCATTATTCCGGAATACCATCTGGTCAGTGCCTGGGAAATTCCGGCATACGTGGCTCTCGGCATCTTCTGCGGTTTGCTGGCAACGGTCTTTGTCAATGCCCTGGCGCCCGTCCGAAGGCTGTTCGAAAGAATAGCACCGGACGTTCGCTACCGGCCAGCACTGGCGGGTTTTATCATGGGGCTCATCGGTATCGGCTTTCCGGAGGTGATGTCCATTGGTTACGGCACAGTGGAATCCATCATGCTGGAACGAATCAATCCGGAGATTCTGGGGTTTGTGCTCCCCATTTCATTGTTCCTGACGATTTTGCTGATTGGAAAGCTGACCGTGACGGTCATCTGCTTTTCCGGTGGTTTTCCCGGTGGAATGCTCGGGCCCAGTCTTTTTCTGGGTGCAATTGCGGGCGCCCTGTTCGGAGGGGTGGCCCATAGCATTGCACCGACCCTCTCGGAAAGCTATGGCGCTTATGCCCTGGTTGCCTGCGGCGCCATGACCGCTGCCAGCCTGCAGGCCCCCATGACCATCATACTGATGGTCTTCGAGCTTTCGGGTAACTATCAGATCATGCTTCCCCTGATGGCAGCCTGTATTGTTGCCACCATCGTCAAACGCGCCTTTGGCACGGCCTCCGTCTTTACCGAGTCTCTGGAAGAGAAGGGTGTCGAGACAAGCTGGCATTTGGAACGTTCATGGATGCGAGCGACCAAGGTGGATCAGATCCCCTGGAAGAGCATCCCAAGCGTACATGAGTCGGCTACCCTGAAGGAGCTGAAGGCGATTTATGTTTCATCAGGTCGAGGTATTGTGCAGATTGTGGATGATCAGGAGCTGATGATAGGAATCGTGACCTTTTCTGACTTGCAACCCTGGCTGCTTGATCCAAGCCTGGATCAGGTCGTTGTGGCGGCGGAAGTGGCCAACCGGAACGTGCGTTACGTTTCCGAGGATAGCAGTCTGCTTGAGGCAATCAGGATGTTTGACCGGGAGGAGTTTGAGCAGATGCCAGTCGTATCCAAGGACAACCCCCGCAAGGTATTGGGTATCCTTTCACGGAATGCGGTGTTTTCCACTTATCACAGTTTAATCGTGGAGCATGGTGAAAGGGTGGGGCCCCATGAAGCTTAATCCTGCTCAGGCCAGGGCGGTGAGGGCCGGAAGTGGACCCCAGCTCATTCTTGCCGGTGCCGGTTCCGGCAAGACGCGCACGATTGTGCACAGGATCGGTTATCTGATCAGTGAGATGGGTGTGCCACCCCACAGGATTCTGGCCGTGACCTTTACCAACAAGGCTGCGGCGGAATTGAAAGGGCGTCTGGAAGAGTTGATCGGGGATCATGGCGGTGGCGTGGTCTCAGGTACGTTCCATGCCATCTCGCTGCGCCTTTTGCGTCGCTATGCCGAGATGTTGGGTTACGAGCGAGACTTTCAGGTGGTGGATTCCGATGATCAGAAGACCCTTGCCAGACGCATCCTGAAAGCACGCCATATCGACGCCGACCGCTTGCAGCCCGGATTCCTGCTTTCATGGATAGAAAAATGCAAGAATGCCGGAATTGGTCCGCTGCAGGCGAGCGATGAAATCTGGAACGGCGTGAATCTGAGGGAGCTATACACGGCCTATCAG
>CAZCTM010000007.1:0-70296 GCA_964501925.1 uncultured Zetaproteobacteria bacterium | reverse complement strand
TCCTTCCAATGAGGCGGGGTTGACAGCCATCATGGAGGCGATTGAGAAGACAGGACTCAAGGCCGGGGAACAGATACTTCTGGCTATGGATATCGCTGCCTCCGAACTGTACCACGACGGGAAATATGTTCTTGCCAGCGAAAACCGGAAACTTGATGCCGAGGGGATGGTGGAGTGGCTGGAATCGCTGATCAATCAATACCCCATTATCTCGATCGAAGATGGTCTGGCGGAAAATGACTGGGATGGCTGGAAGATGATGACCAGGCATCTGGGCAACAGGGTTCAGCTTGTCGGAGACGATATCTTTGTGACCAACCCCGCGATCCTGGCTGAAGGGATCAAGCAGGGTATTGGCAATGCCCTGCTGGTGAAGCCAAATCAGATCGGCACCCTCACCGAGACCCAGATGGCGGTGACCATGGCGACCAACGCCGGTTACCGCTGCATGATGTCGCATCGCTCCGGGGAAACCGAGGATTATACCATTGCTGATCTTGCGGTGGCATTGTGGTGCGGTCAGATCAAGGCCGGATCGGCCTCAAGGTCCGATCGCATGGCCAAATACAATCAGTTGCTCCGCATTGAGGAGGAACTTGGTGATCAGGCCCGTTATGCGGGGCACGCCGCGTTTTTGAGGAGTGGCTGGGCTGCAGCGCATCATTAAGGCCCTGGGCTGGGGTTTTGCCACCCTGATCCTGGCTTACATGGTATATGATCTGATTTTTTCCGATCATGGCTATCTGGTTTACCGTCAGGAGCTCAAGTCCTTTGAGGCCCTGAAGCAGGAAGTGAAGACGCTTCGTGAACGGCGGGAACAGCTCGCAAGGGAAGTCCTCCGGCTGCGGAACGATCCGGAGGCACTGGAGGAACTCGCCCATCGGGAGCTGGGATACGTTCACAAGGACGAGTTCATGCTGATTATGCCTGATGACAGGGGGAAAAAAGCTGCAGAAGGTCAGTAAACCGGCAGTGCGGTACTCCTTGACAGCCGGCATGTCGTTGCCAGCGTTTGCGGGCTCATGGTTGTAACCCGTTTTGCGCCCTCTCCCACGGGACAACTGCATATCGGCAATGTGCGCACGGCATTGCTTAACTGGCTGTATGCGAGAAGATATGGGGGGCGGTTTCTGCTGCGATTCGAGGATACGGATGCGCGGCGTTCCGGGGCGGAATTTGTTCGTTCCATTCAGGATGACCTGCTATGGCTTGGACTGACCTGGGATGGTGAGGTCCTCTTTCAGTCCAGGCGTCATGCCCACCATATGGGGATGCTGGAAAAACTGGCTGAGCAGGGTCTGGCTTATCGCTGTTTCTGCACGCGGCATCAATTGAGCCTGGACCGTCGTCTGGCCGTTTCCCGTGGTCTTCCACCCCGCTATGTGGGTCGATGCAGGAAGCTGTCGCTGGAGGAGTCGGCAGGGCGCGCAGAAGACGAATCCTATGTCTGGCGTCTTGCCGTGCGTGCGAAGGAAGGTGAAATCGTGGTGCGTGACATTCTGCGCAGGGATATTCATGTTGCCCGCAGGGATCTGGATGATCCGGTCGTTGCACGTTCGGATGGGAGCTTCACCTTCCTCTTGCCCAATGCCATCGATGATGCCATGGATGGAGTGACCCATGTTCTGCGTGGTGACGACCATCTGACAAACTCCGTTTATCAGGTCTGGTTGCTGGAGCAACTGGATTTGAACGTGCCGATCTACATGCATCACGGTTTGCTGCTGGGAAGCGATGGCGCGAAACTTTCCAAACGAAGCGGATCGCGCAGCATTTCCGAGCTTCGGGGGGACGGGTTGCTTCCCGAGGCCCTGATCCAGACCCTTGCCCGGCTCGGACATCCCAATATCCCGGAACAGGCGCTGAGCCTGACGGAACTCGCAGCCTGTTTTGATGCGGAACATCTTTCCACGGCACCTGTACGCTGGTCCGAGGAGGATCTGTGGCGCTGGCAGACACGGATCCTGCACGCCCTGTCGCCGGAAAGACTCGCCCGGCTGATCCGCCCGTATTTTCCTGATATGGACGAGGAGCGTCTGCGCTCCTTTTCCTGGCTCATCGGCGGCAACCTGGATCGTCTCGATGAGGTACGCGGATTTGTACGTTTGCTGGATGCGAATGCGGACATAAATGAGATAGCATGGCAGGTCATTCGGGAGGCCGGCCCGGAATTTTTCATCCTGGCCGGCAAGGTCTGGTCGCGGCTTGAAGAACCCGACTGGAAGGCGTGGACAGGGATGCTGAAGACAGAGACGGGACGGAAGGGGAAATCACTGGTTTTGCCGCTTCGTGCCGCACTGACGGGCGTCCTGGCGGGTCCGGAAATGAGCAAGGTCGTCACGTTCCTCCAGCGGGAGGGCGTCAGAGAGCGTCTTGACGACTGTATCAGGCGGTTATCGCAATGACGTTGAGAATATACAACAGTCTGACACGCAGGAAAGAGGAGTTTACTCCCATCATTCCCGACCGGGTAGGCATGTATGTCTGTGGTGTTACCGTCTATGACTATTCCCACATTGGACATGCCCGCGTCATGGTGGTGTTTGATGTCATCTATCGGTGGCTGAAGCATCTGGGTTATAAAGTGACCTACGTACGCAACTTCACCGATATTGATGACAAGATCATCCGCCGGGCCAGGGAGCTTGGCATCTCTTGCGGGGAACTGACCAACCGGATGATCCGGGCCTTTCACGAGGACATGGAGGGGCTGAACTGCCTGATGCCCAGTCTGGAGCCGCGTGCCACCGAGCACATGGATGCCATGATCGGAATGATCACCCGTCTCCTGGATCAGGGGTATGCCTACATCGCCGAGAATGGTGATGTCATGTTTTCGGTCCGGCGCTTTGCCGGTTACGGCAAGCTTTCAGGAAAGAAGATTGATGAACTGGAGGCCGGTGCCAGGGTGGAAATCAACGAGGCCAAGCATGATCCTCTTGATTTCGTACTGTGGAAGAAGGCCAGGGAAGGGGAGCCCAGCTGGGATTCGCCGTGGGGCAGGGGCCGGCCCGGCTGGCACATCGAATGCTCGGCCATGAGCTGCAAGCTTCTCGGGGAGACCTTTGACATCCATGGTGGGGGGATGGACCTGCGGTTTCCCCATCATGAGAACGAGATTGCCCAGAGTGAGGCGGCGAACGGACGGCCGTTTGCACGTGTGTGGGTCCACAATGGGTTTGTGAACATCCACGCGGAGAAGATGTCCAAGTCTCTGGGAAATTTCTTCACCATACGTCAGATCACGGAAAAGTATCAGCCCGAGGTGCTTCGTTTCTTTCTGCTTGGCACCCATTACCGTTCTCCCCTGGATTTCAGTGATGAGGCACTGGTATCGGCCAGGCATGGTCTGGATCGCCTCTACGAGACCAAGCGCAGGCTGAGCGGTGTGCCGGAGACTGATAACGGGGAAAGTGTTTTCAGCGGCCGTTTTCGTCAGGCCATGAATGACGATTTCAATACCGCAGAGGCTCTGGCCGTGCTGTTCGATCTCTGCCGCGAGATCAACCGGCATCTGGATTCAGGCAGGGATGTGGCCGCCCTGGCGGCGGAATTTCGCAAGTTAAGCGGAGTTCTGGGTCTGCTGCAGGAGGATCCGGATCGCTGGTTCCACGGAAAGAATGAGGACGTGAGACGAATCGAAGCGCTGATCGCGGCCAGAACAGAGGCCAGAAAGGCCCGTGACTTTCAGCGGGCGGACGCCATACGCAAACAACTTGCTGACATGGGGATCCTTCTGGAAGACGGCCCCGGCGGGACCACCTGGAAACGGGCCTCCTGATATGTTTCCTGTTATCTGATGCCGGAACATCAAACCATCCTGGTCACCGGGGCAGCCGGTTTTATCGGCATGCATGTGGCCAGAGTGCTTCTGGACCGTGGCCACACGGTTGTGGGCCTGGACAATCTGAACGATTACTACGACGTCAACCTGAAAAAGGATCGACTGGCGCAGTTAGAGGTGCATGACAGGTTCTTCTTTTCAAGGCTCGACCTTGAATGCCGTCAGGGTGTCGCGGAGGCGTTTGCCGAATACCGGCCGGATGCGGTCATTCATCTTGCCGCCCAGGCAGGGGTTCGTTACTCCCTTGAACATCCTTTCACCTATGTGGACAGCAACGTGACCGGTCAGCTATCCATTCTCGAGGCATGCCGGCGTTTTCCGGTCAGCCACCTTGTTTTTGCCTCCTCCAGCTCGGTTTATGGCGCAAACAGAAAACTGCCTTTCAGTGAATCCGACCGGGTCGATCACCCCGTCTCGCTGTACGCGGCAACCAAGCGTGCGGCGGAACTCATGGCCTACAGCTACGCACGCCTGTACGGCATTGCAGCCACGGGACTGCGCTTTTTTACCGTCTATGGCCCCTGGGGAAGGCCGGATATGGCCTATTTTTCCTTTACCCGCGATATCCTGGCGGGCAGAACCATCCGGCTTTTCAACTTTGGTGACATGAAACGCGACTTCACCTTCATCTCCGACATCGTGGAGGGCGTGCTTGCGGTCCTGGGTAGGCCGGCCGCCAGGGATCCGGATGGTGTTCCGTTTCGCATTTATAATATTGGCAATGATCAACCCGTTTCCCTGGGTTATTTTGTCGAGGTTCTGGAAAAGATCCTGGGTGTCAGGGCGATCAAGGAAATGTGCCCGATGCAGGCCGGCGATGTTTTATCCACGCATGCGGATATCTCGGCTTTGCGCAGGGAATTTGGTTTTGACCCGGCAACCGGTATTGAGGAAGGATTGGCCACCTTTGTATCCTGGTACAGGGAGTATTATAAGGAGGATCACCATTGAGCGCTAAAAGAGGGTTTGCCCTCTGGCTGACCGGCATGTCCGGCGCGGGCAAGAGCACCATTGCGGATTACCTGCATGCGGAGCTGAGAAAACGGGGTGTTTCCAATGTTGAAATTCTCGATGGAGATGTTGTCCGGACCCATCTGTCCAGGGGGCTGGGTTTCTCCAGGGAGGATCGTGACACCAATATCCTGCGCATCGGCTGGGTTTGCCAGTTGCTGGTCAAAAATGGCGTGCCCGTGATGACCGCGGCCATATCGCCCTACCGGGAAACCAGGGACAAGGTCCGGGCCATGGTGGAAGAGGTGGGTGGCAAGGGCTCTTTTATCGAAGTTTATGTGAATGCGAGCCTGGAGGAATGTGCCCGTCGTGATGTGAAGGGCCTGTATGCGAAGGCCCTCAAGGGGGAGATCAGGGAGTTTACGGGGGTCTCCGATCCCTACGAGCCTCCCCTGCACCCGGAGATCGTGGTGGAGACCGAACATCAAACCGTGGAAGAAAGCGCCGCCAGGATTCTTTCCTATCTTGAAGCCCATGACTTTATCTGATTTCGGCTTGAATCCTGGGAGTTCTTCATGACATCCCCGGTGAAAGCGGTGATTCTTGCTGGCGGAAGCGGCAGCCGTCTGTGGCCGCTTTCCAGGCAGCAACTGCCTAAACAGTTTCTGCATTTGAGCAGCAACAAAACACTGCTGCAGGAGACCATCGAGCGTCTCCATCCTCTCATCGGCGGGGATGATGTCTGGATTGTCACGGGCGAGGAGCATGCCAAGGGTGAGGCCTATGCGGCGTTGAAACCCTATCAGGTGATTCTTGAGCCGGAAGGGCGAAACACCGCGCCGGCCATTGCCCTGGCGGCAAGCCTGCTCATGGAGGAGGGGAATGATCCCGTCCTCGTGGTTCTGCCCGCCGATCATGTCATCAGGGATTGCCGGACGTTTCGTGCCTGTCTGAGGCGGGCCATTTCCGAGGCGGAGAGAGGAAGGCTGGTGACGTTTGGCATTCAGCCCACAAGGGCGGACACGGGATTTGGCTATATTCAGGTCTCGGGAACCGGTGAGGGAGAGGATCGGGTTCACAACGTTGTCCGGTTTACGGAAAAACCGGATTCCGAGACTGCGGCTTCGTTCCTCCGGCAGGGAAACTATTTCTGGAACTCGGGCATGTTTGTCTGGCGGGCCTCGGCCATCCTTGAGGAGGTGAAGCGCTATCTTCCCGGCCTTTACGAGGTGCTTGAGGACATGCGCCGGCACTGGCGTCGGGGTGTGGCATGGCAGGAGGTGATAAGGCGCGAATTCTGCCGTATGCCTTCCATTTCCATTGACTACGGGGTTCTGGAACACTCCGATCGTGTCTGCCTGATCCCCTGCGACATCGGCTGGTCGGACGTCGGCAGCTGGGACGCGGTCTTTGAAATCGCCGACAAGGATGATCATGACAATGCCCTAGAGGGCAATGTCATCGCCCTGGACTGCGAGGGTTCGCTGCTCAGGAGCGAGAAGCGGCTTCTGGCGGCTGCCGGCGTGCGTGACATGTGCGTGGTGGAAACGGCTGATGCGATTCTGATCGTGCCACGGGGTCAGAGCCAGCGTGTTCGGGAGATTGTTGATACGCTCCAGGCCCGTCAGGCATCCGAACATGTGCTTCACCCGACCGTTCAGCGTCCCTGGGGAAGCTATACGGTCCTGATGGAAGACGCGTCGTACAAGATCAAGCAGGTTGAGGTGGCTCCCGGGGAGCAGCTTAGCCTGCAGATGCATCATCATCGCAGTGAACACTGGGTGGTGGTTTCAGGTGTTGCTGAGGTTCAGCGAGGAGAGGAGTGGCAGACCGTTCATGTCAATGAGAGCACATATATCCCCAAGGGGATGAAGCATCGGATTCGAAATCCGGGGAAGGTTCCCCTGAAGATCATTGAGGTGCAAAGCGGTGAATATGTAGGAGAAGACGACATCGTCAGGTTTGACGACTGTTACGGTCGAAAGGACAACCCATGAAAGGAATCATTCTGGCAGGTGGCAGCGGAACGCGTCTCTATCCCCTGACGCTGGCGGTCAGCAAGCAGCTGATGCCTGTTTACGACAAGCCCATGATATACTATCCGCTGACCACGCTGATGCTTGCGGGGATTCGTGAGATCCTCGTGATCACGACCCCCCGGGATAACGGTCAGTTTCGCCACCTTCTTGGAGATGGTTCCCAGTTTGGCATCTCGATTTCCTACGCGGAACAGGCCAGGCCGAGGGGTCTGGCCGATGCCTTTATTATTGGCCGGGACTTTGTGGGTTCAGACAGTGTGTCGCTGATTCTGGGGGACAACATCTTTTTCGGTCACGGTATGGCCGGTCAGATGCAGAAGGCGGTGAAGCGTGGCCGGGGAGCCACCATTTTCGCCTACTGGGTCAGCGATCCCGAGCATTATGGCGTGGTCGATTTCGACCGGCATGGAAAGGTGCTGTCAATCGTTGAGAAGCCGGCGGACCCCGGATCCAACTATGCGGTCACAGGGTTGTATTTTTACGATAACAGGGTTCTGGACATTGCCGCCGGACTCCAGCCTTCCGCCCGCGGTGAGCTTGAAATTACGGATATCAACAACGCCTACCTCGCCATGGGTGAGCTGAAGGTTGAGCGGCTGGGCCGGGGGACAGCCTGGCTGGATACCGGTACGCACACATCCCTGCTTGAGGCAGCGCACTTTATCGAGGTTGTGGAGACCAGACAGGGGCTGAAGATTGCCTGTCCCGAGGAGGTGGCCTGGCGCATGGGCTATATCGATGAAGACCAGCTGAGGCGTCTTGCTGAGCCGTTGCTGAAAAGCGGTTATGGCCGCTACATCATGGGTCTGCTTGACGGGGATCACGACTGATGGAGGTCGTCGAGACATCCATTCCTGGCGTATTGATCATCAAGCCACGGGTCTTCCGCGACCGGCGCGGGTTCTTCATGGAGACCTTCCACGCCAGCCGCTACAGGCATGCGGGGATACCCGGTCCGTTCGTTCAGGATAATTTTTCGCACTCCGGAAGACATGTGCTCCGCGGGCTCCACTATCAGATCCAGCATCCGCAGGGAAAGCTGGTTCAGGTAACAAGGGGATGTGTCTATGATGTGGCCGTGGATATACGCCAGGGCTCACCCAGTTTTGGCAAGTGGGTGGGCCTTGAGCTGAGCGAGGAGAACCATACCCAGTTCTACATTCCTCCCGGGTTTGCCCATGGCTTCTGTGTCCTCTCGGAAGAGGCGGATTTTCTGTACAAGTGCACGGATTATTACGCCCCCGAGGATGAAGGCGGCCTCTTCTGGAATGATCCGGATATCGGTATTGACTGGCCGGTGGAGAACCCCGTTCTTTCGGAAAAGGATGCGGCCTATCCCATGCTGAAAGACCTTCCCGCAAAGCGGTTGCCGACGTACAGGTGAAGATTGCTGTCACAGGCAGCCATGGCCAGGTTGGCTATGAATTGCTGCGTCAGGGTATTCAGAGGCGGATTGATATGGTCGGGTGGTCCAGGAGTGATCTTGATATCACCGACCGGGATGCGGTTATGGCCCTGATGAAGAAGGTCGGGCCGGATCTTCTGATCAACGCGGCCGCCTTCACGGCCGTGGACCGGGCTGAATCCGAACCGGCGAAGGCCTACGCCGTGAACCGTGACGGCGTGGTCAACCTGGCTGTGGCCTGCCGTGAAGCGGGGGTGCCGCTGATTCACATATCAACGGACTACGTGTTTGACGGTCGCCAATCAGGACCCTATGCCGAGAGCGATCCGGTCCATCCGACGGGTGTTTACGGGGCAAGCAAGCTGGCAGGTGAAAAGGCCCTTGAGCGGGAGTACGACCAACATCTGATCATCCGCACATCTTGGGTGTATGGGGTGCATGGTCACAACTTTGTCAAGACCATGCTCAGGCTTGGCAGGGAACGGGAAGAGGTGCGGGTGGTCGCGGACCAGTACGGTTGCCCGACATCCGCCACGGATTTAGCCGCAGCCATTCTTGATATGGCCGGGAAGATTTCTTCCGGAAACCGGGGGCTCTACCATTACTGCGCAAGGGGTGCGGCAAGCTGGTATGAGTTTGCCCTGGCAATCTTTGAGGAGGCGAGGCGTTATGACACCTTGCGGGTGTGCCGTGTGCTTCCCATCGCCACGTCCGATTATCCGACTCCGGCCAGAAGACCGGCAAACTCGGTGCTTGACTGTCACAAGGTCGAAGAGACATTCCACGTGGCCCGCCACCCGTGGAGGCAGGGTCTTCACAGGGTGATCAAGGAGTTATATACATGAATCCATACAAGCCCGGACATGTGCTCATCACCGGCGGGGCCGGTTTCATCGGTTGCAATTTCGTGCGTTATCTCCTGCACAGTGATCCGGGGGTTCGCGTCATCAATGTGGACAAACTAAGCTATGCGGGAAGCCTGGATAATCTGACGGATGTTTCAGGGTATGAACGTTACCGTTTTATCCGGGGTGACATCTGTGACCGTGCCCTGATCGAGCAGTTACTGAGAGAATACCGGATTGACACGGTGATCCATTTTGCCGCTGAAAGCCATGTTGACCGCTCCATCGAGGGACCGGAGATCTTCGTGAAGACCAATGTGCTGGGGACATTCACCCTGCTGGACGCGTCGCGCTCGTACTGGCTGGAGGAAAAAGGGCTGGACGCCGGATCATGCCGTTTTCACCATATCTCCACCGATGAGGTGTATGGCTCCCTTGGACCGGATGATCCCCCTTTCACCGAGTTCACTCCATACGCGCCCAATTCCCCCTATTCGGCCAGCAAGGCGGCCTCGGATCATCTGGTGCGCGCCTACTTCCATACCTACGGGCTGCCGGTGACCACCACCAACTGTTCAAACAATTACGGACCTTATCAGCATCGGGAAAAGTTCATTCCCACAGTGATCCGCTCATGCCTTGAGGGGCGACCCATCCCTATATATGGAGACGGGAGCAATATCCGGGACTGGCTCTACGTGGAGGATCACTGCCGCGGCATCGACAGGATCATCCGTCGCGGACGGGTGGGGGAGGTGTACAATATCGGCGGTTGCAACGAATGGTCGAACATTGAGATCGCCAGGCTTATCTGCGGATTGATGGACAAAATCCATCCTGCGGACGAGGGCAGTTACCAATCACTGATCAGCTTTGTCGCCGACCGCCCCGGGCATGACTGGCGCTACGCCATCGATTGCACAAAGATCCGTGATGAGCTGAGGTGGGAACCGGAAGAAACCTTTGAAACCGGCATTCGAAAGACAGTTGAGTGGTATCTGAAGCAGGACGCATGAACCGGAGGATTAGTTGTCCGGGTCTTTCTTCTCATCCCCCCCGGATTCCGCCGGGGCTGTCCCATTTTTCGTCTGCTGCTTCAGCATACGCTGCCGAAGCTCCTCGACCTGTTTCATAAATTCGGGATTCTTTCTGAGCTGGCTTAGAAATGACTGGGCATTCGCCCGTACCTCGTCCACGTTTTCGGGGGGAGGAACGAATTTGGCCTCGGTCTGCTTGTCCTTCTCGGCGGGCAGGGCCGGGGAGACCGCCCTTGAAGGTGGCACCAGTTTCCCTCGCAGATCCTTTCCTTCTGCCGGAGAGACGCTGGAGGCGGCACGCGGGGAATAGCGGCCGTAGCCCACAGCCATGAGGAACTGCTTCCCCTTGTGTTCGAAGAGGACCTTGTCCTTGTTGACTTTAATCACCTTGTAGTCCCCGAAAGACTCACCCTCATGGACCCAGGTTTCCTTGCCGTGGTTCTCCTTTTTGTCCTTACCGACAGTAACGATAAGCACGCTCTTCTGTCTGGATGTAATGGCGGTTCCCGCCACGGTGAAAGGCGGAGGATTCTCCGCGGCTGGCGGATCATCCGCCGCAAACGTGGGGGTCGACATCGCTGTCGCCACCAGGCAGCCGAAGGCACACAAAACCAGGCGGTGGAAAAAGCGATCCACCGCCTGAGCATGACCGGAAATACGGACCAAGAACGTTACAGGAAGAACTGGCCGATAAAGAACCATCCGAATCCCTGGTTGACAGAGACATCGAAGATCATGTTGCCAAAAATATCGAAGCCAAGGAAATTCAGCCAGTAGGCCAGGCCGCCGATATTCCCCGGAGCGCCCGTCAGGGTCAGGGCAATGGGGTTTGCCAAGCTATCGACGTGGACGGTAAAGATATCATTATCACCGGTGGTTGCCGTGTCCCAGAAAATGAAGGCCAGCTGGTTGAAGGCCACAAACTGGGCAAACGCCACGGATGCGTCCGGGTAGTGAACGGATGTATTCGCCCGCGCCGGGGTCGAGGCAAGCCCGATTATGGCGATAAACGTGAACAGAAACATGAAGCGTTTCATCTGATATTCCCTCCTTTGCGTGAACACTTGTGGCCTGCCCGAATGGGTGCAAGTCTTTATTTTGTATAGTTGATGGTATCCCGGATTGTCAAGGAAATAAGCTTTTTCAGGCTGTCAATGCAAGCGGTTTTGTCACCAGCAAGGAGATGTTTGTCGCTGCCGGCTCCTGTGTGGCAGGATTGAGAACTCAATGCATCAGAATTATTCAGCAAATCCGGTCATCATCTTTCAGAGCCTGTGGAAGCATCGTCTCCTGATATGGCAGATGAGCAAGCGGGAGGTCATCGGCCGGTACAGGGGCTCCCTGCTCGGGCTTTTATGGTCGATTATTCATCCACTGCTGATGCTGGCGGTGTATACTTTGGTTTTCGGCATTATTCTTCCGGCCCGCTGGGGTGTGGAGGTAGGAAGCACCACCAATTTCGCTATCTTCCTGTTTGCCGGTATCAGCCTGTACTCGCTCTTTGCAGAGTGTGTGAACCAGGCCCCCGCTCTCATCCTGCGGAACGTCAATTTCGTGAAGAAGGTGGTTTTTCCGCTGGAAATCCTGCCTTGGGTGAGTATGGGCTCGGCCCTATTCCATGCGCTGATCAACCTGACGGTCCTGCTTCTGTTCTATCTGATTGCCAATCACTCCATCCACTGGACTGTGGTTTTCCTGCCGCTGATCATCCTGCCCTTTATCCTGCTCACCATGGGCCTGTCCTGGTTTCTTGCCTCCCTTGGGGTTTTTCTGCGAGATATCGGCCAGACCGTGGGTATCTTTACCTCCGCTCTGCTTTTTCTGAGCGCTATTTTCTTTCCCCTCTCCGCCCTTCCCGAGCCATACCGCACCTATTTGCTGCTCAATCCGCTGGCCTTCATTATTGAGCAGGCCCGGTATGTCCTGATCTGGGGAAAAGTGCCGGACTGGTGGGGGCTTGGAATCTTTTCTGTCTTCAGCCTGGTCGTGGCCTGGCTGGGTCTGCTCTGGTTTCAGAAAACGCGCAAGGGGTTTGCCGATGTCCTCTGATCCGGCCATCCGTGTAAGCAGGCTGAGCAAGTTCTACCAAATCTATGACAAGCCCCATCACCGTCTGAAGCAGACACTCTGGCGTGGGAAGAGGCAATTCTATCGGGAGTTTGCGGCCCTGAGAGATGTCTCCTTTACTGTGGAATGGGGTGAAGTGGTGGGCATCATTGGCCGGAATGGTGCAGGCAAGTCCACCCTGCTTCAGTTGATCTGCGGTACGCTCATGCCCAGCCAGGGAAGTGTCTCGGTTCATGGGCGCGTTGCCGCCCTCCTGGAACTGGGCGCCGGATTCAAGCCCGAGTTCACCGGCAGGGAAAATGTGTACATGAACGCCGCCATCCTGGGGTTGAGCAGGGAAGAGATCGACCAGAGGTATGATGAAATTGTTGCTTTCGCGGATATTGGCGAATTTATTGACCAGCCGGTTAAGACCTATTCCAGCGGCATGTACGTTCGCCTGGCATTTTCGGTGGCGGCCCATATCGACCCCGATATCCTGGTGATTGATGAGGCCCTGTCCGTCGGGGATGCGGCGTTCGCCCGCAAGTCGTTTGACCGTATCATGTCGTTCAAAAAGGCCGGAAAAACCATCCTTTTTTGTTCGCATTCCCTCTATCAGGTGGAGGCCTTCTGTGATCGGGCCATCTGGCTGGATCGAGGTCAGGCACAGATGGACGGTGATCCTTCGGAGGTCGTGGCGGCATACAACGACTTTCTCGAACAGGGCGTTTCCGCCAGGGAACAGGGAAACTCATCCCCGCGCCACGATGAGGATCTGCCCCCGGCCATCAGGCTGACACGGATCACCGGTGTGAAGGCCAGCGTTGATGGTGTGGAAGGCTTCAGGCTTTCCATCAAGTCCGGGGAGAATGATCTTTGCGTCAGGGTTATGTTTGCCTCTGATCCCGATCTCCCCCCTCCATGTGTGGCGGTGGCCATTAGCGGGGCCGGCAGAAGATATGTCAGCAGTGCCTCGAGCAAGTCCGATGGCCTCGTTCTGAAACGTGACAGGGATGGGAAAGGAGTGGTCGAGATCTGCTTTCCAAAGATCCCGCTGCTCAAGGGAAACTACGGGCTGGATGTGTATCTATTATATGAGAACGGCATCAAGCTTTATGACAAGGCCATTGGTGTGGCGGAGCTGAAGGTGGTACAGGAAGGTCTGGAGCAGGGCATCGTCAGACTGAATCATGAATGGCGTTTGGCCTGATTCGGGTCCTGCTCTCCGATTTCATGCCGCTGTACCGGGCTGACTTTCAGCGTTCCCGGCAGAACAAAATCCGGCCTCCGGATGGTCGCCTGCTCCTTAAGCACGTTGTGAACCTCTGCAAGATAGTTCTTCGGAAGCCTGATCTCACGTTGCCGGAGAGCCTTCCGCGAGATGTCGGTACCGGCCTGCGAATCGCGTTCCAGCACCCTGGTGACATCTGAGAGGTCGTTAACGTCGATATGACAGAAACGGAAAATGGCCCCCAAGATTTCCTCTGGTGAAGAAATCAGGTCCTTAAAGCGCGCGGCAATCACGGGCGCGCCCTGCTCATGAAGCTCGAGATATCTTTCCAGGGTTGACAACCATGCCAGCATGGCCAGTTTGATGATGGACGGCCTCTCTTCCCCGCCGGCTGAATAATGCGCCACCTTAGAGATGTGAAGACTCAGCTGCCGTTGCAGGCTGGCCAGGTATTCTTCTGATTCGTGATCCTCTCGCATGAACGCCCTGGCGACGGATTGCAGCCAGCTGATGGCGTCACGGTAGAGAAAGATAATCCTGGCATCCGGAAAGATTTCGTACATCAGGTCAGCCGCCTCGACCCCGAAACCTCGAAACTTGATGGCACATGCCCGGGGGTGGGTGACATGGTTTGATGCTCCACACAGGATCCTGGTGCAGCTTCGCAACAGAGAACCAATCTCGGCATCCCTGCTTCCGTCCCAGGCACGCAATTCCACCAGCTGGCTGAAAACATCCGGTTCGGAGAAGGTTGCGACCCCTTCCACCTGATTGAAGGCCGAGCAGAGCAGCGTTGAACCGCTGCGAGAAGTTGAATAGATTAGGCTAAGACGCTGGGGGTCAAGGTGAAGGCTGCTGGCAAGCTGATGGAATGTCCCGAATGGGACCACGATCAGCCGGGTCGCGTTCTCATACTGGGCCTGATAGTAGAATGGTGCCTGAGACAGGTCCGTACCTGTGGGTGTTTCCACAAACATGGCGGTTTGATTTTTATGGTCGAGGCAATAAAGGCTGATATCGGGGTTTCTGATCACGATATGTGCATCGACGCTCTCTTCTTCAGCGCAAACAAAATCGGATGGAGAGGAAATACTGAACGGATCCGGGCGTCTTTTGGCTTGAATATGAAGGAGTTTGACTCTCATGAATGTTGAAAAACCTATCTTTCGGAAGCAGGTGCGTAAAGCAGGTTAGGTTGAAAGAAACGGTTAGCAGTAACGACAACAAAGATGCCAGACAGCTCGAATTTCCCTCAAATATTCTGGCCCATGTGATAATTTCGAAGGCGGGGTGCGCGGATCTCCTCTCTCGCGGACTCTCCTCTGGGGATTGTGTTGACCTCGCCGAGGCACGGCGGCGCACTCTGGATGAGTTGTTAAGCGGCGTCTCTCCGGGCAATCGCCGGGTGCTTTTCCTTGCAAAGGATCCGGGTGCCGGGATCAGCGCCCTCATGTCGGCCGGGCACGATGTCACGTTTGCCAGCCCGGACCGGTACCTTATTGATCAGGTCAGAACGCGCCTGAAGCGGGCCTGCACCTTGATTCATTCACCCTTTGAAGACCTGAAGATCGGCAGGGGTGATATCGATGCCATCGTGATGCAGGAAACGGCTGGCACGATCAACCCCCTCGTCTTGTTCGACAAGGCGTATGATATGCTGTCCGGGCAGGGAGAGGTTGTGATCTGCGATGATTTCCCCCTGCATCAGGAGGATGGAAGCCGGGAGTGCATCCTCGAACACATGCTTGCCCTGGCCAGGCGCTGTGGATTTGAATTGCTTGAAAAAAGGGATCTTTCCCCCATGGTCATTCCCTTCCTGGATGTCCTTGCGCGGCTTGTGGAGGAACAGCACACGCAGCTGGCCGAGGAGCTGGACGTGCCTCCTCGGCGGTTGGGAGATCTGGTCCGGTCCATACGGCATGAACGGGAGACCATGGCCAGACAGGATCGTATCTACGTTCTGCTCCGCTTCGGAAAGTCCAGGCAGCCAAGATGGCGGCCCGGCATTCCCGCGGATAAGGATCAGACATCCTTGCTGGAGCTGTTCAGGACCGTCTTCAACGAAGGTCCGGATCCGGCATTGTGGCACTGGAAATACGGGGATGGACGGGGGAAATCGGTGGTGGCCAGACGCGGTGACAGGATTGTCGCCCACTATGGCGGCATCACCCGGCGGGTTTCCTTTTTTGGTGAGATCATGCCTTTCTGGCAAATCAGTGACGTGATGGTGGATACCTCCGAGCGCGGCACTTTCACCCGCCGGGGGACCTTTTTCCTGGTTGCTTCCAGTTTCATCGAGGTTTTCGGATCACGCTATTGCGGCAGGGGGTTTGGGTTTCCCAACCGCAGGGTGATGACCCTGGCGGAGAAGCTGGGCCTCTACAGGCAGGTGGACCAGATCGTCGAGGTCCACTGGATGCCGGCTGAAAAAAAGACATCAAGACTGGGAACCCGAGTGCGCCCCCTGGATCGGAATCGGGATGAACACCTTGTGGAGGAACTGTGGTCGCAAATGCACAGGGACCTGAAGGAGGGTCTGGTGGTTGTCCGGGACTGGGACTACCTCCGGCACCGCTATCTGGATCATCCCGTGAAACGGTATGATGTTCTGCTGATACAGGACCGTTTCCGTGGCAGGGCCAGGGGAATTGTGATCCTGAACGGCGACGGGGAAATCTGCGAGCTGCTGGACCTTGTGGCCCCCCTGCACGAAATTCCTGTCCTGATTGACGAGGCCCGGCGTTTTGTGCGGCGCAGGGGGGCAAAGGGTCTTTACTGCTGGATTACCCATC
This sequence comes from uncultured Zetaproteobacteria bacterium, assembly GCA_964501925.1. Lineage (GTDB taxonomy): Bacteria > Pseudomonadota > Zetaproteobacteria > Mariprofundales > Mariprofundaceae > CAYLYU01. Next base: position 54,103 of record CAZCTM010000007.1, on the reverse strand, counting down.
ATCATGCCGGCCGGTTTTCCAGGACCGGCGGTGAGATCAAGCCCCTGGATGTCTTCATTCCTACCAACGTGTGGATTGATGGCCCTGATGTGAATCGGATCCGGGACAGATGGTGGCTGATGTCCGGTGATACTGATTTCCGATGATCGGTGACATGATGCGTTGCCGGAAGACAATTTTGCCGGGCAGACGGGGTGTCGGCTGACATGAAGGAAAGCATGGTGCATTTGTTGCGTCTCAGATTTCAGGCCTATTGCTCCAGGCGGCCCTGGCTTTTTTTTACAGTTTTCCGGCGCAACAGGTATATGCGGGATCTGATGGTGCACAAGGACAAGGACCTTGTGATCGAGGGTTATCCTAGATCGGCAAACACCTTTGCCGCCTTTGCCTTCCAGGCAGCGAATCCGCGGGCGGACATCTGTTTTCATGTCCACGCCTCCGCCCAGGTCATGCGCAGCGTGGCCCTGGGCGTGCCCACGCTCGTCCTGATCAGAAATCCCGTGGATGCTGTTCGCTCGCTGGTGATCCGTGAGCAGGTGGTCCCTCCAAGGACCGCGTTTCAATGGTACATCCATTACTACAACGACATTTATCCCCTGCGGGAGGGTTTTGTTGTCGCCCGGTTTGAGGATGTCATCTCGGATTTCGGGGCCGTAATCGGGCGGGTCAACGACAGGTTCGGCACTACGTTTGTCCCGTTCCGGCATACCGAGGAGGCTGTGTCGGCAGTCTTCCGGCGAATTGACATGGGATATAAAAACCTGGGAAAAGGAAATATCAATCCGAACCAGGTTGCCAGGCCGGACAAGGAAAAGGAGAGTCTGAAGGCGAGCATGGCGATGGATGTGGATGACGAGATTCTTGAATCGGCCACCTCTCTTTTCGAGCACTTTTCCATGCTTGCCGACAGAGGTTAGATGGCCATCGATTGAGCCGGCGTTTACATCCGGCCGATCATCCTGCCGCCAACTGGTCTTGATCCACCCACGAGCCGGAAACGCTTCCGGTCAATATTTGCGGATCTGGCCAGCCATTCGATTTCCCTCACATCCTTCAAATGGGTTTTCCGATAGTTCTCCTGCTCCATCCGGATCGTTTCCAGGACCCTTTCAACACTGTCCGCCGTGAGGGGGCGGCCGAAGTCCGCGGGCAGACGGGATTTCTCCTTCTCGCGACCAAAAATCCGGTCGAGGATCATGTCTCCGACCCCCTGCCGGTAGTGGGATGAATCGTAATAATACTTCATCAGGGGCCTGCCGGCAGGCACGTCCTCGGTCGTGACGGTGTTGTAGCCGCTGAAGTCCCAGATCGGCACCGGCGGTTCCCCCCTGTCCGGGTCACCGCTGGCAACCCGGACCAGTTCCCTTTTCCATTGCTCATAGACGGGCCAGAGTCCGGTATTCCTGATAACCTCCAGAAGTCTGGCATGTACGGGTGAAACGAAAAGTCGGAGATCGACACCGTGATTCCTGCACATGCGGATGATCCTGCGCAATTCGTCCAGACTTGAGCGCCCTCCCTGCTCAAGGAAATATTCTCCTTGGCTGCCCGCGAGGTAGCGTTTCAGGAGGATTCGTTCGATCTGCGCAAAGCGTTTGCTGATGAGAATGTTCCGGCCGAGGGACTGCAGGACGGCGATGATTTTACGATCCTCGGTCTCATGGGCGAGATCAATGCGCTGACCGTTAAAATAGAATTCCTTGGCACCGGTTGCGGGTTCGGTCGTAGCTCCGGTGAATCCTGGTGCGTCACGCAGGGTGTGCCATGCCGAGGATACGGCACTCAGGGAGAAGAGGGTCGTGGTCACCACCGTCTTGGTAAACCCCAGGTTGCGGGTTCCATCAGGATACACGCTCAGGCTTTGGTCGATCACGGGGGCTGTGCCATAGCCCTTCCCCCTGACGTTGAAGGCGAAGAAATCCAGGCCGATGACCACCTCCTTCAATACGCTGTTTGCCAGGGCATGCTGGAGATAGCGTCGTATGATGTAGATGTCCGGTCCATCAATGGCCAGATTGTATCTTGGGAAATAATCACGAAGCGCGGGGTGGTCGGGATTCAGACCCGCCGCAACCCTGGAACTGCCGAGGACCACCGCCTCCGGCCTGATCCTGCTGACCAGCACGGCCTTGAGCAGCTTGTCCTTTTTCCTGATCTCCGTCTTGGGCGAGTTGAAACCATTGATCCGGATCAGGTTAAAGAACCCGAAGGGATCCACCGTAGAGTTCACCACCGCGATCAGCAGGAAAAAGGTCAGCAGGAAGATGAAATATCGTGTGATGTAAGGGGATGATTTCATGCAGACAACTGAAACCACTGGGTCTGGCTGATCCGGGACAAATCAGCGCTGGTTGTTACCATGCCAGAACCTGTCTTTGGCATTGAGTGGGCGTCCAACAATGGACAGGAAAAACTAAGACCGGCATCCGTCCTCTGTCTTGTCAGCCTCCGGGGATTTGACATGATCATCTCGATCATGCCCAGTGCAAGGGTCGCCTAACTATGACGGTAAATCGGCGAATTTTGAACAGCCGCCATCCGTGATCCTACCGGGTCAGCCTTGCCCCCTTATGGTTCCAGGGCTCCAGGGTGGGACAAACTCGCTTTGTGACCGGAATTGGGCTATAAAGCGGTCGTGGAAAAGGTAAAAAATGTGACCCCCCTTCGGCGCCCCGGTTCCATCAGGGAACGTTTCGAGATGGATGCCGACCTTTTTGGCGCCAACAGCGCCTACATAGAGGCCATCTTCGAGGATTACCTGCGTGACCCGTCTTCCGTGCCGGAGGCCTGGGCCAGCCGTTTCGCCGCTCTTAAGGGTGGGGGAACGGATGTCTCCCACCGGGAGGTCCTGCGCAGGATGCGTCAGCCCGTTGCCGTGGTTCAGCGGCGAGCCGAGCCGGTTGAGCAGGGCTTTGCCGCCGAAGGGGTGGAGTATCCCTCGCGAACACTTTATCTCATCCACGCCTACCGCGTGCACGGGCACATGCATGCCGATCTCGATCCTCTCAGGCTGACGCCACCCAAGCACAGTCCCGAACTTGACCTGAATTACTACGGCCTGAGTGAGGCCGACCTGGATCGAGAATTCCCGACATGGGATCTGGTCGCACCGCCCCGACTGCCGCTGCGCGAGATCATCCATATCCTGCAGAAGACCTATTGCGGTCACATCGGTCCGGAATTCATGCACATCACCGATTCGGCGCAGAAACACTGGATCCAGGCCCGTCTGGAGAGCAGCCGCTCCACGCCGAAGTTCAGCAAGGACACGCGCCGCTACATGTTCCAGAGGCTGATGCGGTCCGAGGAGTTCGAGCGCTTCCTGCATACCCGTTACGTCGGACAGAAGCGGTTCTCCCTTGAAGGGGGTGAAAGCCTGATCATCATGCTGGATGCGATCATCCAGAAGTCCGGTGAGATCGGGACCAAGGAAATCAATCTGGGCATGGCCCACCGGGGACGCCTGAATGTGCTGGTGAACGTCCTGCGCAAATCCCTGTCGGACATCTTTGCCGAGTTCGAGGGTCACATGTTCGAGGATTCCGAACTGGGTTCGGGGGACGTCAAGTACCATCTGGGCTTTTCATCCGATATCCGCACCGCCGGAGGCATTGTCCATCTCTCTCTGGCCTTTAATCCTTCCCACCTGGAGATCATCACACCCGTGGTGGAGGGCTCCGTGCGCGCCCGTCAGCGTCGTCGTAATGACGTCACGCGCCGGCAGGTGATGAGCGTGCTCGTGCATGGCGATGCGGCCTTCGCGGGCCAGGGTGTGGTGGCTGAGTCCATCAACCTCTCCAAGCTGAGCGGCTTCAAGACAGGGGGGACCATCCATATCGTGGTCAATAACCAGATCGGGTTTACAACCAATCCCTATGACGCACGTTCCACGCTCTACAGTACCGATGTTGCAAAGATCGTGCAGGCACCCATCCTGCACGTGAACGGGGATGATCCCGAAGCGGTGGCACTGGCGGCCATTGTGGCGGTGGAGTTCCGCCATCATTTCAAGCAGGATGTGGTCATTGACCTCGTTTGTTACCGTCGCCACGGTCATAACGAGACCGACGAACCCTCGGTGACCCAGCCTGTGATGTACCGGAAGATTGCCGAGCTCCCCACCGTACAGCAGTTGTATCGCAAACGCCTTGTGGCCGAAGGTATCCTCACGGATGACGAGGCCGATCAGATGGTGAAGGATTACAAGTCCTGTCTTGAAAAGGTGCGCCGTGCCAGGGAGCGGCCCGCGCATACACCCCTGGACAGCCTTCAGGGACGCTGGAAGGGCTACCTCAAGCATGACGCACCGGAGCCGGATACGCGGGTGAATGCGGAGAGACTGAAAAAGCTGGTCCGGGTCGCGCACTCCGTTCCGGAAGGCTTTGTTTTGCACGACAAGGTCAAGCGGATCTATGATGCTCGTCTGGAGATGATCGATGGCAGACTGCCCATCGACTGGGGTTGTGCCGAAATCATGGCCTATGCCACCCTTCTGGATGAGGGACACTGGGTGCGCATTTCCGGGCAGGACACCGGCCGGGGGACCTTCTTCCATCGCCACGCCGTGGTCTACGACCAGAAGACCGGGAAAAAGTTTGTCCCACTGCGTCAGGCCGAGCGGGGAGACATCGCTCATTTCGTGGTGGTGGACAGCATGCTTTCGGAGCTGGCCGTGATGGCCTTTGAATATGGCTATTCCGTGGCCGAGCCACGCGCCCTGGTGATCTGGGAGGCGCAGTATGGCGACTTCGCCAACAACGGGCAGGTGGTCATCGACCAGTTCATTTCCTCCTCGGAATCCAAATGGTCGCGCATGAGTGGCCTGGTCCTGTGGCTGCCGCACGGCTACGAGGGGCAGGGACCGGAGCACTCCTCGGCGAGGCTGGAGCGCTATCTGCAACTGTGCGCCGAGGACAACATGCAGGTGGTCTATCCCACCACCCCGGCCCAGCTCTTTCATCTGTTGCGGCGCCAGTTGCTGATCAGGATGCGCAAGCCGCTGATCATGATGGGCCCGAAAAGCCTGCTTCGGCAGAAGCTTTCCTTTTCATCCCTGGTCGACCTGACAGACGGCGCCTTTCAGCCGGTGCTGCCCGAGATGGATGATATCGAGCCTGGCCGTTGCAGGCGTCTCATCCTGTGTTCGGGCAAGGTCTATTATGATCTGCTGGCTGAGCGCCGAAAGCGCGGCATCGACGATATCGGCATCGTGAGGCTCGAACGGCTGTATCCGTTTCCCGCGGATCTGCTGAAGACCCAGACCGGACTGTATCACGGGGCCAGGCAGGTCCTCTGGGTGCAGGAGGAACCGGTCAACCAGGGCGCCTGGTTCCAGATCAACGGTTATATCCGGCGCTGCCTGCAGCCCGAGCAGAGGATCTACTGCTTTGCCCGTGCCCGCTCCGCCGCGCCTTCCGTGGGTTCGCTGAAACGCCACCTGGAACAACAGCGTGCCCTGGTGGATGCCGCCCTCTCCGAAGAGGTCACGGCCGACGTTATGGTTTAACTGGGGGAAGAGACATGGCGATTGAAATCAAGGTTCCCAGTCTGGGCGAATCCGAATCCGAGGCCACGCTGGTCAACTGGCTCAAGCAGGAGGGTGAGAAGGTCGAGGTGGACGACGTGCTGGCGGAGATCGAAAGTGACAAGATCACGCTGGAGATCACCGCCCTGGATGCCGGCATCCTGAAGGAAGTCCGCAAAAGGGCGGGTGACAAGGTGATTCCCGGTGAGGTGATCGGTCTCATCGAGGAGGAGGCTTCTGCCCGGCCCGTCGAGGCGGAGAAGCCGGCCGCGGCACCCGTTGAAAGGCCAGAGGAGCCGACACCATCCGAGCCGGCACAGAAACCGGAGGAAAAACAGGCTGCGCCGGCCAGGCCCGAGGTGGTCAGTATGCCCGAGACCACCCCCAGGACCGCGGCGAAGAAGTCACCCGAGGCGCCTGCGCGGGGACACCTGGAGGAGCGCGTGCCGATGAGCAGTCTGCGCAGGCGCATTGCCCGGCGGCTGAAGGAGGCACAAAACACGGCCGCCATCCTGACAACGTTCAACGAAGTGAACATGCAGGTGGTGATGGATACCCGCAGGAAGTACAGGCAGGCCTTCAAGGAGAAGCATGGCGTTGATCTGGGTCTGATGTCCTTTTTCACCATGGCGAGTGTTCATGCGCTGAAAAAATATCCCGTGGTCAATGCCTGCATCGAGGGGGATGACATCATCTACCGCAACTACCATGACATCGGCATCGCCATTGCCACCGAAAGGGGTTTGGTGGTTCCCATCCTGCGCAATGTCGACGAGATGAGCATGGCCGAGATCGAGCGGGGTATCACCGATTTCATCCACAAGGCAAATTCGGGTGGGTTGATGCCGGACGATCTGAAGGGCGGGACCTTCAGTATCAGCAATGGCGGTGTTTTCGGTTCCCTGCTGTCCACACCCATTCTGAATCCGCCGCAGAGCGCCATCCTCGGCATGCACAGGATCGAGAAACGTCCCGTGGTGGTTGATGACCAGGTGGTTGTCAGGCCAATGATGTATCTTGCCCTGTCCTACGATCACCGCCTGATCGATGGCAGGGATGCCGTTCTGTTTCTGGGTGCGATCAGGGATTTCCTCGAATATCCGGGTATCGATCTGCTGGATCTTTGAACCCTGACCGTCAACCGCAATCAAAAATTGACATGTCCGTGATCGCTTTTTATCGTGCCGGACAGACATTGGGGGATCGTCTAGTGGTAGGACAGCGGACTCTGACTCCGCCAGCCTAGGTTCGAATCCTAGTCCCCCAGCCAGATTCAAAGGCCCGCGTCAGCGGGCTTTTTCATCTCCCCGTGACGGGGTCCGTGCTTGACTTTGCACCGTCCCTGGAGCTCGGAGGGGGAAGGACGAATTGCCGGGCACACCGGCTACCGGTCAGAAAACCACATCAAATCCCGTAAAATGTAAAATTGCCTCCAGACTTGATCTCGGATATGGAATTGTGGCTCGGGAGGTTGATATTTCCGACTCGGCGCGTCTGTCCCCGGGTGCCTGGCGGGATGACGACCGTTCGATCACGAAACCGTTCCACCAGGAGGATCCTTTCAGCGTGCTGACCAATTGCAAAACACACACCCGCATCAACGGCAGAAAGCACGGCGTTCTGTCGGATGCTGGGTTGAAAAAGGGTCTGCCGGCGAGGCAGGCCATGGGATAGTCGTGCCGTATTCAGCTTTTCATAAGGTTTTGCGACTACGCTGTTACATATTCAGACCCGAACTGACGAAAAACCAACCAATCAAGGAGACCTTTTATGACCGATATCGCTCATATCCATCCAATGATCGTCCATTTTCCGCTGGCGCTGTTTCCCGTGGCCCTGGGAGTCCAGCTCTATGCCCTGCTCAGGGGTCAGGGGCTCTTTGGCCGCGATTGCGCGCATAAATCCGCCATGGGGTTGCTGGCGCTGGCGGCTGTGGCCGCCGTGATTGCCGCCATGTTTGGGGATGCCGCCCTGGACGTGGCCCTGGATGCCGGTGTGCCCGATGAACTACTGGAGGATCATGAGGATCTGGGCATGACCAGTGCCGTCCTGCTTGTCGTGATGGCCATTGCCGGCGGCTGGCTGTACAGGCGCAGGCAGGAGCCGGGAAAGCTCGACTGGGCCTACTGGCTAGCAGGCGTGGCCGTTTTCGTGATTCTGTTCACCACCGCCTGGCACGGTGGCCACCTTGTCTACGATCATGGTGTGAACGTGAACATCAAGGGGCACTGAGCCGAACAAGACCCGGCACCTTCGCTGACACCTATCTTCGCTCTTCCCGTTCCGGATGACCCCGGGCGGTAAGGTGCAGGGTCAAGACCCGATCCCGTGAAGAGGTGATTTGATGGTTTACACAAGGACGCATACCCTTGCTGTCTGAGAAGACGGTTTTCGCCTGAACGGCGAAGAATTGCGGGGTGCGAATCATGGCGAAAGTTGCGCTGATTACCGGGATTACGGGCCAGGATGGTGCCTATCTGGCCGAGTTTCTGCTGGGCAGGGGCTATCACGTGCATGGCATCAAGCGCCGCACCTCCCTGTTCAACACCGACCGGATCGATCATCTGTATCAGGACCCGCATGAACAGGATCGACGCTTCATCCTCCATTACGGGGACATGACGGATTCCTCCAGCCTGCTGCGCGTCATCCAGCAGGTTCAGCCGGATGAGATCTACAATCTGGCGGCCCAGAGCCATGTCATGGTCTCGTTTGAGGAGCCGGAATACACGGCGGATTCCGATGCCCTGGGAGCGCTGCGCATCCTGGAAGCCATACGGATCCTTGGTCTGGAGAAGAAGACCCGCTTCTATCAGGCATCGACCTCCGAGCTCTTCGGAAAGGTGCAGGAGACACCGCAGAAGGAAACCACCCCCTTTTATCCCCGGTCACCCTATGGGGTGGCCAAGATGTACGCCTTCTGGATCACGGTGAACTACCGTGAGGCCTATGGCCTTTTCGCCTGCAACGGCATCCTCTTCAATCACGAGTCCCCGATTCGGGGTGAGACCTTCGTGACACGGAAGATCACCCGCGCCCTCGCACGCATCAAGCTCGGGCTGCAGGAAAGGCTTTATCTGGGCAATCTGGATGCGAGGCGGGACTGGGGGCACGCCCGTGACTTTGTCGAGGCACAATGGCTGATGCTGCAGCAGGAAAAACCCGAGGATTTTGTGATCGCCACGGGGGAGCAGCATTCGGTGCGCGATTTTGTCGAGGTTGCCGCGGAGGAGCTTGGCATGCGGATCAGCTGGCGTGGCGAGGGGGAGAACACGAAGGGTTACGATCAGAAAGGGCGCTGCATCGTGGCTGTTGACGCGCGCTATTTCAGGCCCGCCGAGGTGGATACCCTGCTGGGGGATCCGACAAAGGCAAAAGAGAAGCTCGGATGGTCACCGAAGGTGAGTTTCCGCGAACTGGTGAGTGAAATGGTCCGTGAGGACCTGAAGGATGCGGAGAGGGATGAGTTGTGCCACCGCGAGGGCTTCCGGGTGCTCAGGAGGAATGAGTAGGAGGTGCTGGAAGGGAGGCCACAATGACGACTGGTGAGCCGTTGCCCATGTCTGCCTGCCGCAGGATTTACGTGGCCGGACATCGGGGGCTTGTCGGTTCGGCCATTGTGCGTCGTCTGCGGGCAGAAGGGATGGATGAGGACTCCCTGATCCTGAGGGATCACAGCGAACTGGATCTGACCGATCAGCAGGCAGTCCATACCTTTTTTGCCGATGAGCGGCCGGATCTTGTCTTCCTGGCGGCGGCAAAGGTCGGCGGCATTCACGCTAACAGCACCTATCCGGCTGACTTCATCCGTGACAACCTGCTGATTCAGAGCCATGTTATCGACGCGGCGTATCGTTCTGGGGTGAAGAAACTGCTCTTCCTCGGTTCATCCTGCATCTATCCGAAGCTCGCACCCCAGCCGATGAAAGAGGAGTATCTTCTGACCGGTCCGCTGGAGCCGACCAATGAGTGGTATGCGATTGCCAAGATTGCCGGCATCAAGATGTGTCAGGCATACCGCCGCCAGTATGGATTTTGTACGATCTCACTGATGCCGACCAACCTCTACGGGCCGGGCGATAACTTCGACCTGCAGAACAGCCATGTGCTTCCCGCCCTGATCCGAAAATTCCACGAGGCGAAGGTGGAAGACAGATCCGAGGTGGTGGTGTGGGGTACGGGCAAACCCCTGCGGGAATTCCTCCATGTGGATGACCTGGCTGATGCAGCCCTGTTTCTGATGCGGAACTACGATGATGAGTCGATCATCAATGTCGGGACAGGCAGGGACATCAGCATCCGGGATCTGGCCGTGCTGATCGGTGAGGTCGTGGGTTATGAGGGAAAGATTGTGTTTGATGCATCCAGGCCGGATGGCACGCCCAGAAAACTGCTTGATGTCTCCAGGCTGCGGGCACTGGGTTGGGAGGCGTGTATCACCCTGCGGGAGGGCATTGCATCCACCTATGCGTGGTTTGTCCGGAACATGGATTCAATCCTTTAGGCAGCGGTTGATGGGGAGTGTAAAATCAAGAGCTGATCTCCTGATCCGGGATCATGAGAAGGGCGGCGACCGGCAGGTGGTCGGACAGTAGCTGCGGGAGTGCCTGGATTCCTTCCAGATGGAGGTCGTCACTGGCCAGGATATGGTCCAGGCAACGCGTGGGTCGCCAGCTTGGAAAGGTGGCCGGATGCACGGGACTGCTTCGCAGGCGTGTGTGGCGAAACAGCTGGAGAAACTCGCTTCCCCCCGGCTCACAGTTCAGGTCACCCATCAGGATGGCGGAGTCGTATCGGTTGATCTGCTCGATCAGGTAGCGGATCTGGCGCTCACGGTTCTGACGGCGCAGGGAAAGGTGGGTGATGAAGACCCCGATCCGTTTTTCCCTCACCTGAATGATGGCCTCCAGGGCGCCCCGTCCATGCTTTGAGGCAGGCAGACGGTGATGCCGGATGTCGCTCAGAGGGAGACGGGTGAGCAGACTGTTGGTATGCAGGGCGATCTTTCCGCCCTCATTGATGATGTGACTGTGCCATGTGGGAAATCCGGCCTTTTTCGCGATGTATTCGGCCTGATTGACATAACGGGTGCGAAAGGAACCGGCATCCGCTTCCTGGATGGCCACGATGTCGTAGTCGGCCAGGATATCCGCAATCCGGTCCAGGTTGCTCAGTGACTGACCATGGGGCATGACATACCGCCAGCCGTGGGTAAAAAAATGCCTGAGCCTTTTGGAGCCGATACCCACCTGTATGTTGAAGGTGGCAAGACGGAGTATCCTCTCATCACGATGGTTATTCGGAGATTGCATCCTTGTTGCCTGTCTTTGTTTGTCCTTCTTCCAGCTGGACGCGCTCGATCTTGGAGAATCTGCCGCTGATTTTCCTGGCCGAGATGTGAATCTCTTCCGTGTCCTTGTGGGCCTGGCGTATGTGTGTGGCCAGCCTGTCAAAGCGCTGACCGAAACGGCTGAAGTCCTTGGCCAGTTCACGGAGATGCTCCTGGATGATATGCACCTGCTTCCTCGTTTCAACATCTTTCAGGGCCGCGGCCACCGACGTAAGAATGGCCATCATGGTTGTGGGGCTGGCAAGCCATACCCTGCGTTTATGGGCATAGGCAATGATCTTTTCATGATGGGCGTGCAGCTCCGCGAAGACGGCCTCGGAGGGCAGGAACATGACGGCGCCGTCCGTGGTTTCACCGGGAATGATGTAGCGATTGGCTATGTCATCGATATGTTTGGTGATATCCTGCCTGAACTGGACGGCCGCTTGCCTCCGCTCCTGCTCGGGAAGGTCCGGATTGACACTTCTCTGGTAGTTTTCCAGTGAGAACTTGGAATCCACCGCCAGGTGGCCAATCGGATCCGGCAGCTTGATGAGGCAATCCACGCGCCTGCCATTGGACAGCGTGGCCTGCATGGTGTAGGCCGAGGGGGGGAGAGTCTGGCTGATCAGTTGATGAAGCTGGATCTCGCCAAAGGCACCGCGGGCGCGCTTGTCGGTGAGCACATCCTGCAGGGAGACGACATTTTCGGAGAGTTTGGCGATTCTTTCCTGGGCCTTGTCGATCACGGCCAGCCTGCTGAGCACATCGGAGAAGATCTTCTGGGTCTTTTCAAACCCCTGGCTCAATTGCTCATCCACACGCCCTGAAATCTCCTTGAGCCGGCCGTCGGCCATCCGGGTCAGTTCGGCGAATCGCTGATTGAGCGTGTCGGTCGTGTCCTTGAGAGAACCACGCACAAGCTCGCCCATGTCCCTGTGGCCCTTGAAAATGGCATCACGAAGCCCTTCGGAGAGGGCCCGCTGTTTGGACTCAAGCATTTCACCGGTCCTGGCCAGCAGGGTTGCCTGCCGCTCGTCCTCACCGGCCGTGATCTTTTTTTCCAGGCTGCGTATCCTGAGCAGGATAAGCAGCAACAGGAAGAGAATGGCCGTGCCAAGCAGGATGAGAACGAGCGTTTCGGTCATGTTTCCTCCCGGATTCGGGCATGGAGCCGGCGGATACGGGACTGAAGCTCCTGTTCGGACGAGGTCTGGGCAACAACCTGTGGGACCTCCCGGGGACGTTTGTCCTTATCGACGGCGACGAAGATGATAACGGATTCCATGGCAGGTTTCCGGCCCTGACCATCTTCCACCCTGACCGGTACCCACAGGCTGGTCCTGCCAGTGAAGGCCACCCGGGCCTCAAAGATGAGACGCCTGCCCAGAGGCAGGGACCTGTAGAAGCGGGCACGATATACGGCCAGGGTCAGGCAATCCGCATTCGCATGCCTGTGCGCTGCCAGAAACCCGGTCTCATCTGCCAGGGTGAGAAGCCTTCCGCCGTGCATCAAGCCGTACTGGTTCAGATCCGCTTCCCGAACGGTATAGTGGTGCCGGATCAGGGAGTCATGCATCGGCTTTGCCTTTCTTTTCAGCATCCATTGACCTTAACCGCTAAGGCGGAGGAAGTGAATGCGAAGGGTTGCCCATGATGCTCCACGTCCGGGAGACACGCCCGTTGCCGATTTTGCAGCGACATATTCAATCAGGCCCCTTTGCCGCCTTGCCATGACATGTCTCAACTTTTGACATGCCCTGTACCCGACAGGCTGTTAGAGTTGGCGCCGATGGGAAGAACTAGAGTCGATCGTCCTCCGGCCCGGCGGATCGTGTTTGTCCTCGCATGTGTGACCTGCCTGCTGGCCATCTCTGCCCCCGTTTTTGCCGCCAGTGTGGATATAAGCGTCTCGCTGGATGAGAACCTGGTCTATTGCAATGCCACTTACGAGGGGAATATCGAGCGGATTTCCCAGGCCCTGAACGACGGTACGGAGGTTTCCCTCATCTGGAATATCGATGTCCAGGGGGTCAGGACCTACTGGCTCAACGAAAACATCGGTGGTGTGGTCGTCAAGCACAGTGTTGTCCCGGACCTTGTTTCCCGGAACTGGCGCCTGATTGACCGGACCAGTGGCATTTCCAGGCTTACGCACAGTCTTGAAGATGCCATCGCCTTTCTTACCCATCTTAAGCACTTTCCCGTCATTGACCGGAGTCTTCTGGAAAAGGGTCGGCAATATCGTCTGAGCCTTACACTTGAGGAGCACCTGGGGACCGGTGATGATCGCTGGTTTACTCGCTGGTGGGGTTACGAAAAGACCGATGCATCCCTGGACTTTACCAATCCATGAAGCGAAACGGGGATCTGCTTCGTTTCCTGCCGGTCCTGTTCGGGGGCTCGATGCTGATCGCCGCGGCCGCCCTCTGGCCGGAGGAATCCGCCACCTCGGGAAGCCGGGCCCTGCTGGAGTGGATCAATATCGCCCTGATCCTTTTCCTCGCCCTGATTGCCATCCATCACGGTTTTCGCCTGATCCGGGAGCGGCGCGAACGGAGACCCGGTTCGCGACTGCGGAGCAAGCTGGTCATTGCGCTTGTGAGCATGCTGCTCGTGCCCTCTCTGGTTCTCCAGTTTGCCTCCAGCCAGATGGTGGATCGTGGTCTGGATGTATGGTTCGATGTGCGCGTGGATACCCTTCTGGACCGGGCCCTGGCACTGGCCCGCGGGTTCTATTCCCGGGTTGAAACGGACCTGGAGCTGGGGCTGTCGAATTACGTGAACGATCCGGATCTCTACCAGGCCATGCTTGAACCTGCAAACTACACACTGCTCAGCGAACGCCTTAATCGCATCATGAAAAAGGAGGGCTGGCATCGTCTCCAGATCTACGATATCAACCGGAGGCTGCTAGCCGGTGTGGATGAGAGTGGCCTGAGCATGCTGAGGGCGGAGGAACTGGGGCAGTACGCAACGCTGGCGGTCTCACTCGGCAGGGTGGTCACCGAACTGGTCAAGAAGGAGGGAAAGGAAAAGGCCATCGGTTACGCTGCCCTGAAGGGCAAGCAGGGTGTGGTGGGAATCCTCCGTGCCGAGCTGGTGCTTCCAGCCGGCGTGGTCCAGAGCGCGCGTGCCGTTGAGGCGGATTACAGGACCTACCGTCAGCTGGAGCGGAATCGCCAGTCTATCAAGGCGTTGTTCACCGATCTCATGCTGATTGTCACCCTTCTGATCGTGCTGGTCTCCGGCTGGGTTGCCCTGCTGTTTGCACGCAAGCTAACCAGCCCCATAGGGGATCTGGCCCAGGCCCTGCAGCGAATCACCGACGGTGATCTGAATGTCACTATCCCCGTCAGCAGTCAGGACGAGCTCGGTTCCCTGGTGGAGTCGTTCAACCGCATGGCCCAGCGTCTCCGGGAAAACTACCATGCCTTAAGGGATGCCCAGAAAAAGCAGCAGCAGGCGCTGCGAAGCAGTCAGGAGCGTCAGTACATCCTCGAGACCCTGCTGGCCAATCTGCAAACCGGTGTTCTTCTTCTCAATGCCCAGTTCGAGATCACCCTGTTCAACGAATCCCTGAAGAAGCTGCTGGCCCTTCCTTCCGGCTGGCAGGTAGGCAGGCAGGTTGGCCGCCTGTGCCATGGGCGATTGCGCCTGCTCGGTGAGTTTCTCGAGGAATTGCGCGAACAGCCCAAGGGGCATCTGCAACGGGAACTCGATCTGATGATCGGAAGACAGAATTTCCACATCCTGATCCGGGGCGCCCGTCTTGGCTCGGCTGATCAGGCAGGTCTGTCGGGGTTTCTCGTTGTGGTCGATGACGTCAGTTTCCTGGCCGAGGCGCAGAAAAACCGGGCCTGGGCCGAGGTTGCCCGCCGTCTCGCCCACGAAATCAAGAATCCCCTTACCCCGATCAAGCTGGCTGCGGAGCGTTTGCAGAGGCGTTTCCGAACGCAGGTGTCGGCCCCGGATGTGTTCGATACCTGTACCGTGACGATTATCGGCCAGGTCGAGCGCCTGCAGAGACTGATCAATGACTTCTCCACCCTGGCACGGCTTCCCAAGCCGCGTCTGCGAGAAACGTCCGTGGATGAGATCCTGAAGGAGATGAGGCACCTGTATACCTCCTATGAAAGGGTGGAAGTCAGGTTGCCGGACGAGCCGGCCACCTGCCTCTGCGACCCGGACCAGATCAAGCAGGCACTGATCAATCTCCTTGAGAATGCTGTGGCCGCCACCACAGACGGATCGGCTGTCCGCCTGTATGTTACCGAAGGGGAAAAGACCATTGAATTCCACGTCCTGGATTACGGTGAGGGGATCCCGTCGGAAAACGTGGAGCATCTGTTCGAACCTTATTTCTCGACCAAGGAGCAGGGTTCGGGTTTGGGACTTGCCATCGCCAAACGCATCGCGGAAGAACATGGCGGTGAACTTTTGCTATTATCGCCCGCCAAGCCCACCGAGTTCTGTCTTCGGTTGTATATTCAGAGTCAACCCATGGAGGATAAATGAGTGGCCGGATATTGATTGTTGATGATGAAGAGCCCATTCGCGAATCTCTGCGAGGCCTGTTTGAAGATGAGGGTTACATCATTGATTGCGCAGCCTCGGGCGAGGAGGCCGTGGCCCGATTCCGCAAGAACCCGCCGGATTGCGTTCTGCTGGATATCTGGCTTCCCGGGATCGATGGCCTTGAGACCCTGTCACGGCTAAAACAGCTTGATGCCGAGATTCCCGTGGTGATGATGTCCGGTCATGCCACGATCGATACGGCGGTTCGAGCCACCCGGCAGGGGGCCTTTGACTTCATCGAGAAGCCCCTGTCTTCCGAACGTCTGCTCATCCTGACCCGTAACGCCGTTGAGAAGAGCAGGCTCAGGCGTGAAAACATCGAGCTGAAACAGAACATTGATCAGCGAACACGACATGAGCTTATTGGTGAAAGCAAGGCAATCCGGGAGGTCAAGCGCCTGATTCAGCGTCTGGCGAAGACCGAGGCTCCCGTGCTGATCATTGGTGAGCACGGGACAGGAAAGTCGGTTGCCGCAAGGATGCTTCATCATTTTTCAAAGCGGAGCGAGGGACCATTCGTGGAGGTCAATACGGCCAGCATCCCCGAGGCAAGGCTGGACTCCGAGCTTTTTGGTCACGAGAAGGGGGCATTCCCCGGGGCCTTGCATATGCAGCGTGGTCGCTTTGAGGCGGCCAGCGGCGGCACACTCTTTTTTGATGAGATTGCCGAGCTGAGTCAGTTGACACAGGCGAAGATCCTGCGGGTTCTCCAGGAACGAGGGGTCCAGCGGATCGGCAACCCGCAAATGATTCCCGTGGATGTTCGTCTGATTGCCGCAAGCACCCAGGATCTGGAGGCGGCCCTGCAGATCGGGCGCCTGCGCGAGGATTTCTATTACCGGCTGAATGTGGTCAGCATCCACATGCCGCCTCTGCGTGAGCTGGCGGAAGATATTCCTGAACTGGTCAGGATCCATGCCGTGGAACAGGCAAAGATTCTGGGTGGTGAACCCGTGAGCTTTACCGAGGAGGCAATTGCCCGGATGCAGAACTACTCATGGCCCGGCAATGTCCGCGAGCTGAAGAATTACATTGAGCGAAGCCATATCCTTCAGTCAGGACAGGAAATTGGTGTGGAGGACATGCTGCCTCTGGACAAGGCGGCGGCGATTTCGGCCATAGAGCATACGCAGAGCTTCCACACCGCGAAAGAGCTCTTCGAGCGCAATTTCCTGATCTATCATCTCAAGAAGCACCACTGGAACATCAGCAAGACCGCGGAAGATATCGGCATGGAGCGCAGCCAGCTTCACCGCAAAATCAAGAGCTTCGGACTCTCCGTGCTCAAAGGGAAATCATCATGAATGTACTCATCCTCGGAGCCGGCGAGGTCGGTTTCCACATCGCACAGCGCCTGGCCACGGAAGGCAATAATGTGGTGGTTGTGGATACCGATGAAGAGCGTCTGATCCGGGTTGCGGACACCATGGATGTTCGCACGGTTCTGGGGCATGGTGCCTATCCGAGTGTTCTGGAACAGGCCGGGGCGGAGAGCGCCGATCTGCTGATTGCCGCCACGGTGAATGATGAGGTCAACATGATCGCCTGTCAGGTGGCACATTCCATGTTCAAGGTACCCACCAAGATGGCCCGTGTACGCAACCAGGAGTATGTCAACGCAAGCAAGCTGTTTGGCCGGGATGACATGCCCATCGACCGGATCATCTCACCCGAGC
This sequence comes from uncultured Zetaproteobacteria bacterium, assembly GCA_964501925.1. GTDB lineage: Bacteria > Pseudomonadota > Zetaproteobacteria > Mariprofundales > Mariprofundaceae > CAYLYU01. The sequence continues at coordinate 36,996 of CAZCTM010000007.1, read as the reverse complement.
GCGAGGCGGCCATGGCAGTGCTCAAGCGTATCCAGGTGGCCTCTGCGCTGGACGCCCAGGAATTCGCCAATGGCAAGGTACAGCTTCTGGGTCTGAAGGTCGCGCCCAAGAGCCTCCTGGCCGGCCTGAACCTGACGGAGCTTGGCGACGTCATGGGTGATGTCCGGATGTATGTGGTTGCCCTCGGACGGGGCGGCAAGTGGCGTATCCCCAAGGGCGACACCATGATTCTCGCGGGGGACAACATCTATATCGCGGTTGAGAAGAAACAGCTGCCGGCCTTTCTGAAGAAGGTGGGCATGGAAAGCCAGAGCAAGCATGATCATGTGATGATGGTTGGTGGCGGCAATGTCGGCTTCATCGTAGCCCAGGAACTGGAGAAGACCGGTGTTCTCCTCAAGATCATCGAGCATAATCGCAAACGGGCCGAATGGCTGGCGGACCGGCTGAACAAGAGCGTGGTAATCTTTGGCGATGCCCTGGACCGGGAGCTGCTTGAGGAGGAAAACATCCATGAGATGGATGTTCTTCTGGCCCTGACCAATGATGATGAATCCAATATCCTGGCCAGTCTCATCGCCAAGAAGTACATGGTTCCGCAGATTGTCACCCTGGTGAACCGGCACATTTACACCGATCTGGTTCAGCAGATTGGCCTGGATGTCACGGTCTCCCCCCGCCTGACCACGGTTTCCTCCATTCTGCGACATATCCGAAAGGGGCGTGTCCTGGGCATTTCCTCGCTGGGGGATGGAAGCCTGGAGGTGATCGAGGCCGAAGCACTCGAAACCAGCGATGTGATCAATGTTCCCTTAAGCGAGCTGGAATTTCCGGCCGATACGGTGGTGGCCGCCCTCGTGAGGGGGGAGGAGGTAATCATTCCGAATGGCGAGACACGTATCAAGCCTCATGATCATGTTTTGATGGTGACAGCCAGTGCGTCGACCCAGGCCATCGAACGGTTGTTTGAAGTCCATCTGGAATTTTTCTAGGCGCAATCCATGCACGCTCATGGTGTGATCTGGACGCTGGGGATTCTGATTGCCCTGTTTGGTTCCAGCATGCTTCTTCCTGCCGCCGTCTCCCTGTACTTCAAGGCGGGGCATACGCACCAGTTTATTCTCTCCGGCTGCATTGTTTCCCTGCTCGGGCTGCTCATGATGCGTACCACGGGGGTCGCCCCCGCCCAGCTTTCCCACCGGGACGGATTTCTTATCGTAGCCATGGCCTGGAGCGCATTGTCGATTCTTGGAGCCATACCATTCTGGGTCACAGGCACCTGCGATAAGCTGATCGACGGCCTCTTCGAGTCCACCTCCGGTCTGACCACGACCGGGGCCACCATACTGAGCAATCTCGACCACCTGCCACCGTCCATTCTTTTTTGGCGATCCATGCAGGAATGGCTTGGCGGCATGGGTATCATCCTGCTGGCCGTTGCGGTCATGCCCCTTCTGGGCATTGGCGGCATGCAGCTCTTCCGGGCCGAAACCCCCGGTCCGATCAAGGACAAGCTAACCTCGCGTGTCACCGAAACAGCCAAGGTTCTCTGGTATATCTATCTGGCCCTGACCATTATTGCGGCGGTCTCCTTCTGGCTTGCGGGCATGGGCTGGTTTGATGCCATCAACCATGCCATGTGCACCGTGGCCATCGGGGGATTTTCCACCCATGATGCCAGCATCGGTTATTTCGATTCACGCCTGATACGGGGACTTGTGGTCTTCTTCATGTTTCTGGCTGGCATTAACTTCACCCTTCATTTTGCGGCCCTCAGACGCGGCCTTTCCCCCTCCGTTTATCTGAGGGATGAGGAGTTCCGTTCCTATGTGAAGTGGATGGGAAGCCTTCTGGTCTTGATCAGTGCCGTGGTCCTGGCCTCCGGTACGGGAACCCTGGAAGAGGCGATCTTCAACACGGTGTCCATCGTGACCACCACTGGCTATTCCGTCAGCGATTATGCCCTGTGGCCAACGGGAACCAGCCTGTTGCTGTTCATTGCCATGTTTGTGGGGGCCTGCGCCGGATCAACCGGTGGCGGCATGAAGGTGGTCCGGGCCATGCTGCTGTTCAGGCAGGGGATGCGTGAGATACGCCGACTGATTCATCCCCATGCCATTATCCAGGTAAAGATGGGCGACAAAAGCCTGCAGGACAATGTTGTGCAGGCCCTCTGGGGATTCTTCGTCCTCTACATTGTGTGTTACGTTATTATTGCCACACTGGTCGCTTTCAGCGGTGTTGACATGCTGACCGCGCTTTCCGCCGCTGCGGCATGCATCACCAACACGGGGCCGGGTTTTGGCGATGTCGGGCCGGCATCGACCTATGCCTCCCTCCCGGATGCGGGCAAGAGCGCCCTGCTTTTTGGCATGATCCTCGGGCGCCTGGAGATCTTTACCTTCTTTGTGCTGCTGGTGCCGGAATTCTGGCGAAGATAGGGCTCTAGATACCTTCTGCAAAGCCGACCCGGTTGTCGGCAAAGACCGTGGTGGAAAGGTATTTTTCTCCGCCATCCGGAAAGATGACCACGATTTCCCCGGCTTTGCCGGTCCCGGCCAGCCTTTCGGCAACCCGCAATGCGGCGGCCAGGGAACAGCCACTCGACTGGCCTGCAAGAATGCCTTCCTCACGGGCGAGACGCTGGGTCAGCGTATAGGCCTCCTCGGTACGGATACCCATCTTCTCATCAAGCATGGAGGCATCATAGATACCCGGAACAATGCTGGATTCGATGTGTTTCAGACCCTCGATGCCATGAAAGGGGGAATCCGGTTCCGCCGCGATGATGTTAATGTCCGGTTTCACCCTTTTCAGGTAACGGGCTGTACCGACCAGTGTGCCGCACGTTCCCAGGGAGGCTACGAAATGGGTGATCCGGCCTTTGGTGTCCCGCCAGATCTCCGGACCGGTCGATTCCTCGTGGGCCTTCGGATTGAGCGGATTGTTGTACTGGTCCGGCTTGAAATAGATTTCCGGCTCAGACTCGTAAAGCTCCTGACAGTACAGAATGGCACCATCCGAGCCCTCAAGCGGGTCGGAATAGAGGATCTCCGCCCCGAAGGCGCGGCAGATCCGCTTGCGTTCATCCGAGACATTGCCGGGCATCACAAGGCGGACGCGGAAACCCAGAACAGCACCGGCCATGGCCAGCGCGATACCCGTATTCCCGGATGTTGAGTCCAGGATGATCTTGTCCGGAGAGAGCAGCCCGCGTTTGATCCCGTCCAGGAGCATCCACTTGACCGGCCTGTCCTTGACCGACCCTCCGGGATTGAATCGCTCCAGTTTACCGTAGATTCGGATGGTTTCGGGCAGGTGACGGGTGATTTGCCTGAGACGGACCTGTGGGGTGTTGCCTATGAGGTCAAGGACGCCATTCAAAATACAATCCAATTGGTGTTATTTATATATTTCACACTCCAATGATGGTGTATTCAGGTGAGAATGCCAAGGAATTTCATGGCACGCACATCGGGTTCGGATATCGGCATTCCGTAATGCCGGTCATGAATCACCCCGCCTGTTCGCTCGGTTCAGGTGGGAGGATAAGGTGTTCTCCTTCCTGGATGCGTTCGGGACGGAGCAACAGCCAGATGTTATCGCCGGCTGCCAGCTGAAAATCGTCATGCGCGATATGGAACTGTCCCTCCCTCATGATGGCAAGAGGCTGCACGCCATGGGGGATTCTTGTGTCAGCCAGACGAAGGCCGACAAGCCCGGAGTCTTCCTCGACAAGGAGAACCTCGTACACAAGCCGCTTACGGTAGGCCTGATCATTCCAGTAGGTGAAGTGATACGGCTTTCCGAACAGGCGTTTGGCCTGCAGCTGTTTCATCATGCGGATGTGTTTGGTTTCATCCCCTTCCTGCAGGGCCACGTAGATCTCCCTGACGTGGAATTCATGGTGGACCAGTTGGGCGATGAGCAGGTTGTGATCGGATGATCCGGTCATGACGATGATGGCGCTGGCATCCTCGGCGTGAGCGATGTCAAGGAAGATCGGGTCCAGGGCATTGCCCTGATATGCCTTGTAGCCGGCCCGCTGCAGCTTGCTGACCACCTCCTCGTTCAGATCGAGAAAGCTGACCTCGCGATCCTCGGCAAAGATCCTGCCCAGCTCCGCACCCATCTGACCGCCACCGATGATCAGCAGAGAACGATCGTTGGCTCCATCCACACCGAGTTTGCGGCTCAGCGTGGAGGCCAGCAGACCGTAAACGAGAACCGAGACGATGATCATGATGTAGACCAGGGCCTGCAGGATATCGCTGCCGGCATGCCCCTGTTGCTCAAGGATCCAGCTGAACAGCGAGGTGATGGCGGCAGCAACGACGCCCCTTGGGGCCATGCAGGAAAGAAAAAGGATCTGGGGTGCGGAAAGGTTTGATCCAACGCTGGAAACGAAGGCCGAAAGGGGGCGGGCGACAAGGAAGAGGAGAAGAAACACGGTCAGTCCCGGCCAGAGCTGGCTGGCGATCAGTGAGAGGTTGAGATTGGCGGCCAGCAAAACAAAGAGAAGTGAGATCAGAAGCACGGACAGGCTGGCCTTGAAAAACTTCAGGCGCTGAATGTCCGGCAGGTCCGTACGCTGCAGGGTTGTGCCGGCGACCAGAACGGCCAGCAGACCCGCCTGCGAGCTGAGACTGTCGGCCAGCATGAAGATGCCCCAGGTTGCCGCCAGTGTGGCAATCGAACGCAATTCCGGATCGCTCAGCCAGTCGCTGTACAGAAAGCGGGTGAGCAACCATCCGCCCAGCCATCCGACACTGCCTCCGATCAGGAATTTGAACAGAAGATCGGTCACCGTGTCTTCAAGCCTGAGCGAGGGTGCCAGGACCACCTGCAGCATGACAATGGCGAGGATGGCACCCGCAGCATCGATCAGCATGGCCTCACTGGTCAGGATGTGACGCAACTTCTTGTCCAGCTGGATCTGACGCACGATGGGGAGAATAACGGTCGGTCCACCGACCGAGACCAAGGCCCCAAACAGGAGGGCCATCGACCAGTTGAGATCGGTAAACTCATGGACCGCCCATCCACCCACGAGCATGGTGAACAGCGGGCCCGCCACCAGCAGGCGAGTGACCACGCTGCCATATTTTCTCAGCGCCCTTAAATTGAGATTCAGTCCCCCTTCAAACAGGATGATGGCCAGCCCAAGTTCAATGAGCGTGTGCAGGGCCGGCTGGAGATCTTCCACATGCAGGATATGCAGGCCGTAAGGGCCGAGAAGCATGCCCGCGATCAGCCAGAAGAGGATGGGAGGCATGCGAAAACGGTTGGAAATAGCCTGGGTGATGACCGCCACCAGAACGGCTGTGACAAAGGCCTGGGTTGCACCACCAAAAAATTCACCCATCATCGCAGGATCCCGTCAAAAGGCATGACCGGAAGCTGTATTCTATTTCATGGGAGTGCAAGGGGGTGTAGGGATTGCAAATCATTGCAAGTCGCCAAGGCTGACGCTAGCGTTCCGGCTTCAATAAAAAGAGAAAGAGTAAAGAGGTAGAACAGAGTATGCCTTTGGCACCGGAAAAAAAGAACGAAATTATCAACAAATTTAAACTCCATGATGGTGATACCGGCTCTCCGGAGGTGCAGGTTGCCCTGCTGACTGCGCGCATCAATCACTTGAGCGAGCACTTCAAGGCCCATCACAAGGATCACCACTCGCGGCGTGGTTTGCTGCAGATGGTGGGTACACGTCGTGATCTTTTAAGATACCTTAAGGCCAAAGACTTTAATCGGTATCGCAGCCTGATTGAGCGATTGGGACTGCGGCATTAATCCTCATCTGAGTATGGCAGGCCTGAATGCCTGCCATATTCGTTTCTTGTTTCCTGCCAGTTTTACTAAGAGGACCATATAAATGTTTGATATCAAGACAAAGTCTGTAAAGGTCGGAGGTCGGGACCTTATTTTCGAGACCGGGCAGATCGCCCGGCAGGCGGACGGGGCCGTGCGCATCCAGTATGGAGATGTGGTCATCCTTGTTGCCGCTTGTGCGGCCAAGCAACCTCTCCAGGGTGTTGATTTTATGCCCCTGACGGTTCATTACCAGGAAAAGACCTATGCGGCCGGTCGCTTCCTAGGCGGTTTCCTGAAACGCGAGGGAAGGCCTTCCGAGAAGGAGACGCTGACCTCCCGATTGATCGACCGACCCATTCGGCCCCTGTTTCCCAAGGGGTATTTTCACGAGACCCAGGTTATCGCGACCGTGATTTCCGCCGACGAAGACAACAATCCGGATATTGTAGCCATGAACGGAACATCCGCGGCCCTGGCGATTTCCGGCATCCCCGTTCAGGCGCCGATAGGCGCCGTCCGCGTGGGTTATATCCGTGACGAGTTTGTTCTCAATCCAACCTACCAGCAGATGGAGGAGTCAAAACTTGATCTGATTGTCGCGGGCACGAGGGATGCGGTGCTCATGGTGGAGTCCGAAGCCGGCGAGCTTTCCGAGGAGACGATGCTGAATGCCGTGATGTTCGGCCATGAAGGGATTCAACCCATTATCGATGCCATTGAGGCGCTGGCAGAAGATGTCGGCAAGGAGCCGATGGTCATTGATGTCGCCGGTGATGAGGAGATTCAGCGGCTTGTTGATCAGGCCTATGAGGCCGATGTACGCGAGATTTATGCCATCACGGACAAGCAGGAACGTTCCACCCGTATCGAGGCGCTGCGACTGGCTGCCCAGGAACGGTTTGCCGGGGAAGACGGGGAGTTTGAGGCCAATGATGTGGCCCAGGCCGTGAAAAATCTGGAAAAACGTGTGGTCAGACGGGCCATTATCGAAGGCAAGCCCAGGATTGACGGGCGATCCACCACCGAGATACGAAAAATCGATTGCCGGGTCAATGTTCTGCCCCGCACCCATGGTTCGGCCCTGTTTACCCGCGGGGAAACCCAGGCACTGGTCACCGTTACGCTCGGGACCGATTCCGACCAGCAGATGATCGAGAACCTTGAAGGGGTGTCCAGGCAGCGCTTCATGCTGCATTACAATTTCCCACCCTATTCGGTGGGAGAGGTGCGTCGTTTTGGTCCGCCGGGAAGGCGTGAGATTGGTCATGGCAAGCTGGCCAAAAGGGGACTTGAGGCGGTCATTCCGAGCGAGGAGGAGTTCGGTTATGCCATCCGTGTGGTTTCCGAGATCACTGAATCCAATGGTTCGTCCTCCATGGCCACGGTTTGTGGCGCTTCCCTGGCCCTGATGGATGCAGGGGTTCCCATCAAGGCACCGGTAGCGGGCATTGCCATGGGCTTGATTCTCGAAAATGACGGTCATGCCGTGCTCTCTGACATCCTTGGTGATGAGGATCATCTTGGTGACATGGATTTCAAGGTGGCGGGAACCAGCAAGGGGATCACGACCTTCCAGCTGGATATCAAGATTGCCGGTCTTACCAAGGAAATCATGGCCAAGGCCCTGGAGCAGGCCAAGGCCGGGCGCATGCACATCCTCAACGAGATGAGCAAGGCCATCAGCAGTCCGCGCACGGAGATGTCGGAGCATGCGCCGCGTATGTTTACCATGAAGATCAGTACGGACAAGATCAGGGATCTGATTGGTCCCGGCGGCAAGGTGATCCGGTCCATTGTGGAAGAAACCGGCGCCAAGATTGATATCGAAGATGACGGTACAGTGAAGATCTTTGCCACCACCGAGGCATCGGCGGACGCCGCTCGCAAGAGCATCGAGGATGTGACCGCCGAGGTTGAAGTAGGGCGTGTGTATACGGGCAGGGTTGTCAAGATCATGGATTTTGGCGCTTTTGTCCGCATAACGCCCAACTCAGACGGGCTGGTTCATATCTCCCAGATCGCCAAGCACCATGTCAGCAAGGTCAGTGACGAGCTGTCCGAGGGGCAGGAGGTGCGCGTGAAGGTTCTGGATGTTGACAACAACGGGCGTATCCGTCTGTCCATGAAGGCCTTGCTCGACACCGACGACATTGATGACTGAGGCCCTGAAAGGGAAAGCAAGGGGAAAGATCAGGCGGCCAGTTCCGCCTGTTTTTTTGCCGTGATCAGACAACAGGCCATCAGGGAAACACAGATTCCCGGGGGGCCGCTGGTCATCAGCAAACCCATGAGTGGGGTACAGACGGTTGCCCTCGGCATCTGGCTGGATGTCGGCAGCCGGGATGAAAGCCCGGAACTTGCGGGCATCTCCCATGCCCTTGAGCACATGCTTTTCAAGGGTACGGAGTCACACGATGCCCAGATGCTGAGTCGCATGCTGGATGATCTGGGTGGTCACGTGAACGCATTCACAACCCGTGAACGCACCTGCTTTCACGCCCACTGTCTTTTTGAGGACTGGCCGCGGGCCCTGGCTCTTCTGAGCGAAATGCTTCTTTTTGCGACCATCCCGGAGGAGGAATGGCAACGTGAACGGGATGTCATCTTCTCCGAGATGCGCATGCTGGAGGATACGCCCGATGACTGGCTTCTGGATCAGCACATGCAGGCACTGTTTCCCGGTCAGGAGGTGGGCAGGCCGGTGCTCGGGAATCCTGAGTCGTTGATGGAAATAGAAAGACAGGATCTGCTTGATTATCTGCGGACAAACTACCGCCCCCCGAGGTTGCTGATTGCGGCGGCCGGCCGCATCGATCATGACGCCCTTGTGGAAACGGTTGTTGACAGTCATTGGCCAAAGGGGCGGGAAAAGAAGGCTCGAAGACGGGCAAGACCACACGGTGGCATACAGCATCTGGGTCGTGACATCGAACAGGCCTACATGGCGGTTTCGTTCCGGGGGATTCCCGCGGCCTCCGGGCAGAGACCCGTGGCATGGGTGGCCAATCATCTTCTGGGCGGTGGCATGAGTTCACGCCTGTTTCAGGAGGTTCGGGAAAAACGGGGGCTTGCCTACAGCATCGGCTCCCAGTTGAGCAGTCTTACGGATATGGGGACCTGGACCATCCATGGGGCAACGGATCCGGACAGGTTCGGGGCATGTGTTGATGTCATCAGAGAGACGCTGATTTGCTTCGGCAGGGAAGGGGTGAGTCCGGATGAGCTCGCCGAAGCCAAACGCCAGGTCCAGATCCAGCTCAGGATGGGCATGGATTCGGTCGAGCAGAACATGTTCCGCCTTGGAGCCCGGTTTGATGAGGATGAGGTGCATGACATTCCCTACTGGCTTGATGCTGTGGAACAGGTCAGTCTTGATGAATTGTGCACATGGATCAGGGAGCATCTTCTCTCGCCCTCCCTGTGGAGCTTCTGTGGCCCCGAAACATGTCATGAACAGGTAAAAACCCTGGAAACGCGATTGCACCTCTGAGAAATCGCCGATACATTGCGCGCTCCATGCTGAAGCAAATGAAGGAAGACATTGCGATTGTTTTTGACCGGGATCCTGCAGCCCGCTCCAAATGGGAAGTGATCACCTGCTATCCCGGGCTGCACGCGATCTGGTCGCATCGCCTGGCCCACGGCCTGTGGAAACGTGGATTCAAATGGCTGGCCAGACTGATTTCCCATCTTTCCCGCTTTATCACGGGGATCGAAATTCATCCCGGCGCAACCATTGGCCGGCGGTTCTTTATCGATCACGGCATGGGTGTGGTGATCGGTGAAACCACGGAGATCGGGGATGACGTCACGCTCTATCACGGCGTGACCCTGGGCGGCACTACGAGGGAAAAGACCAAGCGTCACCCCACCCTGAAGGAGGGTGTGATCGTGGGTGCCGGTGCCAAGGTTCTCGGCGCAATCACCATCGGCGAGCATTCGAGGATCGGGGCAAACTCGGTGGTGTTCCGTGATGTGCCACCGCATTCAACCGTGGTGGGTATTCCCGGTTGCGTGGTGGGCGCGGCGGAAACCATTGTTGATGGAAAGATCAACCTTGATCATCACCTGATGCCGGATCCAATCGCCAGGGTGATTGAACACATGCTCCATCTTCTTGATGACGTGAACGCCCGGGTGGATGAACTGCAGGGGGTGACCCCCAAGGCTGACGAGGAGACGGAGAACATCATCAAACAGGAGATGAAGAAGGAGCACGAGGTCCTGGAACGTTTTCTGGGCGGCGGCGGCATCTAGATCGTTTCGTCTGACAGCGGATTCTTCCGCGACGATAATACTTGATTAAAACAGTCGGGTATGTAGCCTTATCCCAAGCAAGAAACATACTTGCTTCATCTTCTGTTCAGGAGGCACGTATGCGTTTGACCACAAGGGGGCAGTACGCAGTTTCGGCCATGGTGGACCTGGCCAAGCATCAGGCCAAGGGACCCGTGACCCTGGCCACGATTTCCGAAAGACAGTTTATCTCTCTCTCCTATCTGGAACAGCTCTTCCGCCGACTGCGTGAAAACGGACTGGTACGGTCCGTCCGGGGCCCCGGTGGCGGATATCTGCTCAATCGGGGTGCAGGTGAGATCTCGGTTGCCGAGGTCATTCGGGCCGTTGATGAACCCATCCGTACCACAGTATGTCTTGACGCCATGCCCGGTTGCCGTAACGGCAGCCGTTGCGCGACCCACAATCTCTGGATTTCCCTGCGTCAGCATATCTTCCGCTTTCTCGATGTGGTGACCCTTGAGGATGTCTGCCGGGGCAGGATAGGCCTGTCCGATATCAAGCTCGCCCCGGTTGAGGCTTACGAGCTGGACACGGAAACGCCAAAGGAATATGAGCGGATTGCAGCGATATCTGGATCATAACGCAAGCTGCCCACTGCTTCATGAGGCAGCCACGGCCTGGCTGAACGCGGCGAGAGAGACTCCCGGTAATGCCTCAAGCATTCATTGGGCCGGTCGTATCGCCCGACGCATCATCGATGACGCCAGGGAAAAGCTTGCCGATTTCATTGGAATCGGCGCCTCCTCGATTGTCTTCACCTCGGGGGGGACCGAGGCCAACAATCTTCCCATCCAGGGATGGCTTGCCGGTCAGGAACCCGGCCGGATTGTCACTTCGGCCATTGAACACCCTTCGGTCCTGAGGCCCCTGGAGCGTTATGCCGCGCAAGGCTGGGATCTGGTTACCATCAACCCGGATGAGCACGGGCTTGTCAGTGCCGATGCGGTTGCTCATGCGCTGGATGAGACGACCCGTCTGGTATGCCTGATGGCAGTGAACAATGAAACCGGAGTCATTCAGCCGGTTGAGGAGGTGGGGAGCATCTGTCGTGAAAGGGACATCCCCTTGCTGGTGGATGCTGTCCAGGCGCTCGGCAAGATTCCAGTGGATGTGCAGACCTGGCAGGCGGACTTTGTCTCCTTTTCAGCCCATAAAATCGGTGGTCCGAAAGGTGTGGGAGCACTGGCAATCCATCCGGGCCGTCGATTGCAGGAACTTGCCCCGGGCGGTGGTCAGGAAAGGGGAAGGCGTTCCGGTACGGAGAATGTTCCCGGGATTGCCGGCTTTGCTTCTGCCCTGGGTGTGAATGATTTTTCCGTTCTGGGGAGGATACGTGATGCCTTTGAGAGACGCCTCAGGGAACGGCTGCCGGATGCCATCCTTTATTCCACCGGTGTGGAACGTGTGGCCAACACGAGCATGTTCAGCATCCCGGGTTTTGATGGAGAAACCCTGCTCATGCAACTCGATCTGGCCGGTTTCGCCATTGCCTCGGGTTCCGCCTGTTCCTCGGGAAAGCAGGATCCCTCGCATGTTCTTCTGGCCATGGGCTATTCCAGGGAAAGTGCCGGCAACAGCGTGCGTGTCAGTTTTGGCCCGGAAAACAGCCTGGAAGACGGATATGCCCTGGTGGATGAACTTTGTGCCATTCGCCAGCGTCTGCTGGGCATGGCCGGCATGGTGTAGGAGAAGAGATGCGATGAAGGATATGAATTCCCATCCGGAGCCCGATATCGAGCTGACCCCAGCCGCTGAGAAACGGTTGTCCGTTCGTGTCGCCAGCCAGGGATGTGCCGGAATCAGGATGGCGGTACGTCCCGCAGGCTGCTCCGGACTCGAGTATGTCATGGACTATGCCGATGCACCTGAAGCGGGAGATTATGTCAGGGTCTATGACGGGTTTGCCCTCTATGTTGATGCAGGCTCGTACGAGCAGGCGCTGAAAGGCCTGAAACTGGATTATCAGGAAGATGCCCTTTCTTCGGGTTTCGTGTTCATCAATCCGAACACGAAGGGAGAATGCGGCTGTGGCGCCTCTTTCACGGTTTAGCGGTATCTTGCGGATGTCTTCGATCCGGTAAGGGTGTTATTCTTTCTGCCCCGGTGATGCCGGGGGTTCGTTTGAGGGAGGAAGTATGTCGTATGTTTTGCTCTCGGTGAGCGGGCGCGATCGCCCGGGTATCGCGAGGGATCTGGCCGAGGCCCTCTTGCATATTCACGCCAACATCGAGGATTCATCCATGACCGCCTTGAGGGGGCGATTCGTGATGATGCTAATTGTCCGCCTGCCCGAAGGTTCCGGGCTGAGCGCCCTGCGCGCATCGCTGGCGGAACTGGAACAGAGAACGGGACTGACCGTGCAGTCACAGCCTTTGACAAGCGAGGAGGTGGCCTGCAGGGCCCCGGAACCCGATTGCGTGGTCACCGTCAGCGGTGCGGACAAACCGGGCATTGTTCATGCCGTGACCTCGGTTCTCGCCGAGGGCGGCAACTCGATTGTTGATATGTCGACACGAACCGTGGACCTGGGAGGGGATCAGGAGAAATACATGATGGCCCTGGAGGTGGCGGCCAAAGAGCCGATGGACGGTCTCAAGGCCAAGCTCGCAAAGGTTGCGGATGACATTCATGTCGATATTGAGGTTCATCCACTGGAAACAAGCGTTCTGTAAGCCGGCTGGTGAGCTTTCCGGTACGTGAAGTCCTCCGTCTTCCGGATGAGAGGCTGAGAAGGCAGGCGCAGGCTGTCACCTGTTTTGATACTCGTCTGAGGGCCTTGATGGACGAGCTCGAAGCCGTGATGCGCAACCATCAGGGCAGTGTGGGGATTGCCGCTCCGCAGCTGGGGGAAGGTTTGCGCGCCCTGGTCGTGGACTGTTCCACATCAAGGTACCCGTGCCGGAATCACGGTCTGCTTCGCATGATCAACCCTGAAATCGTTTCATCTGACAGCAGGGAGATTCTTGGCAGGGAGGGATGCCTTTCGGTTCCGGACTGGATCGGACTGGTGCCCAGATTCTCCCGGATTCAGGTTTCCTTTCAGGATCCCGAGGGGGAAAGGCATTGTCTGAAGGCGAGCGGGTTTGAGGCGAGGGTGATTCAGCATGAAGTCGACCACCTGCAAGGCATCCTCTTTGTTGACCGCATGCTGTCCACTCACGATCTGGTACGCCGCATGGACGGGGTCTCCTGAGGTCAGCTACGCATCAGCTCGGAGGCATGCAGATACTTGCCGCGAATGCCCCTTGCCTCATCGGATAACAGATAAAGAAATGCGCGGCAAACGGATTCGGGTTCGGGAATGGTATCTTCCACCAGGCCGGGATAGGATCGTTTCAGGATGCGGGTACGCATTCTTCCCGGGTTGATGCAGTTGAACCGCAGCTCCTTTCCCGGGTGCTCCAGTTGCCAGAGTTCGGCCGCATGAACCAGTCCGGCCTTGGCAATCCCGTAACCATGCCAGTTTGGCTGAACCTCATCGGCCATGTCGCAGGCGGTGAAGATCACCGAGGCCGACCTGGCCCGAACCAATAAGGGAAACAGGTATTGGGTCAACAGGTTTGGCGCCGTCAGGTTGATGTCCAGCATACGGCGGAATTCGGCGGTTTTGACATATTGCATGGGTGAGCATCGATCCAGATCGCCCGCCGCATGGACCAGCCCGTCGAGGTGCGGAACCTGCTGGCAGAGCCCAAGCCTCAGTTTCGGATACTGGTCAAACTGGAGCAGATCGAAGGGAACACACAGGCAGCGGCCGCCCGCCTTTTCCACCATCCGTTGCGTCTGTTCAAGGCCTTCCTCGTTTCTGGCCAGGGCAATGACATTCACCCCCTCGGAACCGAGGGCCTTGCAAAGGGCCTGACCCAGGCCCGATGAGGCACCCGTGACCAGGATGATGCGTTCCCGAGGGCGTTTATTCACGCTGTCTCAGGAAATCTCAATAAGGCATTCATCTGGGTTGACGTTGTCACCTTCGTTCACATAGATGGCCGCAACTGTGCCGGCAACGGGGGCATGAATCTGATTTTCCATCTTCATGGCCTCCACCACCAGGAGGGTATCACCGGCCTCAACCTTCTGACCTTCCCTGACGTGAACAGCCACAATCCGGCCAGGCATGGGTGTTGTGACATGATTGTCCGACGTGGCCTTGGGCCGCCGCGAGTCCTTCGAGGCCTTTCGCGTGTCAATGGCACCATCGCTGGTCGGTACGACCTCAGTCAGGGTTTCAACCAGGACCTCTTCGAGGACGTCATCCACCTTGATGTAGAAGGGCCGGACATCCGCACTCTTGTGCCCTGTGCCGGCGATTGAAATGTGGTACTGCTCACCGTGAATGGTCATGTTGAATTCAGTGGGTGCCAGAGCAGGTGCGGCGACGGGTGTGGGCTCACTCTCGGGGAGCGGTTCTTCCAGGGGCTCGGGTGACAGGGTTCCCTTGTTTCGCTCCTCCAGAAACTCGCGCGCGACCGCCGGAAACATGGCGTAGGAAAGAACATCCTCCATGGATTTGGCCTCATCACCGATTTCACGCGTCAGCGTATCAAGTTCCGGTTCCAGAAGATCGGCGGGTCGCACCTCAATGGCCGGTTCATCCCCCAGGATTTCCTGGCGCACCTCGGGGTTGATCTCTCCCAAGGGTTTGCCATAACGGCCGGCCAGGTAGGCCTTCGTTTCATTGGTCACGACCTTGTACTTCTTGCCCGAGAGGACGTTGAGAACCGCCTGGGTGCCGACGATCTGGCTGGTAGGGGTAACCAGCGGCGGATAGCCGAAATCGGCACGTACGCGCGGCACCTCTTCAAGCACCTCATCCATCTTGTCCAAGGCATCCTGCTCCCTGAGCTGGTTGGCAAGGTTGGAGATCATGCCACCGGGGATTTGGTTGAGATGAACGCGGGTATCCACACCAGTGAAATCGGATTCAAAGCGCTTGTATTTTTTCCTCACTTCACGGAAATAGGCGGCAATCTCCTGCAGGAGTTTGACGTCCAGACCCGTATCAAACTCGGTGTTTCCGAATGCGATGACCATGGCCTCTGTTGGCGGATGGCTTGTGCCTCCGGCCAGGGGGCTGATGGCGGTGTCGATGATCTCGCACCCTGCCTTGACAGCTTCCCACTGAACCAGGTCTGCGAGTCCGGATGTCGCATGCGTGTGCAGGTGCAGGGGGATATGCACGGACTTTTTCAGTGCCCGAACAAGCTCGGACGCGGATTTTGGTGTCAGCAGCCCCGCCATGTCCTTGATGGCCAGCGTGTCACAACCCATGTCCTCCAGTTCACGGCCCAGATCAACGAAATGCTCGAGTGTGTGGACCGGGCTGACGGTGTAACAGATGGTGCCCTCGGCGTGTTTTTCATTCTCTTTCACCTGAAGGATGGATGTACGCAAATTCCTCAGGTCGTTCATGGCGTCAAAGATGCGAAACACATCGATACCGTTGGCCGCGGCCATGTCCACGAATTTCCTCACGACATCATCGGCGTAATGCCGGTAGCCCAGAAGATTCTGCCCCCTGAGGAGCATCTGCAGTTTCGTGTTGGGCAAGGCCTTGCGCAGTTCGCGCAGACGCACCCAAGGCCCCTCCTTGAGGTATCGCAGGCAGGTATCAAAGGTGGCCCCGCCCCATGCCTCGATTGACCAGTAACCGACCTTGTCGAGCTTGTCGCAGATCGGGAGCATGTCGTCCAAACGCATTCGGGTTGCCAGCAGGGATTGGTGGGCATCTCGAAGTGCCAGTTCGGTGATAGCAAGTTTACGCGGTGGCTCCATTGTTACTCCTTCATGCTTTATATGCCGTGATAGGCGGCAATGGCTGCGGCTACCGAGGCGGCAATGTTCTCGCGCTGCTCGACGACCTTGTATTCCAGGAGTTCCGGATGCTCATCCAGGAAACCGGTATGGAAGTCCCCCTTCATGAACTCGCTGGACGCAGCGATATGTCTGTAGAACGGGAGGGTCGTTCGGACCCCCCGAATGTCGTATTCCTCAAGGGCGCGCTTGGCCCGGGTCACGGTTAGCGGCCAGTTTGGTGCCCAGACAGTCAGTTTGGCACACATGGAGTCGTAATGTGGCGGGATAACGTATCCCGGATAGACGCAGCCGTCGACCCGGATACCCGGTCCACCGGGTGAGAAATAGCGGGTGATGCGGCCGGGCGTGGGCAGGAAATTGTTGCGCGGATCCTCGGCGTTGACCCGGAATTCAACCGCATAACCATCGATGTGCAGGTCTTCCTGCCGGAAGGAAAGCTCCTCACCCGCAGCGATGCGGATTTGCTCCGAGACAATATCCACACCCGTGATGACCTCGGTGATGGGATGCTCCACCTGCAGCCGCGTATTCATTTCCATGAAATAGTAGCGGTGATCGGCGTCCACAAGGAACTCAATGGTTCCGGCATTCACATAGTCGACCGCCCTGGCCGCCTTGATTGCCACTTCACCCATTTCATGCCGGAGTTCCGGGGTCAGGAAACTGGAAGGGGCGATCTCGATGAGCTTCTGGTTGCGGCGCTGGATGGAGCAGTCCCGTTCGAAGAGGTGAACCACATGGCCGTGGTGATCCGCCAGGATCTGGAATTCGATGTGGCGCGGTTTGACAATGTAGCGTTCCATAAAGACATCGGGATTGCCAAATGCGGCTTCCGCCTCACGGCGGGTAATGGTGAAGTTTTCACGGAGTTCCGCTTCATTGTCACAGCGCCGGATACCCCGTCCACCTCCGCCGGCTGCGGCCTTGAGCATCACCGGATAACCGATCTCTTCAGCGAATTTGATCGCTTCATCCAGCTCCCCGATGCTTTCTTCCGAGCCCGGAACCACCGGGATGCCGGCTGCAATCATGCTGGCCCGCGCCTGTGTCTTGCTGCCCATGTTCCGAATGGAGTCAGGCCGCGGACCGATATAACTCAGGCCAGCGTCCTCGATGGCTTGCGCAAATTCGGGGTTTTCAGACAGAAAACCGTAGCCGGGGTGAATGGCCTCGCACCTGGTTTTCAGGGCGATGTCGATGATGCGGTGAATGCTCAGATAGCTTTTCACCGGATCCGGCCCGATCAGGACGGCACGATCCGCCTTTTTCACATGCAGTGCATGGCTGTCGGCCTCCGAATAAATGGCCACGGTTTCAATGCCGAGTTCATTACAGGCCCTGATCAGGCGAATGGCACATTCACCACGGTTGGCGATTAGCATGCGTTTAAACACGTCGAGACAGCCTCCTTGGAAGCAGGCGATGATAGCCTGATGGGAGGCTGGCGGGAACTGTTACGAGCGGATCAGGACATGCTCGCCGATAAAGGAATGGTCGAATACGTCCAGGACATCCAGATTGCGCATGCGGATACAGCCATGCGAAGCGGGGGTGCCCAGCTTGTCCTCCTCGTGCGTACCGTGGATGTAGATATAACGGCGTCGCGTGTCCACAGGGCCGCGTTTGTTGATGCCCAGTTCACATCCATCGAGCCAGAGAATGCGCGTCAGGATCCAGTCATGGAGGGGATTGTCGAGTTGCGGATCAAAGATGCCAACGGGCTTGCGTCCCTTAAAGGCGGTATAGAGGGGTTCCCCCGCCCCGATTTTTGCACAAACCCGGTGTTTTCCCAGCGGGGTTTGAAGGCTGTGGCGTTGGTTTCCCGTCCCGGTGATCGATGTTGAAACAGGGTAGCTGTACCAGACACCTGTCCTTCGTCGCTGATGGAGAAGCTGATCGCTGATTGAGACGATGATCATGATTCGGAAGCCGGATCCTGGACCACGCGGGGTGTCCGCGTTGAATCCTCAGTCTTCCCCTGATCCCCCTTTGATTTGACCTGATTCCGGCTCCGGTTCTTCTCCATGTTGCTGAAGGTGAACCGTCCGGAAAGGATGCACCCCTTCATGCCCGGATCACAGGGACGACCCAGAACCCGTCTGCAGGTTCCGTTTTCTTCATTGGGGCAACCCCAGCCACCGCTCATGTTAATGCACTCTCACCGGACTGGACATGCAAGCATGATAGAGGCAACGGTTGCCGGAAAAAAGAAGCAGCCTGTTTTTCCCATGCCCCTTGTCGATTTGGTGATTAAACGGCCTTTGCTTGTGCTTGCGGCCGGAGTTCCTACAATAGATCGCGGTTGTGAATTTTCAGGAGGGTTACATGGATATCTGTAAGATTCCGGTGGGGAGCCATCCACCCGAGGATATCAATGTGGTCATTGAGGTTCCCCAGCATGGGGACCCCATCAAATATGAGCTGGATAAAGAATCCGGTGCGATCTTTGTGGATCGTTTCATGCATACAGCCATGCACTATCCCTGCAATTACGGGTTTGTCCCGAACACCTTGTCCGATGACGGCGATCCGGTTGATGTGCTTGTCGTTTCGGCCTTTGCCATGATTCCCGGATGCGTGGTTCCGTGCCGTCCCGTTGGCGTGCTCTACATGGAGGATGAGGCCGGTGTGGATGCCAAGGTGCTTGCGGTGCCGGCATCAAAACTCAAACCTGTTTACGATCACGTGAATGGTCCCGAAGATCTGCCGAGGTTCCTTATTGACCAGATCAGGCACTTCTTTGAACACTACAAGGATCTTGAAACCGGCAAATGGGTGAAGGTAACCGGCTGGGGCGGGGCCGATGAGGCCAAAAAGGAAATCAAGGATTCAATGCAGCGATACCTGAATGCATAAATGAATCCGAATACTTGACCTAGAACAAAGAAATAGCCACCGGGAAGGTGGAAGGTTCAATTTTTTTCAGATTTTCTGGAGGGTAGGATGGGTTTTGATGTCATTCCAGCATTATTCGGTGTGTTTGGCTTAAGCGTTGCGCTTTACATTTACATCTCCGTAAAGAAAGAACCTGCGGGTGAAGGAAAGGTCGCTGAGATTGGCGAGCAGATCCATATCGGCGCCATGGCATTCATGAAACGGGAGTATTCGATACTCGTCATCTTTGTGGCGGTGGTGGCCATCGCGCTGTTTGTTTCACCGCTTGGCTGGAATACGACGCTGGCCTTCCTCGTGGGGGCCATCAGTTCTGCTTCGGCGGGTTACTTTGGCATGTTCTCCGCCACTCAGGCCAATGTCCGTACAACCGTCGCCGCTCATCAGGGAGGGGCTGCCCATGCCTTGCGGGTCGCCTTCTTTGGAGGCTCCATTATGGGTCTGACCGTTGCAGCCCTGGGTCTGTTGGGGCTGGGGAGCCTGTATCTTGTCTTTGGCGGTGATCCGGAAACGGCACATGCCATCCATGGCTTTGGCATGGGGGCCTCCTCCGTTGCCCTGTTCTCCCGTGTTGGTGGTGGGATCTTCACCAAGAGTGCGGATGTCGGTGCGGACCTGGTGGGTAAGATCGAGGCCGGTATCCCGGAGGATGATCCGAGAAATCCAGGGGTGATCGCCGACAATGTAGGTGACAATGTGGGGGATGTGGCCGGCATGGGTTCGGATATCTTCGAGTCCTACTGCGGGGCCATGATCGCCACCATTGCCATGGCCTCAACCATGGCTGCCGACATCATCGACCCATATGGCCAGCGGCAGGCTTTGATGTTTCTGCCCCTGGCACTGTCCTCCGCTGGCCTGGTGTGTTCCATACTTGGCATCTGGCTGGTCAAGATGAATTCAGACAAGGCCCTGGATGTGGCCCTTCGCATCGGCACGGTCGGAGCCGCCGTGCTGTTTATTATTTCCTCCTATTTTGTCATCACCGGTGTGGGCGTTGCCGCGAGTGTCTGGGGTGCGGTTCTGGTGGGTGCCATCGGCGGCATCATTGTTGGTCTGATTACCGAGTACTATACGGGGGGGCCACCGGTACGCCATATTGCCAAGTCGGGCGAGACCGGGGCGGCAACCGTCATGATTACGGGTTTGGCCATCGGCATGCAGTCCGTGGCCATACCGATGCTGACCATCTGCGCCGTGATCTTTATTTCGACCCATCTCTGTGGTCTGTACGGCGTGGGTATCGCTGCTGTCGGAATGCTGGCCACAGTGGGCATTACCATGGCCATCGATGCCTATGGTCCGGTAGCGGACAATGCTGGAGGCATTGCAGAAATGGCCGGTTACGGTGCCGAGACCCGAAAGATTACCGATTCGCTGGATGAGATGGGGAATACGACGGCAGCCATCGGCAAGGGGTTCGCCATCAGTGCAGCAGCTCTGGCGGCCCTGGCGATCATCACCGCGTATGCGGAAACCGTCGGATTGCACGTCCAGGGATTTGTCATGAAACTCAACAGCCCACTCGTCATCATCGGCATTTTCATTGGTGGCGTGTTCCCGTATCTGGTTGCCTCCATCACGATGACGGCCGTGGGTGACGCCGCCTTCGAGATGATCAAGGAAATTCGCCGCCAGTTCAGGGAGATCCCCGGCCTGCTTGAGGGGACCTCGAAGCCGGATACCGCACGATGCGTGGATATCGCCACGACAGCAGCCCTGAAGAAGATGATTCTTCCGGGCGTGCTGGCAGTGGCGGCCCCCGTGATCGTTGGCTTTGGTCTGGGAGCGGCAGCCCTGGGCGGCATGCTCGCAGGCGCCCTTGTCGGTTGCGTATGTCTGGCCCTGACCATGGCAAATGCGGGCGGAGCCTGGGATAATGCCAAGAAATATGTGGAGAAGGGGCATCTGGGCGGTAAGGGCTCAGATACCCACAAGGCCGTCGTGGTGGGCGACACGGTTGGTGACCCGTTTAAGGACACCTCCGGCCCGTCCATGAACATCCTGATCAATGTCATGGCCATTGTTTCGCTGGTGATCGCGCCGCTATTGGGGTGATCTGCCCGGCCTGGGGCTGGGTTTACAGGTCAGTGACGCTGAAACTTCTGTATTTCTTGGAGCGAGGAACAATCCCCGTGACAGTGCCGGGAAGAGATTCGTGGCTTCCTAAAACAAGGATTCCGCCCGGGCGCAAGCTTTGCCGGATCGTCTCGAGTACTTTCAACTGAACCGTTTCATCGAAATAGGTGAAGGCCATGTTCCGGCACAAAACGAGATCAAAGAGCCTGTCCGGAACCTCCTGGCGGATATCCTGCTCCATGAAAACGATATCGTGTTTAAATTCCTCTCGCAGGCAATAGCCGCCATTCGACCGAATGAATGCCTCCGCAAGCCATTCGGGGGGCAGGTTTTTCACGCTACTGAACGGATAACAGGCGATACGCGCACGTTCAAGCAGATGCGGATCGCTGTCCGTGGCCACAATCCGGATGCCAGCACCTGGAAATCCGGGCTCCAGTTTCATCTTCCAGAGCAGCAACAGACTGTAAGCCTCCTCACCTGAGGCGCACCCCGCGCACCAGCAGTGCAATGTTCTTTTCTGTTTGCGGAAATGCGATCTTGCAAGCCGGGGGAGGATTTCTGTTTCAAGATGGGTGAAGACCCCCCTGTCGCGAAAAAAGCGCGAGATCGAAATACGGCACATGGAATCCAGGACAGCCCATTCATCTTCATCCGCTTCAAGAAAGGCGCGATAGGATCGAATATCCTGCAACCCCAATACCCGCATGCGTCGGCTGATGCGCTTGCAGACCAGCCTGCGGACCCTGCGGTAGCCCTTCCACTGCAAATGCAGCCTAGGCAGGGCCCATTGGAGGAAGTGAACGCAATCCTGATCCCGCATTTCTATTCTTCCAGCAAGACAGAGATTGGCAGGGATGGAGGGCGGTCTGACGGGGTGATGGCTCTTGCCTCTTGCCAACGATTCATGCTGAATCGTCTCTGTGAAAAACGTGCTCTTGCTGACCGGTGTTCCCGGTGCAGGAAAGACAACCGTGATACGAAAACTTCGCCGACTGCTGCATGGAAAACGGATCGGTGGCTTCTACACACGGGAGGTCCGATCCTCCGGGGCTCGACAGGGGTTCGAGCTTGTGGACTTTACCGGTAAAACCATGATGCTTGCCCACGTGAGATTTGATGGGCCACATCGCGTCGGGAAATATGGTGTCAATCTCCATGATTTTGAAAAGATGTTACAATCAATATTCAACCCGGATGATTATGCACATCTTTATCTGGTTGACGAGATTGGCAGGATGGAATGCATGTCAGATGCTTTTGTTAAGACCATGCGTCGGCTGATGGATTCCGGAATTCCGATGGTTGCCACGATTGCCGAGAGGGGCCATGGGTTCATCGCCGAGGCCAAGGGCCGGCAGGATGCGGAAATCTGGCAGGTAACCCGGGAAAATCGTGATCGGCTTCCCATGCGTGCGCGTGCCTGGCTTGGCGAGAGGAGTTCATGAACCCGCATCCCGAATTTCCGCAGCGAAAAAACCTGATCTATCTGAACCATGCCGCTGTTGCTCCCTGGCCCAAACGTACCTCCGAGGCAGTCAAGGCCTTTGCGGATGAAAACATGTTGCTGGGTGCGACGCATTATCCCCGCTGGCTTGGGGTGGAGACGGAGCTTAAGGGTCGTTTGCAGCGTCTGCTTGGTGCCGAAAGCCCCGATGATGTGGCACTGGTCAAAAACACGTCCGAAGGGTTGTCATTGATTGCCTATGGTCTGGATTGGCGGTCCGGCGACAACGTTGTCCTCACTGATCAGGAGTTTCCCTCCAACCGCATCGTCTGGGAATCCCTTGAAAGGTTCGGGGTCCAGACCAGGAAGGCCGGGCTTTGTGAAGATGCATCACCCGAGGAAGCGATCATCAGGCTTTGTGATGGACGGACAAGGCTGGTCTCGGTCAGCTCGGTCCAGTATGGAACCGGCCTTCGGCTTGATCTGAACAGGTTGGGGGACTTCTGCAAAGGTGAGGGAATCCTGTTCTGTGTCGATGCCATCCAGAGCCTGGGCGCCATGCACATGGACGCCCAGGCCTGCCATGCCGATTTCATTGTCGCAGATGGCCACAAATGGATGCTGGGTCCTGAGGGGCTGGCAGTGTTCTATTCCAGGCCTGAAGCAAGGGAAAAACTGGAGCTGCGGCAGTTCGGTTGGCACATGGTAAGGTACGCCGGCGATTTTGAACGCCTGGATTGGGAGGTGGCAAAAGGTGCCCGCAGGTTTGAGCCTGGCAGCCCCAACATGCTTGGTATCCATGGCCTGAATGCCAGCCTCTCCCTGATCGAGGAAGTCGGGATCAGGCAGATTGAGCACGCGGTTCTCGGGCATGCGGAAACACTCATGCAACGGATCCGTCAGGAACCGGAACTTGAATTGTTAACCCCGTTCGAGTCGGGACGTTATGCCGGCATCGTCACCTTTCGTCACCGAAGGGCAGGGGATCTGCATGCCCTGCAGCGATACCTGATCAGTCGGGGTGTCATTTGTGCAGTCCGTGGCGGGGGAATCCGTTTCTCTCCCCATTTTTACAATGCCCCTGAACAGCTTGAAAAGGCGGTGGATCTGGTCATCGGACTTTCACATTGATGGGGTGCGACATTGTAACAGGATCGTGCTACATTCGCCCCTGGGCCAGCCTGGTATCGCTCCTGTCGTGAGCTTCTGACCAATGGTTCGCGGGCTTTATTTGAGGTAGGAAAGGGAGGGAGATGGATATGAAAATCACCTCAAAGATTGAACACACTGTATTGACGATTGATGAAAACCGGACCGTCCTTGAGGCCACGATTCTCATGTATGAGAAGTTTGTGGGTTCGGTTGTGATCACCAGTCCTGCTGGCGTGAAAGGGTTGTTCACCGAACGCGATCTGATGAAGGTGGTGGGGGAGCGACGGGATCCGGCAGCGGTGAAGGTCAAGAATGCCATGCATCCCGATGTCGTGAAGGTGCGTCCGGATGAAACCTCAAGCCGATGTCTGGAGCTGATGAAGGAGCATCGCTGCCGCCATCTTCTTGTGTTTGATGGTGAAGAGTTTGTTGGAATTGTTTCGTTGCGGGATATGGTGGCCCTGATGATCGAGGAAAAGGAGCAATTGATCGCTCAGCTGAAGAGTTACATCACAGGCGCCTGATCCGGACCTGCCCTGCCTGCTTCCGGGGATGATTAGGGCAAGGAACCCTTTGCTTGATATTCGCAGGATCGGTAAGCTGCACCGCCTTTCCTAATGGGGGTGTAATTATCCATGCAGCGCACGTATTGTGGCACATTTACAGCCAGGCAAATCGGCCAGACCGTTCGTCTCTGTGGCTGGGTACAAACCAAGCGCGATCATGGTGGCGTTGTTTTCCTGGATGTGCGTGATCGAACCGGTCTCGTACAGGTGGTCGCTCATCCGGACACGGAAGAGGTTCATGCCACGGCCCATGGCCTGCGTCATCAGGATGTCGTCGAGGTCCATGGTGAGGTGATTCCCAGGAGTCCGGAAACGGTTAACCCCAGGCTGGAGACGGGCGCCATCGAAATCAAGTCCACCCGCATCCGTTGCCTGGGACAGTCTGAAACCCCGCCTTTTCTTATTGAGGATCAGTGCGATGTGGGTGAGCAGCACCGTCTGGAGTACCGGTATCTGGATCTGCGACGTCCAAGAATGCAGGCCAATATGATCCTCAGGCACAGGGTGACCCATGCGGCCAGAAACTATCTCGATGAACACGGGTTTCTCGAGATAGAGACCCCCATCCTGAACAAATCCACCCCTGAGGGGGCGAGGGACTATCTGGTGCCCTCCCGCACGCATCCCGGCATGTTTTATGCCCTGCCCCAGAGCCCCCAGATTTTCAAGCAGTTGCTGATGGTGGCGGGAATGGACCGTTATTATCAGATCGCCCGCTGCTTTCGGGATGAGGACTTGCGTTCCGATCGCCAGCCGGAATTCACCCAGATCGATCTGGAGATGTCCTTTGTCCATGCCGAGGAGGTGATGTCCTGTGCCGAAGGGCTGATTGCCGCCATGTTCCGGGCGGGTACGGATATCGAACTGTCGTTGCCATTTCCCCAAATCAATTATCATGAGGCGATTCGTCGTTACGGGCTGGATCGGCCGGACACACGCTTTGACCTTGAACACGTGGATATCACCAGTCTGATGAAGAATGTGGAGTTCAAGGTCTTCAGACAGCCGGCCGACCATGGGGGGCTGGTCAAGGTTCTGAGGGTTCCGGGGGGTGCCCGGCTGACCCGCAAGCAGATTGACGAATACACGGATTTCGTTGGAATTTATGGCGCCAGGGGTCTGGCATGGATCAAGGTGAATGATGCCTCGAAGATCCCTGAAGGATTGCAGTCTCCCATTGTGAAATTCCTTTCCGAGGATTCGCTGGCGGAAATCCTGAACGCCTGTGATGCAGTGAGCGGGGATCTGCTGTTCTTTGGCGCTGGAGACCGCAAGGTGGTCAATGATTCACTTGGGCACCTGCGAGTGAAAATCGGTCATGACCTCGGCATGGTGAAAGAGAATGAGAACCGTTTTGTGTGGGTCGTTGATTTTCCCATGTTTGGATGGAATGCGGATGAGAAGCGCCTGGAGGCACTGCATCATCCTTTTACGGCACCGGTGATGGAGGACCTGGACCTGCTCGAACAGGATCCTCTGAAAGCGCGTTCTCAGGCCTATGATCTGGTCTGGAACGGGACGGAGATCGGGGGTGGTTCCATTCGTATCCATGACCCGAAGGTTCAGCGGAGGGTGTTTGAAGCACTGGGCATTTCTGAGGATGAGGCCCAGTCCAAGTTCGGTTTCCTGCTGACCGCCCTGAAATATGGTGCGCCTCCCCATGGGGGGCTGGCGTTTGGTCTTGACCGCATCCTGGCCCTGATGATCGGGGCGGACTCCATACGGGATGTGATTGCCTTTCCTAAGACCCAGAAGGCGGCTGATCTGATGTGTGAAATTCCATCGAGTGTGGACGAGTCGCAATTGCGTGAACTTGGGCTGCGTCTCAGACGAACGGTGGTTTGACAAGTAACTGGCCAGGACCGAGCCTAGCGGTATGAGGTTCCTGTTTGCCGTTATTTTTGTGCTTCTGGCAGCCTGTGCCATGAAGCCTCCGGTGCAGGAGATGGCGGAGGCAAGGGCCGCCATAGCTGCCGCGCGTGAACTCCCGGACAAGGGAAAATCTTCCGAGATACTGGAAAGTGCCGAGGCCTCTCTGCAGGAGGCCGCAAAGGCCATGGAAGAGAATCATTACGAACGGGCGCGCAGGAAGGCCCTTGACGCCAAACGTGAGGCACAACGGGCAGCCAGGATCAAACAGCAGGTCGAATAGACCCGTCACTCTGGGAATTCTCCCATCGTGAGAAATGCAAATCAGCAAGTGGAGAGGATGATATGAGTTTTAAACATATTCGCATTCCAGAGAATGGTGAAAAAATCCGCATGGAGGAGGACGGCAAGCTTTCGGTTCCCGATCAGCCCATTATCGCCTTTATTGAAGGGGATGGCACGGGGCCAGATATATGGGCGGCCGCCCGGAGGGTCCTGGATGCTGCTGTTTCAAAGGCCTACGGAGGCAAACGGAAGATAGCCTGGATGGAGGTTTTTGCGGGCGAGAAGGCCTGGAAGATGTACGGCCAGACGGATGATGCCTGGCTCCCGGAAGAAACATTGCAGGCCTTCAGGGACTATCTGATTGGTATCAAGGGTCCACTGACCACACCGGTGGGCGGGGGCATACGTTCCCTGAATGTGGCCTTGCGCCAGATCCTTGATCTCTACGTGTGTCTGAGGCCGGTCAAGTATTTTCCCGGGGTTCCCTCACCGGTCAAGCACCCGGAAGATGTGGACATGGTGATCTTCCGTGAGAATTCGGAAGACATCTATGCAGGCATTGAATGGGAGGCTGGTTCGGAGGAGGCCAGACAGGTGATCCGGTTTCTCCAGGAGCAGATGGGTGTGACGAAGATCCGGTTTCCCGAGACATCCGGCATCGGCATTAAGCCCGTTTCCCGCGAAGGAACGGAACGGCTGGTACGCGCCGCCATCCAGTATGCGATCGATAATCAGCGCAAGTCCGTCACCCTCGTGCACAAGGGCAATATCATGAAATTTACCGAAGGGGCCTTCCGCAATTGGGGATATGAGCTGGCAAAGCGTGAATTCGACGCTGTCGAGATGGATGGCGGACCCTGGTGCAGACTTCCCAACGGCATCATCATCAAGGATGCGATCGCTGATATCACTCTTCAGCAGGTGCTGACCCGAGCCTCGGAGTTTGATGTGATTGCAACCCTGAATCTGAACGGTGACTACATCTCAGACGCCTTGGCGGCTCAGGTAGGCGGGATCGGAATTGCGCCGGGGGCCAATATCAATTATGTGAGTGGACATGCGATCTTTGAGGCGACGCATGGTACGGCACCCAAGTATGCCGGCAAGGACATGGTGAATCCTTCATCCGTGATCCTTTCCGGCGAGATGATGCTCCGCTATATCGGCTGGACGGAGGCAGCGGATCTCATTATCAGGGGGATTACCGGAGCGATTGCTGCAAAGACGGTTACCTACGATTTTGAACGCTTAATGGAGGGCGCAACAAAACTCAGCTGCTCCGGGTTTGGCGGCGCTATTATTGATCACATGAGCGATGGAAACGGGAGTGAAGAACCGGTTGAAGACCAGTACGACCGGCTGGCTGCCCGTTTCAGGGAGCTGTTTGACGCCGGGGCGGAAAAAAGTGCCGAGGTTGCCCAGGCTACCCTGGAGAAGGCACGGCAGCAGCTGACGGCGGCAGGTGCCTTCAGCGAAGAGCAGGGCAAGAAACTCAAGGCGTTTCTTGAACGCGACCTTATGCAGGAGGCCTCCGAATATGCGCGCATCCTCAGTGAGGAGGCCAGCAAGCGGCTCAATCCTTCACGCCTTGGCGCAGGTGTCCTCGCCTCCCTGTCCTCCCTTCTGGACATGACCGGCAGTGCCTTGTCAAACCTGGCGAGCATGGCGGATAAGGCATTGCTCTACCACTCCGGAGAGATTACCAGTGCCGGTACCCTTACCTGCACATCATGCGGTAAACAGATCCATTTCAAGCAAACGGGTCGCATTCCTCCATGCCCTTCCTGTCATCACACCGAATTCAAGAAGAGCTATTGACGTCTTGAAACGATGAGGAAGGTCATGAGATCCTTCCGGTCGGATGGCCGGCCCTAGATAAGCCGGGAGAATTTCACCTCGCCCGATTTCTTTCGCAGGTGTTCATCGAAGACCATGGCAATGTTGCGGATCAGAAGATGACCGGGCGGGAGGATCTGGAGCCCTTCGTCCGTTAGGGCGATAAGGCCGTCAGACGCCATGTCCCCAAGATCATCCATTTCCTCGGAAAAATGTTCCCGGAAGCTGATCCCGAACCGCTCTTCCACCTGGGAATAATTGAGCTCAAAGTCGCACATCAGGCGCATGATCACGAAACGGCGCAAATGATCCTCATCCGTGAGCTGATAGCCCCGCAGAATGGGGAATTCTCCCTTGTCGATGCACGCATAATAGGATTCCAGATCCTTGAGGTTCTGGAAGAAGGTTCCTTCCACGTATCCGATGGACGTGATTCCCAGTCCCAGAAGATCCGCATCCCCATGGGTGCTGTATCCCTGGAAGTTACGGTACAGAAGCCCCCGCCTCTGGGCGACGGCCAGCTCATCGTCCGGTTTGGCAAAGTGATCCATACCGATGAAGACATAACCTGCATCCAGGAGGCGCTGGATGCTGTGCCTGAGAATGGCCAGCTTCACTTCCGGTGCCGGGATGTCTTCAGGGTTGATTCGGCGCTGGGGCATGAACATGTGCGGCAGATGAGCATAGTTGAACAGGGCGATTCTGTCGGGCGAGAATTCAATGATGGTGGATAACGTCCGATCAAAGCTTTCAACACTCTGCAGGGGGAGTCCGTACATCAGGTCAATGTTGATGGATACAAAGCCGGCCTCACGTGCCTGGTTCAGGACGCGCAGGGTCTCTTCCTTGGATTGAATACGGTTGACGGCCTTTTGCACATCAGGATCAAAGTCCTGCACTCCCATGGAAAGGCGGTTAAACCCCGATTCTCGCAGAACCTTGATGGTGGATTCCCCACATTCCCGGGGATCAACCTCAATGCCGTATTCCCCCTTCGTGTCCGGGGCAAACGGGAATCGCTTGTGCAGATGGTCCGCCAATCTTCGGATCTGGTGATCGTTCAGGAAAGTCGGGGTTCCCCCACCCCAGTGGAGCTGGGCCACTTCCCGCCCGCGGCCAATGGCCTCTGCCAGGAGGTCAATCTCCTTGATGATCGCCTCCAGGTAGGGTGAGGCCCTCTCACGCTGTTTTGTGACAATCTTGCTGCATCCGCAGTAGTAACAAACGGTGTCACAGAAGGGGATATGGATGTACAGGGATAACGGCGCATCCTTCCTGCCGGCCTGTTCAAGGCATTGGCGATAGGTATCCGCCCCAATGCCGGTATGGAACATGGGCGCGGTCGGATATGAGGTGTAACGTGGGCCGGCCTTGTCGTATTTGCGGATGAGATCAAGATTGAAAACGGGCGCCGCCCCTGCGGGACCACAGGGGCCGGCGTTCCTACTGGGACTCACTTTGTTTCTTGACGCAGGTAGGCGATGATGTCTTGCACGTCATCCGGGGTCAGCTTGCTTACCTTCTCACCGGCACGTGTTACGTGACGTCCGTGCCGAATGCGCAAATCAAGCACATGATCATCCACTTCCGAGATGAGTTTGACCGGTTGGGCGGCATTGCCGATCAGCTTGATGTCCCGTGGTGTTGCATGGCATGACTTGCAGCTTGAGGCATAAAGCTTCTTGCCGCGGCCAGGATCTCCCACATATCTCAGCGACATGACGTAACTGGCGATATCAGCAATCTCCGTATTGGTCAATTGATGACGCTTGCTTGTCATCAGTGTGCCCGGGCGGCCGTAGCGCATGGTGTGTACGATCTGTTCCAGACTCAGTTTGCTGTACACCAGATTCTTTGCGCCCAGACCTGTATTGGCCCGACCGTCGACGCCATGGCATGAGGCGCAGACTTCCTTGAACCGCTTTTTCCCGTTCGCCAGATCCGGCTCGTATTTCAGCGTATAGATGTAGTCAATGATGGCCTCGATTTCCAGCGGGTCGAGGGTATACTTTTTCGAAGTCATGGACGTTTTATGGACCCCATACGTAATGATCCGGCGCAGTTCATCGCGGGAGACACGCCCCGCCAGTGCGGAGAGATCCCGGGCCGGGAATGGCTTTAACTTCCTGCCGTATTTTGTGACCTTGCCATCCTTGCCATGGCAGGAGTCGCACTTGTTGGCTTCAAACAGGGCCTTTCCATCCAGTATTTCCTGATCCAGGGATGAACCCTGCGATATCGCCGGCATTACCAGCATCATTATAGCCACAGCTCCTGGGTGTAAGAGTTTTCGCATCATGATCTCCCTATCATTCGCATGATTATTTTCCGCAAGGGTTACCTGCGGCGCAAGGGTTGGCGCCGGGGATCTTTGACACTATGTATTCTGCCAGAGCGCTGATCTCGTCACTGCTCAGCTTCTTCCCGAATTTCGGCATCAGCTTGCGGCCATTGGCAATGACTTCCTTGAGTTTCTCCGGATCAGTTTTCATGTCCCTGACGGCCGGGCCGGTCTTCTTCTTGTCCAGGGCATGACACATCTTGCATTTCTTTGCGAATAAGGCTTCAGCGTTGATATCAGCAAAGGCCGGACTGGAGAAGCCCAATAGAAAAATGGCCAACCATGTAATGACGAGTAGCTTGCTCATACTATACCCCCTTCTACTGACTTGATGTTACTAGTTTATCAGAAAAATGCGATGCAAATATTTCCCTTTCCGATCAAAAATCCCCCTGTGGCGTTTTCGGCTACATTTCAACTGGCACCACCTTGGGTTTATAGAACCACATCTGATACAGGCTGACCAAAATCTGCGTGCCGAATGAAACGCCCATGAGTGCGCCTGCAATCACCACGACAACGGCAAACTCCGGGATGATCTTTGTAATGTACCATGAGATGATGTCAATCAGCATGGCTATAAAGGGGATAGCTACAGTAATGCGTTTCACGATAACGGGCATCTCACAGAGGATGAAAATGCGGCCGACAAGGAAAAGAATGAAGGCAATGCCAAACATGTGGATGTGAGAAACACGCACCAGGCTTTGGATGGATGCCCCCGTGTCCATTTTGGTCAGTTCCTTGACCTCCTCATAGTTGGTTAGCGGAGGAAGGCCCATGCCGGATGCCTCGGAATGGCACATGATGCAATTGTCTCTTAGGATAGGTGCCACCCTGGCGTTGAATTCGTCCACATCCGTCCCGTTTTCAATCCACTGAAAGATGATTTCCTTCTGTTCGGGGTATTCCAGATTGTTACCCATGGAGCCGTTCAGGGCTGCGCCCAGTCTTGTTTGCTGGTGCAATCCGTAATAGGCAATCCGGACATCCTCCACAGACAGGCCCGGTTTGCCATCGCGTCCCTGATGGCTGTAGTAAAGGTGCGCCATGGCAAACAGGTATCCCATGCCGATCGCAATAAGAAACATGCTGTCGAGGATTTTTTCACTAACGGAGATATCATAAAACCGCTTATATCTGGGCATGGAATATGCTCCTGCTCAAGGCTTGAGTGCGGCGCAAAAACTAGGCTGCACGTGCTTCCCGGTCAATTGAAGATTGGAGCTCAATGATCCAGACCGTATCGGAGTAGCCGCAGCCAGGCGATCATGTCAGCAATGTCCGCGTTGCTCAGCTCTGCCTTCATGCCTCCCATGACGGTACCTGGATGACCGTGGCGAATGATCTCAGCCATGGCGATATCCGAGAGCTCCGACAGCAGCAGGTTGGGCGCCTTTGGAAGGCCTTGACCTGTGGCATGTTTTCCATGGCAGCGGGCACACTTGCCCGCGAAGATCCTGCGACCATTGGCCGGATTGGCGGTGTAGGGAAGGGAGAGGATAAAGGTAACCAGGGCGGAGATTTCATCGTCGGTGAGTCTTTCCTTTCTGGCATGCATGCCGGTTTTCTTCCTGCCGAGCAAGATAACGCGGCGAATTTCCTTAGAGCTTAGAATCTTGGGACGCAAATCCCGCGCCGGAGGTTTCAATCGTTTACCCAGTTTTGTTTGGGCCGAACCATCCCTTCCATGACAGGCAGCACATTCACGCATGTAAATGGATTTGCCATCCACAGCCCACAGGGGTAACGGTATCATGATCATGGCAAGCATCAGCAGGTGAAGTGATTTCATCGGTGACCTCATTTCAGGCTGAACATGTAATGGGTTAGGGCCTCGATGTCGTCTTCACTGAGATCCAGATCCTGGGCTGACGGCATGACCGAGCCCTCAACATACCGCTGTGGAGCACGAAAATGGCCGCGTATCCAGTCAGGCGACCGGCCGGCCAGGCCTTCGTAGCTGAGATCAGGCCCCATAGTCCCTCCTTCACCATGGATGGCATGGCAGGCACTGCATCCTGCATCGGCATAGAGGCGTTTGCCCTTGGCTGCCAGCTCAGTATCCACCGCCAGCGTCTCCGGCGCCTCGATGATGGCCAGATAGGTGAGCAAAACAATCACGGACAGGCCGGAGAAATAAGCGGCAAGTGCCCGCCATCTTTTAAGAGGATGGCGCTCGGGACGACGGTCGTAAAACGGAAGGGTGATGAGCAACAGGGCCATTGAGCCGGGGATAACGACTGTCCCGACCACAATCCAGTCCTGGGGAAAGTATTTCAGCAACTGGTAGAGGAAAAGGAAATACCATTCGGGGGCGACATGGGCAGGCGAGACCGCCGGGTTGGCCGGCGAGCGCAGTTCAGGGGCATAAGCCCACGCAAGCCACACAAGAGCAACAAACAGCAGTAACGCGAAGACGACATCAATAAAAAACTGGCGCGGGAAGAAGAAGGTCTTGCGCTGTTCAAGCAGGTCGGCATTTCCGGCAAAGGGTCCGGCCACCCCCTGTTTCCGGAACAGATAGAGATGAAGGGCCACAACTGTGAAGAGGGAGGCTGGCAGAACCCAAATATGCAGGGCAAAGAAGCGGGACAGGGTCTGGGCACCAATGGAACCACCCCCCTTCAGAAAAGTGGCGATGGCCTCACCCGCGAACGGAATGGTACCGATGATTTCCGTGCCCACCATGGTACCCCAATAGGAGAGCTGGTCCCAGGGCAGGAGATAACCGGTCCAAGCAAAACCAAGCACGCAGGCAAAGGTAAAGAGCCCCGCCAGCCACGTTAATTCACGCGGCCGCTTGTATGCACCCCAGACAAAAACCTGGGAGATATGGAATACCGCAATCACGATCAGAAGGGATGCACCCCAGTGATGCAAGCCCCGGATGAAAGAGCCGAAGGGTACCTCATCCATCAGATAACGGATGGATTCCCAGGCGTGATCCATCGTCGGGGCATAATAGAAAAGCAGCAGGATGCCGGTGAGCACCTGCATGATGAGAAGGAACACAAGTCCCGAGCCAAACACATACCATACTGAGGCACCGCCTGGCATGGGCTCATTGAGGAAGAAGTCCGATAATGCGGACAGCGCCAGACGCTCATCCAGCCAACGGTAGAGCCGCGTTGTCTTTTTCATGCCGATCGCTTCTTTTCCTTGATGCCGGCACGGAATTCCATGTCCATCACTTCCAGCTGACCACGGTCCGTACGTACCGGCAAGGTGTCCATCCCCCTGGGCGCAGGACCGGAAATCACGCTTCCATCCAGTTGAAAATGGCTGTTATGACAGGCACAGATAAAATGTCCTTCTTCCGCAACCCAGCGCACATTGCAGCCCAGATGAGGGCATTTGGTGGCGAATGCGACCGGATCCGTGGGTTTATTGGCCCATCCAACCTGGGGGAACTCCATATTTTCCCTTCGTGATGCGATCTTGCTGGCCAGTGCCGGGGATGGCTTGATCACCCATACGCCCTTGGTGATGGTCTCTTCAAGATATCCCTCCACCCGTTCCACGGTATAGGGAATGAAGACAGGCGAGTCGTCTTTCAGCCTGGTGCGCAGTTTCAAGGCCGCCCATAAACGTGGTGCGGCCTTGGTTAAGGGATGAACCAGATAGCGGAAGACCGGATAGGCAAGACTTGCTGCGATGGCACCCATGATGGCCAGACTGGCCAGGATAAAGCGGCGGCGGCTTCTTTCATCACGATCGAGCGGCGGGTAGAGCGACAGTATTTCTCCCTGAACCGCTCCCCATTCCTCCTGCCATTCCACGGGGTGTAGGGGATAAAACCTGGTTCGATCAAATGTGGGCATCGTGGCAAGTGTTTTGTCGCTGCATTCGAGCAGAAGAGAGCCTTCACCAAGCTCCGAGAATGTTGTGGCAGGAACAACGACTTCGCGTCCATTTTCCAGTTGCAGGATGGCGGCCTCAATTTGTCGGCTGGTCTGATTGGCAATCAGTCTGTGGATGTGGCCAACTAGGTGGCCCTGCCTGTCCATCACTTTTGCAGAAAGCTGAATGGAGATGGCTTCCTCCTGTTTCCTATGGGATTATAGGTTATCCAGGTGCTCTCTGCACCATGCCTCTGCCGATGCGTCATCGTGGATTTTGCCATCCAGTTGCGCCTCATAGGCTTCGGCAATGATCTTTCCCATCTCCGGTCCCGGTTTGACTCCAAGCCGTATCAGCATGTCTCCTCCCACAATCGGTTTGGGTTTGCCCCGTTCACTGGCCATTTTCCTGGCCTGTTCAAGCCAGGGCAGGGCTGGCCGACAGGGTGGATGCGGGGATCGTCCCGATGCGTCGGCTTCAACAAGGGCCTCCCAGAGCTCAATGTCTGCCGGTTCCAGACGATGAGCCAGCCGGCGCACGGCTCGCGGCGTCGCCTCACCATGCATGTGGGTGATGTGTTCTCTGATCAGTGGCTCGATCAGCGGCCACAGATACTGTGGAGCCCCGATACGTTTTAGAAAAGATGCAGCAGGAAGAAGGCCCTCCTGACAATGCTCGGGTGAGCGGATGTGGCCTGCTGAATCCTTCAGGGTTGTGATGGGTTTCCCAAAATCATGGCAAAGTGCGGCAAACACAAACGCGAGCCTTCGCTCGCCATGCCAGCCGTAACGCGTGGATATCCTGGCCGCATTGTCCACGACCAGACAGGTGTGATTCCAGACATCCCCTTCGGGGTGCCATCGGGGTTCCTGAGGGCAGCCGATGAGGGCTTCAATCTCGGGGTAGATTGCCAGCCAGCCACTTTCACGCAGCATCCTCAGTCCATAGGACGGGTAAGGTGCCATGGCCCATTTCCACCATTCCTGCCAGATTCGTTCAATGGCCAGATTTTTCGCCTCATCAAGCATTTTTTTGCAAAGCAGGGCCGTTTCCTTGTCCAGCTTCAGCCTGAAGCGGGCTGCAAACTGCATTCCCCTTAACACGCGCAGGGGATCTTCGCTGAAGGCCGGCGAGACATGTCTCAGCCTGCCGGTCTGCAGATCATGGCGGCCACCATGATGGTCAAGAAGCCGGCGGGAGATGGGATCGAACATCATGGCATTGATGGTGAAATCCCGTCGTCTGCTGGCCTCGCGTGGATCCATGTTCGGGTCAAATTTCACCTCGAAACCACGGTGTCCGGGCATGATCTTGTATTCGCAACGTGGCAGAGCAACATCGACTTCGAGCTCATTCAGCCAGAGCTTGATCACCCCAAACGATTTCCCGACAGATTCCGAACGTCCGATGCCGGAAAGCAACTCCTCCAGTTCATGTTTGCCAAGCCCGTACACCTCCAGATCAAAATCCTTGGGGTGCCCGCCCAGAAGGAGGTCCCGAACACACCCGCCCACCAGATAGGAGTGGCCACCTGCAGCCTGCAGGCGTTTGCATATCTGGATAATCTCGTCGGGAAGCTTCCCGATTTGCCGGCATGACATACTTGTATTCCACGTTCGACAAACACCAATGGCAAGTCTATGTTAAGAAAAAAGGAGGTTCGCATGAGATGGTCCGGGATTCTTGGCAAGAATGCGCCAGCGTTTCAGCGGAAGAAGGTAAGCGTGATTGGTGCCGGCCATGTCGGTTCCACAGCCGCATTCCTTTCAGCCCAGCGGGAACTGGGTGACATCGTTCTCGTGGATGTTGTAGATGGATTACCCCAGGGCAAGGCGCTGGATATGTATGAGGCCTCTCCGATTCTGGGATACGATGCGTTCCTGACCGGAACCCGGGATTACGAGGACACGGCCAACTCGGATCTGGTCATTATCACCTCCGGTATCGCCCGCAAACCGGGGATGAGCAGGGATGACCTGTTATCCACGAACGTGAAGATCGTGGCGGAGGTCACGAGCAGGATCATAAAATATTCCCCTGACTGCGTCATTCTTGTGGTAACCAATCCGCTTGATGCCATGGTATATACCGCCAAGCAGGTCTCCGGTTTTCCCAAGCAAAGGGTCATCGGCATGGCTGGCGTGCTTGACTCCGCACGCATGCGCGCCTTTATTGCGGAGGAGGTCAACGTCTCCATCGAGGATGTGACAGCCTTTGTGCTGGGTGGGCATGGTGACACAATGGTGCCGCTACCGCGTTACTCGACGGTGGCCGGCATCCCCATCACCGAGCTTCTGAGCAAGCAGAAGGTTGATGCGATCTGCGAACGGACCGCCAATGGTGGTGCGGAAATTGTTGCTTACCTGAAAACCGGTTCAGCCTTCTATGCCCCCGGCGCCGCGGTTGTGGAGATGGCGGAGGCCATTCTGAAGGACAAGAAGCGCATTCTCCCCTGCTGTGCCTATCTTGAGGGAGAATACGGGGTTCATGGTTATTATCTGGGTGTCCCCTGCATCCTCGGAGGGGGCGGGGTTGAGGCCGTGATGGAGCTGGATCTGACGAGCGAGGAGAAAAAGGCCCTGCATACCTCGTTGTCTGCGGTCAAACAGCTTGTGGAAAAGGTGGATGCCCTGGAGCATTTCTAGATTCTCGGAGCACGGTCGTTCTGAGATTTCCGGACGCAAGCGGCGCTTGAGCTTCCCCGCGTTGCCTCATTGAAAAATGTAACCGAAGGTTCAGATACGTTGCCTCACATT